>JBMOKU010000019.1:0-114148 GCA_049324315.1 Bacillota bacterium | reverse complement strand
GTCCCGCGTTCGAGCCGCGGATGGGTCACCAACAAGGAGAGGTGTCCGAGCGGTTTAAGGAGCTGGTCTTGAAAACCAGTGACTCCGAAAGGGGCCGTGGGTTCGAATCCCACCCTCTCCGCCATAAAAAATGAGGGCCTTTAGCTCAGTTGGTTAGAGCGTCCGGCTCATAACCGGTAGGTCCGGGGTTCGAGTCCCTGAAGGCCCACCATTTCAACAGGAACTTTATATTTCGGGGTGTAGCGCAGTTTGGTAGCGCATCTGGTTTGGGACCAGAGGGCCGCGGGTTCAAATCCTGCCACCCCGACCATTACTTGCCCAGATAGCTCAGTCGGTAGAGCAGGGGACTGAAAATCCCCGTGTCGGTGGTTCGATTCCGCCTCTGGGCACCATTTTTATACCTTGCGGGTGTGGCGGAATTGGCAGACGCACTAGACTTAGGATCTAGCGCCTTGTGCGTGGGGGTTCAAGTCCCTCCACCCGCACCACATAAAAATATGGAGAAGTACTCAAGTAGGCTGAAGAGGACGGTTTGCTAAACCGTTAGGCCGGGAAACTGGTGCGCGGGTTCGAATCCCGCCTTCTCCGCCATTTTAAAAAACTTATTACGAGCTGTAATAGGTTTTTTTTATTTGTTAGGCAACTATCTGTGGAAAGGCTTGAGTATAGCTCTGTACGATAAAATATCCATTCAATACTATCTTGCACGAAATTGTCATATGATAGTGTATAAAGAAATTGGGAGATGAGTGGATTGGATGGTATGACGTGGGCTTATGCCGTTACGGATCGAGAAATACAGGAAGTGATTGCAGCGTATGATATTAACCCGATCTTAGTTAAAAAGATAAGAAGTGCTTACAAAATAATATGCACCCATCACAATTACTGTTTGAAAAAGCTGAGGCATGGAAGAGAAAAGGCCATTAAAGGAAAGACCCTGGTGGAACACCTTAAGAAAAAAGGCTTTCTACATGTGGCAGATTACATAGAAACAAAGAATAGAAAATTGTATGTAGAAAAACAGGGAAGCTCATACTACTTGACAGAATGGATTGATGGAAGAGAAGTCAGCTTTAGAAAGAAGAAAGACTTAACAAAGGCGGTTATGGATCTGGCTCGTTTTCATCAAGCTTCTATGGGGTTTGCAGAAGGCCCCCGGGATTTAATCGAGAGACGTTTTGAAAAAACCTATAGAGAATTTTACGAATGCCTAGCTGAACTCAAAAAGTATAAACAAGTTATTGAGCAAAAGACAGAAAAATATGAGTGGGAGCATCGTTACTTGATGGATATAGATTTCTATATAGATAAAGGGGAGAAAGCAATAACTTTATTTAAAGCATTCGAATATGAGAAGTTAATAAAAAAAGATGGGCAAACAAAAGGTATATGCCATGGTAGCTATTATTATCAGAATATTATTGTTGATCAAGCAGGGAATCATTACATTATTGATTTGGACAGCTGTACAAGAGATCTGTATATGTATGATGTGGGTAAATTTATTCGAAGGATGTTGTGGGCTAAAGAGTTTCAATGGGATTTTGACATTGTCCGCAGCTGTATTGATATGTATCACTCCATTGTACCTATAGGAAAATCCGAAATAGGCATTCTATTGGGAATCATCATTTTCCCTCATAAATATTGGCGATTGGGGAATAAGCGATATGATAAGATAGAAGCTTGGAGCGAGAAAAAATATGACAGAAAGCTTGATAAACTGACCAAATTTAAACCTTATATAGAGAAATTTTTAAGAGAATACTGTAAATACTATGGAATTGAAATGAACGAGGAAGGGAAACTCATGGTATAATGGATTGAAGGGGTATAACCAAAGATAGGAGTCGTGAAATGAGAAGAAGAAAAAAGCCTGGAGCTAAGGAAAAACTTTTAGCATATCATCAACTGGTTGTTAAAGATACAGAAGGTTTAAAAGGAAAATGGAATGAATACTTTGACAATGAAAATAGGATACATGTTGAGCTGGGAACGGGTAGAGGTCAATTTATTACCAGTCTGGCGGAGCAGAATCCAGAGATAAATTTTATTGGTATTGAGATTAAAGAAGAGGTCTTGCTGCGGGCAGTCCAAAAAGCAGAAGAAAAAGGACTTAAGAATATTGCTTTTCTTTGGTATGATGTGAATCACTTAACAGATGTATTTTCACATGGAGAAATCGATCGACTATATATCAATTTTTGTGATCCATGGCCTAAAAAGCGATGGGGCAAAAGAAGACTAACCCACAGAAATTTCTTAGAGGTTTATAGAGAACTATTAGGAGATCATGGGGAAATTCATTTTAAAACAGATAACGAGAAGCTCTTTGAATTTACTTTGAATGAGCTTTCTTACAGTGATTATAAACTCAAAAATATTATTTTTGATTTGCACCACAGTGACTTTCAAGGAAATATTACCACAGAATATGAAGATAAATTTGCAGCAGTGGGAATGAAAATCTATCACTGCCAAGCTCGAAAAAGAAATTGACATGGACAAGGGTCTGCACTATAGTTAATATAGAATTTGTAAAAAGGGGGAGTGCGTATGACAGCAAAGTATGTGGTGATTATTCAATGTGATATCGCACATAATCGATGTAGTAGCTTTGCCTGCACCAATGCATTTTATAATAGAGAAGGTAAGTTTGAAGGCTATGGGGAAGGAACACAATATATTTCATTTACTTGCGGAGGATGCTGTGGAAAATCTGTGGCAGCAAAACTAGAGCATCTTGAACAGAAGCTGAAGAAAAAAGCAAATATAGCTAAAGGAGAGGTTGTTGTTCACCTGTCATCCTGCATAACCACAGACAATCATCATTATGATCGATGTCCTCATATTGATTATATAAAGGGTATCTTGGAAAAGAAGGGATGGTTTGTTGTAGAAGGTTCTTATATCAGTAAAGGAGCAGAAAAGGGCAGGGCAGCAGGCATCTATAAATCATACTAAGAGGTTTCTGGTCTATATACAGAACCAACATTATACATGAGGTGAACAGTAATGAGCAGAATCGGTGAACGTATTAAGCAAGAAAGAATGAAGCAAAGCATTTCGCCGAAGCAGTTGGGGAAGAAATGTGGTGTTTCAGAATCCTTTATTATAGATATAGAAAGCGGGAAGAAGATTATCAATGAAAAACTTAGCGAGAAAATTGGGAAGGTACTGGGCGTAAATTTTGATGAGAATCTTGTGACGGAGCCTAAAGAGGAAGAAACAATCATTCGTAAAGAACCTAAGAAGCAAGAAATTCAGCTAAAGGGCAGAGAGTTTGTCGAGCCCCTTGCGCCATGGGAGGACGCCCTTTCCGGTATTGTAAGAAAAATACCTGTTTTTGATATTGAAATGAAAAATATTTTAGAATATAGGAGCTTTCCAATCATCGACAAGAAAATTGAAGGCTACAATCCGGACAAGCTCTTATATATTTCCGTACCTGATGACAGCTTGAAAGAATATCGGATGATGAAAGGCGATAGGATACTGGTCTATCTCAACCAGGAAGTTATCAATCATTCCTTTGTACTTGCAGCCTATGATGGTAAAAACAGGATCAGAAAGTTGAAAAGAGTTGATGGCAATCATCTATCCTTTTTTACAAAGGAGAATGACCCGAAAGCTGAACGGGTCAATGCGAAAGAGGTTAAAATTATTGGTAGATGTGTGCGGGTAGAATTTGATTTATCTAGATGAATATTGGCCATAATATCTAAAAGGGCTTTCCGAAACATAGCTTTGGGAGATGCTCTTTTTGTATATTTATGAAATAAATAATTTTAACATGAAATGTGAAAGCAATGGAAAAGATATTTTAGTATAATGATTAGTAACAATAGATTTTTGATGGCGGGTGGAGATGATGAAATGGCAGCGTGCAGCAGTAGGGATATTACTTATGGTATTCATTTTACTCTTTCCAATGAAATTAATATACGAAGATGGTGTAAGCATTGGTTTATCTTTTGTTTCGGCTAGGGATACAATGGATATAAATAACGGGATACAGTTATTTACACAGCCGATATTTATTGAATTTATTAAAAAACTGGAAGGATTTCTAGGTGTCATTTTTACGCTATATACCATATTTATAGCCTACGTAATTTTTATGGAAAACAAGAATCCATCGAAGACCATTTCTTGGCTGCTGGTATTGTTTCTTGTTCCGGTTATCGGGTTTATTTTCTACTTGTTTTTGGGGCATAATTTTCGGAAGAAAAATATATTCAAGAAAAAAAGGCGCAGAGATTTTGAATATTTAACGCAGGTAGCCAATATTCAGCGGGACGCAATAAAGGATGAGCAGCTGTTTCAGGATGATGAAAGCTTTATAAGAAAGAAACTAATCAGCCTGATCTTAAATAACTCCAGTACCCCATTTACCATTAATAATCAGTCGAAGGTGCTGACGAACGGTGAAGAAACCTTTGAAGCAATCTTTCATGCGTTGCGTAAAGCGAAACATCATATTCATTTGGAATATTTTATTATTAAAAGTGACCGTATTGGGAATCGGTTAAAGGATATCCTTGTTGAGAAGGCTAAAGAAGGTGTTGAAGTACGTGTCATCTTTGATAGCGTGGGCAGCTGGCGGTTGAGTAAAGCATATATACAAGAGTTATGCGAGGCTGGTGTTGAAATCTGTGGATTTTTACCTGTATATTTTCCTTTATTAAGTAGAGAATTGAATTATAGGAATCATAGAAAGATTATTGTCATTGACGGGAGTGTTGGATTCTTAGGGGGAATTAATATTGGAGATGAATATCTTGATGGAAGCCCCCAACTGGGATTCTGGCGTGATTCCCATATCCAATTGGTAGGAGAAGCTGTATACAGCCTTCAAAATATATTTATTATGGACTGGTATTTTGTTACAAAGCAGCAGCTGGAACTCAACCAAAGATATTTCCCAAAGCTGGACTACTGTGGTGAGCAGCTTATTCAAATTGCAGCCAGCGGTCCTGATTCGGATTGGCAATCGATTATGCAAGCCTATTTTACGATTATAACGTCTGCGGAAAAACGGATCTGGATTGATACACCCTATCTTGTACCTGATGAAAGTATTATGGTTGCACTAAAGGTTGCCGCATTAAGCGGTGTTGATGTAAGGATTATTCTACCTAGCAAACCTGACCATACAACAGTTTATTGGGCCTCAATGTCCAACATTGAAGAACTGCTGCAGGCAGGTGTTAAGATCTATAGGTACAAAAATGGATTTATTCATGCGAAAATACTGATCGTGGATGATGCCGTTGCGTCTATTGGTACGGCCAATATGGATATCCGAAGCTTCCAAATCAATTTTGAAGTAAATGCTTTCATTTACGACAAGGATATTGTGACACGAATGGAGAAGGATTTTTTAGTAGATTTTAAAGATAGTGAAGAGGTTTTCTTGGAGAGTTATATGAAAAGACCTTTCCTGCAAAAAGTAAAAGAAGCTACCGGTAGATTGTTTACACCACTGCTTTAATGAGGTTAATAGCTGCTAGCTACTGGCTGCTGGCAAAAATGGAAAGAAATAAACCATTGGTGCAATGGATAAACACACCAATGGTTTTAATTTTGATAATATGACTAGGGGCGAACACTGTTCGCCCGCATTGTTTTAGGATCTTGACGCCTTTGCGCGCATATTTTTATCTAATATTCTTTTTCTTAGTCGTATGCTTTTTGGTGTTACTTCTACCAATTCATCCTCACTGATAAATTCAAGGGCTTGCTCCAAGGACATCACAACAGGCGGAACAAGACGCATGGATTCATCTGAACCGGAGGCGCGGATGTTGGTCAGCTGTTTTCTTTTACATACATTCACAGCAATATCTCCAGCCCGTGCATTTTCACCCACGATCATACCCTCATAGACCTCCACACTAGGTTTGATGAAGAGATTACCTCGTTCCTGGGCGTTGTATAGTCCATAAGTGACAGCCGTGCCGGATTCAAAGGCTACTAAGGAGCCTTTCGTTCTAGACTGAATATCTCCTCGATAGGGTTCGTAACCATCAAAAATATGATTCAAGATGCCATTTCCCCGAGTATCCGTTAAAAATTCAGAGCGATAACCAATAAGTCCCCTTGCGGGTATTTTAAACTCCAGTTTAACAGTACCGTTGGAGTTAGTGGTCATATTGATCATTTCACCCTTTCGTTTTCCAAGGGTTTCGATGACAATACCCATATAGTCTTCCGGTGTTTCGATGGTAACATGCTCCATAGGCTCGCAGACTACACCGTCTATGGTCTTAAGAATTACTTCAGGTCTTGAAACGGCCAATTCATATCCTTCTCTTCTCATGGTTTCTATCAGAATAGAGAGATGGAGTTCTCCTCTACCGGATACTTTGAAGATATCGGCAGAATCTGTTTCTTCGACTTTAAGGGCCACATTGGAAAGTAATTCTTTCTCCAATCGATCCTTTAAGTGTCTGCTGGTGACAAATTGACCCTCGCGACCGGCAAATGGACTGTCGTTGACTATAAAATTCATAGAGATCGTAGGCTCGTCTATTTTTATAAAGGGTAGAGGTTGAATTTTATCGGTAGAACAGATGGTTTCTCCAATATTGATATCGTCTGTTCCGGAAAAAGCAACAATTTCTCCAAAGCTTGCTTCCTCAATCTCTGCTCTATTTAAGCCTTGATAAGAGAAGAGCTTACTGATTCTAAAGGTGATGTTCTGTCCCGAGGATGTACACAAGACGACTTCTTGATTTTTCCGCACTTTTCCCCTTGTAATCTTTCCAATACCGATTCTGCCTACGTATTTATCATAATCGATAGAGGAAATCATTAATTGAAGACCATCATCAACGACACCTTCCGGCGCTGGAACTTCCTTTAAAATCATATCCAATAAAGGCTTCATATCCTGATGTTCATCATAAAGGGTATACTTTGCGATTCCCATTTTGGCAGAAGCATAGATAACCGGGAATTCTAACTGATCATCATCCGCACCTAAATCAATAAACAAATCTAAAACCTTATCTACAATTTCCTCACTTCTAGCCTCTGGCCGGTCAATTTTATTAATGACAACCACCGGTTTTAAACCGGATTCCAGAGCTTTTTTCAGTACAAACCGAGTCTGGGGCATGGGTCCTTCAAAGGCATCCACCAATAGTAAAACACCGTCCACCATACGCATGATTCGTTCCACTTCACCGCCGAAATCGGCATGTCCCGGGGTATCAACAATATTGATCTTAACACCTTCATATAATATGGAGGTGTTTTTTGCCAGTATGGTAATTCCTCTCTCCCGCTCTAAATCATTGGAATCCATGACTCTTTCTGCAACTGACTCGTTGCTGCGGAATGTACCGCTTTGCTTCAGCATTTCATCTACCAACGTTGTTTTTCCATGGTCAACGTGGGCAATAATAGCTATATTTCTAATTTTATCTTGAATCATCGGATACTTCCTTTCTCGTTAAATGTCCACATGAAATTGTAACACAAATGGTAGGCTATGACAACGGTAGGAATGTTAAGAAAAGAGGAAAAAGATTGGAAAAAAAAGGAGTGGATAACCCACTCCTTTTAATAGTTTCTCAATTCGTCCATCAATTCATTCATCAGTTCCTTGACAGAAACGATCTTGTCAACTTTAAACACATTGGCTCCGGCAAAGGCAAAGCCTTTATCCAGGTTACCTTTCTGTGCATTGATTAAGGCATCAGCAATGCAGTACAAAGTCTCCTTTGGATTACACGGTTTGAGACAATTAATGCACTTGATTCCTTTAGGCTTTTGATTATTGTAGACTCTCTCGATGAAATCATTCTTGATGGCTCTTCCTGGCATGCCTACGGGACTTTTGATGATCATGACATCATCTTCTGTGGCATCTAAATATGCCTGTTTAAAGGCATCTGATGCATCACACTCATGGGTAGCCACAAATCTTGTGGCCATCTGAACAGCGGAGGCGCCAGCTTCTAACACTTCACCAATTTCATAGCCGTTATGAATACCACCGCCTGCAATGATAGGAATCTTTCTGTTATACTTTTCTTCAAAGGGCTTAATGGCTTCTAATACTTCTTTAACAAGTCTTGTAAGAGAAAAATCCTCCATATGTTCCAATTCCTCAGGAGAAAAGCCTAGATGCCCACCAGCCTTCGGACCTTCTACCACGATGGCATCCGGTAAATAATTGTGCTTTCGATCCCACTGTTTGCAAATTAATTGTGCCACTTTGCCAGAAGAGACGATAGGCGCAATTTTTGTGAGAGAATCCTTGACAAGCTCCGGTAGTTTCATAGGGAGACCCGCGCCAGAGAAAATAATATCAATTTTTTCTCGAACGGCTACTTTCACCATATCCTCGAAATTATTGATGGCAGTCATAATATTAACACCAATGATTCCTGTAGGAGCAAGTTCCCGGGCTTTTCGTATATGATATGCCAGGCCATCCAAGTTTGCCTGAAACTTATCTTTACTGTAGTTTTCAAAGTTAAATCCAGGTTCTACAGCAGATATTACGCCGACTCCACCGCAGTTGGCTACGGCACCTGCCAAACGTGAAAGGGAGATACCTACACCCATACCACCTTGTACAATGGGTATTTTGGCGGTCAAATGACCAATCTTTAGTTCCGGAATATTCATTTCAACACTCCATTCTTATGAATTAACATACTAAAACAATTATATAATAAATACAATTCTTGCACAATTAGTATTTCCAAAGAATAAAATACCTTAGTATGATATATCATATTTATGATAAAAATGGAAATATATGAAAAAAGTCGTTGAAAAAGGCTTTGAAAAGTAATATAATAATGAAGAATATATAATGATTATTTCAGCATCCTTCCCCCAAGTCGGATAGGAATATTCTTGAGTATTATTATATGTTCTTGTAAATCCATTGACGAAGGGAGGATGTTTTAAATGTTCCAAGACAAAACATTACAATGCAAAGACTGTGGTGCTGAATTCGTATTTACTGCTGGTGAGCAACAATTCTACTCAGAAAAAGGTTTCGAAAACGAGCCTAAGAAATGTAAAGAGTGCCGTCAACAAGCTAAAAAGAATTTCTCCAGATCAAACAACGGCGGACAAAGAAGAACCGGTTTCAACAACCGTAATGCAAGATAGTTAAAACGTAATGTAGAAAACCCCATGCGATGTGCGTGGGGTTTTTATTTTGCCTATTCTCCTACTTTTTTGATGGCCTTCACAAATTTCTCAGGTACGATGGCGCATTTTTCTTTTGATACGGAGCAAACAGCGAAGCGAATTCCTTTGCTAAGAGGTACAGCAAAGATATAATCCTTTTGAAGTTCTTCTGCCACAGCTTCAGGATTGCTGCAGGGAATCGTAATAAAGAAGCCTGCTTTATAAGGACATACTTTGAGATTTGTCTGTTTAGCAGCAGCCATAAAAACTTCGGCCCTTTGTGTCAGCATGTCTTGAAGTACTTTCCGTTCGGTCTCAACCTTTTCTAACAGCTGGGGTTTTTCAAATATTTGTGATAAAACAGCCATGGCAGGGCGAGTACCGTTTGACCAGACGCCTCGATTTGAGAATTGTTGAGCCGATTTAAATTCTTCTGCCACATCCTTGCTGGAAGTAACGCAAATCATTGCACCGCAGCGCATGCCGTATAAGGTATAACCCTTCGACATACTGAAGGCAACAAGTGTCAATATATTTTCCGGTAAATTACCGAAATATTTCATAAATTCTCGGCATTCGTTGGTTTCTCCGGCGAAATCAATATAAGCAATATCACTGAACAGGATAATTTTCTTTTCTTTGTTTTCTGCAGCTGCTTTCAGAAATTCCATAACATTTTCCCATTCATCCATGGACAGGCTGTAGCCCGTAGGATTATGAGCAGGTGAGTTTAACAGGATCACTAGATTTGTCTGCTTTTCCAGCAGCCTATGTACCTTCTCCTTAAAAAAAGCGAGATTGAATGTATCTCTTTCATCAAAAAAGGTATAGGTCTCTACTTTTCTTCCATGCTCCTCAGCGATGGTATGATAAGGCCCCCAATACCAATCTGATGTTAAAATGCTGTCGCCGGGGCTGGCATAATTCCATATGGTATGACGGATTGCACCACTGCCGCCAGGTGTAGCAACAGCTTCGATATACCCTTCAGGCATACAGTCTCTGAAGGCGGCTTTCTTTGCTGCCTCCAAAAAGCTGGGAACGCCTGCTATCGGCGCATAGGCTGCAAACTCTTCCGGTGGAAGATTCTTGAGAATATCCATCACAGCAGACAATACGGAAAGGCTGCCATCATCGTTTAGTAATGCACCCACAGAGGCATTAACCACATTTTGACTGCCCACTTTCTTGGCAGCTTCCTGTGCTGCCCTGCTGATAGCAAATATTTTGTCTTCGCCAACTGTACGTCTGGAGTGGGGTGCTACCATTGAAAAGCTTGAAGACATTATGACTCCTCCTTTATTTCAAATAATGATTTACGGCTATTATATCCACAACATTTTCCAATGTCAATTCACAAGGCTTAAAAAAGAATAAATATTCATCAATATATTTGCCAAAACCCCCTGCTCCTATGTAAAATGTAATAGATATCACGATAAATTTTGATATTTATCACAGAAAAGGCTGCCCCGAGAGGGTATAATGGGATCAAAGAAAACAATATGAGGAGGAATGGAAAATGGCAGTAAGAAAAATTGTCCATATAGATGAAGAAAAATGTAATGGATGTGGATTATGTGTACCGTCTTGTGCGGAAGGAGCCATTCAAATTATTGATGGCAAGGCAAAATTAATTGGTGATAATCTATGTGACGGTTTAGGGGCTTGTTTGGGGGATTGTCCTCAAGGAGCGATTCAAATCATCGAAAGAGAAGCAGCTGAATTTGATGAAGAGGCCGTGAAAAAGCATCTTGGAGGTAACCATGAAACTGCAAGTAATGCCCATCAACATCAAGCACATTCTCATCATGGAGGTCACCATCATGGAGGATGTCCGGGAAGCAGAATCCGTGTGATGAATGACGATAAAGCCGGTGCTTCAACGACCATCAGCGCAGGAGATGTGGAAATCAAAATTAAATCTCAATTAAGACAATGGCCGGTTCAATTAATGCTGGTACCACCTACGGCACCTTATTTGAAAAATGCAGACCTGCTGGTAACGGCAGATTGTGTTCCTTTTGCTTACCCAAATTATCATCTGGATCTATTGAAAGGAAAGCAAGTTGTCGTGGGATGTCCCAAGCTGGATGATATTGAACTGTATGTCAAAAAGCTTACAGAGATGTTGAAAATCAATGATATAAAAAGTGTAACCGTAGCATTTATGGAAGTTCCATGCTGTACGGGAATCGTGAGAGCTGTGGAAGCAGCGATCAAGGCATCCGGGAAAAATGTTCCGCTGCATAGGGTGAGAATCACCATTGATGGAGAAGCAAACAGAATATAGTATATAATAGAAAATAGAAGTATAGGGCTCCCTTTACTTCTATTTTTTTTCATCATTAAGAAAATAGCTTGACGTGGATAACATAATTGTAGGGGCGCGAAGTGCGCGTCCGTGGCTCCATAACAATAACAAAAGCATGGGGATGTGGTTTGACAGCGGAGCCATGGGGACGGTTCGAGCGTTTCCGAAGCGTAGCGAAGGACCGAAGGGAAAACGATGGAACTGTCCCCGTGGCGTAGCGGACGTATTTCCTGCTGACGCCCAATGGGTACCCCTACGTTTTGTTCTGTTCTTGTTATACTAGTCATATTCAAGTATAATGAAAACAAATATTGATAGACTTTTTAGAAAATAGTAGAAGAGGGATGCCCATGATACTTGAGATTATTCTGGCATTAAGCAATAAATTCGGTAATCTGTTTGTTTTTGCATTTATTCTGTCCCGTATCAAATCCTTTCGCAATATTATTGCAAAAAAGCCTGTTAGTCTGTCTGACAAGATTCTTCTTTCCACTGTGTTCGGTGTGTTTGGAATTGTGGGTACCTATTTCAGTGTAGAATTTCAAGGTGCCCTTGTGAATACCAGGATCATTGGTGTGGCCACCGGTGGCCTTCTGGGTGGGCCTTTGGTGGGATTGCTGGCCGGATTGATTGCCGGGGTACACCGGGGATTGATTAATATAGGCGGATTTACGACGGTTGCTTGTGCAGTGTCCACTGTTCTGGAGGGATTGATGGCAGGCTACATGGGCCTATATATTCAAGATAAAAAAAGAAAGTGGATGTATGCGGCCCTTACCGGTGTTATTGCAGAAAGTATGAGAAAAATATCCGTACTTATTTTTTCAAGACCCTTTGCAGATGCAGTTGCTTTGGTGAAAGCCATATGGATTCCTATGGTTATTATTAATTCCTTAGGACTGGCATTGCTTTTTATGATTATTGAAAGCATATTTAATGAGCAGGAAAAAATGATTGCTCAGCAAGCACAATTGAGTTTGAAAATTGCAGATAAGATTTTACCTTTCCTTAAAGAAGGAATTCATTCGAAACAAATCGGTGAAGTTGCTGCAATTATTTATGAAATGACAGAATTCAATGCCGTTACCTTAACAGACCGGGAAAAGATTATCGCCCATGCGGGTTTAGCCACGGATCGACATCGGGTTGGCGGCAAAATTATAACCGACACTACTGCAGACGTATTAAGAACCGGAAAAACAATTGTCATGGATTCTTGTACAGAGATGACCTGTGATTATCCGGATTGTCCTTTGCAGTCAGCTATTGTTCTGCCGCTAAGGGAAAATGAAGTCATTGTTGGGACCATGAAGCTGTATAAAACCAATATGAATGCCATGACAGCTATCGATGTTGAATTAGGTAACGGGTTGGCAAAGCTGTTTTCAACGCAGCTGGCATTAAGTAAGCTTGAGCAAAACTCTAAGCTGTTGGCTTGGGCAGAGCTGAAAGCCCTGCAAGCCCAAATCAATCCCCATTTTCTGTTTAATTCATTGTCTGTTATTGGCTCCCTCTGTCGCATTGAACCGGAAAAGGCAAGAAATTTGATTCATCATTTAGGAAATGTATTCCGAAAGAATTTAAATATGAACAAGACCTTAGTAACATTGGAGGAAGAACTGAATCACGTTCATTCCTATATCGAAATTGAAACAGCCAGATTTGGAGATAAACTAGAAGTCCAGGTTGATGTAGAAGAACGATTAAATTGTAATTTACCACCCTTAACCCTGCAGCCTATTGTGGAAAATGCAATAAAACATGGGTTGCTGCCTAAGCGCAGTGGCGGATTTGTAAAAATAAGGGCATGGCAGGAGCAAAATGCTGTAGTAATACGGGTTGAAGATAACGGTGTTGGTATTGAAGAGGAGAGGATTCCACAGCTGTTTGATAATATGAACATGCATACAGATTCCATAGGAATCAATAATGTGAATCAAAGATTAAAGGGCGTTTTTGGTCAGGGATGCAGCTTGCAAATCAAGAGTCGCAGGAATGAAGGAACAACGGTAGAAGTAAGGATTCCGGTAGAAAATAAACTCTTGGAGCGTGATGATGTTGCTTAAGGTGTTGATCGTGGATGATGAAAAATATATACGGGAGGAATTGAAATATCTGATTGAAAAAAATCGGGATATAGAAATATGTGGAGAAACCGGGGATGGAGAAGAGGCTGTATTTTTGGCTTTGGAGCAGAAACCTGATATCGTATTTCTAGATATTCATTTACACAACGGCAGCGGTATGATTGCAGCGAGAAAAATGCTGGAGGAAAAAAATCCCCCTGCCATTGTTTTCGCCACGGCCTATGATAAATATGCCATACAGGGCTTTGAAATCAACGCAGTAGATTATATACTGAAGCCCTTTACAGAAGATCGGGTGAGAATGGCCATTGATCGTGTGAAGAATAAAAGGAGCGGACTGGAAAAGGAAAAATTGAATACGATAAAGGAGAATCAGCACAGCAATATTGGTAAGCTCTGTGTCATAAGGGATAATAAACTGGTCCTTATCGATAGTAAACAAATAGCCTATATTGAGTCTATACAGAATGAACTATACGTTTATACAGAAAATGAAGTCTATCAATGCAATGCTTCTTTAAAGGAATTGGAAGAAAAGCTGATGACGAACAAATTTATTCGTACCCACAAGAGTTTTATTGTAAATTTGGATTATGTGAAGGAGATTATTCCTTGGTTTCACTATACTTACAAGATTACCATCAAGGGAAGAGATGGTATTGAGATTCCGGTGAGCCGGAATTACCTGAAAAAATTTAAAAGTGTATTAGGCATCTGAAATAAAATAACTGGTCAAAGATGCTGAGGATATTTTGTGTCAGGCAAGGAGACAGGTTCCGTTGCTAGCATCGCTATCAGCGGGTTCTGTCGACGCAGTATGACGCAAAATAGACCAGCATGCTGACTAGTTATTTTGTTGAAGATGCCTTAGGCATATAAGCAGGATTTCATCCTGTTTATTGCATTTTATTCAATATTTGTGCATGTTAATTCATAATAATGCAACTTAGCTATAAATCATTTTCTCCGTCCTTTCATAACTATACAATAAAAGAAGCAAAGGAAATATAAATTCTTATGGAAAGGAAGCGTGGATATGTTTAAAAAGCTATCATTTGTTATGGTTATCGTGCTTGTATTAAGTTTTGCAGCAGTAGGATGTTCAAGTAATACGGAGACTTCAGGTGGAGAGAAAGCTTCGGCGCCAGCTGAGAAAACGTTTATCACCGTTGCTACAGGCGGAAGCTCCGGGGCTTATTTTGCTTTGGGAGGTACAGTTTCCAATTTATTGAATGAAAAGGTACCTGGTGTGAATGCATCTGTGCAATCTACTGGAGCATCTGCCGTAAACGCTACGCTATTGGGTGAGAAAAAGGCAGAAATCGTATTTGCAATGAATGATGTTATCAGCTATGCCTATACCGGTACAGAGGTTTTCCAAGACAAAGGAAAAATTGAGAATATCCGCGGAATTGCTTCTTTGTACCCTAATTTCGTACAGGTTGTTACCCTGGAAGGTAACGGCATCAATGAAATATCAGACTTGAAAGGAAAGAAAGTTGGGGTCGGTGCTCCGGGAAGCGGCACGGAGGTAAACGCCCGTCAAATCTTGGAGGCTTATGGTCTTACCTATGATGACGTTAATGAAGACTTTTTATCCTATGCAGAAGCAATAGAGCAAATGAAGAATGGTGCCGTGGATGCTGCATTCTTAACATCCGGACTTCCTAATGCAGCTGTTATGGATTTAGTGACAACAAAGGATGTAAAAATAATACCTATTAGAAAAGAAGCAGTAGAGAAACTGGCTGAAAAGTATCCTTTCTATTCTTCTGAAGTGATTCCCGGCGGCACTTATGATGACAAAGAGGATGTGGAGACTGCAGCGGTTACCACAATCCTTGCCACAAGGGCAGAATTAGACGAAGAATTAGTCTACAACATGACAAAAACAATCTTCGAAAATTTAAAAGCTCTAGTGGATACCCATGCATCAGCTAAAGAAATTACCCTAGATAAAGTAAGAGTAGGGATGCCGGTACCATTACACCCTGGTGCAGAGAAATATTTTAAAGAACAAGGTAAATAAAATAGAGTTCGGTTCACGGTACGCGGTACACGTTGTTCGATATCGGGGTCAATCTTTAAAGTCTTTCCTGTGTATCGCATATCGTGTATCGCGTATCGGATTATTTATAGCGATAATGCCCTGGTTTTATCTTTCATTATATAAAGGAGTGGAAAAATGACCGAGAAAAAGAATATAGAAATAGATCATAACATCGGACATGAAGCAGTATTAGAGAAATATGATACAGAGTCCCGTTTTAGAAAATTCCAAAGAAAAAGCGTTCCGGGTATGATCGTTTTTGCTGTAAGTATTCTATTATCATTATTTCATTTGTATACGGCATGGACAGGACCTTTGGTAACGTTAATGCATCGAGCTGTGCATACATCGGTGGTCATGGCCCTTGTATTCGTATTGTATCCCTTTAATAAAAAATCGAATAAAGAAAAACCATCGGTTTTCGATTGGATCTTTGCGGTATTATCCCTAGGTCTAGGAGCTTATATTGTTTTCAATTATAATGCACTGGTTTTGCGGGCAGGAATGCCAAATCAGACGGACGTCATGATGGCACTGGTTGCTATCGTATTGGTATTGGAAGCAGGAAGAAGAATTACGGGCAAAGAGATTGCAATTTTAGCTATTTTGTTTCTTGCGTATGCCTATTTCGGACCCAAGCTTCCCAATATTATTGCCCATAGAGGATATGGCATAAAAGATATTGCTGAATATATGTATCTGACAACGGAAGGAATCTTTGGTATTGCCATCGGTGTTTCTTCTACGTATATCTTTCTTTTTGTACTCTTTGGTGCTTTTCTGTCTAAATCAGGAATGGGACAATTTTTCAATGACTTGGCAATGGCAATTGCCGGACATGGAAAGGGCGGACCTGCAAAGGTGGCTGTTGTATCCAGTGGTCTTTTGGGATCCATCAACGGAAGTGCTGTGGCCAATGTTGTGACAACAGGGGCATTTACCATCCCCCTCATGAAAAAGATCGGTTATAAGGCTGAGTTTGCCGGGGCAGTTGAAGCAGCGGCGTCCTGCGGTGGTCAAATATTGCCGCCTGTTATGGGAGCAACGGCATTTATTATGGCTGAATATTTAGGAGTACCCTATATTCAGATTGCGGCAGCTGCCGTTATTCCTGCCTTGCTGTATTACCTTGGCGTGATTGTCGTTATTCATCTAAGAGCATCTAAAAACGGTCTTACGGGAATACCTAGAGAAGAGTTACCAAAGGTATCGGATGTTATGAAGCAGAGAGGGCATCTGTTAATTCCCCTTATTGGATTACTTTATTTATTGATTAAAGGTTTTACACCGATTTATGCGGCCTTCTATTCTATCATACTGACGATCCTTGCAAGTGCTCTGAAGAAGGAAACCCGTATGAGCTTTGGAGACATTGTAGATGCGCTGGAGAGTGGAGCAAGGACTGCATTGGGCGTAGCCATGTCTTGTGCTATTGTCGGTTTGATTATTGGTGTGGCTACCTTGACAGGATTCGGATTAAAGCTGGCAGGAGCCATTCTATTCCTTGGAAAAGGGAATCTGCTGATTACACTTATCTTAACAATGGTAGCATGTATCGTCCTTGGAATGGGATTACCCTCTATCCCTGCGTATATCATTACAGCCACCATGGCTGCCCCAGCCCTGGCTGAGATGGGTGTACCCCATTTGGTATCGCATATGTTTGTATTTTACTTTGGGATGTTGGCCAATCTTACACCCCCGGTTGCCTTAGCGGCCTTCGCCGGTGCGGGTATCGCTGGAGGAAATACAACCCAAACAGGATTCCAAGCTGTTAAGCTGGCACTGGCGGGTTTTATTGTACCGTATATTTTCGTTTATTCTCCATCCATGCTGCTGATTGATACAACGATGGCAGGCGCAGTCTTAGTAGCTGTTACGGCTAGTATAGGGGTCGTGGCCTTGGGGGCCGCCGTTGAAGGTTATCTGCTTGCAAAATTAAATATTGGATTTAGGGTATTGATGCTGGTATCTGCTTTATCATTGATAAAACCAGGTATTTATACAGATGTGGCAGGGATTGCCATATTTGCAGCAGTGTTTATTTTTCAAAAAGTATACAGTCAAAAAAGATCATTAAGCAATGTAGCTTAAAAGAATAACTGCTTCCCCGTGAAGCAGTTATTCTTTTTTGTCGTTAATTATGTATAATTGACTGTAGAATGATAAATTGGAAAGAAGGAATGCTCGAATGGAAACGACTTACCATCACTACATAGGAACCTTAATAACTTTGTTGATCGTATCATTTTTAGGATATCGCTCATCCAGTAAAGTTAAGACGTCTCAAGACTTTGCAGTAGGAGGCCGAGGTCTAAATGGTATTCAGGTTTCGGGCAGTGTTATTGCAACGATCGTGGGCGGGGCATCGACCATTGGCACTGCACAACTGGCTTTTGAAAAGGGAATAAGTGCCATGTGGTTCACGTTGGGGGCAAGTGCAGCATGTCTATTCTTAGGACTGTTTATTGCGAAGCCTTTGCGTAGGGCAGAGGTAGATACGGTCTCACAATTTTTATCATCAAGCTATGGTTATAGGGCTGGGATGGCGGCTAGTATGATTACTTCAACGGCTATTTTTATCCATATCACAGGACAGATCCTGTCAGCCGTGGCTATTACTACATCAATGTTTCATATGCATATATATACCGCGGTGCTTCTCACTGTCTGCTTCATGATGTCTTACATCTTGTTTGGTGGCTTTTTGGGGACCAGCATCGTTGGTATCGCCAAGACAATTTTACTTTACAGCGTTTTAATTTTTAGTAGTGGAATTATTCTGCAAAAAACACAGGGATTGGGAGGCGTACTGCAGTACTTTCCAACTGAGCCTTGGTTTAATCTATTTAGTGATGGTATTTCAAAAAATACATCTCAAGGTTTTTCTATGATTGTGGGGATTGCGTCGACACAGACCTACTTACAAGCAATGTTTTCCGGGAAGAATGAAAAAGAATCTGTAAAAGGAGCATTCCTATCAGCAGGGTTTATTCTTCCCATAGGCTTGATATGTACCCTTATCGGTATGTATATGAAAATGGCTCATCCGCAGCTTGACCCAAGGCAGGCATTGCCCGTATTCATTTTATCCTATCTGCATCCGTATGTAGGTGGTATTGCAATTGCAGCTTTGATCATATCCGTTATCGGTACAGCAGCAGGGCTTACCATGGGGATTGGAACTATGATTCATCAAGATATCTATTTGAAATATATTCAACCCAATGCCACTGAGAAGAAACAATTATGGGTTATCCGACTGACAACCATGCTGCTGTGTGCTCTTGCCGGGCTTGTTACACTGCTGAACGTAAACTCCTTCATATTGAAATGGGGATTTCTATCTATGGCATTAAGGGGAACAACGGTATTTATTCCCCTAATGTTTGCTATATATGGTAAAGAGAAAATATATACGCAGACAGGTTTGACGGCGATTATTGCTGCTCCGGCTATTTCTGTGATATGGGGTGTGTTTTTCGGAGAATTTATAGATCCATTATACATAGGACTGGCTTGTAGTATGTTCATATTCCTTACCTTTGGAATAAAGAAGAAAGCACATATAGATGGATAACGTGGTTGTAGGGGCGCGCATTGCGCGTCCGTTTTTCTCTAGCAATAACAAATCATGTAGATGCGATTTGTATCATTGTATATGTATTAATGGTAACAGTGGCATTTCCTGCGGACGCCCACTGGGCGCCTCTACAGTTGTTCTAGGTATGATTCGTATATAGATGATGCGAAATAGCCGAAATTATAGATATCAAAACTTTACTTTTCTCAAAATATATTCCGGCAGCGTTATAGAGATAACAGATATTTTAACCGGACTGTCATCCGGCACTTTCTCATATAATTTGATTTCGCGATCTTTATAAAAGAAGACATGCTTTGCGTAATCAGATACACCATAAACCAATTCGGGCATTGCTCGGTCAATGTCGTGAAAAACGATATAGCCATCTTCAATCGTTGTTCTCTTTCCGGCTGCGTCCGGTACGCCTGCTCCAAAGGATTTAAACCGGGTGTCCTTTAGCATAACGGTATAGTCATCGGTGATTTGAAAAATTTCTTCCCAGGGCTGCAATTCTACAGAATGCATCCATTTTACACTGAATATATCATTGGGAAATGTTTTTGTAATGAAAATAGTTTTTTCAGAAGATAATTCCACAACAGTAAGTACGGGTATTTTGTACAAAAATAGAAAGCCGGTGAATAGTAAAATAATCACTGGAAAGAAGATTTTTTTATTCATTTCAGTAGATCAACTCCCTTTATTATTCCTTATCTATATTATAGCAGACAGGATGAAGTCATGAGAAGAACCGATAGGAGCGGAACAGCTGAAATATAAATATTTACAATTAGGTTACAGTTTCTTACATTATGACATTTTTATGGATGTTCATAGTATAATTACCATATGCATATAAAATACAGTGGAAAAGGTGTGTGATGTTGATGACAGCCTTTTTTTATGTCCTGTTTGGGATAGGTACCCTATATACCGTTATTACATTTTTGTTAGGAAACCTATTGGACTTTATGGATCTGGATTTCGATGGAGATCTTGATGTGGATGGTTTTGGTAATATGCAGGTTGCTCCATTTAAACCCATCATTATTGCGGCATTTTTGACCAGCTTTGGGGGCTTTGGTCTTGTTTTTCAGCATAAGGGACTCTGGGGACCGTTCTTGACCATTATTTTTGCTTTACTGCCTTCACTGCTAATAAGTGCCCTACTCTATTACTTTGTTTTGATTCCTCTTTACAAAATACAGAGGCTGGGGAATGTGGCAGATCAGCAAAGCCTGATCGGATGCAGAGCAAAGGTAACCATTCCCATTCGTGACAATAGGTATGGCAAAATAACGTATATAGTGAATGGTAACACGTACTCTGCTCCGGCGAGAACCTATGGAGAACGGGAATTTAAAGCCGGCGAGGAAGTGACTATCATAGATATTCAAAAAAATGTCTACATTGTAGACGATATCTAAAAGGGGGAAAGTGAATGAATATTACAGGTTTTATTGGATTTGTGCCTGTGGTTATCGTACTGGTTATTGTTCTATTATTAATTGGTCTGATAACCATGTGGAGAAAGGTATCTCAAGATAAGGCGTTGGTTGTAACCGGTCTTAAGAAAAGGGTTATCTCCGGGGGTGGAGGATTTGTTATTCCGATCCTGGAGAAGACAGATAAAATTTCCTTAGAGAATATGAAAATCTATGTAAAAACGGCTGGTGCTTTGACTGAGCAAGGGGTAGATATCAAGGCTGACGGTGTTGCTGTTATGAAGGTTAAATCTGATCGAGAATCGATTTTGGCGGCTGTAGAGCAATTTAACACGGGAAATGAAAAGGAAACCATTGAAGTTATCAAGGATACTGCCAGAGACGTATTGGAAGGTAAGCTGAGAGAAATCATTTCTACCATGACGGTAGAAGATATTTATAAAAATAGAGAAAAGTTTGCATCCCAGGTACAAGAAGTGGCAGCTGTTGATTTAGCAGAAATGGGCTTGGAAATCAAAGCTTTCACCATCAGAGACATTTCCGATGACAACGGATATTTGGAAGCACTAGGTAAGAAACGAATTGCAGAAGTAAAGAGGGATGCAGAAATCGCAGAAGCCAATGCGATGAAGGAAACGAAGATCAAGACAGCAGAAGCCAACCGTCTTGGGGAAGAAGCGCGATTACTTGCCGAAACCCAGATTGCCGAGGCAGCGAAGGGAAAAGAATTGAAGGTTCAATCCTATAGAAAAGAGCAGGAAAGTGCAAAGGCTGCTTCTGACCTTGCTTATGAAATAGAAGCCAATAAGGTGAAAAAAGAAGTTACTGAAACACAAATGCAAGTGGAAATCACCAGGAAGCAAAAGGAAAAAGAACTGACGGATGCACAGATGCAGGTGGAAATTGCCAGAAAGCAAAAAGAAATTGAATTGGCAGAACAAGAATCTCTCAGAAAAGAAAAAGAGCTGGAAGCTACGGTTAAGAAGGAAACCGATGCTCAAAAATATCGATCTGAAAAGGTTGCAGAAGCTGAAAAATACAGAGAAATCCAGGATGCAGAAGCAAAGGCCAACGCAATCCGCCTAGAAGGTCAGGCTAAGGCAGAAGCTAAGCGGGCGGAAGGTATGGCAGAGGTTGAAATTATCCGTGAAAAAGGTAAAGCGGAAGCAGAAGCCATGATGAAAAAGGCAGAAGCCTTCAAGTTGTATAATGAAGCCGCCGTAACACAAATGATTATCGAGAAATTGCCGGAGATTGCAAAGGCGGTAGCAGAACCATTGTCCAAGACAGAAAAAATTGTTATTGTTGATTCCGGTGAAAATGGAAAGGGTGCCGGTAAGGTAACGTCCTATGTAACGGATATCATTGCATCCCTGCCGGAAACCGTGGACGCCATCACAGGAATCAACTTGGTAGACATGGTAAAGGCAAAGCATCTGGGTGGCCTTGTGGAAAAGGTCGGTACAGTGGAACCGACGATTGTTGAAGAAGAAAAACAATAAAGGGAACAAAGCGGGCGAACACTGTTCGCCTCTACGTAAGGATGAAAAGAGGGGCTTTAAAGAGCTCCTTTTTTCATTTTAAGAAAATGATTAATAACGCCAGCACCGGGTATAATGGATTCTGAAAGCATTTCATGAAAGGAGAATAGAAATGACAGAAAGAAGACAAGGTGTTATTACGATGAAAGGAAACCCGGTGACTTTGCTGGGAAAGGAAATAAAAGTAGGGGATAAAGCTCCGGATTTTACGGTATTGACCAATAGCTTGCAGCCATACAGCTTAAAGGATGCAGGGAATAAAGTAAAGATTATCAGTGTGGTGCCATCCCTTGATACAGGGGTATGTGAGCTTCAAACCATTCACTTTAACAAGGAAGCATCAGATTTAGGGGACATTGTCATTCTAACCATCAGCGTTGACTTACCCTTTGCTCAGGCAAGATTCTGCGGTGCTAAAGGTATTGACAAGGTTATTACGCTATCAGACCATAGAGAGCTATCCTTTGGGATGAATTATGGTTTTATCATCGAAGAACTGAGATTATTAGGTAGGGGTATTGTCATTCTGGATCAGAACAATACGGTCCGATACGTAGAATATGTGAAGGAAGTTGCAGAACACCCTAATTATGATAAGGCTATTGAGGCGGCAAAACAGCTGCTCTAACAAGAAAACCCACCATTTTGGTGGGTTTTCTATTAAAGGAATTTCTTTTTTTGTTCTCGTTAAGAAATCGGTTTATGCAAACCTCTATGAATAACATGTCTGTAGGGGGGAACAGTGTTCGCCTGCTTTGTTCATGTTTTTCCAGATTAGAATTCATAAGTATCTCCCGAATGTAAAATAATTGTTTCGGCATTTTTCACCTTATCTTTAAATACTGCAGGATCTGCTTCAATAACCGGGAAGGTACCGTAGTGCATAGGGATTACCTTTCTTGGTTTAATAAATTCAACTGCCCGCAGGGCATCTTCAATGTCCATGGTATAATTTCCGCCGATAGGCAGACATGCCACATCGATTTTTTCTATTTCCAATAGCTTCATATCCATAGTCAGACCTGTGTCGCCTGCATGATATATTTTCTTACCATTGATGTCTATCACAAAGCCACATGGATTTCCTCCATAAACCATACCGCTGATTGTATCAATACCTGAACCGTGCAGGGCCGGTGTCATTTTAACCGTGCCAAAGTCAAAACGTGTTCTGCCGCCAATGTGCATGGGGTGGGTGGTAATGTTTTTTCCTCCAAGGAATGCGGCAATTTCATAGTTTGTGATAACTGTGGCATTGCTGGTGCTGGCTATGTTGATGGCATCTCCCAAATGATCACCATGTCCGTGGGTGACAAAGATATGGGTTACATCATGGAATTGCTCCGGTTTTGCAGTGGAACTAGGGTTATTGGATATAAACGGGTCAATGAGTGCTTTAAATGAACCTTCTTCAATATAAAAACAAGCATGACCTAAAAACTGAATTTTCATCTTTCACATCTCCTTTCCAAATGCTGCCATACATAGTATATCATATCACAAGTTATTTTATATAAAAATAGAAATGTGATTGGTTTTTGTCCTCTATGACATTACATAGTATTAACAAAAATGCTGTCAAATTATGATATAATTTATTCCAAACGTGATGATGTTATGAAAACAGGAAATCCTAAATAGAGAGGATTTCTATATGGAGGGGATTTCATGACAAAGAAGCATATGAATCGGATTATTGCCGGAATCGATATCGGATCCCATGCTCTGCGGATGAAAATTGTTGAAGTAGATAAAAATGGAGAAATAAAAACCTTAGAACAGTTGAGACATTCCGTAGCATTGGGGAGAGATACCTATGCTACGGAGCGTGTAAGCTTCGAAGCTGTAGATGAGACCTGTGAAATATTGAAGGGCTTCAAGCGACTTATGAATGGATATCACATTAAGAACTATAGGGCAGCTGCCACCAGCGCCATAAGAGAAGCCCAAAACAGAGATTACATTGTAGATCAAATTAAGCTAAAAACAGGCTTCGATATTGACGTGCTCAGCAATGCAGAGGAGAGATTTCTTACCTATAAGGCTATCCGAGAAAATCTGAAGAATCACCAGCAGATACGGAAAGAAGGCGGTATGGTCATCGATATTGGTGCAGGAAGCATCGAAGCTTCTGTTTACAGGCAAGGAAGCTTGGTCATTAGTCAGAATATTCGAGTTGGCTCTCTTCGGATCCGTGAAGTGCTTTCAGACATTGAGGAAAGGACTTTGAACTTTGCAAAAATACTGGAGGAGTACATAGAAAGCAATACGGATCGGCTTAAAGTTTTGGAGACGGTAGAGACCGTAGATCATTTCATTGGCTTGGGAGGAGAAATACAAACGATCAATCAGCTTTGCAGTCATGACAATGAAGAAGAAGGCTACAGCTTTATCCATAAAAAAGATTTTTTGAGGTTGTATGATAAAATCATTGGCAAGTCCACCCAAGCTATTGTAGAAGAATATGGTATTGCCTATGAGCGGGCGGATGTTTTGCTGCCATCCATGATCATTTTCAAGAAATTTATGGACATGACCAATGCCAAAGGAATTCATGCACCCATGGTTTCGTTGAAGGATGGAATCGTGGCTGATCTAATCGATCGGGAGTTTCCTACAAAACGGAAGGAAGATTTCTATGGAGATATCCTTTCATCAACCAGATTTTTGGCAAAGAGATATCTTTATGATCAAAGACATGCCGATGATGTGGAGGAAAAAAGCCTGGTGATATTTGACGGGTTGAAAAAGCTCCATGGCTTGGGAGATCGGGAACGTCTGCTTTTACAGCTGAGTGCCATACTCCATGATATCGGCAAGTTTATCAATTTCAATGAGCACTATATTCATTCCTATCAGATTATCATGGCATCAGAAATCTTGGGAATTTCTCAAGAAGAAATGGAGATTATCGCTAATATATCGAGATATCACAGCAAAGTCACGCCAAGGCAAAGCCATGAGAATTTTAGTAGGCTAAGTGAAAAGAATAAAGTGGTTACTGCAAAGCTGATTGCCATTATTCGATTGGCAGATGCCTTAGATCGAAGCCATAGGCAAAAGATTAAAGACATCCAGCTTCAGATTGAAGAAAAAGATGTCATCATTAAGATAGATACCGACGAAGACGTCTTGCTGGAACAGTGGACCTTTGAGACAAAATCCGAATTTTTTCAAGAAGTTTTCGGTTATACACCTATACTCAAGACTAAAAGGAAGGTAAGGTAATTGAAACATGAATTTGGATCACTATGAAAATTATATTAATCGTGAATTAAGTTGGTTGGAATTTAATGACAGAGTATTGGAAGAAGCCCGAAACAGAATTAACCCCTTGTTTGAAAGGCTCAAATTTCTATCCATCGTCAGTTCAAATTTAGATGAATTTTTTATGATTAGGGTAGCTTCCTTGAAAGATTTGGTCAATGCCGGTTTCCATAAGCCTGACCCCGCCGGACTCACCCCAAAGCAGCAGCTGAAGAGAATATCCCTACGTGCACATAAAATGGTTGATCAGCAGTATTCATCCTACAATAGGGCCTTAGTGCCAGGTTTGCGAAAAAATGGGATTCATATTATCTATAGAGAAGAACTGTCTCAAGGCCAGAGAAACTACATAAACGAATACTTCATCGAAAATGTCTACCCTGTACTGACACCCATGGCGGTAGACTCCAGCAGACCCTTTCCTTTGATTTTGAATAAAAGCTTGAATGTTGGCGTACTGGTCGATGGTGGGGAGCAGGAAAAAGAAATGATTTTTGCTACGGTTCAGGTGCCAGCCGTACTTCCGCGAATGGTTGAACTGCCTACAGAAATGGAAGGGGCAAGAATGTATATCCTGCTAGAAGAAGTTATTATGATGTTTATTGATCGATTGTTTACAGGAAAGAAAGTATTATGTGCATATCCTTACCGTATCACCCGCAATACAGATTTAAGCATTGAGGAAGAAGATGCGGAGGACCTGCTGATGGAGATAGAAAAATCATTGAAAAAGCGAAAATGGGGCGTAGCTATACGCCTCGAAGTGGACGACAGTATGGATGAAAGTCTGGTAAAGATACTGAAAAATGCCTTGGAGATTCATCATGGAGACATCTATTACGTAAATGGTCCTTTAGATCTGACTTTCCTCATGAAACTATCAGGTATAGATGGATATGATCATTTAAAATATCCGGAAGCTGACCCCCAAGTTCCATTGGATCTGTTGGGAGAAGAAGACATTTTCCAAGGGATCCGCAGAGAAGATGTTTTGCTGCACCATCCTTACGAATCCTTTGATCCGGTTGTTGCGTTTGTTGAAAAAGCTGCTAAGGATGATCGTGTGCTGGCAATCAAACAGACTTTATATCGCGTTAGTGGAAATTCACCCATTGTCAGGGCACTGGCCGAGGCTGCCGAGCGGGGAAAACAAGTGACAGTCTTGGTGGAAGTGAAGGCTAGGTTTGATGAGGAAAATAACATTCAATGGGCAAAAAGATTGGAGAAAGCGGGCTGTCATGTAATCTACGGTCTTGTGGGATTAAAAACCCACTGCAAGATTACGTTGGTTGTGAGAAGCGAAGAAGACGGAATAAGGCGATATGTACATTTGGGAACGGGGAACTATAATGATATTACGGCTAAATTCTATACGGATATTGGCTTATTCACATGTAATGAGTACTATGGAGCTGATGCGTCCGCCCTGTTTAACATATTGACGGGCTATTCGGAACCTTTGGGGTGGTACAAGCTGGAGATGGCACCTTTAGGCTTGAGAAAGAAGTTTTTGTCGTTGATACAGAGAGAAGAACGGCATGCATCGACAGGTGGAAAAGGACGAATTATTGCAAAAATGAATTCTCTGGTGGATACGGAGATTATTGCTGCGCTGTATCGAGCATCACAAGCAGGCGTAAAGATCGATTTGATCGTAAGGGGGATTTGCTGTTTGAGACCGGACATAAAGGGCGTCAGTGAGAATATAACGGTACGTAGTATTGTTGGAAGATATCTAGAGCATAGCCGGATTTATTACTTCTTTAACGAAGGCAGGGAGGAAGTCTATTTATCTAGTGCGGATTGGATGCCAAGAAATCTTGATCGGAGAGTAGAATTGTTATTCCCAGTTGAATCAAAGAAAAATAAAGAAAGAGTACTGGGGATCTTGGAAATAACGTTGGATGATACTGTGAAGACAAGAATTCTCGATGGTGAGGGAAAGTATAAAAAAATTGATAAACGGGGCAAAAAATTGCTGAATTCACAAAACTATTTCTATGAGATTGCCCGTGAGCATTGGAAGCGATATAATAAAGACAATGTAGAAGTCCTGTTTGAACCATTGATGTCCAGCGGGGCCATCGTTGATCAAGAGATTGCCCTGGACAGTGACGATGAATAGAAGGTGGAATAAGAATGGACAAAAAGTTCGCAATTATTGATTTAGGCTCAAACTCTGTGCGGATGATTATCATGAAAATGTATACGGATGGGTCCTATAAAATGATTGATCAAGTCAAAGAAATGGTCCGGCTTAGTGAAGATATGGGAGAAGAAATGACGCTAAAGCCTGTTGCCATTAAACGGACATTATATACATTGAAGCTGTTTAAGAAGTTGATTGATGCCCATAAGGTTGACAAGATATTTACCATAGCTACTGCTGCGGTACGGAATGCTGCCAATCAACAGTTCTTTCTGGACAAAGTCAGGTTTGAAACGGGCTTTGACTTTGAAGTGATTACCGGTGAGATGGAAGCATATTATGATTATTTGGGGGTTATGAATACCATCGATATACAGGACTGTGTCATTATTGACATCGGAGGTGCCAGTACTGAGTTGGTGATGGTTGAAAACAGACAGCTTAAAAAGGCTGTAAGCCTTCCCTATGGCGCTGTCGTTCTAACAGAACGTTTTCTCGGGAAGGAGAATGTTGCACCGGAAAGTATAAAGAAACTGGAAGAATTTATCCTAAAGGCTTTTGACAATATAAAGTGGTTAAAGGACTTAAAAGGGATGCCTGTTGTGGGATTAGGAGGTTCCATACGAGCCCTTGCAAAGGTGGATAAGCGAAAGATCGGTTTTCCTTTGGAAAGTCTTCATAATTATCAAATGACCCGTCAAGAGGTCATATCTGCTTATGACGAGGTAACGAAAGCAAGTTTGGAAGAGCGAAAGAATATTCCGGGTATCGGAAAGGACCGAGCGGATATTATTATTGGAGGATTTGTACCCATACAATGCCTTATGAACTATTTGAAGGCAGATAAGTTGGTTATCAGCGGTAATGGTCTCCGGGAGGGTGTATTTTACAAAACCTATCTAGAAGCATTGGGTCATAGTGGGGATCTGATTGACCATGTGTTGTTCCATAGTGTAGAAAATCTCTTGAAGAACTATGACGCCAATATTCAGCATTGCAAGCATGTGGAAAGGCTTGCCCTATCCCTCTTTGATCAACTGAAGGGTCTACATAGAATGGGAGAAGCGGAGAGAAAGCTGCTTTCCGTGGGTGCCCTTCTACATGATATCGGAATGTATGTGGATTATTACAATCATCATAAGCATGGATTTTACTTAGTACTTAATTCACGAATAAGCGGATTGAGAAATCGAGAATTGGTCATGAGTGCATTTATTGTGGGCATGCATAGGACTGAGGATTTCAAAGAAGATTGGAAAGCATATAATATGCTGATTGATAAGAGTGATTATGAGATTATTAAGAAGTTAAGCCTATTTGTTAAAATAGCAGAAAAGCTGGACAGGAATGAATATGGCAGCGTAGAAGATGTTATGTGCTATACAACGGCAGATAGTGTACAAATCATGCTAAGGACAGATAATACACCTGAACTTGAAATTACTGCAGCCATGAAGAATGAAAAGAACTTTGAGAAGGTTTTTGGGAAGAAACTATATATCGTATAAAAATGAAAGGAAAACGCTTCGAACTTGCATCGAGGCGGTTTTTTTATTTTAGAAGATCAAAGGTGATGATGATATAAACCTTTATAAATCAACGCTAAAAAGTAAATGTCAAGAAAATTTCAAATATGCTATTGACAATATTGTATACAGGTATTAAAATATACCTATACAAATATTTCATTATACGGGAAAAGGGAGGAATGAAAGATGAGAAAGACAAATCATAATACTGAAGTTATGGATAATTTAAAAGAGTGTGGTGTTCTAACCTGCCCGTATTTTGTGGGTGGATACTGTAGTAACCACAACAGCTGCATTGTTTATGAACAAAAATATGAAGAAAGAATATTAGAGCAAGAATATTAAAAGGCTTGCTATATTATAAAAACTCAAAAGATTGCGGCAAATGGTATATCATAAGGCGGGGGATTATCCTTCTGCCTTATTATGTTTTCTAGGAAAAATAACAGATAAGGTGTATAATTTTATGAGAATATGATACAGTATAATATATATTTCAAATAAACAATCGCTAAAAGGGTGTGATGGATATATGAAAAAATTGAGAGAGCCTATCAGCGGTCTGACTCATTTGATAGGTGCCATTCTATCTGCTGTCGGATTAGTACAGCTGATATATTTAGCAGTTAAATACGGATCGGTATGGCATGTCGTATCTTTTTCTATTTTCGGAACAAGTTTGGTGCTATTATATACAGCCAGCAGTTTATATCATTTGCTGCCTGTATCGGAGCGCGTTATCAAAATACTTAGAAGAATTGATCATATGATGATTTTTGTCCTCATAGCAGGTACGTATACGCCTGTTTGCTTGGTTCCATTGCGCGGCGCATGGGGGTGGAGCTTATTGAGCAGTGTTTGGGCTATCGCTTTAGGGGGAATTATCATGAAGGCAGTATGGATCGATGCCCCTCGGTGGCTGTCTACAGCTATCTATGGTATTATGGGGTGGATTGTGGTGGTAGCTTTTTTCCCGCTGATTAAAACAGTTCCTATGGGTGGCATGGTATGGATGGTAATTGGTGGGGTTTTATATACGATAGGGGCACTTATTTACGGCTTAAAATGGCCCCGAATTCCCTCGAAGATATTTGGATTTCATGAAATATTTCATCTGTTTGTTATGGGAGGAAGTGTCAGCCATTATTGGTTAATGCTGAAATACGTACTACCGTTATAAATAAGACCTGAGGATTAATCCTCAGGTCTTTCTATTTCTTCTATAAGCAGAGCTTCTTCATCTTTCGTTTCATCGTCAACTTGAAGGAGTACTTCTGGATCTATGCTTTCCATTTTTTGAATGTCAGCCTCTATGGACTCAACTTCTTCATATTCTTGTTTTGGTTCGGGAAATTTTGTCCCGCAGCTGGAGCAAAATTTGTCATTTTCATCAGCAATGTTACCGCACTGGATGCATTTTACAATGCCCTGCAGTTCGTCAATTCTTGCTGCGTACTCATTGATCTTATGAAAAACATCTTTGATCTCTTGCAGGCTGTTAATGACCTCCAAAGGGAAATCAACATAGGCTTCTCTATCTTTGTATTGTTCAAACATAGTTTTTCCCAGGTCATAATAAAGATCCTCCAGTTTAGATTTTTCCTTAGATAGACTTACCTTTAATCTTGTCATCTCTGTCATTTCTGAAGATACTTCCTTCAGCAGCTTCGTGCTGTCCAGCATTCCCCGTTTGACTTTATGCAATATGTTCATAGCGATTACCTCCTCAATCATTTTTGTTAAACAATATGCGTAAAATCTGATTTTATGATGAGTAAGGAGGAAATTTAATTATTTAAGAGTATATAAATTTGCAGTATAATTTTATAATAGAGGCGATTGATGATTAAGTCTCAACTGTAAGATTTTGCGAAGAAAAAATATTAAGTTGACATAAATCTACCACTATGCTAGAATGAACTCATAAGTTGCTACTTATAAATAATGGATAGAGTCTATATAGTTTAGTTTTCTAGGGTTCCGCAGTTTATAACTGGCTGGTCCGAGAGAAGACGCACAGGTAACTGTGTACACGGAAGGATAAAAGCCTGGGAGATATTTTGAAAATATTTCCTAGGCTTTTTTATTTTTATTTATTTTAGAATGATGCTGCAAAATTAGAAAAGTTAGGAGGGATATTTGTGAAATTGCAGTATTTGCCAATTATGTTGGTAGTTTTATCAAGTTCGTGTTATCATATATTTCAAAAATCAACGCCAGTAACACTAAATCCTATTGCTGCATTAATTGTTACTTATGTTTGTGCCTCAGTTGTATCAATTGTATCTTTCTTTATTTTTGTTCCTAAAACAAATTTAATCGAATCACTTAGAGCTACAAATTGGGCAAGTCTTCTATTAGGATTTGCTGTAGTTGGTTTAGAATTGGGCTTTTTGTTGTCATATAGAGTGGGTTGGAATATAAGTGTAGCTGGTCTTTTATCAAATACTTTGGTAGCACTTTTGCTTATTCCTGTAGGGCTGTTGCTTTATCAAGAAAGCATTTCCTTTACTGCTATTTCAGGTGTGCTACTATGTATAACTGGCTTAATACTTATTACAAAAAGATAATGGTTATAGAAGTTATTTAAAATAGTCAATTATATAAATATCAATAATCAAATTATACGAGGAGGAGTAATCATGAAAAATTTCGTAGTTGAAGATGAATTTTGGAGTTTGTTTCCTAATGCAAGGATAGGAGTTGTTATCTGTCATGATATTGATAACTCTGTAAGCGACAAAGAACAGTATAAAGAACTAATTTTAAATGCAGAAAAGGAAGCCTTAAAATATTTGCAGAATGCAGAATTTAGCAGTAACGAAGTGATAAAAGTATGGAGAGAGGCATTCCAAAAATTTAAAACCAAGAAAGGTGCAAGGTCATCCATCGAGGCATTACTAAAACGAGTTTATAATGGAAATCATATAGGAACGATTAACCCTCTGGTGGATATTTACAATTCTATTTCATTAAGATATGGATTGCCCTGCGGTGGTGAGGATATTGATACATTTGTTGGGGATATAAGATTGACTAAGGCCGTTGGAAATGAAAATTTTGTTGCATTAGGAACGGATAAGAGTGAACCACCCTATGAAGGCGAAATAGTATATAAAGACAATGAAGGTGCAATTTGCAGGTGTTGGAACTGGCGGGAATCAGTAAGAACAATGCTCACTGAAAATACAAAGAATGCATTTTTGTGCATTGAATTAGTTGATGAAAGAAGATTGAACGAGTTTGAGAATGCCTTAAAAGATTTAGCAAGATTAGTACAGGACAATTTAGGCGGAACATGTAAGATTTCTATTCTTGATATTAACAATAAAGAAGTAACAATAGAGTAATTTGAGGAGGATAAGGTGATGAGTGGTTTCAGTTATAAAGATATTTATATTGAAGATGGAAGAAGGATGTTGGAAGTCAATATACTTCCGGAAAAGTATTGTAACTTTGACTGCATATTTTGCCCTATTGGAAGGTCGCAAAATAAAATAGATACTCAAAAGTCATTTGACAAAATAGATCGTTCATTGACTGAATTGGAAAGCATGATAGAAAATACAAAAGCAGAATTAATTTTTATTAACTCAAAAGGAGAAGCCTTTGTAAATGATAAGATTGGTGATATTATTGACTTCATCAAAGTCAAAGGCTTGCCTGTAAGACTGCTTTCCAACGGATATTTACTAGGTAGAGATAAATATATAAAAATTGCTAATAAATGTGATGAGGTTGTTGGAGAGATAAAAGTTATAACAGAAGAAGATTTTCAAAAAGTCCAAAGACCGATTGAAGGGTATACGTTAGCAGAATATATTTCAAACATGGTTTCCTTTAATAAACAATACAAAGGGAAATTTATATTTGAAATTACTATCATTAAGGGCTATGACGATGATGAAGAATCAATTCAGAAGATAAAAAATATTATTAAAGAAATATCTCCTGACGAGATAATTATTGTAAGAATGGAAGATGAAAGATTTAAGAAAAAACTTGGTATAACTGATGAAAGATTTGAGGAAATTTCAAATGCATTACTAAATATTTAATAATTTATCTTATAAGATTTATCGGGTTAAGACCCCTGCCTCTATAGGCGGACCTTGAATCAGGTGGGGTAGAGTCCCCATCTGATTCCCCGATGTTCAGCAAAGCTGGACGAGTTCACTTGGTTGGGATAAATTATGGGGATTTGGTTGGAGAACAAGACGGCATTTCTTGTTAAAATAGATAAAAAAGCCTTCACTGAAAACAGTGAAGGCTTGTAAAGCATAATACTATGCAGCTTGTTGCTCTTTTGGTAATTTCTCCATGGTGATTCCTGTGTAGCCGTAGAAAATAGAAATTAATGGGTTGATTAGATTCAAGAAGCAGTATGGCACATATGTCCAAGGTGCTACACCAAGGGTAGCCATCATATATGCACCACAGGAGTTCCAAGGAATAAGTGGTGATGTAAGTGTTCCTGAGTCTTCAAGAGCTCTGGAAAGATTCTTTGGATGTAATCCTCTTTCATCAAAAGCACTCTTGTACATTCTTCCAGGAATAACAATTGCCAAGTATTGGTCACCAGCAATAAGATTCATGGCGATACAAGTAAGAATAACAGATAAAACCAAACTTCCTGTACTTTGTGCAAGGCTTAAGATTCCTTCTGCAATGGCATGAAGCATTCCTGTTTTCTCCATAACACCGCCGAAAGTCATGGCACCAAGTATTAAGGACACTGTCCACATCATACTTTGCAGACCGCCGCGGGATAGAAGATCATCAATGACAGCATTACCAGTTTCAGAAACGAAACCGTTATTTGCAGCGTCGATAACTGTACCTAAATCAGACCCTTGGAACAGCATTGCGAAGATTCCACCAAGTACGGCAGCACCGAACAGACCAGGAATAGCCGGTACTTTAAAGATAACCATTGCAATAACGAGGCAAGGAACTAATAATAACAATGGATTTAGATTGAATGAACCACTCAAACCGTCCAATATCTCATTGATTGCAGCTGCATCAAGCTCTCCGCCTGCATATCTCATACCTAATATGCCGAATAAAACTAAAGAGATAATCAAGCTAGGACCCGTTGTATAGATCATGTGGCGAACGTGATCAAACAAATTGGATCCTGCCATGGCCGGAGCCAAATTGGTTGTATCGGACAATGGTGACATTTTGTCTCCGAAGTAAGCTCCGGAAATGATGGCACCAGCTACCATTGGAAGTGGAATGCCAAGACCTGTACCTATCCCTACAAGGGCAATACCGACTGTAGCAGCAGTTGTCCAAGAACTACCTGTTGCCAAGGAAACGATACAACAAATGAGGCATGTTGCCACTAAGAAAATTCCAGGTGATAAAATCTTAAGACCGTAGTAAATCATTGTAGGAACGACACCGGAAAGAATCCAAGTACCTACAACAATACCGATAATCATAAGAATGATGATGGCACCCATGGACATCTTGATAGTCTCGACGATTCCTTCTTCAATCTCACTCCATTTAAACCCAAGCATGTAGATTCCCACTAAAGCGGCTACCATTGCAGACGCAAATAGCGGGATGTGTGCTTCGCCCAGTTCAAATACGAATATAACTAGACCTAATGTAACGAGCAAAAACAGAACTGGAATCATCGCAATACCAAGTGTTGCTTTTTTCTTTTCTTGCATATTTGTAAATCCCCCTTCTAAAAAATTTGGATAATGACAATAATGGAAATGAATGATGGTACTATTATAACATACAGGCCTTTAAAAATTCAACAATAAGGGAAAATTTATACAGTGAATGTATATGCACGGAAATGCAAAACTTTTTGACCCTTGGATTTACAGGATTCTATAATTTATGCCGAACTGAGCTTTAAGTATAAATATAAAAAGTCAGAAAATTGATGCATAAAATGGAAAAAATTTCAAAGGGAACCGGAAAACGTTTCGAAGAATAGATGAGGTAATATATGGGAAAATATCTTTCTATATATCGACGACTTTACATAGTTTGTGTTGACAGGAGATGAACATGTATGTTACTATACATGAAAATGAATATTTATTGAAGGTTGTGTCTTAGAGGCTGCGGCTAATAATCAGTATTTAGAGGGAGATTCAGATAATCGGAGAACTCTTGAGAAAGGTATTGCCGCCGAAGTGTGTAGGCTTTTATCTGGGCCTATATCGCTGGGGCTATATTGAATAAATATAGAACTGTCACTGATGGATTGCCCAATCTGCCAGTGGAGTGCTATTTCACAAAGGGGAAAGTTGTATTTTTGCTGTGCGTAGAGACAGCCGAAGGTATGCTTTTGCTCTTTGGTTGTCTTTTTTTGTTTGCATAAAATAGAAATACACCCTTTTCATGGGAAGCATTATCCATTTGAGGCATGTAAAATAGCTTACTTGAAATGTAAGATTATGTTATGGGACAAAATGGTGCAACATATATGTCAGGGATAAGACACGGGAGAAGGCAAATAGAGGCAGTCTTGCCGGGTAAGAATTAGGAGGATGGAGTTATGGCAATAGTAGTACAAAAATACGGTGGCACCTCAGTGGGCACGATTGAAAGAATCAAGAAGGTAGCAAATCGAATAGCTTCACGGAGACAAAAAGGAGACGATGTGGTTGTGGTTGTGTCTGCCATGGGGAAAACGACGGACTCTCTCATTCATATGGCCAAGGAAATATCGCAAGCGCCTCCTAGGAGAGAGCTGGATGTGCTTATGTCTACGGGTGAGCAGGTATCCATTTCACTTATGTCCATGGCGCTGCAGGAACTAGGCTGCGATTCCATATCCCTAACTGGATTTCAAGCAGGGATTATGACGGAAGGAATTCATACAAAAGCAAGAATTCAAGAAATTGAACCGGATAGAATCAGAGAATATCTTTCTCAGGGAAAGATTGTCGTTGTAGCAGGTTTTCAGGGAATTAACGAAGCCGGGGATATAACGACCCTTGGAAGAGGCGGGTCCGACACAACGGCGGTGGCTCTGGCTGCAAAGCTGGGATGTACCTGTGAAATCTATACAGATGTAGATGGCATATACAGCGTTGACCCGAGATTGTTTCCAACTGCAAGAAAATTGGATGTTATAAGCTATGAGGAGATGCTGGAGATGGCAAGCCTTGGAGCAGGGGTTATGGAGACCAGATCTGTGGAAATCGGCCAAAAATATAATGTGCCGATTTATGTGGCATTAAGCAGTGAAGAATGGCCAGGAACTTATATAAAGGAGTATGATGTGACGATGGAAGAAAGAGCGATTACCGGGTTATCTTTGAGTGATAAGGATTTAATGGTGACAATTAATCATGTGCCTTACGATATTAAAAATATTTCCATGATTTTCGGCGAACTAGCCAAAATGGATGTGAACATTGACATGATCAGTCAAACGGCTCCGTCCCATGGACTGGTCAATATATCCTTCACGGCGCCCAAAAATGATCAGGATATTATTGAAGGAATTATGGAAAATTTTAAGCTGCAGTTTGGAGGATTGGAAATCGATATTGAAACAGATATCACGAAGCTTTCTGTTGTAGGCATTGGAATGAGAAGTCAGTCCGGTGTTGCTGCCAAAATGTTTAATATCTTTGCAGATAACAATATCCAATTTAAGCAGGTTACTACATCAGAAATTAGAATTTCCTATGTAATTAACACAAATGACAAGCAAAAGGCTGTAGAAGCTGTTGCGAAGGAGTTTAATTTATAAAGAAATAAGTTGAAAGTTGAAGGTTGAAAGTTAAAAAATACTATCCTTCGATCAGTAATCGTTAATACAAAAATTGAACTTTGACTGACTGGTTTCATTTTTAAAGGAAGAGCACGAACAGAATTTTTTTGAATAATAAGACTGTAGGGCGAACATTGTTCGCCCGCTTTGTCCGTTTAATAACACCTAATGAATCATTGCCCACCGCGATGGTTCTTTTCTTTATTTTTATGGAAATCAGGCAGAATATATCATACAATAAATATGGAAAAAATAATCTACAGGATCAACGAAAGAGGTGCGGAGTGTGAAACTTTTGAAAAGTTTAGGAAAATATATGCTGCGTGGTGTCTATTATTCTATTGCCTTTGGAGGAATTGGCGCTGTTTTTGCGTTCATAAAGAAATGGCCATTACTTAAAGGAAGCTATGTATTTATTATTGGCGGCGGTGTATTTGCCATGGCCGTATCCGTCCTTATGCTGATTGGTACACCAGAGACAAGGAAAAGAATGCTTTTGGATAAAGAAGAATATGAAAATCCCAAAAGAGGGGGAGAAGGCCTGGGGCCAGCATTGATGTCAATGGTTATGGTGGCGATTGGCCTGTTTTTGGAGGCACTGCTTCATGGATAGTATTGTAAAGTATTGTAATAAGATTTTAAACGAAAAAATAAAATGATTATGATACAATGTTACTAGTGGTCTGTCAAGTCTAAAAGTATAGATGAATTTGCGAGGATTTTTCCGCAAGGCAAGGCGGAGAAGGTGCGCATATCGAAAATATGTAAGCCGACGACAACGCAGCATTGCGGAAAAAGACCGCGAAGGCATTCGTGGTTTTAGGCTTAACAGACCACTAGGGCATAACGATGAAAGGAGAAGGACATGAAGGGGTTTTTAAAGATATTCCTTATAGCATTTGTCTGTTTTGCTGTTTCGATGGGGGTAGGTTTTTGGGCGTTTTCTAAATATTACAATACATCTGCAGATGTTATTGTCAACAACGACCCACCGGAAATTGTTGATAGTGAAGGAAATCGTGAAGATTCAAAGGGGAATACGAATGAAGACACCGAAGTGGAAAAGAGTGAACTGGAGAAGCTTGTAGAAAGCAGCAAGCGTATCAATGTTGCCTTGTTGGGAATGGAAGGACCCAGAACAGATACCATCGTATTTGCCAGCTTTGATCCAGAAAGCAAAAAACTGGATTTAATTTCCATACCTAGAGATACGTATTATTATCGAAAAGGTCATGAGACGGCTGACAAGAAAAAATTCAATGCCATTTACGGTGATGATGGTGTGGACGGAACCCTTCGTGCTATGAGTGAACTATTAGGGGGCATACCGATTGAATATTACTTTAAAGTTACGTATACCGGCGTCGAGAGAATTGTAGATTCCTTAGGAGGCGTAAAGGTAAATGTACCGATGAATATGGCCTATGATGACCCCTATGCGGTACCGGAGTTACATATACATCTGAACAAAGGTCCACAAGTTCTTGACGGAAAAAAAACCATGCAATTCTTGAGATTCCGAAAAAACAATGATGGCACAGGATATCCTGAAGGTGATTTGGGACGGATCAAGGCCCAACAGCAGTTCATGAAAGAAGCGATGAAAAAAGCCCTTAGTTTTAAACTGCCTGTGGTAGCGAATACGGTTGTAAAATATGTTAATACCAATATGCCTTTAGCTGAAATCCTAGGAGCTGCTAAGGATGCTGTAGGCATTTCATCGGAGGATATTCAAACCTACAGTCTGCCGGGGAGAAGTACAGATAAAGGTGTTTCCTATTTTCTCCATAGTCCTGATGAAGTTGAAAAGCTGATGATAGATATCTATAAAAACCATCAAGAGTAGATGTGAATCGTGAATGCCTGTGAGTAGAATTTTCAAGAAAGCCATAAAGAATAGGTATGAAATTTGTAAAGAATGGAAAAAGTAATTTTTATAGAGGTCTTTTCAAGAATATGGCGAATAAGTAATCAGGTGGAAATACCTATGATATATTTTGATATGGCACCAAGACATCAAAAATAGAACAATTGATCAGGAGTGATTGCAAATGAAGAAAAGAATAGGAAGCATCGGTGTTCTTTTTACCTTTGTGATTATCTTAGGTTTTTTCAGCGGTTTGGTTACTTATACGATTTTTAAGGATCGATATGTAGATCAAGAGGCATTAAAAACACAACAAGCTGCTGTCGATGAACATACAAAAATGAAACAGAATAACGATATGGATAGTATGGAAGAGGTATTAAAGGATATTAAAGAGGTATATTTGGAAAGCTATCATGGACCCTCTGATATTATTCAGATTCATGACGATGATATGAAAAATATTGTTGCCCATTTGAAAAGCCTGTATATGAAAGAAGTATTAAAATCGGAGTATAAAGATATACCATATATCTATGCTGTACATGTAAAAGAAAAGAATGTTATTATAAAAGTCAATGAGCAGTATTTGATCATTGACAACCTACAGGGAAAAAAGATGCTCTTTGAAGTGGTACCGGAACAGTTTGACAAATTGAGCAGTTTGATTGAAAACATCTATATGAAACGGTATGCAGAAAGTGATATATTCCGAAATCCGGAAGAAATCTACATTGAGGCTAGAGATGGTGAGAAGGCCTGGCAGCTAGACGAACAGCAGAAACAAATGTTTTTGGAAAAGCTTCAACTATTAGCACCTATATCTGAATCAGAAGTCGCTCAGATTGTACCGCAGTATCCAGATTATTACATCACTTTTAAAGGCAAGGATAAGGATTGCTATATCAATCTAATCAATGAAGAGATCCTGACAGTAGACAATCAACAGTATTTCTCTTACTTCCGTTACGACTCGACGCTGTGGGAATATATGCAGAAGTATTTTCCTATGGAGGTATCTTCTGAAGATGAACCATTAACGCACTTATTCAAAGCTTCAAAGCTCATTGTGGATGATATGAGCAACCTATTTGATCTGGAAGACGATTCTTTTTATACCGTTATGCTGCCAAGAAGTCTTGCGAAAGCAAAACTGAGAAAAACAACGGTTTTGCCGGAGGATGAAGCTTTGTCCTGGAGACTGCGGTTTACGGTGGAAGGGAAAGAAAAAGAAGTTAAGGTGTATGAGAATTATCTTGAATATGAAGGTCAAATTTATCACAGCAATAAAATTGCCGAGGTTGTCAGAAGTGTATTTGCCGTACAATAAAAGGGTAGAAATGATTCTACCCTTTTGCTTTTAGTTTTTCAATGATAAGTTCGCCTACTTTATTGATATCGCCTGCGCCCATGGTTAATACCAAATCATTGGCTTCTGCATTTTCCGCAATATGTGAAGCAATATTGTCAAATTCGTTTATATATACTGCATTTTTGTTTTTTTCTTGAATTTTTTCCACCAGGTCCTTAGAATGGACCTCTCCTGTGTCTTTTTCCCTGGCAGCATATATGTCGGCAATAATAATTTTGTCTGCATCTTGAAAAGCAGTACCAAATTCGCTCAGCAGTGCTTTTGTCCTTGTATAGGTGTGGGGTTGAAAAATACACCATAAATTTTGATGAGGATACTTGGATGCAGCCTGCAGGGTCGCCTTTACTTCTGTGGGATGATGGGCATAATCATCGACGACAGTGATATTATGAACGGTATCCAAGATGTCAAACCGACGATGGGTACCTTTAAACTGGGATAATTTTTCAATGATCTTCTCTGTCGGGGCGCCTAAGGTATGACAGGTTGCAAAGGATGCTAAGGCATTAAATATATTATGATATCCAGGTATTCGCAACTGAATCCTACTCAGCGTATGCTCTTTATAAAGCACATCAAAAGCAGGATATCCCTTTTCATTATATACGATATTTTCTGCCATATAATCTGCCGGAGACTGCACACCAAAAGTTACCACCTGACACTGAACCCTTGGCAGCAAGCTTTGTATATGGATGTCATTGCTGCAGGCAATCAGGTGACCATCTTTAGGAACCAGCCGTGCAAATTTATCAAAAGCGTCCACAATATGATGGATATCTCTGAAATAATCTAGATGATCCTCTTCGATGTTTAGAATGACTGCGGTTTTAGGATAAAATTTTAAGAAGCTCTCTACATATTCGCAGGCTTCCGTTACAAAGTACTGACTGCCGCCGATTTTTAAGTTTCCTCCGATTTCATCCAATTCTCCCCCCACCATGATGGTAGGATTATAATTGCAGTGTTCCATGATCAGAGAAATCATCGAAGTTGTGGTTGTTTTACCATGGGTACCGGAGACTGCGATGCTGTTATCAAATTCTTTCATGAGTAGACCCAGCATTTCTGCGCGATCGATGGTGGGAATGCCCAAGGCCCTTGCTTGAAGCAGCTCAGCATTGTCGTTCTTTACAGCTGCTGTATATACCACAAGATCACAGTCAGAGATATGATCAGGAGAATGGCCGATAAAGATTTGGATCCCTTTTTCCTTTAGTCGTTCTGTCGTTTTAGACGCCTTCATGTCGGAACCTGAAACCTTATAATTTAGCGTTAAAAGTACTTCTGCGATGGCACTCATGCTGATACCACCGATTCCGATAAAGTGTACATGATTTATAAGCTGTCTATGTAAGTTAAAATTAAGTTTCATACCGTACCTCCAATATTTATGATTGACCATGCAGTAAAAGTATCATTATTGAATAAGTATTGCCAAAAGTTCACATTAGTATATGTATATTCACATCTACCTTAAATTTTCTTTAAATTACAAAAGAAATTATATCATATTCTGCAATACATGGTAGTAATTCTTTCGAAAAAAATTACCGTTGAATAATAGTCGGTTTACGAATAAAATATATAACTAGAAGAAAAACATTCGGAATGGAGCGTACGAAAATGAAATTAAAGAGAAACGAGAGAATTGGTGCACTGATTAAGCTGCTGTGTGATAGTCCTAATGAAGTCTTTACATTAAGCTATTTTACCAGTCGATTCAATGCGGCAAAGTCAACCATAAGCGAAGACATCGTCGTTGCAAAAAAGCTGATGGAGGATGCCAAACTTGGAAAGATAGAAACCATAGCAGGTGCAGCGGGCGGCGTAAAGTATATCCCCTTAGCAAACAGAGAGAGCAGCAGAAGCCTTTTAGAAGAAATGGCGTTGAAATTGTCTGATAGCAGTCGTATCATTCCAGGGTCCCTTATATACACAGCAGATATTATCTATGATCCTTCCATTGTAAGAAAAATGGGGGAGATATTTGCAACACAATTTATTCATGAAAGCATCGATTATATCATTACTGTAGAAACAAAGGGAATTCCTTTGGCGTTGATGACAGCCAATGCCATGAATATTCCTTTAGTTATTTTACGAAGAGACAGCAAGGTAACAGAAGGCTCTACGGTTAGCATAAACTATGTTTCCGGATCAACGGGAAAAATCCAAACCATGTCTATTTCTAAGCGTGCCATGAAAACCGGGGCCAGTGTCTTGATCATCGATGACTTCATGAAGGGCGGTGGAACAGCCAAAGGCATGATTGACATGATGAAAGAATTTGATGCCAAAGTAAAAGGCATCGGTGTCATGATCGCAACAAAAGAGCCGAAGGACAAATTAGTGGAAAATTTTGTCCCCCTGTTAATATTAGAGCAGATTCATGAAGGCAGCAAGAAAATTTATATTCATCCAAATGAAAATTTGACTTATGGTGATTAAAAACTAAGAAAAAATGAAAAAATCTAAGAAAATCTTCCCAATATGATTTAAATTTTCCAAAATTTGCACGTTTCTAGCAGGAGATTAGGATTTTTTGGAGAATAACTAAAACATCTTAGATGGCTGGACTGGGAAGGTGGTGAAAAGCATGAATCTTACTGATGTTCGTATACGTAAGATACAGGACGAGGGCAAAATGAAGGCAATTGTTTCAGTTACTTTTGACAATGAATTTGTTGTCCATGATATTAAGGTGATTGAAGGACAGAACGGACTATTTATAGCAATGCCTAGTAGAAAGATGGGAGAAGGAGACTTCCGGGATATTGCCCACCCAATTAACTCAGAAATGAGAAACCGCTTACAAGAAGCAATTTTTGCAGAATACGAAAAAGTAAAAGACGTGCAAGACGAATAATGAATTGTAAAAAAGCTTATGATTAAGAATGGAGATGTATATTTCGATTCTAATCATAGGCTTTTTTGTTTGGAAAAAGTGTTCTTCTTAGGTGACAAAAATACGAATATTTCTTTTTGTTTCAAAGAAAAAGTGGTATACTAATGAACGGATAAAGGTGTAGAAAATTGTTGATTGTATGTGTAAAGAAGAAGGTGAAATATATATTTTCCGTCTTAAGCATAGTATAAAAGAAACAAAAAATAGATCATATGTCATGCGTTTAAGGAGTGATATGGATGAGTAAAATAACTGCCGTAATACTGGCCGCAGGAGCAGGTACAAGGATGAAATCAAAAATGCCTAAGGTTTTACATAAAGTATGCGGAAAACCCATGGTGCAGCATGTTATCGATATAGCTAAGGGGATTAAGACGGAAAAAACAATACTTGTAGTAGGCCACGGTGCAGAGCAAGTACAGACGGTATTGGAAAAAGAGGACGTAAGCTTTGTCCTACAAAAAGAGCAGCTGGGTACCGGACACGCCGTCATGCAGGCAGAAGCTCAATTGGATGAAGAAGGGTATGTACTGCTCCTTTATGGAGATACACCGTTAATCAGAGAATCTACTATTCAGAAAATGATTGAGTTCCACGGAGCAGGCGGTTATCAGGCCACGGTCCTTACATCAATTTTTCATGATCCTACTGCATATGGAAGGATCATTAAGAATGCCTCCGGTGAGGTTATACGCATTGTGGAGGAAAAGGATGCGACGATGGAGGAAAAGAAAATTCAAGAGATCAATTCAGGGATTTACTTGTATGATGCCAAATTGCTAAAAGCATCTCTAAAAAAGCTAACCAATCAAAACGCCCAGAAAGAATACTATATTACTGATGTCGTGCAGATTTTGAATGAAGAAGGGCATCGGGTAGGCGCCTTTGTTACAGAGGATCCGACGGAAATTATGGGTGTGAATTCCAGAATTCAGTTGGCAGAAGCAGAAAAAGAGATGAGAAGAATCATCAATGCTCAACTAATGGAAAGCGGTGTGACAATTATCGATCCTGATAGTGTGTATATTGAAAAAGGTGTAAGCATCGGAAGAGACACGGTTGTGTATCCGGGCGTTATTCTGACAGCAGGGACTGAAATTGGAGAAGACTGCATCATTGGGCATAACACGCGAATCGAAAATTCTATGATCAAGGATCGTGTTGAAATACAACACTCCACAATTATTGACAGCTTTGTAGATGAAGATACCCATGTAGGGCCTTACGCATATTTAAGACCAAAGAGTACGCTTGGAAAGCATGTTAAGGTTGGCGATTTTGTGGAAGTAAAGAATGCTGTTTTGGGAGATTATTCAAAGGCATCTCATTTAGCTTATATCGGAGATGCCGAGGTTGGAAAACACGTGAATATAGGCTGCGGAGTTGTTTTCGTCAACTATGACGGAAAGAATAAACATAAAACAGTAGTTGAAGACAATGCGTTTGTAGGCAGCAATGTAAATCTAGTTGCACCTGTGACCGTGAAGAAATACGGATATATTGCAACTGGTTCAACGATTACAAAGGAAGTGCCAGAAGGGGCTCTGTCTGTTGCCAGAGCAAAACAGGCAAATATAGACGGTTGGGTAGAGAGAAAAGGGTTAATCAAGAAAGAAAAGTAAAACAGAAAAACCAAGGAGGAGCAAGGATGTATAATCTTAAGAAAAACATTCGGGTATTTGCCGGAAACGCAACAAAAGATTTAGCAGGAAAAATTTGTAACGAATTGGGCTTGGAATTAGGCAATGCAGAAGTTGGATCCTTTAGTGATGGTGAAATCGCGGTAAACATCAATGAAACGGTTAGAGGGGCCGATGTGTTTGTGGTCCAATCTACCTGTGCCCCTGTGAATAGACATCTTATGGAGCTGCTGATTATGATCGATGCATTGAAAAGGGCTTCAGCAGGCAGGATTACAGCCGTTGTTCCCTATTATGGCTATGCAAGGCAAGATAGAAAGGCAAAGGCTAGAGATCCAATTACAGCAAAGCTGGTGGCAGATTTGATTACTTCTGCCGGTGCGGACAGGGTATTGACCATGGACCTGCATGCTGCGCAGATACAAGGATACTTTAATATTCCGGTGGATCATTTAGTGGGAGTGCCTCTTTTGGCAGAGTATTTCAATAACTTAGGATTGGAAGACCTGGTTGTTGTTTCACCCGACCTTGGCAGTGTAACCCGAGCAAGAAATTTCGCCAATCTTTTAGATGCACCCATCGCCATTATTGATAAAAGAAGACCAAAGGCAAATGTTTCCGAGGTCATGAATATTATTGGAGATATCCAAGGAAAGAATGTCATTCTTGTGGATGACTTGATCGATACAGCCGGGACCATTACCCAAGCAGCTAAGGCATTGAGAGACTTTGGTGCAAAAGACGTCTATGCATGCTGTACCCATCCGGTACTCTCCGGTCCTGCACTGGAGCGTATCCAAAACTCCGTTATTAAGGAGCTGGTGGTATTGGATACAATTCCACTGCCTGAAGAGAAAAAAATGGATAACATCAAAGTTTTATCTGTGGCATCCATTTTCGCTGAAGCCATTCGCAGAATCTATGGCAATCTTTCTGTAAGTATTTTATTTGACTAGAAAATTGATAAAAATCCCCTTAATATGCTCAATGATAAGGGGATTTTTTTTTATTGCTTTACAGAAAAAAAAATCAATATATGAAATTTTTTGATGCATTAAGAAAAATTTGCCTAAATTGAAGAAAATGGATATAATAAATTTAACGAAATCTTAAAAACTTTGTAGGAAAATGTCGAATAAGTATGTGTAGAATCTTTACATCGGTCAAGTTTTATGTTCTACATATACTGGACAGCGTAAAAACTGATTCATCTTGTAATGAGGGAGGAGGCAGCATAAGAGCTTCATCAGCACTTTTAAAATTCTTATCGAGAAAGGGGAATCATCATGAAATTTACACTTAGAGCCAAACTTATTGTTACCTTTCTGCTTTTAATTACCATCCCTATGGCAGTGTTGGGAATTAATTCATTCAAAAGGTCTGTAGATATCATGAAGAATGAATTAGAAGCAGGTGTAGCTTCAACACTAGAAGATGTCAATAATCTGATCGAAATTTACTTCAGAGGATTAGAAGAAAATCTGGTGATGCTGGCCACAGATAGCAGCGTGGAACAGATTGCTTCCAATCCTGATGCGTCCGTACAAATGATGGATACGTTTGACAAATTCGCCAAATCCCATCCGGATATCTTAAATGTATATATCGGCACACGGGATAAGACCATGTATATCTATCCGGAACAGACCCTGCCGGATGGCTATGATCCCACATCCAGACCTTGGTATCAGGGCGCTATGAGCAAGAATGGTTTAGTCTGGACAGAACCCTATGAGGATGCCGGTACAAAGAAGATGATTATTTCCGTGGCAAAGCCTGTATATGATTCCAAAAATGGTAATGAATTTGTAGGTGTCATGGCGCTGGATATTTCTCTAGAACAATTGTCCAATGTTATCAATAGTATTAAAGTCGGAGACAAGGGATATGTCATACTTATAGATAAAAGTGGAAATACCATTACCCATCCAGATAAAACGTTGTTGAATCAGCCAATTCCTGTACAAGAAATAGCGGATGCTGTTGCCAAGGATGCGTCAGGGAACGTTCATTATATGAGAGAAGAAAACGGCGTAATGGAAGAGAAAATTGCAATTTTTTCAACCAATGAAAAGCTTGGTTGGAAAGTAATGGGGACCGTGTATCTGAATGAAATTCATACTGAATATAATCAACTTTTAAGTTCTTCATTAATGATTGGTTTGGGTGCTTTGATTGCAGCGATTCTCATTGCTATCTTTATTGCCAATGCCATGGCAAAGCCTATACGTTTATTAACAAAGGACATGGAGCGCATGAAGGGCGGCGATTTCTCTGTACGCTGTCAGGTGAACACCAAGGATGAAATCGGCTTCCTGGCAGAAAGCTTTAATATTATGGCTGCCGGCCTCAAAGACATGGTGGCCCAGGTAAGGGAGGTTTCTTCCAATGTTATTGCTTCGGCAGAAACCTTAGCAGCTACCACACAGCAAACCAGTGCGTCTGCTGAACAAGTGAGCCGTTCTGTAGAAGAGATCGCGAAGGGTGCAACAGATCAAGCAGGTGAAGCGGAAAAAGGTGCGTCTCTTGTATCCGGATTGGCGAGCAAATTTGATTTGCTTTCAGATAGAACCAAAGAAATGACCCAGGTTTCTGAGAAGGTCATGGATGTCAACATGAAGGGTATGCAAAATGTAGAGCTTCTTAAAGATAAGACCCGACTGAATAATAACGCTACAGAACGTATTGTAACGGCTGTTGATAGATTGGACGAGCAGTCCAAGCACATCGGCAGTATTTTGGAAACCATCAGCAGTATTGCAGAACAAACAAATTTATTGGCTTTAAATGCCGCTATCGAAGCTGCAAGAGCTGGTGATGCAGGAAGAGGGTTTGCGGTCGTTGCAGAAGAGATTCGGAAGCTGGCTGAACAGTCAGGTCGCTCAGCAGACAAAATTAATGAGATTGTAGTGAACATCCAGCAGCAGACCAATGAAACAGTTCATATCATGAAGGAAGTAAAAGACAGAAATAAAGAACAGGTTATGGCTGTAGATGATGTAAACGAATCCTTCAACGATATTTCTCAAGCCATCCAAATGATTGGAAACAAGATTGAAGAGATTAACAGTTATGCAGCAGGAATGAACAAGGATGGACAACAAATCGTAGCTGCCATCGAGAATATTTCCGCAGTGTCCGAAGAGACTGCTGCATCATCGGAGGAAGTCAGTGCTTCCATGCAGCAGCAGACCTCAGCTATTGAAGAAGTGGCAAGGGCAGCTGAACATCTAAACGAACTGGCTGCACAATTAAACAGTGAGTTCAGTAAATTTAAAATCTAATTAAGTGTATATATCTATCAGCGGTCGCAATGCGGCCGCTTTTGTATTATTATGTAAATACCTTCTGTAGATAATACAATATGTAGGGGCAGGTTTCCACGCCTGCCCGTTGGTCGAACATTGTTTGCCCGCGCTTTTCTACTAAAAAAACTTTAGGTACTATAAAAATAAAGTTGTGATATAATAATGAAAGATTGTAATATGAAGAGAGGATGCACAACCTATGTATGTAATTGTCGGACTTGGAAATCCTGGGAAGCAGTATGTTGGAACAAGGCACAATGTGGGATTTGAGGTGATTGATGCTCTGGCTGCTAAAAACAGTATTTCTATGAACAAGATAAGATTTAAAGCAATCACTGGAGAAGGTATGCTTGGCAGCGAAAAGGTTTTATTAGTGAAGCCTCAAACCTATATGAACTTAAGCGGTAGAAGTGTTTTAGAAATCATGAATTTTTATAAATTAGATACTGAAAAATTGATTATTATTTATGATGATATTGATATAGATGTGGGTAAGCTAAGAATTAGAAGCAAAGGCAGTGCCGGTACTCACAACGGTATGCGTTCTATTATCTATGAGATTCAAACAGATCAATTTCCCCGGGTAAGAATAGGGGTAGGAAAGCCTTCCCGTGGAAATCTGGCAGACTATGTGATCGGCAGATTTTCCAAGGAGGAACAGCCGCTGGTACAAGAAGTCGTAGAAGATGCTGTTTCGGCTGTAGAAGCCATTGTCAGAGAAGACATCAATAGTGCTATGAATAAGTTTAATAGCAGTAAATGAATGGATGATTGTTAATTTCACACCGATTATAATCTAAAAATATGCCGGGGTGCCCAGATAAAATATCTGGGCTTGTGGCGTTTATCATGACGGAAAGGATTGTTTCACATTGGAAATGAATACCTTTACCCACACCATGGGGGACTTAAATGAATTTAAACTACTTATATCGGGCTTAGAAAAGGGAAACAGTCCTATTTCTATTCAAGGGCTTACTGACTCCCAGATAGCCCATATGGTCTTTGCATGCAGCCAATATCAGAATCGACAGATGTTGGTACTTACGTATAATGAGACACAAGCGAAGCGGCTTCAAGAAGATTTACTTTACTATATCAATGACAGAGAGATCTATTTCTACCCTGCCAAGGAGATTGTTTTCTATAATATCGATGCCCATAGTCATCAAATCTTAGAAGAACGGCTAAGAACCATGGCAGGTGCTTTGAGCAATAGGCCGTGTATTATCATTGCATCCATTGAGAGTTTTCTTTCGAGGCTGATGTCTATGGATGTATTCCGGGAAAGCTTTCTTACCATCACAATGGGGCAGCAGCTTGATCTGGATGAGATGATCCATATGTTGATTCGATTGGGATATGAAAGGGTAGAAAGGGTAGAGGCAAAGGGGCATTTTAGTATTCGTGGAGGTATCATGGATATATTCCCTGTTATCTGTGATAATCCTTACAGAATAGAACTCTTTGATGATGAAGTAGATTCTATTCGGATATTTGACTATGAAACGCAGGTATCCATGGAAAAAGTGGAGGAAGCTCTAATCACACCGGCACAGGAATTGATTTTGAATGATGTACTTATACAAAAAGCTGTGGGAAAGCTGAGAGAAGATACGAAAAGCTTTAGACAAAAGCTGCGTGGAGAATCGGCTGAGAAGCTGCAGCAAAAAATAGAAGCACTCATCGAAAGGTTGGAGAATCACGGTATCGTACAGGAAGTCGACAACTACCTGCATTATTTTTATCAGGAGCCTAGCTCTCTGCTGGATTATTGTTCTGAAGATGCGATCATTTTCGTACACGAGCCTACCAGAGTGAAAGAGCAGGCGCATACAGCACTAAAAGAATTTGAAGAAAACTTTAAAGGTGTATTGGATAAGGGGGAGGTGCTTCCTGTCCAAGGGAAACTGCTGGCTTCTTATGAAAAGGTGCTTCACGAACTGGGAGATCGACAGATCTGTGTTTTTAGCAGTCTTCCCAAGCGCATTTCAGATTTTCCACCAAAGCAAATTTTAAATTTCACAACCAGAATGGCCCAATCTATTAATGGTAAGATCAATATTCTCATAGAGGAACTTAAAAATTATAGAAGTAAAGGATATAAAATACTGCTTCTCTGCCAAACCAAGGAGAGATTAGCACAGTTAAGCAGCATCCTAGGGGATTACGAAATACCTTTTGTTCATTTAGAGGCACCAAATAGACCGATTCTATCAGGACAAGTTGTTTTGATGGCTGGAAGTCTGTATAAAGGCTTTGAGTATTATGGAAATAAATTCCTTGTCATGACGGAAGAAGAGATTTTTGGAACTTCTAAAAAACAAAGAAGCATTTCCAAGCGAAAAGATGGAAGGGCATTAAAATCCTTTACGGATCTTAATATAGGGGATTATGTGGTCCATGAAAATCATGGGATTGGCAAATACATCGGAATTGAGCAGTTGAAGGTAGAGGGTGCTAAAAAGGATTATTTCAAAATTAAATATTCTGACAGTGATTTGCTGTATGTTCCCATAGAACAAATGGATATGGTGCAGAAATATATTGGTGCAGATGGGATGATGCCGAAGCTCAATAAGCTGGGTGGCGCAGAATGGAAGAAAACAAAAACTAAAGTCAGCAGTGCCATTAAGGAAATGGCTATTGACTTATTGAACTTATATGCCGTTCGGCAGACTTCGAAAGGACACGCTTTTCCCAAAGATACGCCATGGCAGAAGCAATTTGAAGATATGTTTCCCTATCAGGAAACGCCTGATCAGCTTCGGTGTATTGAAGAAGTAAAATCAGATATGGAACGGATGATTCCCATGGATAGACTTCTTTGCGGAGATGTGGGATATGGGAAAACAGAGGTGGCCATTCGAGCAGTATTTAAATGCGTTATGGAGGGGAAACAGGTGGCGTTTTTGGTTCCCACCACCATCTTGGCACAGCAGCACTACAGCAATTTTGTCCAGCGATTTAGTCAATTTCCAGTGGGGATTGAGATGTTAAGCAGATTTCGTACAGATAAGCAACAGGATGAAATTATCGAAAGGATTAGGGTAGGCAGTGTTGATATCGTTATTGGTACCCATAGGATGCTTTCAAAGGATGTGCAGTTTAAAGATTTGGGACTGCTTATCATTGATGAAGAGCAGCGGTTTGGTGTACAGCATAAGGAAATGATTAAGCTTTTAAAAAAGAATGTGGATGTGCTGACGTTAACGGCCACACCTATACCTAGAACGCTGCATATGTCCTTGATTGGTCTTCGTGATATGAGCATCATTGAAGATCCGCCAGAAGAAAGATATCCGGTACAAACCTATGTGGTGGAGTACCATGATGGAATGATTGCAGAAGCCATCCGTAGGGAAATAACCAGAGGTGGACAAGTGTACTTTGTGTACAACCGGGTTCAGGGTATAGAAAAAATGGCAAGTAGAATTAGAAAGCTGGTGCCGGAAGCAAAAGTTATTGTGGGTCATGGACAGATGGGAGAGCGAGAATTAGAAAATGTAATGCTGGACTTTCTAAATGGAGAGTATAATGTCCTGGTCTGTACGACCATTATTGAAACAGGCTTGGACATATCCAATGTAAATACCATGATCATTTATGATGCAGATAAAATGGGACTGTCTCAATTGTATCAGCTCAGAGGAAGGGTTGGACGGTCGAATCGACTAGCCTATGCATATTTAACCTACGAAAAAGACAAAGTATTAACAGAGGTGGCAGAAAAGCGCTTGAAAGCCATTAAGGAATTTACGGAGTTTGGATCAGGATTTAAGATAGCCATGCGTGACTTGGAAATCAGAGGCGCTGGAAATCTAATCGGCGGGGAACAGCATGGACATATGGCTGCTATTGGTTATGATTTATACTGCAAGCTGCTGGAGGATACAATTCGAGAATTAAAGGGAGAAGAACTGACAAAAGACGTTGAGGCGTCCATTGAGATTAATGTAAATGCGTATATACCAGAAAATTATATTTCTAATGAAAATCAAAAATTTGAAATTTATAAAAAAATTGCGGCTACAAGAGATAAGCAGGATGCTTATGGAATTGAGGAAGAAATTGAAGATAGATTCGGCACGATACCAGAGCCGGTGATGAATCTGATTGCTATAGCATATATTAAGGCCATGGCCCAGAAAGCAGGGATCACAACCGTGTCTGAGACCTCCAGCTATGCGAAGTTTCAATTTCATGGTGAATATAAAATCAATCTTCCACTCATTGGAGAAATCATCCATTCCTATGGGAATAGGATACACTTTCATGGGGGCATTCAACCGTACCTTATGTTAAAGTACAGAAATCAGGCAAATAAACTGAAGGAAATAAGAGAATTGTTAGAAAAAATTAGTGGTATGCAATAGGGGAAATATCAGATATAATAAAGGGGACAAACGATTCTGAAATGAGGGTGAGATGTTCGTGACAAAATTAAAATCTGCAAATAGAGTAAAAAGATTCCTGCCTCTTTTACTGATCTTGACGATGGCTGTATTTTTTGCAGGTTGTCAAAGTAATGGTGGCGTTCAAGACGGTAAAGCCATTGCTAAGGTCAATGGAGAAGTCATTAGCGAAGATGTTTATCAAAAGAATATTCTATTGAATAAAAAGCCCTATGAAGATAAGTACGGCAGTCAGTACGGTGACAAGCTTTGGAGCCTGGATATGGGGAATGGAAAGACGTTGATCCAAGTAATTGAAGAAGGTGTCTTGGATAAGTTGATTACAGAAGAAGTCATTATTCAGTATATGCAAGACAAAAATGTTACCGTTGAGGAGACGGAAATAGAAAAGGAATTTAAGAACTACAAGAAGAATATTGAGGCACAGGCTGAACAAAAGAAATTCTTAGAGGAAAACGGAATAGACGACGAGTTTATTAAGGATCAAATCAGAACAGCTGCCTATATGAATAAGTTTCATGAAATCGTAAGTGAAGAAATAAAAGTGACAGAAGAACAGATTGAAGCCTATTATAAAGATCATAAGGATGAGTACAGCGAACAGGTACAAGCCTCTCATATTCTGATCAAGACAGTGGATGACAGCATGGCACCGCTTCCAGAGGAACAGATTCAAGCGGCAGAGAAGCAGATACGAGAAATCTATGATAGGGTTATGAATGGAGAAGATTTTGCAAAACTAGCTACAGCGTATTCTCAAGACCCGGGATCAAAAGACAATGGCGGAGACTTAGGGTTTTTTGGTAGAGGAATGATGGTACCGGAATTTGAAAAGGCTGCATTCTCCTTAGAGATAGGAAAGGTAAGTGAACCGGTCAAAACAGAATTTGGTTATCATATCATTAAAGTAACCGGTAAGAAAGATATTAAGGAACAAATCAAAGACACTTTAGTGGAACAGGGATATGTAGAGAAAGTAGAGGCACTAAAAGCTGATGCCAAAATTGAAAAATTTCTGAAGGAAACAAAATAGAATCTGCGGACACGCAGATTTTTTTGCCTCCAACTGTTTTTTCTATGTATTCCTACTCTTTCAGAAATCTTTCCATTGATGTATAAAAAACCTATGGCAGTAAAATAATAAGATTAGAATTTACAATATCCAAACAGGAGGGAGATTAAGTGAAAGCGACTGGCATAGTTAGAAGGATCGATGATTTGGGTAGAGTTGTAATTCCTAAGGAAATAAGACGCACGCTTAGAATTAGGGAAGGGGACCCTTTAGAAATATTCACTGATAGAGAAGGAGAGGTCATTCTTAAAAAATATTCTCCAATAGGGGAATTGAATGAGTTTGCCACAGAATACGCCGAGTCCCTTCATGATTCATTGGGTCATGCTGCAATTATTGCCGATAGAGATACAATCATTGCGGTAGCAGGAGGTTCTAAAAAAGAATACCTAGAAAAAAGGGTAAGTAAAGCCCTGGAAAAAGTAATGGAGGACAGAAAAACATTATTGATTGCTGAAAAAGAAAATACGTACATGATCTCTTCTGAAGAGGGAGAAGAAAAGAAATATGGTTCTCAAGTCATTGCTCCAATTATTTCTCAAGGTGATCCAATTGGTGTTGTTGTACTGCTTGCCAAAGAGGGTAGTAAGCCAATGGGAGAATTGGAAGTAAAAATCGCAGAAACTGCTGCGAACTTTTTAGGTAAACAAATGGAGCAATAATAGGTTGTGCATCTTACAATGGAATCATGCAAAGTAAAAAAAGTAGTAGTCTCGCGCTGCTACTTTTGTTTTTGTTTTTACTATTGTAGGGACGCGCAGTGCGCGTCCGTCTTTCTCTAGCAACAAAATCGTGAGCGAAGCCATGGGGACGGTTCGAGCGTTTCCGAAGCGTAGCGAAGGACCACAGGGAAAACGATGGAACTGTTTCCGTGGCGCAGCGGATGCGGACGCCCAATGGGCGCCCCTACATTTTGTTCTTGTAGAAAGAAAGTTCAACACAGTGGAGGCATTTCTGGTATAATAAATGTGTTCTGTGGATATAGATTTTAAAAGAAGCAGGAATTTTAACGATTTCGTAAAATGAGTGGGGGAAATTCAATGAGCAATAAATCGTTCTTAAAAGGTGCAGCCATATTAGGCATTGCCGGTATTATCGTAAAGATTATGGGGGCATTTTTCAGAATTCCTTTAGGAAACATTATTGGTGATACGGGATTTGGATACTATCAAGCGTCTTATCCTATTTACGTCATGCTGCTTACCATCTCAACTGCCGGGATACCTACGGCAATATCCAAACTGGTTTCTGAGAAGAATGCTGCAGGAGACCGTTATGGAGCACACAGGGTATTTAAAGTATCATTTATATTACTTTTTGTAATAGGGATTGTTACGTCTTCCATTCTATTTTTTGGAGCAAAAGCTATCGTGAATCTTGTTAAGAGCCCGGGAGCCTATTATTCTATGGTAGCAATATCTCCGGCATTACTGTTTGTGCCGATTATGGCTGCATATCGAGGTTACTTCCAAGGGCTTCAGGATATGACACCTACGGCGATCTCCCAAGTTATTGAACAATTTGGTAGAGTAGTAGTAGGATTAGGATTAGCTATTTTACTGTTAGATAGAGGACTAGAGATTGCTACGGCCGGAGCATCCTTTGGGGCAGCGGCTGGAGCTATTGCAGGGACACTCATCATTATGTACATATATTTTAAACGGCGTGAAAAAATACGGATGGAGATTACGGGGGGAGTAGAATATCCCCAAGAACCCTCTGGGAAAATTGTCAACAAGCTTCTTGCTATTGCTATTCCTATAACCATTGGGGCATCCATTATGCCCGTGATGAATATGATTGACTTGGCGATTGTGATGAGAAGGTTACAAGCCGTTGGTTTTACTTATGCGGAAGCTAATGATTTATATGGACAGCTGACAGGTTTTGCAGCCTCTATCATTAATCTACCGCAAATATTGACAGTTGCCTTGGCTATGAGCTTAGTACCTGCGATTTCTGATGCCAGTCATCGTAGAAACCTATCATTGATTCAAAGTACGGTTCAAACAGGGACTAGAATTGCACTATTGATTGGTTTACCGGCAGGCGTTGGCTTGATTACACTGGCAAAGCCGATTATGCTGTTACTATATCCTCTAAAGGCAGAGAGTGCGGCGAGTGCAGCTGGAGCTTTGGCTATTCTAGGTTCAGGGATTATATTCTTAACCTTGGTTCAAACCTTTACTGGAATTTTACAAGGTCTTGGAAGACCGACAGTACCAGTTATCAATTTGTTTATAGGAGCAATCTTTAAGATTATTTTGACATACATATTAACAGGCATTCCGGCAATCAATGTAAAAGGTGCAGCTTTCGGTACCATTACTGCCTATGGGACAGCTGCACTGCTTAATTTCTTTGCCGTAAGACGGCTGACCAAAACAAAATTTAGTCCGGTTAATTTTATTGTAAAGCCAATGATTGCTGTTGGTGCTATGGGCATTACAGTTTTATTTGCTTATAGTCAGTTGGAACCATTGATGGGTGGTAAACTGGCTACCGTTGGAACAATTGGCATTGGTGGTTTGATTTACGGCCTTATGTTATTAGTTACAGGTGGTATCACGAAGGAAGATTTTGAAATGATGCCTGGAGGCAGAAAATTGGCAAAACTGCTGAGTAGTCTTGGACTGTTACGGAGATAATAAGGTACGATAAAAGAGGTGATTTTATGGATGGAAAGCTTACGATTGTCGATTTGGGACCCGGTGAAAGGGAATATCTTACAATTGGGGCGTTAGAAGCTCTGAAAAATAGTGAAAAAGTCCTTCTTCATAATGAACACTTTCCTGTGGTAGAATATATAAAATACCAAGGTATTCCAGTGGAAAATCTGGAGTACTTGGATAACCATGGAACACCAGAAGAAATACAGGAACGAATAATCCATCATCTATTATATCTTTTGAATACAGGAGATGTAATGTATGGATTTGTGACAGGTTCTTTTGAAGAAAAAACGATGTTGGACAAGCTCGTGGCACAAGCTAAGAAAAAAGGTTTATCCATAAACCTCTTTGGCGGCATAGAATGTCCTAGAAGTGCTGATTTTTCAACAAAAAAAACTTATCCGATGAATAATCTGATTGAAATCATGGAAAAATTAAGAAGTAAAGAAGGATGTCCCTGGGATTTGAAACAAACGCATCAGAGCCTAAAGCCTTACCTTATTGAAGAAGCCTATGAAGTTCTTGAAGCCATAGATCACGGGGATATGGAGTTGTTGGTTGAGGAGTTGGGAGATTTACTACTACAAGTTGTTTTTCACGCTCAAATTGCTTCGGAGCAAGGCTTATTCCATATGAACGATGTAATTGAAGGAATTTGCCGCAAACTCCTATACAGACATCCCCATGTGTTTGGAGAAGTGAAGGTGGATTCAGCTTCAGGGGCGCTGAAAAGCTGGGAGGAGATGAAGCGAAAAGAAAAAGAGATAGATACCTATACGGAGACACTGAGAAACATTCCAAAACATTTACCTGCGCTGATGAAAAGCTATAAGGTTCAGGCAAAAGCAGCCAATGTAGGGTTTGACTGGGAGCACGTAGAAGATGCAATGGGAAAAGTAAAAGAAGAACTTATGGAGTTATTAGAAGTATATCAGCAGGACAAACCCGAAAACATCCGAGAAGAACTGGGCGATTTGCTTTTTGCAGTGGTAAATGTAGCAAGGTTTCTAAAGGTAGACCCGGAATTGGCTCTAAACGATACGGTTGAAAAGTTCATTAATAGGTTTCAATTTATCGAAACAGAGGCGCTTAAGGCAGACAAAAACTTACAAAATATGACATTAAAAGAGATGGATGACCTGTGGAATTTGGCAAAAATACATAAAAATAAAAAAAATGATAAAAAATACTAGTAAAAAGAAGGATTTTTCAATAAAACATAGAATATGCTATACGTATTCAAAATGTGTATTTTATTAATAAGGAGGTTATATTAGTGAATAAAGCCGAATTAGTTGCAAGCATGGCTGAGAAATCAGGATTAACAAAGAAGGATGCAGAGGCAGCATTAAATGCATTCATGAAGAGCGTAGAAGAAGCTCTTGCAAAAGATGACAAGGTTCAATTAGTTGGTTTCGGTACTTTCGATGTAAGAGAAAGAAAAGCTAGACAAGGAAGAAACCCAAGAGACCCACAAAAAGTAATTGATATCCCTGCATCTAAAGCTCCTGTTTTCAAAGCAGGTAAAGCATTAAAAGACATGGTAAACGCATAAATCCAATAAAAAAAGCGGCTCTGCTGCTTTTTTTATTTATCATTTTAGGAGATGAATGTATGAGAATTGATAAATTCTTAAAAAACGCACGGATCATTAAACGAAGAACCTTGGCAAAAGAAGCTTGCGATCAAGGAAGAATCAAGGTGAATGATAAGGTGGCAAAAGCAGGTACCGAAGTTGAAGTTGATGATGTAATCACCATTGAATTTGGAAATAGAATTACCAAGGTGAAGGTTACTGACATCTCAGAGCATGTGACGAAAGAGAGTTCAAAAGAAATGTATGAAATAATGGAATAGCATCTTTAAATGAGATGCTATTTTTGTCTTCGGAATAAAGATATACGCCTCTAGAACAGAATGTATTATCTTTTGTAGGGGACACCGCCCTCGGCGTACCGCAACGAGTACATAATATTTTAAAGGTGTAAATTTATAAAATAGTCATATAGAAATCGATACAAGCATATCTTTTAAGTATGAAACTCTCTAGTAAAGAGGTGAAATGTGATGGAAGATAGAAAAGTATCGAAAAGCAAGAATCAGAATATTATTCTAGAGAACAGAGAGAAGTTAAGTATATCCGGCGTAGAGCATGTTACCAGCTTTAATGAGAATATGATTATTTTAGAAACTGTACAAGGTGTACTAACCATTAAAGGAAACGAACTGGATATTAACCGGCTAAATCTAGATGACGGAAATGTCGTTGTGGAAGGTTATGTTTATTCAATGATTTATAGTGATAAGGAATCCATAGGAACAAAAGGCGCGGGATTTCTTGGAAAGATGTTTAAATAGATACCCGTTAAATAACCGCAGTGCGGTTATTTTTTTGTTAGACAAGTAATGTTTCTATCGAAAGAGGTGGATCCTTTGACGACATTTGTCTTTGAACAGGTATATGTATTTCTATCAACACTGTATGGTGGAATGATTATTGGCTTCATGTATGATCTTTATAGAATCTTTCGGAGGCTTTTTAAGCCCAAAAAAATAGCCACTATTGTTCAGGATTTTTTCTTCTGGATATGTATAACCATAGTAGCTGCATCTGTCCTGCTATTCAGCAACTCCGGCCAGCTAAGGTTTTATACTTTTCTGGGCTTTGCGGTGGGGACCGTCGCCTATAATCGATTGTTGAGTACGTATGTTATTCGACTGATAATTTTTTTACTGCAAACCATAAAAAAATGGATCGAAGTCTTTATAAAGGTGCTTTACTATCCGATAAAAGTAGTGATAAAGATAACCCGGGGTCCGAGAATGTGGATAAAAAAGAAAACAAAACCTATTCACGATAAGATCATGAGGCTGCGAAAATTGCCTAAGAGAATGGCTCGGGAGCTGAGAAAATCCTTCAAGCTGATTAAAGAAAAAAAGTAGAAGGATTTACAGGTCATTCATAGAATAATACTATGCATAGGAAAATCAAGTAGAAGGATGGTTGACATGGAAGCACCTAAAAGGAGAAAAAGAAAAAATCGGCTTGTCTATATCCTGCTTTTTCTGATAGGCTTCTATGCGTTATTCACGGTGGTTGATCAGCAGATTAGACTCTATAAGCTGAGCAAGCAGGAAGAAGCTTACAAGAATAAGATAGCAGAGTTGAAACAAACCGTGGCTCAGTTAGAAGATGAGTTGAACCAAGGTGATTCGCCGGAATACATTGAAAAAATTGCCAGGGAACAGTTGAAAATGGTAAAACCCAATGAAATGATCTATATTGATACTGGTAAAGATCAGCTTGACCAGAAAATAAAGGCTGAATAGGGGGCTGATTGTTGACAGTTTGAACTTTATAAATTATAATTAGTCGTAGTTATCTAGTGTGATTTTTAAAAAGGAGGAAGAGTATATTTATGCCCGTTGAAGTAGGAAAAGTTGTTGAGGGCACTGTAACTGGCATTACGAATTTTGGTGCTTTTATTCAATTGCCGGAAGGAAAAACAGGGCTGTGCCATATTTCTGAAGTAGCAGACGATTATGTAAAGGACATAAGAGTCTACCTTAAAGAACAGCAAAAAGTGATGGTTAAGATTATTTCCATCGATGGAAATGGCAAGACCAGTTTGTCAATTCGTCAAGCTCAGGAGAAGCCTGTAAAAAAAGCGAATCAACCTGCACCGATTGATTGGCAGAAAAAAAGTGCGGAAGCTAGTTTATCTTTCGAAGATAAGTTATCTAAGTTTCTCAAAGACAGTGATGAGAAGCATCAACAGTTAAGAAAGCATTCCAAAGACAATCGTAGAGGGAATGGATTTCAAAGTAAAAAAGAATCTATAAGATAAATGATTATGATACCGAGACGTTGTCTCGGTTTTATATTTCGTGGCTAACGAAGGAGGAGAAACGACATGCAAAAGTACGGTGCTATTGATGTAGGGACAAATTCCATGCGTATATTAATCGCGGAAGTAGAAGCGGGGAAAATCATCAATAGTCATAAAGATTTAGAGACCACCAGAATGGGTGAGAATGTCGATAAGACCGGAATGCTGTCTGAACAGGCCATTGAACGGAATATTCAGGCGCTGAAGAAATTTTGCACCCTTGCGCATATGGAAGGCGTGGAATCTTTTCCTGTGATAGCAACCAGCGCTGTCAGAGATGCATCAAACAGGGACAGTTTCATGAAGCGGGCAAAGGAAGAGACAGGTATACATGTAGAAGTAATCGACGGCGCAAAGGAGGCTGAATTGGGATTCTACGGTGTTTTGCAGGGGTTAAAGGAAACAGATGAACATATCTTGGTTATTGATATAGGGGGCGGAAGCACAGAGTTTATCTATGGAAATAGAAATGGGATTCAACATCTGGTCAGCCTAAATGTTGGCGCTGTAAGAATGACAGAAAAGCATGTCACATCAGACCCGATTTCACCCAGTGACATACAACAAATGATAAGAGATGTAGATGATATTATCCATCAGACCATCAACCAATTAAAAAAATATGATATCCAAAGAGTAATCGGTATTGGAGGTACTGCCACGTCTATCGCAGCTGTCCATCAGGAATTGGAGATTTACGATAGAGATAAGGTTCATAACTTCGATTTACATACAGACGATGTTCGAAAGGTTCTTGAAAGATTTTTAGCGAGGACGTTGGAAGAAAGAATGGAAATGAAAGGACTTCATCCCAAAAGAGCAGACGTTATTACAGCGGGGGCTGTAATTTTGGAGAGAATATTGACTTTGCTGGACGTAGCCGGTGTTCGTATCAGTGAATACGATAACCTAGAAGGTCTTGTGTTCCAGCAGATCGATAGAAAAAATTAGCTGTTGACATTTTGTCTCTTCTGCTGTATTATAAACTTTGTCACGTGTTTGTGGCGGCGTAGCTTAGCTGGCTAGAGCGTCCGGTTCATACCCGGAAGGTCGGTGGTTCGAGTCCACTCGCCGCTACCATTTTTATTTTTTGGAAAAGACATCTCTTGAGAGGTGTCTTTCTCTACTTTTTTGACAAATTTTCATTTGTAGGCAGGAAAATATAGGAAAATTGTACCATAAACAAGAAAAATGTGGTAATATATAATCTTGATAGTGAGCGGTATGTTTTAGGGGGGCTATACATGAGTATTGATTATGAACAGTGGGAACGGATTGTCCTACAAGGAGAAAGAGAAAATATTGATCCTAATCATATTATTAAAAACAGTTGGTTCCGAAGTATGGATTATGGAATCGATCCTATGGGTGTAAATGGCTTTGCGTATGGTTCTGAATCGTATTTAACAAAGCTTTACGAGGAAAATGAATTGCTGTTTGAAATTGCAGAGCCATATATACAGAATATGTTTGCCATCATTCATGAATTGAAAGAGGTGAATATTTCATTATTCAGTCCAGATGGATACTTGATTAGACTATGGGTAGATGGTTTCACAAAGGAGCAGCTTAACAATACTGGAATTCGAACAGGCATCTGCTGTAAAGAAGAGGTAATGGGAACAACAGCACCGGGATTGGCTATTCAGCTAAGCAGACCTGTATTGGTATATGGCTATGAACACTATTTGGAACTGCTTCATCCTATGGCATGTGCTGCAGCGCCCATTCGTGATGCAAATGGTGAGACGCGAGGTGTGTTAAATATCAGCTTGTCGAAGGATGATTACAATATAAGCATTTATGGTATGCTGATTGCTGCTGTTCAGGGAATTGAAAGGGAGTTTTATCATATTGCCTATGAAGAAAAAATCAAAGAGCTGAATAACCAACTGGAAAAGGCAGTCGGAGAAGAGCGGAAGGCTAAGGATGCCTTAAGTGAGATTTCGAATCAAAAGGATGAATTTTTCTCCATCGTATCCCATGAGCTTCGATCTCCTACAGCTATTATCAATTCAGCAACGCAAATGCTATTGTCAAAGTACTATGAAGAGGATATCAGCCCTTCAGCAAGAAAGCTGGTTAACAAGATTAAACAAAACTCCTATCGACTGCTGCGGTTAATTAATAATTTCTTAGATATAACCAAAATCGAGGAAGGCTTTGTTACCATGAATTATTCCAATGTGGACATTGTAAAATTGACAAAGGCCATCGTGGATTCATTACAGTTTTTCGCCTCAAACAAAAACCTTGAACTGGTTTATGAAACATCCCTTGAAGGAAAAATTCTGGCCCTGGATATGGACAAGTATGAGCGAATTCTATTAAATCTTATTTCCAATGCTTTTAAATTTACACCATCAAAAAAACAAATCCAAGTACGTATTGATCAACATGGAGAATATGTACGGGTCTCGGTGAAAGATGAAGGGATTGGTATTCCAAAAAGCAAATTGGAGCAGATATTCAATCGATTTATACAGGTAGATAGTACATTATCCAGAAGAAGTGAAGGAACAGGCATAGGTTTATCCCTGGTAAAGGCATTGACAGAGAATATGAACGGCAAGCTGGAAGTCAATAGCATCTATGGAGAGGGCTCTGAATTTGTCGTTTATCTTATGGATAAGATGATTGAAGAGGAAAACGACTGCGCACCAATTACTTCTTCTTTAGAAATAGCGGAGAAGATACATGTAGAGTTTTCGGATATATATGCCATAGAATAGGTTGATAGGTTCCTTTTTAGGAACCTTTTAATATATGCAGAACTTTTAAAAAGTATTCAAACTTTTGTCGTCTTCATTCTTCACGTATCGGCAAAAATTAACGAAAATATGAACGGCGAAATGATATACCAACAAAGAATTATGTTTAAATTTGAAGATATTCTTGTCTTCTCTGTAAAAAACCATGGGGGTTTGTCTAAAACTTTTTGTGGATATACTCGGGAACTTGACAAATCTCTCATCCTATCATTGGTATAATCGGACTATCAATAAAAATGGGTGGTGTTTACATGATAGAGAAGACAGATTTAATGCCGTATGAAAGGAAGTATGTAGGAGAACGTAGGGGTGTTGCTCACCAAAAAAGGAGAGGGGCTTATCCATATATAACAAAAAATATGATTATTTTAAATCTACTGGGGCTTATTTTTGGTAGGACATTAATATTAGATGGGTTAGCACCCTTTGGCATTGCTTTTTTTGCGATGCTGCTGTCAAAGGATAGTAAATATCGTTTTACAGGCTTTATGGTAATGTTGGGGATTATGACTACGACTGCCGAAATAAGCTGGCTAAAATACGGAATTGCCCTATTGGTATGCTTTGGAGTGTTTTCAGTTTTTCGTACAAGAATAGGGACAGAAACGTTAAATGTGGCCATACTTGGCGGAATCGGAATGCTTGTAGCAGGTATGATTCACTTGATAATAACGGATTTTTATGCGTATGACATGTTTATGTTGGGTTTTGAATCCGTTGTTGTTTTTGTCTTCATTTATATTTTGGCTTATGCTGTACCAGTGGTGGTACAGAAGACGAATCGCAAAGTATTATCCAACGAAGAATTAATCTGTATTGCCATAACGGTGGCTGTGTCTATTTCAGGATTTTCGGATATTGGCTTTATGGGATATTCTTTTAAGAACATTGCGGGTATTCTTCTAACCTTGATATTTGCTTTCAACGGTGGAGCCAGTGTCGGTGCGGCGGTGGGTGTCACCATCGGCATTATTACCAGTATGTCCAGTATCGGAACACCCACAGTTATTGGCGTCTATGCCTTTTCAGGTCTATTAGCCGGGATATTCAAAGATTTAGGCAAGATGGGTTCTGCAGTGGGAATGATCCTGGGAAATGCCATATTAACCTTCTACATTAATGGTTCGACAGAAGTAATTATTCAGTTTGAAGAGATTTTAACTGCCTTTGGCCTTTTTATGTTAATGCCAAAGATGGTTATGGAATACATGGAGAAATTTGTTAATGCAACAGCCAGCATGATGCAGATGGACAAGGCCTATAGCGATAGAATTAAGCGATTAACCTATGAACGTTTAAAAGAATATTCAAATGGATTTTCCCAATTGGCTGCAACCTACGGGCAGATAGCAGAAAAAAATAAAGTGGTAGACCAACAGGAAATGGCTGACATTGTTAATCAGGTGGCTAACAAAATCTGTAAGAAGTGCGGCATGTGTAGAAATTGCTGGAATAATAATTTTTATAGTACCTATCATGGGGTGGTAGACATGATTGGCCAATTGGAAACAGCAGGTAAGCTTCATGACGCCAATATGCCCGAGGCCATCAAGAAGCGCTGCATCAAGCCGGATAGTTTTATACAAACAGTTATCGATAGATTTGAGATATACAAGATCCATTATCAATGGCAGAAAAAACTCTTTGATACCAGACAAGTTATCGCTGACCAGTTTCGTGGTATTTCCGATAGTATTCAAAGCTTGGCATCTGAAGTGAATACAGAGGTTCATTTTAAAACGGAAGTGGAGGATGCACTATATGTAGCTTTTGATAAAGAAAAGGTCGGGGTGAATAAGGTAACTGTGTTAGAAAAGGATAATGGAAAGTTTGAAATTGATATCATAAAAAGACCGTGTTATGAGAGAAAACAGTGCGATGAGAAGATAGGTCCTATTGTTTCCCGCACATTGGGTAAGGAAGTGGTGAGAAAAAACCATCAGTGCACCGTTGGTGAAGAAGGAGAATTATGTCGCTTTAAGTTAACAGAAGCAGAAAAATACAAGATTTGTACCGGTGTTGCCCGTGTATCCAAGGACAATGATTTACAGTGCGGAGATAGTTATTCTCTATTGGATCTAAAAGAGGGAAAATACATGATTGCCCTAAGTGATGGAATGGGCTCAGGAGAAAGGGCTGCAAAGGAGAGCGAAATGGCGATTACGCTCTTGGAACAGCTTATGGAAACTGGCTTTGATATCAATACAGCCATTGAGACCATTAATTCCATTCTTGTATCCAAATCATCTGACGAGATGTTTTCAACCATTGATTTATCCATGATTGATTTATACACAGGCAGGTTAGAATTTGTGAAAATTGGAGCTGTGCCAAGCTTCATTAAAAGAAAAAATGGAGGCGTAGAAGTGATACAGTCTTCCTCGCTGCCAATAGGTATTTTGCACTCTATTGATATTGAGAGCCTTGGACAAAAACTTGAAAATGGAGATTTTGTCATCATGATGAGTGATGGTATCTATGATGCAGGTGAATCCCTTGAGGCAAAGAGAAACTGGGTGATTTCTGCCTTAAGCCAAATTGACAGTAAGAATCCTCAATTCATTGCAGATGAACTTTTGGAGAGATCGATTAAAAGAAACGGTAATAAAGTGGCTGATGACATGACGGTGTTGGTTTCAAGGATATGGGAAGTGTAATCCTCATTAAAAAACTGCAGTTAGTGCTGCAGTTTTTGATTTTTTTATTTATTAAGCAGCGTGAGTAAAACTTCTGTAGATAACATAATTGTAGGGGCGCGCATTGCGCGTCCGTTGTTACTAAATAATAATAAAATCATGTCGAACTGGTTTGGCATAATTACATATCTATTAACGGTAACCTTGGCATTTCCTGCTGACGCCCAATGCGCGCCCCTACATTTTGTTCTATCAATTACAGGTATAGTTTGTGACGAATGGGACAATAATCCAGATAAATGATTATTGAGGGGGATTGTCCAGATGAGTAAAATGGAAATCAATCAGTTGATTGTTGTAACCGATGGAAAATCAAATATTGGTGGAAATCCAGCTACAGTTGCGGCAGAAGCCGCAAAGCGATCCATTGTTGTCAATGCCATAGGTATTATCGGGAATGACGGAGAAGATGATGGTGCATTATCGGAAATTGAAGACATAGCTCGGGCAGGCAAAGGCATCGCGCAATATAGTACTGTCAGCAATCTTGGTTATACCATGCATGGTGTAACTCAGAAGACGATTAATAAAACCATAGAGACCATTGTTGGAAAGCAATTAAAGGAAATGATCGGTGGCGATATCAGTGATCTGCCCCCACGTTCAAGGGGGAAAATCATCGAATATATGGAACGATTGGGGGAGGAAACGGGTATAAAGTGCTGCGTTGTTATGGATTGCAGCGGCAGCATGTTTAACCGAATGGGAACAGCTAGGCAGAGTGTCATAGACTTATTCCATTCTCTTAAAGCTAGAAATGGTAAAAGCGAAATAGCTGTGATTGCTTTTCCGGGAGAACAGGGTGAACCTTGTAAAATCATTAGCAACTTTACAGAAAATATTGATTTGATTAAAAGTCGAGTCTTGGAAATGAAAGCAGGCGGTTCAACGCCCACTGCTGCTGCAATGAATAGAGCATTACAATTAATGGCCGGAGAAGTAGACACGGATGAAGTTATAAATATCAGTGAACCGCTGTTAAAGAAGAGTATCGTATAAAACGGCTAGTACTAGCCGTTTTGTTTATATTTAGGAAATTATGCTTTTTAATTTCCTAAATATGGGGGATTTTTAAAGGGGACCGCCCCTTTATGTCCAATATTTGGAGGGTTACAGCGGAGCGTCCTAGGGAACTATTAGTTCCCTGGGAAAGAACAAAAGCATTTCATTTATTCTTCAAGCATGAAATGCTTTTGTTCTTGATTAAGGAGGATATGGGAATGCGTGATAGTAAATTATATCCTGGCGAAATGATCACGGGTAAGTGGAATCAAAATAGCTATCAAATTTTGACATTCTTGGGAGGCGGCGGTGTAGGAACAGTCTATAAAGTTTTAGATACCCGAAGCAAACAGGTGTATGCTCTAAAGCTTAGCGATGATCTGCAGAGCATTACAAAAGAGTATGAAATGCTGGAAACGTTTAAAGGATTAGAAATCATTCCAAAAGTAAAAGAACTGGACGACTGCTTGATAAAATCACGTCAGTATTACATGATTGTTATGGAGTATATCAATGGGAAGAACCTAAAAGAACATATCGAAAATGTGAATATGGGTATAAAAACGCTGGTGGAATTGATACTAATCATTGGAAAAACCTTTCAAATGCTGCACAAGAAAAAGCTTATTTTTGGAGATTTAAAACCGGAAAACCTGATGATTGATCACGAAAACGAGATGGTAAAGATCATTGATCTAGGTGGTGTTGCATCTATGGGGACTGCCCTTAAGGAATATACACCTTTATATGATCGGGCTAGCTGGAATATTGGACGGAGGAATGCCGACAAAGAATATGACTTGTTTAGTCTATGCATGCTAATGACAGCAATTCTATTAAAATTTCGACTGTCTCCCGGGAACATGACTGTGGATAAGATAGGAATGAAATTGAAAGATGTGGATATTCCCGCAGCACTATCTGAACTCATCCACAAGGGATTGATGCAAAAAAGTATGACTTATGATCAGTTTTTAAGTCAACTAGAAAAACTACACAGCAAAGGAATATACCGATGGGATGGAAAGAAAAGCAGGCAGACTGAAAATGTTATAAACAGCCTATTCCTTAGCAGTATCGTGATGTTTTTAAGTATACTTTTTTTCTATGCAGGAAAAAGTATACTGTGGTAGAAGGTCTTTCGCAATTCATATAGAACTTAATATAAATTAGAACAGTAAAATTTCATTTTCGTTTAAACCTGTTCATTGGTGAAGGTTAGACTTCTATTTGGTTAGAAGCTAGAAGTTAGAAGTTAGAAGTTTCAGGGTCGATCTTATGGGCTTGCAAATCATTAAAGACCCAAAAGATAGACATAAAAACCTCTAACGTCTAACATCTAACCCTATGGATTGCTATTCTTTGATTGGAATAGAATTTCAGATGGAGATGGAATCTTACAATCATATATCTATAGTTATGACAGGAGTTATAAATAATGTTAGAAAAGTTTATCAAAACGCTGGAAGATTTCAAAATGGTATCAGAGGGAGAGGGTATTGTCATCGGCGTATCGGGGGGACCGGATTCCATAACGCTTTTGCATCTTTTTCATCGTGTTCAAGAACGATATCGTCTTAGATTATATGCTGTGCATTTGAATCATCAGTTCCGCGGTACTGATGCAGATGAAGATGCGGCTTATGTGAAATCCTTTTGTGATAAGTTGGGCATAGAAGCATTTATATATTCTGAGAATGTGACGGAATACAGCAAACATAGGGGTATTACCTTTGAAGAGGCCGGCAGAGAAATACGTTATCGTCTTTTTGATGAAATTTTAGATCAAAAGAGAGCTGGGAAAATTGCCGTGGCCCAGAATATGGATGATCAGGCAGAGACAGTACTCATGAGACTGATGAGAGGCTCTGGTGCTGAAGGACTCAGTGCCATTGACCATATAAGGGATAATAAAATTATCAGACCCCTCTTGGATATCAGCAGGAAAGAGATTGAGGCGTATTGCAGTTTACATGAGCTGAAGCCTCGAATTGACAAAACGAATTCAGAGGTCATTTATACTAGAAATCGTATTCGCTTGGAATTAATTCCATACATAGAAAGTCACTTCAATCCCAATATAAAAGAAACATTATGCAGGACCGCCAAGCTGCTTAGGGAAGATAATAATTTCATAGCGGAGCAAGTGGACAAAGCCTTTGGAAAACTTGTCCGTAAAGAAAATGACAGAATAACCGTCCTTTTGAGAAGCTTAAAAGAATTACACCCGGCAGTTGCGAAAAGGGTCGTGCGGGAGATGTTAAAGCAGTACCTTGGTGATATAAAAAATATACAAAGTATTCATGTAGAAAATATTATGGGATTGGTAGATAAGCAAACGGTAGGAGCTTCCATTGATTTGCCTGGATATATTACAGCTGCTATAGACTATGAGTATCTGATGATTAAAAAAAAGGAGAATGAAATTCAAAAACATGACTTTACATATGACCTGAAAATCGGAAGTGTATCAGAGTTTTCCTTGTTGAACTTGATAATCATCTCAAAAATTATTGATAAAGAACATATTGGTGAAATTCCAAAATCCGATACCATAAAGTATTTTGATTTGGATAAAATTCATCAGGGTATAAAGCTAAGAAACAGAAGAAATGGTGATCGATTCTCTCCACTCGGCATGAAGGGAAGCAAAAAACTAAAGGAATTTTTCATAGATGAAAAAATACCAAGGACATTAAGAGATGAGATACCTTTGATCTGTGACGGGGATGAAATTGTTTGGGTTATTGGATATCGAATGAGCGAAAAATATAAAGTTACTTCTGATACGGAGCATATCCTAATGATCGAATACAAAAACAAGTGAAGTGTGGATGAAATAGAACCATTCTAAGCAAACTATCCATAAAAGTTTAAATCGGAACTGCGTAAATAGGTATTATGCCGTATGCATTTTATTGTCTTTACAAAAAAAATATGGTAGAATAAAAAGACGTCGTGCATACATCATTCATTAGACGCAGATTGGATTGTGAGAGGAGGGCCTTTTTTGAAGAAACATTTTAAAAGCGCTAGTTTTTATATACTATTGTTTCTTGTAATATTAGCGGTTATAAAAATCTACACAGAACCGCCCCAAGATATATCCATAAGCTTTACGGATTTTGTAGGTGAACTGCAAAAACAACAGATTAAAGAAATCAAGATAACGGATCAAGTTGTTCAAGGCAAATTGAAAAACGGTAATGAATTTCAAACCTATATACCATCAATCGTAATGACAGCAGCCTTGAATGAAAAATATATTCTGCCTCAGATGGAGAGCGGAACCTTGGTTGTAAAAGGAGAACCTCCAGCAAAGACACCGTGGTTCTTTGATATATTGCCTTCTATATTTATGATTCTTGTTTTTGTGGTACTCTGGTTTGTTTTTATGCAGCAATCCCAAGGCGGCGGAAGTCGTGTCATGTCCTTTGGAAAAAGCAGAGCCAAGCTGCATAAGGAAGATGAGAGGAAAAAAGTTACCTTTGATGATGTAGCCGGTTTAGATGAAGAAAAGGAAGAACTGCAAGAAATTGTTGATTTTCTAAAAAACCCTAGAAAGTATATCGAATTGGGGGCGAGAATCCCGAAAGGGATTCTGATGGTGGGTCCTCCGGGAACAGGAAAGACCTATCTATCCCGTGCTGTTGCAGGAGAAGCTGGTGTACCATTCTTCAGCATCAGTGGTTCAGACTTCGTGGAAATGTTTGTCGGCGTTGGAGCATCTAGAGTTCGAGATCTTTTTGAACAGGCAAAAAAGAATTCACCATGTATCGTTTTTATTGATGAAATTGATGCCGTTGGACGTAAAAGAGGAGCTGGTCTTGGCGGTGGACATGATGAAAGAGAGCAGACATTAAACCAATTGCTTGTTGAAATGGACGGCTTTGGTGTCAATGAAGGCATCATTATTATTGCAGCTACAAACAGACCGGATATCCTAGACCCGGCACTTCTGCGTCCCGGTAGATTTGACAGACAGGTTGTTGTAGGTGTTCCAGATATTAAAGGAAGAGAAGAAATTCTAAAGGTGCATGCTAGAAACAAACCGCTGGATGAAGATGTAGATTTAAAAGTTTTAGCGAAGAGAACACCGGGTTTCACGCCGGCAGATATAGAAAACATGATGAATGAAGCAGCACTTCTGACTGCTAGAAAAAATAAAAAGCGAGTAGATATGACAACGGTTGAGGAAGCAATTACCAAGGTAATTGCAGGACCTGAAAAGAGAAGTAGAGTTATTAGTGAAAAAGATAAAAAGCTGACAGCATATCACGAAGCAGGTCATGCTGTGGTTGCTAGAATGCTTCCAAATCACGACCCTGTTCATCAAGTCACCATTATTCCGAGGGGGCGTGCCGGTGGATTTACGATGATGCTGCCGAAGGAAGAAAAACGGTATGCTACCAAAACGGAGATGATTGAAGATATCATTGGCCTTCTGGGTGGAAGGGTTGCCGAAAAGCTGGTACTAAACGATATTAGTACAGGAGCCAGTAATGATTTAGAACGAGCTACCAATATTGCCCGTGCTATGATTACGAAATATGGTATGAGTGATAACTTAGGACCTGTAAACTATGGATCTGAAGATGAAGTATTCCTTGGTAGAGATTTCTCCACAAGAAGAAACTACTCTGAAGAAATTGCATCTCAGATCGATAGAGAAGTTAGAACGATTATCGATAATGCATATGATGAAACCCAAAAAATTCTACAGGAAAACATGGATAAGCTCCATGTTGTGGCCAATAAGCTGCTAGAGGTTGAAACCTTGAATGCTGATGAATTCGAAAAGCTCTTTTCAGAAGTGGATCAAGTTGACGAAAGCATAATTATTGAAAAGAAAGAAGACGATCTTGAATAGACAAAAAACCCTTTGATGTGTTCAAAGGGTTTTTCTATAGAACATACAGTAGGAGGTATAACCATGGAATTTCAGCTAAAGACAGGTATGAAAGCAGTGGTGGAACGTGTCGTAGAGGAAAAGGATACTGCGGCAAGCTTTGGAAGTGGCGGTGTATTGGTATTTGCTACACCCATGATGATTGGGATCATGGAAAATGCAGCATTAAAGGCTGTTGATCCCCATTTGCCAGAAGGATTTGCAACAGTAGGTACACACTTGGATGTGAAACATATGGCAGCTACGCCTGTAGGTATGCAGGTAAGAGCAGAGGCTGAATTGATTGAAGTAGAGGGTAAGAAACTAAAGTTCAAGATCGAAGCCTTTGATGAAAAGGATAAAATCGGTGAAGGATATCACAGCCGGTTTATCATCCATGTGGAAAAATTTATTAAGGCTACGGAAGAGAAGGCAGGCAAATAGGCGTAAATCTGTATAAGAATACAATATATTGTGGGAATACATAAAACTCGACACATTATAACAGAATTTCCCGGGAAATAGCATTTTTTTTCAATCAGTGCAGGAGAACGAAAAACGATCATAGAATAAATATACAATGATACGATGAGACCTGCACATATGGTTGTTAATGGATTGTGCCAGGTATCTGAGGCTTTCGATGGCAGTCGGAAGGGAATTAGATACTAAACGGCAAAAACACCTGAGTTAAGAGGCGTTTTTGTCGTTTCTTATTTTATCTGAAGAACAAGGATATACGACTTCAAATTAAATCTCATTAATAAAATGACATATAAGAATAGATACTAAAAATCAGAAAGGAGCGTGCTCAGCTTGAGAAGGATGGATGTGAAGGAAGTGGAGAAGGCAGTAAGAGATATGTGTATCAAAGCAAATATCCACTTAGGAAAAGATGTCATGGACGCTTTTTACAAGGCAAAGGAAGAAGAAACTTCTCCAGTGGGAAAGGAAATTATCAACCAGCTCATAAAAAACGCTGAAATTGCGGCAAAAGAAGAGATGCCCATATGCCAGGATACAGGTATGGCGGTCTTATTTGTAGAAGTAGGACAAGAGGTGTTTTTTGAAGGCGGAAGCTTAACGGATGCCATCAATGCAGGTGTAAGACAGGGATATCAAGAGGGCTACCTGAGAAAGTCCGTTGTAGCTGATCCTCTAATACGCAAGAATACAGGCGACAATACCCCTGCTATCATATACTATGATATTGTCCCTGGTGATCGGGTGAAAATCATTCTAGCACCCAAAGGATTTGGCAGTGAGAATATGAGCCGGACAAAAATGCTGTCGCCTTCAAACGGTATAAAAGGAGTAGAGGATTTTGTTGTAGAGGCTGTCTCGCTGGCAGGTCCAAATCCATGTCCTCCTATTGTTGTGGGTGTAGGGATTGGAGGTACCATTGACAAGGCGGCTTGGCTTGCAAAGAAGGCGTTGACCAGATCCATCGGCTCACAAAATGAGAAAGAGCATCTACAAGGACTGGAAAATTCTCTGTTGAAGAAAATTAATGATCTTGGAATAGGACCTCAAGGACTGGGCGGAAATCATACAGCCTTGGCGGTGCATGTAGAAGCTTATGCTACGCATATTGCCGGACTGCCGGTGGCAGTCAATATCAATTGTCATGCGGCGAGACACGAAGAAATTATATTATAGGGGGGATAAGATGTCAGAAAAAAGAATACAACTGCCTTTAACGAAGGAAAAGGTTAAGGGACTAAAGGCTGGAGATTCTGTCTATCTTTCAGGGACAATTTATACAGGGAGAGATGCGGCGCATCAAAGAATGGCGGATGGGATTCATCGTGGGGAAAGCTTGCCTTTTACAATTCAAGACGCTGTAATCTATTATGTAGGTCCCGCTCCGGCTAAGCCTGGACAAGTGATCGGCTCAGCCGGACCGACAACCAGTTATCGGATGGATGATCTGACAGTGCCGCTTTTGGAAAGAGGGCTGTCCGGTATGATCGGAAAAGGTACTCGAAATCAAAAAGTAGTAGAAGCAATGAAAAAATATGAGGCTGTTTATTTTGCGGCAATTGGCGGTGCGGGAGCACTGATTGCCAACAGCATAAAAAAATGCGAAGTGATTGCTTACGAGGATCTGGGGCCTGAGGCTGTGATGAAATTGGAAGTAGAAGATTTTCCTGTTATCGTTGCCATCGATTGCGAAGGGAATAATCTTTATGAAACAGAAAGAAAAAAATATGAACGCTAGGAGGTAAATGTATGGCAGATTATAATGCATTGGCTTTAGCACTGCATAAAGAGAAGAAAGGGAAGATAAGTGTTGAGAGTAAAGTTCCCGTGGAAACAAGAGACGATCTTTCTACTGCTTACACACCGGGTGTTGCAGAACCCTGTAGAAAGATCCATCAAAATCAAGAAGATGTATATACCTATACTTCCAAGTGGAATCTGGTAGCTGTAGTTAGTGATGGTACAGCAGTGCTGGGCTTGGGAGATATTGGACCACATGCAGCTATACCGGTTATGGAGGGAAAAGCTGTATTGTTTAAAAGTTTCGCTGACGTGGATGCATTTCCTATTTGTTTAGACACGAAGGATACAGAAGAGATTATAAAAACTGTTAAATATTTAGCCCCGGTTTTTGGAGGCATCAATTTGGAAGATATCGGAGCGCCAAGATGCTTTGAAATTGAGAAGCGACTGAAAGAAGAACTGGATATTCCTGTATTTCATGATGATCAGCATGGAACGGCAGTTGTTGTATTGGCGGCCCTGATAAATGCTTTGAAATTGGCCAAGAAAGATATAAAAGATATTGAAGTTGTCATTAATGGGGCTGGGTCAGCAGGAATAGCCATTGCTAAGCTTATCCAGAAAGCAGGTGTTAAGAATATCATTTTATGTGATCGAAAAGGTGCTATCTATGACGGAGAAGAGGGGTTGAATCCTGCGCAAGCAGACATGGCCAAGATTACCAATATCCATAAGGAAAAGGGTACACTGGCTGAGGTGCTAAAGAATAAGGATGTATTTATCGGTGTGTCAGCTCCAAATGTGGCTACCAAAGAAATGATCTCCGCTATGGCGGAAAAGTCTATCGTTTTTGCCATGGCAAATCCTGTGCCTGAAATTATGCCCGATGAGGCAAAGGCCGGAGGTGCCTACATCGTGGGAACAGGTAGATCGGATTTTCCCAATCAGGTGAACAATGTATTGGCCTTCCCGGGAATTTTTAGGGGTGCATTGGATGTGCGGGCAAAGGATATTAATGAAGAAATGAAAATGGCAGCAGCCTATGCCATCGCCAGTGTATTGGAGGATCATGAATTGGATACGGAGAATATTCTTCCAAAAGCCTTTGACAAACGGGTGGCAAAGGCAGTTGCAGAAGCAGTTATGAAGGCTGCTAGAGAAACTGAGGTAGCCAGAATTTAACATTCATTCATTAAGTAGCTGTAATAAATATTCATAAAATCGACAAATAATACTTCACAAATAATAAATATAGTGATACAATGAAGTTGTTGTTAAACAAATATCAAGACTTCATAAAAACCTAGAGGAGCAAATGGTATTGTTTCCTTAAAGAGGTGAGGATGTGTCAGCGAAGAAGATTTTTATCAGTGGGTATGCTAAGCTGCCCAAGGGGATAACAGCAACTGAGTTGTACAGTGTTATTGCTGTTGGACTGCTGGTAAACAAACAAACAGGAGAAATTATTGATGCTGACTGTTCGTTGGTAACCGACATTGCTAAAAAGTTTTTTAGAGACAATGTTGTAGGGGAAAACCTTAACAATGTTGAAGTCCTAGAAAAAATCTTTAGCGACAGCTACTACGGTTCTGCCAGGAAAGCGATTATTTCAGCACTCAAGACATGTTCAGAAAAATACAAGCAGATTTTGACCGGACAAGTAGAAGACGACCATTAATTCCTTGTCTGATGGATAGAATGTACAAAACTTCATCATGCCAGATTGCCCACGGTGGTAAAATGCCCTTTTACCAATCATAAGTAGGTGAAATACGGCTAGATAGGACTATAGAGATTTGCACTGCCAATCTATAGTATATCTAGCCGTTTTTGTTTGCATAATAAAAGCATGAGATGAGCCTAAAAAATGAAGGAGGAGAAATGATGCTAGATAACAGATTAAGGAGAGAAGATTTAAAAAGTAAAGTGATGTCTGCAGAAGAAGCTGCAATGCTGATTAAGGACGGCATGACGGTTGGTGCCAGTGGCTTTACACCTTCCGGTTACCCCAAAGCAGTACCGCTAGCACTGGCAAAAAGAGCTGAAGCAGGGGAGAAAATCGGAATTACATTATTAACAGGTGCTTCTGTGGGTGATGAGTTAGATGGTGCACTCTCAAGAGCAGGTGTTATAAAAAGAAGATTCCCATATCAAACCCATAATGATACAAGAAATGGAATCAATAACGGATCAATTATGTATCAAGACATGCATTTAAGTCATCTTCCTCAATATATGAGTTATGGTTTCTTTGGAAAAATTGATGTGGCTATCGTTGAAGCTTTAGCCATTACTGAAGACGGCGGTATTATCCCTACGACATCCGTGGGTATTTCACCAACAGCTGTCAAGCTTGCTGAAAAGGTTATCGTTGAAATCAATACCAGTCAACCTATGGCTCTAGAAGGCTGCCATGACATTTACTTGCCTGAAAATCCACCAAATAGAAAGCCTATTCCGATTGAACATGCTGGAGACAGAATCGGTACACCTTATATTCCGTGTGACCCTTCTAAGATTGCTGCAATCGTTGTGACAGATATCACCGATAAAGTAAGACCTTTAGGCCCGATTGATGATGATTCAAGAGCTATCTCCGGTCATATTCTTGAGTTTTTACAGCATGAAGTGAAGATGGGAAGACTGCCTGCCAACTTGCTTCCACTGCAGTCAGGTGTAGGATCTGTTGCCAATGCCGTTCTTGGAGGACTAGTAGATTCACCGTTTACAAACTTGACTTGCTATACAGAAGTAATTCAGGATTCTATGCTGGATTTGATTGATGCAGGAAAGATTGTTGTTGCATCCGGTACATCCTTAACGCCATCAGAAGAAGGACTCATTAGATTACATAAAAATATTGACCACTATGCAAAATATGTGGTTTTAAGACCTCAAGAAATCAGTAACAATCCAGAAGTCGCAAGAAGACTGGGTGTATTGGCCATGAATACGGCGATTGAGGTTGACATCTATGGACATGTTAATTCAACCAATATCATGGGATCTCGTATGATGAATGGATTAGGTGGTTCTGCAGATTATACGAGAAATGCATATATTTCATTCTATACAACGGTATCAACAGCGAAAAATGGGGATATATCTTCCATCGTACCAATGGTTTCCCATGTTGACCATACAGAGCATGATGTAATGGTGGTTGTAACGGAGCGAGGACTGGCAGATTTAAGAGGAACTTCCCCAGTGGAAAGAGCAAGATTGATCATCGATAAATGTGCTCATCCGGATTATAAACCAATGCTTAATGATTATTTAGAAAGAGCGTTAAAAGGCAAAGCGAAGCATGAGCCGCATTTAATCGGAGAAGCATTATCCTGGCATCAAAGATTCCTTGATACAGGAAGCATGAAAGTTAAATAATTCAGACAATTGCAAGGATGAAAAAAAGAAAATAATAATGCAGGAATTTCATGCAAAAAGTTGAAAAAGGGAGAAGGGTAGTCTTCTGAAAAATTACCCTTTCCCATATATTTTACTTAGATAAGTGTTATCAATAGAATGATATTTTTTGTATGGGAAAAAATGATATTGAATCATTAACCATATCATTATTTTAAGGAGGAAAAAAGATGTTTGAAAAAGACAAATTAGCTCAAATTAAAGAAGGATTTGATGCCTACGATCAAAAAGTAGAAAAATCCTTAGAAAAAAGACCAGAAAGAAAGACTGAGTTTTTGAGTGGATCTGGTGCCGTTGTAAATAGGCTTTATACACCAGTAGACATTCAAGACTTTGACTATACCACAGACGTAGGATTGCCTGGAAGCTACCCTTATACGAGAGGCGTTCAGACAACCATGTACAGAGGTAGATTTTGGACGATGAGAATGTACGCTGGATTCGCCACAGCTGAAGAATCCAATAAGCGTTACAAATACTTAATTGAACAAGGTTCTATGGGACTTTCCGTTGCATTTGACCTTCCAACGCAAATCGGATATGACTCAGATCATGCTTTTGCAGAAGGTGAAGTTGGTAAGGTTGGGGTTGCTATCGACTCATTGGCAGATATGGAAATCCTGTTTGATGGCATTCCATTAGATAAGGTTTCAACATCAATGACAATCAATGCACCTGCATCTGTATTGCTTGCTATGTATATCGCTGTTGCAGAAAAGCAAGGTGTTACAGCAGATAAATTAAGAGGGACCATTCAAAATGATATCTTAAAAGAGTATATCGCTCGTGGAACATACATCTTCCCAACAGAGCCATCCATGAGATTAATCACCAATATTTTCGAATATTGTTCAAAAGAAGTACCACAATGGAATACAATTTCTATTTCCGGATATCACATCAGAGAAGCTGGGTCAACAGCATCTCAAGAAGTTGGATTTACATTGGCCGACGGTATTGCATACGTTGAGGCTGCAATCAAAGCTGGATTAGATGTAGATACATTTGCACCAAGATTATCCTTCTTCTTCAATGCACATAATGATATTTTAGAAGAAGTTGCAAAATATAGAGCTGCAAGAAGATTATGGGCGAAAATCATGAAGGAAAGATTTGGCGCAAAAGATGCTAAGTCCATGCAGTTAAAATTCCACACACAAACAGGCGGTTCTACACTAACAGCTCAGCAGCCTGAAAATAACATTGTTCGTGTTGCGATTCAGACATTGGCTGCAGTATTAGGTGGAACACAGTCACTACACACAAATTCAAAAGACGAAGCCCTTGCATTACCAACAGAAGATTCCGTAAGAGTTGCATTGAGAACGCAGCAAATCGTTGCTTACGAAAGTGGTGCTGCTGATACAGTTGACCCATTGGCAGGCTCATACTACATCGAAGCGAAGACAAACCAAATCGAAAATGAAGCAATGGAATACATTAAGAAAATTGACGAAATCGGGGGCGCACCAAAGGCCATTGACTTAGGATACATTCAACAAGAAATCATGGACGCTGCTTACAACTATCAAAAAGAAATCGAAACGGGCAAGCGTGTTATCGTTGGTATGAACAAGTACCAAATCCAAGAAGAAGCACCAAAGGGACTATTAAGAGTAGACCCATCTGTAGGAGAACTACAAAAGAAAAAGATTCAAGAGTTAAAAGCAAAGAGAGACAATGCTGCAGTACAACAAAAGCTAGAAGCATTAAGAAAGGCATGTCAAGGAGACGACAACCTAATGCCGTTCATCTTAGATGCAGTTAGAGTTTACGGAACACTTGGAGAAATCTGCGGTGTTATGAGAGAAGTATTCGGAGAATATCAGCAATCTGTGCAGCTGTAATAAACCCCAGGGGCTGTATTTTGCAGCCCCACCCCTAAACAGAATTGGTGAAAATATAGAGATCAAATAGAATTGATTAAGGAGGAAAAATTAATGGATAGACCTATTAGAGTTTTAGTTGCAAAGCCAGGCCTTGATGGTCATGATAGAGGAGCAAAAGTTATTGCCAGAGCATTAAGAGATGCCGGTATGGAGGTTATCTATACAGGACTTAGACAAACACCTGAGCAGATTGTCAACGCTGTAATTCAGGAAGACGTTGATTGTGTAGCTATGAGCATCCTTTCCGGCGCACATAACACATTGCTTCCAAAAGTAGTAGAAATGTTAAATGCACAAAATGTTGATGATGTATTGGTAATCGGTGGTGGCGTTATTCCGGATGAAGATATTCCTTACTTGAAAGATAAGGGAATTGCAGAAGTATTTACGCCAGGAACACCAACTTCTGTAACAATTGACTTTATTCGAGCGAATTTAAAAAGAAATAAATAGTTAACAGACTAATGCTAGGCTGGGGACAGCAGACGGAAGCGCAGAGGCCTTGCGTCTGTTGTCAAAGCCTACCTTTCGAATAGGTGGTGCAAGCAATGGAATTAGGCGAAAGGTTATTAAATGGTGATAAAAGAGCAGTGGCTCGGTTGATTACCATGGTAGAAAGCAACGATCCCGAAGCAGTGGAAATCCTGAAAAAATATTTTCATAAAACAGGAAATGCCCATGTTATTGGAATCACAGGACCTCCGGGAGCAGGAAAAAGCACACTGACGGATAAACTTACGAAAGCCTTGAGAAAAGAAGGAAAAACCGTAGGGATCATCGCAGTTGACCCAACCAGTCCCTTTACCGGCGGTTCCATATTAGGGGATCGCGTTAGGATGAATGAACTGAGCATCGACCCTGGTGTATTTATCCGCAGCATGGGAACGCGAGGACATCTTGGCGGATTATCCAAAGCGACCCACGGTGCAGTAAAAATTTTGGACATTTATGGTGTGGACTATATATTTATTGAAACGGTAGGGGTAGGTCAGTCGGAAGTGGATATTGCCAAGAGCGCGGATACCACTGTGATGGTTATGGTGCCTGGCCTTGGAGATGACATTCAAGCGATTAAAGCAGGAATTATGGAAATTGGCGATGTGTTTGCAGTGAATAAAGCGGATCGAGAAGGTGCTAAAAGAACAGCGCGGGAGATCGAAATGATGCTGGACTTCAATCAATCGGAGTATAGACCTCCTGTACAAGAAGTAATTGCCATGAATAATACTGGCGTTACTGAACTTTTGGATCATATCAAAAACCATATGAATTATCTTAAAGAATCTGGCAAGCTAGAGAAACGACGTATTGAAAACAGTAAACTTGAAATTATAGATTTAATACAGCAAAAGCTAATGAGCATGATTCTAGATAAATCAAAGAAAGAAGAGATGATGAACCGCTTGGCAGTTGAGGTTGCGGCTAGAAATAACGACCCTTACTCTGCTGCGGAGTCAATCCTTGCAGAAGTCTAGTAAAAAAGTCTTCCATTGGAAGATTTAAAGGAAGACTTTTTTGAAACACATAACGGAAATTATGAAATTATCCACAGTTTTTTAATGTTCATAATTTCCTATGTGTTATAAAAAATGGTATTATGTAACCTGGGCGGGAGGCAATTGACGACAGCAGTTGACCGATGAAAATGCCCATAATCATAAAACAATAAATCATATAAAGGAGGATTTAAAATGAAAGTATTAAAAGTTGACCATATTGGCGTGGCAGTAAAAAGCCTTGATGAAACACTAAAATTTTATCAAGATATGCTTGGCTTAGAGCTTCACGGAACAGAAACTGTAGAAGAACAAAAAGTAAAGGTTGCTTTTCTTCCAGTGGGAGATACTGAAGTTGAATTGCTAGAATCTACAGATCCTGAAGGACCCATTGCAAAATTCATTGAGAAAAAAGGTGAAGGCATTCAACACATTGCATTTAGAGTGCCTAACATTGAAGAAGCCATTGCGGAATTAATGGCAAAGGGCGTAAAAATGATTGATGAAAAGCCAAGATATGGTGCTGGTGGCGCGAAGATCGCATTTTGCCATCCCAAAAGCACAAACGGTGTTCTTGTAGAGCTTAGCGAAAGAGAATAATTGAAGGCTGCCGTGTACATGGCAGCTATATATCAAAGTAGGAGGGAAAGTAGACATGGCAATCAATAAAATCGAAGATTTGCGTCAACGCAGACAAAAAGTTCTGCTTGGCGGTGGCGAGAAAAGAATTGCAAAACAGCATGACAGCGGAAAATTAACGGCAAGAGAAAGATTAAACCTTTTATTTGATGAAGGTTCATTCGTTGAATTAGATGCTTTCGTAACCCACAGATGCGTAAACTTTGGAATGGATAAGATGGAAGCACCCGGCGAAGGTGTTGTAACAGGATACGGTATGGTTGATGGAAGATTGGTATATGCCTTTGCCCAAGACTTTACAGTAGTAGGCGGTTCTCTTGGTGAAATGCATGCTGCAAAGATCTGTAAGGTGTTAGATAATGCCTTAAAGGTAGGCGCACCAGTTGTAGGATTAAATGACTCCGGTGGTGCAAGAATCCAAGAAGCCGTAGATGCCCTTTCAGGCTATGGCAAGATATTCTACAGAAATACCATCGCCTCTGGTGTTATCCCACAAATCTCAGCCATCATGGGACCTTGTGCCGGTGGAGCTGTATACTCTCCAGCACTGACAGACTTTGTATACATGGTGGACAAAACAAGCCAGATGTTCATCACAGGACCACAGGTTATCAAAACCGTTACAGGTGAAGAAGTATCCGCAGAAGAACTGGGTGGGGCCATGACCCATAACACAACCAGTGGTGTTGCTCAGTTTGTAGCAGTAAACGATGAAGACTGTATTGGACAAATCAGAAGATTGTTAAGCTTCCTGCCATCCAACAACATGGAAACAGCACCATACTTTGAAACAGAAGACGATATCAACAGGATCGTTCCTGAATTAGATACATTATTACCAGATAATCCAAACAAGCCATATGACATGTTCGATATCATAGCAAAAATCGTAGACGATGCAGACTACTACGAATATCTACCACACTATGCAAAAAATATCATCACCTGCTTTGCAAGAATCAACGGACAATCTGTAGGTATCATTGCCAACCAACCGAAATTCTTGGCAGGCTGCCTAGATATCAATGCTTCTGATAAATCAGCAAGATTTATAAGAACCTGCGATGCCTTCAATATTCCACTTCTAAACATCATCGACGTACCAGGCTTCTTGCCGGGAACAAACCAAGAGTACGGCGGTATTATCCGTCACGGTGCGAAGATGCTTTATGCATACAGTGAAGCTACCGTACCAAAGGTATCATTGATCGTTAGAAAAGCCTACGGTGGATCATATCTGGCTATGTGTTCAAAAGACTTGGGCGCAGATATGGTATTGGCATGGCCTCAGGCTGAAATCGCCGTTATGGGACCACAGGGTGCAGCGAATATTATCTTCAAAGATGATATCAAAAATGCAGCAGACCCAGCAGCAGAAAGAGCGAAAAAGATCGAAGACTACACAGCAGAATTCGCAACACCATACAAGGCAGCAGAAAGAGGCTTCGTAGATGATGTTATCGAGCCAAATGCCACAAGACCAAGATTGGCAGATGCGTTCAACATGCTGGCATCCAAAAGAGAAAACAGACCAGCTAAGAAGCATGGAAACATTCCGCTATAAAAATATACCTGTCTAAAACAGAATGTATATTCTTCCGTAGGGGACGGTTTCCGTGCCGTCCCGCAGAGCGAAATATCATACGAAAGGCGTAAATCAACAAAAAGGTGTAAGGTTTACGGTTTATGATATATAACAAACAAGCACCAAATGAGTTCAAGAAAACGAGGTGATAGAAGTGTTTGGTGAAAGTATAAGCTTTGGAGAAGGTTTAATCGTTACGGCCCTGGGGATGGGTGTTACCTTCGCGGCATTGATCGCCCTGTCCTTTTTACTTGACTTACTAAGAATAATATTCTACAAAGAACCAAAGAAAGCACCGGTACAGGTGGTAGAAACCCCTGCTGAAGCAGTGGTTGAGACCGTAGAAGAAAATGAAGAAGAACTGATTGCTGTCATAACAGCAGCCGTAGCAGCTGCTATGGAGACAACTACCCATAACATCATCGTACGAAACATCGTCCGTGTCGGTGATAATACACCATCATGGGGAAGAATGGGTAGGATAGAGCAAATGAACAGCAGATACTAGATTTATGGTTATAAAAGCAGCAGCCATAATGAGAGACATTATTTTTCAACGAAAAGATAGATTCTCAAAGGGTTAAACGTTAGAAGTTAGAAGTCTGCATGTCTGTCTCTTGGGTCCTTGCAATATGGATACTTATCAGCTTGACCCTAAAACGTCTAACATCTAACCAGATAAAAGTCTAATCATCACAGAAGAAGACGTGTAAATCACATGAAAACTTTACGATTCCAGAACAATAAAAAGGAGGCCATATAAAATGAGAAAATTTAACATAACAGTAAACGGAAATACCTATGAGGTAGAAGTAGAAGAAATCGGAGGCGTTTCAGCGCCAGCTCCAGTGGCAAGACCGGCAGCACCGGCAGCAAAACCGGCGGCAGCACCAGCACCTGCAGCAAAACCAGCAGCACCAAAGGCAGCGCCAAAAGCAGCGCCGGCAGGCGGAAACTCCGTAACAGCACCAATGCCAGGAACAATCCTAGACATCAAAGTAAAAGAAGGAGACAGTGTAAAATCCGGAGAAGTCCTAGTCATTCTAGAAGCCATGAAGATGGAAAATGAAATCATGTCACCTGCAGACGGAAAAGTCGTATCCGTAAACGTAACAAAAGGTGCATCCGTAAATGCTGGAGATGTACTCATCGTAATAGGATAGACAAAAGAACTGCAGCATAAACCACAATAGAAAGAGAGGGAGACAACAAGATGTTTCTACAAGTTATACAAGACTTCTTGTTAAGTACAGGATTTGTGGCACTGACTTGGCAGCAAATGGTCATGCTGGGAATAGCATGTATACTACTGTACTTAGCAATAGTAAAACAATACGAACCACTATTACTGCTCCCTATTTCCTTCGGAATGCTTCTAGCAAACCTACCGTTAGCAGGTTTAATGGATTATCCCGTTTATGAAATAGGAGAAGATGGATTACCCCACGTACAACAACTGGGCGGACTGTTATATTACCTATATCAAGGGGTAAAACTAGGAATCTATCCTCCCCTCATCTTCCTTGGGGTAGGAGCCATGACAGACTTCGGTCCATTGATTGCGAACCCAAGAAGCTTACTGCTGGGTGCGGCAGCACAATTTGGAATCTTCACAACCTTCTTAGGAGCAGTAGCCCTAGGATTTACTGGAGCAGAAGCAGCTTCCATAGGAATCATCGGTGGAGCAGACGGTCCTACAGCCATCTTCCTAACATCCAAGCTGGCACCCCACCTATTGGGACCAATAGCCGTAGCAGCCTACTCCTACATGGCGCTGGTTCCAATCATACAGCCGCCAATCATGAAAGCATTGACCACAAAAGAAGAGCGAATGATCAAAATGGAACAGCTAAGACCGGTAACCAAGACAGAAAAAGTCGTATTCCCAATCCTGGTAACCATACTGGGTGCACTACTACTGCCATCAGCGGCAGGACTATTAGGTATGCTGATGCTTGGTAACCTCTTTAGAGAATCAGGGGTAGTAGATAGAATCTTCAAAACAGCACAAAATGAACTTATCAACATCGTAACCATCTTCTTAGGAACCACGGTAGGTGCAACAGCCAGCGCAGAAAAATTCCTAAAGCCGGATACACTGATGATCATCGGATTGGGTCTTGCTGCCTTCTGTGTAGGAACAGCAGCAGGAACATTATTCGGAAAACTCATGTGCAAAATGACAGGTGGCAAAGTAAACCCACTGATCGGATCTGCCGGGGTATCAGCGGTACCAATGGCAGCCAGGGTATCCCAAGTAGTGGGACAAAAAGAAAACCCATCCAACTTCCTACTGATGCATGCCATGGGACCGAACGTAGCAGGCGTTATCGGCTCAGCCATTGCAGCAGGTGTACTACTATCCATATTTGGCTAAAACCTAGAGACAGACCATATTTGGTCTGTCTTTTACGTATTTTGTTTAATGTGATGAAGGAATCCGTTTCGGATAAAGAATTAGCGAATATAAGGAAGGATTTTCATAAGTTTTGCCTTTTCACAAATAATAAAGAGAGCAGGAGATTTTTCAAAAATGGTATCGGAGGCGTTTTCGTGAGTAAAGAGGTTATTTCTGATAAGCAAGGTATATTCATGATGGTTTTGTTTCTGTCAGGATCTACATCAATCTTTGTCAGCGGAATAGAAGCAAAAAAGGATTCTTGGATAGCCATCATAGTAGCTGTGATTATGGTTTTTCCTATGCTCTTGCTATTTGCCCGTCTGCATCATCTATACCCCGATAAAGATCTGTTTGATATTTTTGAGATATGCTTTGGAAAGATCATCGGCAAGGTATTGATGATCATATTCACATGGTATACTTTTTATTGGGCTGCCGATGTGATTAATAACTTTGTTTTTTTCATTATGACAGTTAGCTTTCCTGAAACACCCAGATATGTACTGATTATATGCCTTACAGCTTTATGTGCTTGGGGTGTAAGAGCTGGCATAGAGGTTTTAGGAAAATGGGCTAATCTTTTCTTAGTCGTTGTTATTGTTGGTTTATCGACCACTGTGGCAATGCTCATTCCTGATATGAAATTGAGTCATATTCTGCCTGTTTTCCAGGAGGGAATGAAGCCTATTATCAAAGGTGCCTATTCAGTGTTTACACAGCCTTTTGTTCAAACAGTAGCTTTTACCATGTTTTTCAGGAATCTGGAAAGAAAAACATCTTCCTATAAGATTTATATAACAGGGTTATTGATTGGAGCAGCTGTTTCTTGGGTTGTTTCTATAACAAATGTTCTGGCTATCGGGGCAAAATCAGTAGAGCTTTACTATTATCCTACGTATCAGACCTATCGAAAAATAAATATAGGAGAATTTTTGCAGAGAGTGGAAGTTGTTATTGCTGCGATTTTTATGTTTGGAGGATTTATAAAGATATCCATTCTATCATTGTGCACCTGCAAAGGAATAACGAGAATCTTTGGATGGAAAGAATATCGATGGATTGTAACACCTATTGCTTTGTTAATCATGAATATGGCCTATATTGAATACAGTAGTGTTCAGGAATATTTTGGATTCAATACAGATATCTGGCCCAATTATTTCATGCCCTTTCAAATTATTTTGCCTATTATTACCTGGGCAATAGCAGAGATAAAAAATAGACAGTCTAAACAAAGAACAATTGAAGGCTGAACGAGAGAGAAGAATATATGATGATTATCGAACATTCCTTGTTAAGTATTGATAGAAAAGACAGTTCCGTTTTATTCAAATCGTTGAATAAAATGGAACTGTTTTTTCTTGCTTAAATCATTTGTTTTGAGAACGGTATGTCGAGACATTACATATACTGTATTACTAGTATTATTCATAAAGGAGAGCATCCTATGAAACCTGGAAAATACCGTATACTTATGAATGTTTTAATGACGATGTATCAATTATCTCCAGATTTTTATGCTGTGGTTTACTATGGCATATTCGATTCTTAACTGGAAAACTTTGGTTTTTGCTTTTCTAAGTTAATGAATAAATCACAAATAAAACAAATGCAGAATATGATATAATACGGCTTTTAGAAAGGGTGATTTTGTGTATAGTAATTTTTATGACCCATTCAGTTTTCATATGATGTACAGACAGCAGCCCCCTCTTATACCACCATTTGGAGTCCCACCCTTTGGAGGGCAAATGCAGTCTTCGGAACCTCCAGGACCACCACCTTCTAGCGTCCCTAGAAGGCAAGATGCTGGGGTTTTAATGGTAGATCCCGGTGCAATCAGACCATGTAAGAATCAATTTGTCTATTTATGGATGAAAGACGGCAGCTCTTTCTGGGCATATCTGCTATTTGTCGGGCCAAAGTCTGTAGCAGGCTTCCGCTGGTTGGGTCGCCGTTGGGTATACTTTGGAACGGATTTGAAAAATATTGAGTCCTTTGTGTGCTATTAAGAAAGAAGTGCAGCAGAATGCACTTCTTTTGTATTAAATTACTGGACAAGAATCTCTGCAATGATGGGATAATGATCAGACATCCTAACGGGGATTACCTGATAGTTCAGTATCTTTATGGATTTGGAGACAAAGATATAATCAATCCTTTTGTTATAGCATAAAAGGGTAGACATGTGTTCCTGCTGACAAGCCTTGCCAACATCAATCATTTGATGACTGCTCCATTCAGTGACTGAGGTATTGAGATCACCCATGAAAAGAAAAGGCTCTTCTATGGATCGTATGTATTTTTGAATCTTTTCTATTTGCTTTTCTCTTTCACCTCTGCTTAAACCCAGATGGGCATTCATGACGTGGAGTCTCTGATGATTTACCAAAAGGGTGACATCCAGCAATGCTCTTTGTTCTTTTATACTGGGTAATGGGATATGGTTCGTGTGGATGATCTTATAGGGTGTAAAAATGCCCAGCCCGTAATAACCGTCCCCGATTTTGACATTGGGTGCAAAGGCACTGTTCATTTTTAAACGCTGCTCCAGCCTGCTGACCTGGTAACCGCGCCGATTGTTTTCATTGATTTCTTGGATCCCAATAATTTGGCAATCTTCCTCTTTCATGAAGTAAATTATTTTATCCAAGCTTGGAAGCATAAAAAGGTCTTTTCCACTGTGAATATTATAGGACATTACTTTTATTTTGTTATTTGCATACTCCATATCTTCACCCCACAGACATTTGAACAGTATTATCTATAGATTATATTATTCGAATAGGATGGCAAACATGTATATAAGCGAATAACAAAAGCCCACGAATCTGTGAGCTTTTATTAGCTGTTCTTCTGCCTATATATTTTTGTCTTTTAACTTCACAGCAGTACCGTAAATCATGATTTCTGCGGCTCCTTGCATGACGGCTGTGGTAGAAAAACGAACAGAAATAACTGCATCGGCGCCCAGGTCTTCAGCTTCCTTCACCATTTTACCTGTTGCTATTTTCCGTGCTTCCTCAATCATTTCCGTGTATTCCTTCAGTTCACCGCCTACGATATGTCTGAGACCTGCTACGATATCTTTTCCGATATGCTTTGCACGGATAGTACTTCCTTTTACCAGGCTCAAAGTCTCTACGATTTCTTTACCGGCAATTTCATTAGAATTTACTAAGATCATCTTCCTCTTCCTTTCTATCTTTTTTTCTCTCTATTATAAGAAGAATAATAATGGCTATAGCACTAATTCCTCCTATGAAATAGGATAAGACAAAAAATACGGGAATAATCATTTCAGGCACAAAGGGAGCTAAAAATATTCCTGAAACAAATAAGACGATGGAAACGACAATCAACCAACTGAAGAACTTTATCATAAAGGAAACATCCCTTTCTTTTCATTAAATCTATTATCTATATATTATATGAATTTGATGCGCAATGAAATAGTTTTTCCCAAAATTAACTTTTTTGACATAATATAAATAATTCTGCAGAGATATAAAAAATATGAAGAAAAATATGAAGGAAAATATTGAAAAATGCCGAAACAGTTAATAGATAGAAAAAGGAGGTGCCTTTATGGAGATTAATAGAGGGATGGAACAAAATCTTTATAGTATTCAGCAGGCCCTTGGTATGGCTGTCATGGAGAAAGCCATGATGCAGGATGGCGAATCCGTAGCAGCACTGATTCAGGGAATGGACGCCACCAACCGAAAAACCATGGAGCATTCGGTTACCCCGTATAAAGGCAGCAGCATAGACATACAAGTATAGCATTTATATAGTGCCTTTATGGAGTGAATCAATTGGCTTTCTGTTAAAAGCGTGCCCCTTTCTCATGAACTGATGAAAGGGGTTCTTTCTGTTTTTGTATAGATAAAGAATTATATATAAAAATTTTATTTTTTCCTAGACTTGTTAAGGTAATCGCGCTATAATGTATTTTATACGAAAACAAATGTATTCAATATACATACAAACATATGTAGAAATTTAGGAAGGTGATGAAGATGGAAAAGGTAAAAATCGGTATGCTCGGACTGGGAAATGTCGGTACGGGTGTCTGGGAGATTATGCAGAGCAATTATGACAAGATGAAGGATTATGTTGGTAGAGATTTTGAAATTACCAGAATTCTTGTGAGAAATCCTGAGAAAGCCAGAAATGGTCTACTGACAAAAGATACATTGACGACCCGTGTAGAGGATATCTTAGAAGATGCAGAGATTAAGTTGATCATCGAGGTGATGGGAGGATTACAGCCCGCTTATGCATATATAAAACAAGCTTTATCTTCAGGTAAGCATGTAGTTACGGCCAATAAAGCGCTGATTTCTGTTCACGGAAAAGAGCTAATAGAATTAGCCCAAGAGAAGGGTGTTAATCTATTATTCGAAGCCAGTGTAGGGGGAGGTATCCCCATTATTGCTTCACTTTCCCACAGCTTGGCAGCAAATGAGATTGACGAAATTGTGGGGATTTTGAATGGAACAACCAATTATATTCTAACTCAAATGACAAAGCAGGGCATGAACTTTGATGATGCTTTGAAACAAGCTCAGGAAAAGGGGTATGCCGAAGCAGATCCAACATCCGATGTAGAGGGTGAAGATGCAGCTTTTAAACTGTCTATACTGACGTCTATTGCCTTTGATACCAGGGTTGTTTCTCAAGACATTCCCAGGGAAGGGATCACGAAGGTTTCAAAGATTGATATTGCCTATGCAGCTCAGCTGGGCTATACGATAAAGCTGTTGGCTGCTGCAAAAAGGAGAGACGGAAATTTAGAGCTCCATGTCCATCCTACATTGATACCTTCACAACATCCCCTAGCAGCCGTAGATAATGAGTTCAATGCTTTATTTGTGAAGGGGAATGCTGTCGGGGATTTGATGCTCTACGGTAAAGGGGCAGGATCACTGCCCACAGGAAGTGCCGTGATGGGGGACGTCTTACGGGTCGTAAAGCATATCCATATAGAAAATGGATTTAAGCAAAAACAAGCAAAGACCGTTCAACCGCTGCAAGTTATCGGAGAAGGTATTGGTGAGTATTATGTTAGACTTATGGTAACGGATAAACCAGGAGTTCTGGGGAAAATAGCCAGTACATTCGGCTCCTATGGTATCAGCTTGGCCTCCGTAGTACAGACGGATCAAGGCCAGGATGTGATTCCTTTAGTATTTATCACCCACCAAGTTGAGAGAAAAGAATTGGATCGTGCCCTTGAAGTTATCAATAACTTCGGAGAGGTGGCCGGCATATCCAGCATACTCAAAGTAGAATCTTTAAAATAAGTTGTAGTGTTAGTTGACTCCGCTTCGCTAACAAACTATATAAGCCTCTCCACAAAGCAAATCTACATCAACTAGCATAACGAGTTAACATAGGAAAATGGCTAACAAATAAGGAAGAGACACAGCAAGTATCTCTTCCTTATTTTTAACAGGGGTTGCCCTCACGGGCAAGGTGTTCAATGATTAGCAGCCGATTCCGCCTACAAATCCGCAGTTGCAGAACAATACAACTAACAGTAAGAAGAAGAATAATAGGGAATCATTGTCACCAAAATACTTGTCAAATCCACAGTAGTTGCAGAATAATACAACTAGCAGCAAGAAGAAGAATAGAAGTGATGAATTGTCACCAAAGCCGAAAAAGCCTTTTTTTGCAGCGTCACTCATGTAAAGAACCTCCTATCTGGGTTAATGAATTTGGCTGTTACACCTATTGTTATACTATGGAAAATCAAAACAAATGGTTACAAAATATTGAAAGGAAATAAAGCCCCGTTCAGGAAAAAATTTTGACGAACCTGTAATATATGGTTTACATTTTGAAACATAATGATATAATGGATATTGAAAATTGCTTAGTCATAAAAAGACCAATGGATATGCCATTGGTCTTTAAAGTATTGTATAGATTTCTGCTGTGTTGGAAAAGATTACATGGTAGAATAAACGAAGTCAGTGAAAGGTAAAAATATGTGTACCTTCCTGATTTTATGATATAATATAAGGGTTAAAGCGTTGGGTACATATTTCCACGTAAATTAATAATGTTACTATATAGAGGAGGAACTATTGGAATGAATTCAACGGTAGTAAAAAATGAAAACAATGAAGTAACACTAAGAATTGAAGTAGATTCTGAAAGCTTCGAAAAAGCAGTACAAGGTGCTTATAATAAGAATAAAGGAAAATTTAATATTCCGGGATTCAGAAAAGGTAAAGCACCAAGAAAGATTATTGAGCTTCAGTATGGAGAAGGCGTTTTTTATGACGACGCCATCAATGACCTTTGTCCAAAGGAATACGAAAAGGCATTGGAAGCCCATAATATTGAGCCTGTAGACAGACCATCCATTGACATCGAAGATATTGGTAAAGGGAAAAATATGGTATTTACTGCTACAGTAACAGTTAAACCTGAAGTGACCCTAGGTGATTATCAAGGTATAGAAGTAGAGAAAAAAGAGTATAATGTTATGGAAGAAGACATAGACAAGGAAATTGAACAGCTTAGAGAAAGAAATGCCAGATTAATTGCAGTTGAAAGACCTGTGCAGCAAGGAGATACAACAATCATTGATTATGCCGGTTTTGTAGGTGACGAACAGTTTGAAGGCGGTACAGCCGAAAAACAAACATTGGTGATCGGATCCGGTCAGTTTATTCCAGGGTTTGAAGAGCAACTGGTTGGCGTAAAAATTGGAGAAGACGTAGAAGTAAAGGTTACATTCCCAGAAGAATATCATGCACCAAATTTAGCAGGCAAAGATGCAATTTTCAAGGTAACAGTTCATGAAATTAAAGAAAAAGAAATGCCAGTGTTAGATGATGAGTTTGCAAAGGATGTTAGTGAATTCGATACACTGGAAGAGTTAAGAGCTGATTTAAAAAAGAAGGCAGAAGAAGCAGCTCAAAACAGAGCTCAAAAAGAATTTAGAGATGCCGTCGTTGATAAGGTTGTTGAAAATGTTCAGGTAGATATTCCGGAGATCATGGTAGAACATGAAATTGACGGTATGCTGGATGATTTCAACTATCAACTTCAATTCCAAGGGTTAAATCTGGAAACATATCTTCAATATACCAATACAAAAGTTGAGGATATGAGAAAACAATTAAGAGATGATGCATACAATAGAGTAAAAACACGTTTAACACTTGAAGCTATTATGAAGAAAGAAAGTGTTGATGCATCAGAAGAAGAAATGAATACAGAGATAGAAAAATATGCACTGCAGTATAAGCAAGATGTAGAAAAATTCAAAAAAACCATGAGACCTTCAGATTATGAATATATGAAAGAGGGTATCAAAGTAAGGAAAACTGTTGACTTCTTAGTGGAAAATGCTAAGATCACAGAATAAATAACGAACAAACGGGGGGTATATGTTATGCCTTTAGTTCCAATGGTAGTAGAGCAAACAAATCGTGGAGAAAGATCCTATGATATTTATTCCAGATTGTTAAAAGAAAGAATTGTTTTTCTAGGTGAAGATGTAAATGACCATACGGCAAGCCTTGTAGTGGCGCAGCTTCTATTCTTAGAAGCAGAAGATCCAGATAAGGATATTCAGTTTTATATAAATAGCCCAGGGGGATCCATCACTGCCGGAATGGCAATCTATGATACAATGCAGTATATCAAACCTGATGTATCTACCATATGTATAGGGATGGCTGCCAGTATGGGAGCATTCTTGTTGGCGGCAGGTGCAAAGGGTAAACGATTTGCTCTTCCCAATGCAGAAATCATGATTCACCAGCCTCTTGGCGGAACAAGAGGCCAGGCTGAAGATATACGAATTCACGCCGAAAGAATTTTGAAAACAAGAGATACGATAAATAAGATTTTAGCGGAAAGAACAGGTCAACCTCTTGAGAAGATTGCAAGGGACACTGACAGAGATTTCTTTATGGAAGCCAAGGATGCAGTGGAGTATGGTTTGATAGACAAGGTTATCACTTCCAGGAAATAGGGCAAGAGAGGTGTAGGAATGTCAAGATTTGATGATAAGAAGCAGTTGAAGTGCTCTTTTTGCGGTAAGTCTCAGGATCAAGTCAGAAGATTGATTGCAGGACCAAGCGTCTACATCTGCGACGAATGTATCGAATTGTGTCAGGAAATTATTCAAGAAGAATTTGATGAACATATTGAAATGGAAATGACGGATTTACCTAAGCCACAAGAGATCAAAGATGTATTGGATCAGTATGTCGTTGGACAGGAAAGAGCAAAACGAGCTTTAGCCGTTGCGGTGTACAATCATTATAAGAGAATCAATAGAGATATCAAAGCTGATGATGTAGAACTGCAAAAAAGTAATATTGTTATGCTTGGACCTACAGGTTCTGGTAAAACGCTGCTGGCCCAGACATTAGCCAGAATTCTGAATGTGCCTTTTGCTATAGCAGATGCCACATCGTTGACGGAAGCCGGATATGTAGGTGAGGACGTAGAAAACATATTGCTTAAGCTGATTCAAGCAGCTGATTATGATATCGAAAAGGCTGAGAAGGGTATCATCTATATCGATGAAATCGATAAAATAGCAAGAAAATCCGACAATCCATCTATTACCCGAGATGTAAGCGGAGAAGGTGTTCAGCAGGCTCTTTTAAAGATCCTGGAGGGAACGGTAGCCAGTGTTCCGCCTCAAGGGGGAAGAAAGCATCCTCATCAGGAGTTTATCCAGATAGACACAACCAATATTCTGTTTATCTGTGGTGGAGCCTTTGATGGTATCGATAAGATCATTCAGAAAAGAATCGGTCAAAAATCCATGGGATTTGGCGCCAATATTCAGAGTAAAGTAGTCCCGGATGTTGGGGAGTTATTGAATAAGCTTCAGCCGGAAGATCTTTTGAGATATGGTTTGATTCCGGAATTTGTTGGCAGGCTGCCTGTCATTGTAACCCTTCATGAATTGGATGAAGAAGCATTGATGAAAATTTTGATAGAACCGAAAAATGCACTTGTTAAACAGTACAAAAAGCTGTTTGAGATGGATGGCGTAGAATTGGAACTTGACGATGAAGCACTAAGGGCTATTGCCAAAAAAGCCATCGACAGGAAAACAGGTGCTAGAGGTCTTAGAAGTATTGTTGAAAGCATTATGCTTGATGTAATGTATGAGATCCCTACAAGAGAAGATATCGAAAAGTGTTTGATTACAAAAGACACCGTTGAAAATAACAGTGAACCAACACTGGTTATTTCAGATGTAAAAAAGAGAAAGACGAGAAAGAAAAAAGAAGATACAGCATCTTAAAAATAGGTGGATCAATATGGTCCACCTACTTTATTGTGCAATTAGCCCATTTTTTGTAATCTATATGTCTGTTTCCACCTTCACATACTAAAAGAGAAAACATCTCCATCATTTTGAAGGGAGGAAATGGCTTGCCAACATTCGTTTCATTTATTCAGTTTTTCTTTGCCATTGTTATCGGTATGTACTTTTTCAATTTATTAAAGAACCAGACCGGTAATAAAACAGCCGTGGAAAAAGAATCAAGAAAAGAAATGGAAAAGCTCAATCAATTGAATAATATTGCACTAACGGTTCCTCTTTCAGAGAAAACAAGACCGCAAACCTTCCAAGAAATTATTGGTCAAGAGGATGGCATCAAAGGACTTCGTGCAGCATTATGCAGCCCCAATCCTCAGCACGTATTGATCTATGGTCCTCCAGGCGTGGGAAAGACAGCGGCTGCCAGATTGATTTTAGAAGAGGCAAAGCGATCTGTCCATTCTCCTTTTAACTACCAATCAAAGTTTGTAGAAATGGATGCTACAACGGTTCGCTTTGATGAAAGAAGCATTGCAGATCCATTAATGGGCTGTGTTCATGATCCCATCTATCAAGGTGCCGGTCCATTAGGTCAAGCAGGAATACCTCAGCCAAAGCCTGGGGCCGTGACAAAAGCCCATGGTGGAATGCTGTTTCTCGATGAAATAGGCGAACTGCACCCCATACAGATGAATAAATTATTAAAAGTTTTAGAAGATCGAAAAGTTTTCTTGGACAGTGCTTATTACAATTCGGAAGATAAGAATATTCCAAAGTATATCCATGAAATTTTTCAAAAAGGTTTTCCAGCGGATTTCCGATTAATTGGTGCCACCACACGGACAGCTAATGAAATTCCTCCTGCCTTGCGGTCTCGCTGCGTAGAAATATATTTTCGTCCGTTGCTGCCTGAGGAAGTACGTCTTATCAGTAAAAATGCTGCCAAAAAGGGCGGGTTTGATATAACCGATGGCGGGCTTGCCGTTATTGAAAAATATGCAACCAATGGAAGAGAGGCCGTAAATATGGTCCAGATTGGCTGCGGCATAGCGCTAAACGAAGGAAGAAGAGAATTAACAAAGGAAGATTTGGAATGGGTGGTGGAAAGTGGTCAGTATACGCCAAGACCTCAGTCCTGTATCCATCACAAGCCCCAGGTTGGTGTTGTAAATGGTCTTGCTGTGGTAGGGGCAAACATTGGTATTGTCTCTGAAGTTGAAGCAACTGCGATTCCGTTGCCTGAAAAAAAAGACGGCAAAATCAGGATCACTGGAATCGTCAATGAAGAGGAAATTGCAGCCCATGGAAGGAAGCTAAAGCGTAAAAGTACAGCTCAGGGATCTGTGGAAAATGTATTAACCGTTCTTAGACAAAACTTTGGTATAGAGACAAAGGAATATGATATTCATTTGAATTTCCCGGGAGGGATGATGGTAGACGGGCCATCGGCAGGTACTGCCGTTGCAGCGGCTATTTATTCGGCTATAACCAAGCAAGAGATTGATAACAAAATAGCCATGACAGGTGAAATATCTATCCGGGGAAGAGTAAAGCCTATTGGCGGCGTCACAGCAAAAATTGAGGCTGCAAAAAGAGCTGGGTGTACAAGGGTACTTATTCCTGCATCCAACTGGCAGGAACGGTTTAAACAAGCGGGAACGGAAGTGGTCCCTGTAGAAACGATTGAAGAAGTCATCCAACATGCCATGCGATCAGATGTTTCTTATAAAGAGCCTATATTACAGGATAACCTGTTGGTAGCAATGGCAGAAGGAATGGAAAGATAGATACAAAAGCCACGACTTTGTATGAGGTCGTGGTTTTCTAAGATTATTCGCAGTAGACAGCAAATAAGACTATTTTATAGGAGAAAAAATAAGACTTATTGCAAAAAATTGGACTTTTATATATAATATTGTAATGCACCAGGGAAGTAAATATAGAATACGCTTAAATAGAGAATAGAAAATAATGCAATGTAAAAAATAAGCATAGTACGAGTTTGTGATTATGAGAAACGAGGCTATTATTTTTAAAAAACCTTGTCTTAAACAATCTTGATGCAGTCGAAAGTATTATGATGTACATAAATCATAGGACTGCATTGAACCTTGCGACGAAGGAGTTGATCTAGATGGAAGATAGAAAAGTAAAAAAACATGAACTGCCGTTGATACCTCTAAGAGGATTGTCTGTTTTCCCTTATATGGTATTGCATTTTGATGTTGGGCGAGAAAAATCTATTAATGCACTGGAAGAAGCGATGGTTAACAATCAGCTTATATTTCTGACAACGCAAAAAGAGGCAGAAACAGATTTACCTACAGAAGACGACTTCTACCAGGTGGGTACGATCTCAAAAATTAAGCAGATGTTGAAGCTGCCCGGTGATGCCATAAGGGTATTGGTAGAAGGGATCAGCAGGGCTAAAATGGTGGAACTGGTTCAAGACACACCTTTCTTCCAAGCAATTGTAGAAGAAGAGCTGTACGAAGAAGAAATGCAGACGGATAGAGAACTGGAAGCACTGATGAGGACCGTGCTGGATGCTTTCGAAGACTATATCGGCAGCAGCAATCGTATTTCTCCGGAGGTTATTATATCGGTGGCATCCATCGAGGAGCCAGGCAGGCTGGCAGATGTGATTGCTTCCCATTTGGTGTTGAAGATTGAGCAGAAGCAAGAGGTGTTGGAGGCTTTTGACCCCAAAGAAAGACTTGAGGTATTGTATAAAATTCTATTGAGGGAAATAGAGATTCTGGAGATAGAGAAAGAGATTAATGCCCGAGTGAAAAAGCAGATCAACAAAGTACAAAAAGAGTATTACCTCAAGGAGCAGTTAAAGGCAATCCAAGAAGAACTGGGAGAAGAAGGTAATGTGCAGGATGAAATCGATACGTATCGTGAAAAAATTGCAAAGGCTAAGCTGCCAAAGCCAGTAGAAGAGAAGGCTTCAAAAGAAGTGGACAGGCTTTCCAGAATGTCCCCAAGTTCCGCTGAAGGCGCAGTTATTAGAAATTATGTAGATTGGATATTAGACCTGCCATGGAATAAGCAGACAAAGGATCGTCTGGATATCAAAAGAGCTAAGACGATTTTAGATGAAGATCATTATGGGTTGAAGGATGTCAAGGAAAGGATACTGGAATATCTGGCCATACGTCAATTGGCGAAAGAAATGAAGGGCCCCATTCTTTGTCTGGTAGGGCCTCCGGGAGTAGGAAAGACATCGATTGCCCGTTCCATCGCCAGAGCAATCAACCGGAATTTTGTTCGTATGTCACTGGGTGGTGTTCGAGATGAAGCTGAAATCCGCGGACATAGAAGGACTTACATCGGTGCTATTCCAGGAAGAATTATGTCAGCCATCAAAGAAGGCAAATCAAAAAATCCCGTATTCCTTTTTGATGAGATTGACAAGCTAAACAGCGATTTTAGAGGCGACCCGGCTTCAGCGCTGCTGGAAGTATTGGACCCTGAGCAGAACAAAGAATTTACAGATCATTATTTAGAAGTGCCCTTTGATCTATCAAAAGTAATGTTTATTACTACAGCCAATAGTTTGAGTACGATACCAAGGCCGCTGCTTGACAGAATGGAAGTCATTCATGTGTCAGGATATACAGAAGAAGAGAAGCTAAAAATTGCACAAAAATATCTTGTATCAAAACAAATCAAGGAACATGGACTAAAACCAGAAAATATACAGTTATCAGAGCCAACCCTCCGTGATGTTATTAATTACTATACACGGGAATCTGGCGTTAGAAATCTGGAGAGACAGATTGCAACCCTTTGCAGAAAGGCTACCAAGAAAATTGTAGAAGAGAACATCAAGTTGGTTCGGATCAATTCAAAGAATCTAAACCAGTTCTTAGGACGACCTAAATATCGATATGAGAAAGCTCAGGAAAAGAATGAGGTTGGTATAGCAACAGGTCTGGCATGGACAGCAGTGGGCGGAGATACCTTGTCCATTGAAGTGACAACTATGAAAGGCAACGGAAAGCTGGTCTTGACAGGTCAATTGGGTGATGTCATGAAGGAATCGGCAACTGCCGGCATCAGTTATATTCGATCCAAAATTCGTGATTTAAATATTGCAGAGGATTTCTATCAAGTATTAGATATCCATTTACACATTCCTGAAGGGGCTATTCCGAAGGATGGACCTTCTGCCGGAATTACTATGGCCACAGCTGTGATTTCTGAGCTTACCGGAAAGCCGGTAGACAGGAATGTAGCCATGACTGGTGAAATTACCCTTCGAGGAAGGGTATTACCTGTCGGTGGAATCAAAGAAAAAGTGTTGGCTGCCAATAGAGCAGGAATACACAAAATACTGCTGCCAAAGGAGAATGAGCGGGATATCGAGGATATACCGGATAATGTGAGAAAGAAACTGAAGTTTGTTTTAGTAAGCCACATGGATGAAGTACTTGAGCATGCGCTGGTGGGGAAGGAAGAAAAAAATGATCATTAGAAGTGCGGAAATTGTGATTAGTGCTGTTAAAAAAGAACAATATCCTGAAGAACCCCTTCCAGAAGTAGCATTTGCAGGAAGATCCAATGTGGGAAAGTCTTCAGCTATTAATATGCTGCTTAACCGTAGAAACCTTGCCAGGACCAGTTCAAGTCCAGGGAAGACGCAGACCATTAATTTCTATAGGATTAATGAGCAGTTTTCACTGGTGGATTTGCCAGGTTACGGTTATGCCAAGGTCTCAAAGTCCAGTAAGGAACAATGGGGCAGCATGATGGAGACCTACTTGACGACAAGAAAAAATTTGCTGCAGGTATTTCAATTGGTGGATATACGGCATAAGCCTACAGAGCAGGATAAACAGATGTATCAGTGGATTAGACATTTTGGCTTCAATGGTATTGTGATCGTTACGAAGGCTGACAAGATATCCAGGGGGCAAAGACAGAAGCATCTGCAGATTATCAAGACGGAATTGAGAATGTCAGAGGAAGATATATTGATTCCCATTTCAGCAGAAACAAGAGAAGGGAAAGACGCGTTTTGGGATGTAATAAAGGAGATCTTTGAGGTCAACGGATACAACTTCGAAGAAGAAACGATAGGCTAAAAATGCCGGGCATATGCCCGGCATTTTTACATAATCGTAGGGGCGCGCATTGCGCGTTCGTCTTTCACTAGCAATAACAAAATCATGCGGAGCCATGGGGACGGTTCGAGCGTTTCCGAAGCGCAGCGGAGGACCGAAGGGAAAACGATGGAACCGTCCCCGTGGCGTAGTGGAGATAACATCGGCACTTCTTGTGGACATATTAGGCGCCCCTACAATTTGTTCATCAAAGGTTATACGGATGGTTTTTCCTTTAAAAAAGGTATTTTAACATCCAATTCGGCAACCAACATTCCGGATACAATCAGAATACTGCCGATAATCCCTCGACCATTTAATACTTCTCCTGCCAGAAGATATGCGAATATTGCAGAAAACACGGGTTCACCGGTAAAAATCAGTGCAGTATGGGTGGCGGTTGTATATTTTTGTGCAGCGTTTTGTATGATAAATGCACCGGATGTACATACAAAGCTGAGAAAAAGAATGGAAAACCATACATTGGTTCCCGATGGTATGATCGGGTTTTCAAACAAGAAGCTTACGGTCATACTTAGGATACCTACAACACCGATTTGTAAGATGGCTAAATTAATGGCATCAACCTGGACTGCATATTTTCCCACGGTGATAATATGAAATGCAAAGCAGAAGGCACCAATCAAGGTATATAAATCCCCTATATTTAATGTCAAATTGGAATCCAAGGTCAGCAAGCCCAAGCCTATGATGGCAAAAACTACACCAAGCACTGAGGAAGGTTTAGGCGCTTTTTTCAGTACGATTGCAGAGAATATGGGTACAATCACCACGGAAAAGCCTGTAATAAAACCTGATTTTGAAGCGGTTGTATAATTTAGACCCAAGGTTTGTGTTGCATAGCCTGAAAACATAATCATACCGATGATGATCCCGTATTTTAATGTATCTTTATCCAGCTTAAGCATTCGCTTATAAAAAAATACAGCGGATGTCAAAGCTGCAATAAGAAAGCGAACACCCAAAAAGTTGAAGGTAGATAGGGACGCTAAAGAGTTTTTCGTCAGTATGAAAGAAACACCCCAAGCCAGTGTAACGCCTAATAAGGCTAGGTCTGCCTTTTGCTGTTTATTCATATGGATTGTCTCCCCCTTAATTATTTTTATTCCCTAAATATTCTAACACAAAAGAGGAAACTTGCCTACGACTAAAAAAGCTCCCGCAGATAATCTGGGAAGCTTATGATCATATTATTCCTCTGGCTCAAACATGTCTTTGCCAACACCGCAAACAGGACAAACCCAATCATCAGGAATGTCTTCAAAAGCTGTACCAGGCATAACACCGCTGTCTGGATCGCCTACCTCAGGATCATAAATATAACCACATGGAATACATCTGTATTTTTGCATCGTACATTCTCCTCTCATGAGACAATTTTCTTTTCAAACTAGATTTTACCCCAGAACATGAAGGATTAAACAGAAATATTCAAAAAATATTGCTTTTATCTATTGGAGATACAGGGTATGAATATTCATAGAGAGAAAATAATCTATGGTTCATGTAGGCGGTGATGATATGAGAATTTGTGTAGAGAATAAAACATTGATCGTAACAGTGGATGAAGAGTTTTCATATGAAAATGCCAGTATGATAAAAAAAGAAATTATGGGGAAAATATCGAATGTGATTGAAGAAGTTGTTTTTGATTTCGAGCACCTTCAATTTTTTGACAGCTCAGGGATCGGCATCATTATTGCGATGCTGAAAAAGGTCAAAGAGAATCAAAATGGAAAGGGCAAAATTATAATCCTCCATGCAAAAAAAAGTATTATTAAAATGCTTTGGCTGGTCAGACTACATCATATGTTTCAGATTGAGGGTATGGAAGTATTTCTCGAAGGAATGAAAGATCAGAAAAAAGGATATCAATAGGGATATGACATACAGCAGAAAATAATTTCGTTTTCTTAAATAAAACGTTCATGCAAGTAAGCTTCGATATGCTATAATAGACTGTAGATACATATAATATTATTTATATATATAATACAAATAATATTATATAGAATCCATTACAAAACAGGGAGATGATGCTGTGTTAGACCCAAGAATTGAAAAACTGGCTCATAATCTGATTAATTATTCAACAGAATTGAAGCCAGGTGAAAAGATATTGATTGAAGTCATCGGTCATGAAACACCTCTTGTGAAGCAGTTAGTGAAAGAAACGTACAAAGCAGGTGCAATCCCATTTGTAACAATAAAAGAACCGGAAATTACAAGGCAGCTGCTTATGGGGTGTACGGAAGAGCAAATGAAGATGATGGCAGCGTTTGAATTAAAGAGAATGAAGGAAATGGATGCCTATATAGGTTTTAGAGTCACGAAGAATGCCACAGAGCTCAGCGATGTGCCTTCTGACAAAATGAGGATATATATGGAGCATTTCCAAAAACCTGTCCATTCAGAAGAAAGGGTACCGAACACAAAATGGGTTGTTATGAGATATCCTACCCATGCAATGGCGCAGCTGGCAAATACGAGTCTAGAAGATTTTGAGGACTTTTATTTTAAAGTATGCAACGTTGATTATGCGAAGCTTTCAAAAGCCATGGACAATTTGGTGGCATTGATGGAAAAAACAGATAGCGTACATATTAAAGGAAAAGGGACGGATTTGGAATTCTCTATTAAGGATATCCCGGTGATTAAATGCGACGGGAAGGCAAACATTCCGGATGGAGAGGTATATACAGCTCCTGTTAAGGATTCAATCAACGGAACATTGTCTTATAATTGTCCGGCAGTTTATAATGGTTTTACCTATGAGAACATTTGCCTGGAATTTGCAAACGGTAAAATTGTGAAGGCTACAGCCAATGACAGCCAAAAAATCAATGAGGTATTCGATACCGATGAAGGTGCCAGATATGTTGGAGAATTTGCCCTTGGTGTGAATCCATTCATTACAAAGCCTATGAAAGAGACGTTATTTGATGAAAAGATTGCAGGAAGCTTTCATCTTACACCGGGAAGCTGCTATGACGAAGCGCCAAATGGAAATAAATCCGCTATCCATTGGGATTTAGTATGTATTCAAACCCCTGAATATGGTGGAGGAGAAATCTATTTTGATGGCAAGTTGATTCGCAAAGACGGCCTTTTTGTTATTCCTGAATTGGAATGCTTGAACCCTTCTGCATTTGAAGAAGAGTGAACTCGTTCAGCTTCGCTGAACATCGGGGAATCAGATGGGGACTCTACCCCACCTGATTCAAGGTCCGCCTATAGAGGCGGGGTTTCAACCTGATAAATCTTATTGGATAAAAGAAACCCACCTGCTTTTACATACAGGTGGGTTTGCTGCTTATTCTGCTGCAACACCATAGCATCCGCATAATGCAGGTAGCCCGTCATTAAACCCGGACCCGATGGCATTGAATTTCCATTCTTGACCATGGCGATACAGTTCGCCTACAACGACAGCTGTTTCCGAACTGTATTCTCTAGATAAATTATATCGCAAGAATTCACGGCCTGTATTTACATCGACTAATCTTACATAGGCATTTTCTACCATTCCAAAGGATTGGCCTCTTTCTTTTCCTTCATAGATAGTTATAGCAAATACGACTTTGTTGATTTCCAGAGGGATATTATTCAAATCTGTCATAACGACTTCATCATCACCCTCGCCTGCACCCGTTCGATTATCACCTAATAATGCGATACCCATACCTGCGGGCTCTTTATTTCCGAAGAAGATAAAATCCTTATCATTCCTTACTTTTCCATCTTCTTTCACAGCAAAGATGAATACATCCAAATCAAAGGCACTGCCCTGGGAACGATTGACGGACCAGCCTAAGCCCACTTGAATTCTTGATAAGTTTGCTGCATCCAAGCCAACGTCTCCTGCCATTTTCTTTAAGGATACTTTCTGACCTTTTTTTAAAGACACAACAGAAGATCCACCCATGCTCGGTGCAGTAGACGGAGCTTGCGGTGCTGCACCTAAACCTCCAAGCCCGCCTAAACCTCCTAAGCCGCCCAGACCAGATGTCTGAGGTTGCGTTTGCTGCTGTTGGTTATTTTGATTAGGATTTCCTAAGCCACCAAGACCGCCTAGCCCTTGTAATGACATACTAAAACCTCCTTGTATGAATGTAGAATCATAGAATTTAATTTTCATCTGTAAATCATTTCTTAATTAAAAAATTGTGATTCATATGGTTAGACGTTAGTAGTTAGATGTTAGAGGCTTTATGTCTGTCTTTTGGGTCTTTAGAGATTTAAAAGCTTATAAGATCGACCCTGAAACTTCTAACCTCTAACTTCTAACCAATTAGAAGTCTAACCTCCACGAATGAATATGTTTAAATGAAAAAAAACTTTACTGTTTCATATTTATAGTATTATCTCAAAAATCTGCCCAGCATGTTTGCTGCTTGATTTATCGCGTTTCCGGCACCGTCCACGGTATTCCCCATATTATCCATACTATTACCAAATGCACTGGACTGCGTACCAGCAGGGGCACCGGCATCAATAGAAAGGCTGACGCCTGCTTTTCTTTCAGATGGTTGTATAACAACAATCTGACCAGGATTTTTGAATTCAAACATATAAGATTCACCGGAAGTTTGACCAATTATAGTTTTCCAGTTTACATCCATTTTTAAACCTGGATCCGGACCAGTCCAACAGATAATGGCGTCAGGGTCAACTTTGCAAGGTGAATGAATAACAACAGCATTTCCATCGGTGATGACTGCAACATAACCAGGTTGACCGGATTGATTTTGAATATTGGTTGTGAACAAGCCTTTTTGTGAAAGAACACCGGCGCCAATGAATTTTACACCATACTTAAGATTTCCTGTAAACGCCAGCAAGTTTTCAGATTCAACGCCTACTGCTTCACCTGGCTGAAGCGGAACAACGGTCACGTTTCTACCTTCAAAAGCCAAGAAAACTCTACCATTTCCCGTTACTTTCATGATTTCCATGTTTTCCCCTGTCAAACGACGGGCAACCTGGTTGAGTACACCCTGCATTACATTGGCCCCTGCATTTGGGTCCAATAGTACTTTTTCATACTTGAACTGACCTTGATCTGCCACCATAGCGCCTTTTTTGGCAAAAAAGAATCCATTTCCCTCAGCTACGCAGGTATAGGCAGGGACATTAGCAGGAACACCTGTCATTTGTTCATAAGTTGCTAATTGAAAATTCATGATTTTACCCCCTTTTTATTTATAGAAAATATTTGTTTAGTAGAAAGCAAGACACCTAGTTAAATTATATATCATTTGCCATAAATATATCAACGAAAGATGTAAAGCTTACTAAATTTTACAAAATATGATAAGAACAAGACTTCGTGTGATATCTCTCAAAATTCTCTGAAGTAACAATAGAATTTTAATACAAACCTTCATAGACTGAGGGTTTTGTGTTATGCTAATGGTAGATTGTTTGATGGAAAGGGATTGGAAAATGAAAAGACTAATACAGATGTTTCTTATTTTCGTGAAAATCGGCACGTTTACCTTAGGTGGTGGATATGCCATGATTCCATTGATCCAAATAGAAGTGGTAGAGAAAAAGGGATGGATTGATGAAGAAGAGTTTGTTGATATCATTGCTCTGGCACAAACCATACCGGGAGCATTAGCCATTAATAGTGCCACCTACATAGGTTATCGTTTATTTGGATATGGTGGAGCTTTTATAGGCTGTTTGGGAGCAATGCTTCCTTCTGTAGTGATTATTTTGTTTGTAGCCAAGTTCTTTACGCAGATGAAAGATGCACCAATGGTTCAAGCTGCATTTCAAGGGATTAGGCCGGCTGTTGTGGCTTTAATTGTGGCAGCTGTGTTAAAGCTGGGAAAGACTGTTCCCAAAACGACTTTACATATTGCCTGGATAGCCACTGTATTATTTCTTATTACGGTTTTAAATGTTCACCCGATTATTGTTATTATACTTTCAGGGGTTGTGGGTTATCGATTATTTAAAGGAGATCATTAGTATGAAAACTGTCATAGAGATTTTCTTATCATTTCTACAAGTGGGAGCCTTTAGCTTTGGTGGAGGTCTGGCAATGCTTCCACTCATTGAAAAAGAGATTGTTCATGCCCATCACTGGATAACTTCCGGCGAATTTGTTGATATCGTTGCCATTGCACAGATGACACCGGGACCTATCGCCATCAACTCGGCAACCTTCGTTGGCTATAAAGTTGCAGGCCTATCCGGTGCCATAGCCGGTAGTGTTGGTGTTATCCTTGTTTCTTTTTTGTTGGTTTCTGTATTTGCAAAATACTTCATACAGATTAAAGATCGAAGGGAAACGAAGGCTGTGTTTGCAGGGATTAGACCGACGGTTTTAGGGCTGATTTTAAGTGCTGCAATATCTGTAGGAAAAACTGCCTTTGTAGACTTTAAAAGTGTAATCATTGCACTGCTGGTTTTTATTGGTATACACAAATTAAATCTTCACCCCATTTTAGGAATTGTAGCGGCTGGTATATTAGGTATTTTGATGTATTAGACCTCTTTCTCGCAGAGAAAGAGGTTTTTCTCTCGTATTTGAGGAAACAACTTACGCCAAACTTTTGCAGATAACATGGTTGTAGGGGCGCCCAGTGGGCGTCCGCCTGTTTTATGATAGATATAATTACCAGAACAAATGTTTTGATTATTATATATGAACCATGTATAATAGGAGTTAAACGCAAAAAACAGTTATGAGAATGGTATATAATTCCTAATGTACTGTGATAGATATTTTACGTGCAGACTGAAAGGGGGAAGGCAAGTGAAGAAAAAAATTGCGGTTTCCATGATCATTATAATGGGACTTATGATGGGGATATTAATAGGTGTACTGGAATTTAAAAAGGATAAAGCATCAGCCTCTGTGGAGGGAGAGACTGCTATTGTGATAGGAGATATGAAACTGGCGGACCCTCATTATGCCGTTATTGAGGAGGAGGGTGTATACATCCCCTATGAAACAGTTAAACAGCAGTTAGACAGCAATATGATCCTGGATGAAACAGGGAAAAGAGTATTTATTCAACTGGAGGACAAGCCCTTTTACTTGGAAAATGAGGAGTTAACCCGTTATATCAAGGAAAATAGGGTTACAATAAATATTCCAACGAAAATAATAGAAGGCAAACCCTACCTACCTTTGGATGTGATGGGAAAAATCATGGGCATACAAGGAGCCTATTATCATGAAACAAATCGTATTGTTATTGATAAAATGGGCGAAAAAATGATGATTGGTGAGATCGTGAAAAACCGTGTGAAGCTGCAGCCTGAAGAAAACATGGATGACGATTATGATGTTGCATTAAAATTAGGAGATAAAATGAATGTACTAGGAGAGATTGATGGGAAATATAAGGTTAGAACTTCAGAAGGGGTTATAGGTTTTGTTGCAAAAAAAGACGCAAAGATCATTGAAGAAAGGTTGATACAATCTCAACCGATTAATCAAGGGCGTGAAGCGTGGAAGATAGGTGATGATAAGATAAGTCTTGCTTGGGAGTATGTCTACGAAAAGTCGCCAGACTTGAGTGAAGAGCTAGCTCTGGAAGGGCTTGATGTTATTGTACCTACATGGTTTCATATAGATGACGAAGATGGAAACATCATAAACAATGGGGATCCACAGTACGTTCAGCAAGCCCACGATAAGGGATATAAGGTATGGGGTTTGGTTGACAACAGCTTTAATCCAGCGTTAACTTCTAAAATACTAAGTGATGAGACGTTGAAACGAAAAGTCATCGGCCAGCTGGTTTTATATGCTGATTTATACAATTTAGATGGAATCAATATTGACTTTGAAAACGTAAACTATGCAGATAAAGACAAGCTTGTACAATTTGTAAAGGAATTGAGAGAAAAAACAAAAAAACAAAATCTAATTTTATCAATGGATGTTACGGTTCCGTCTTCCAGTGAGAACTGGTCAAAGGTTTATGATCGAAAGGCCCTATCACAGCATGTGGATTACATGGCGGTTATGACCTATGATGAACACTGGGGAAGCAGTCCTGTCAGCGGTTCGGTGGCGTCCATCAGTTGGGTGGAAAAAGGAATCCAAAGAAGCATGGAGTCGATTCCCAAAGAAAAAATACTGTTGGGGATACCCTTCTATACAAGGATTTGGGAAGAATATTTGGATAAGGATGGCAAACGTAAGGTTAAATCTCAAGCTGTTTCCATGACGAAAGCTTGGGAGCTGGTGTCTGAAAAAGGAACCGAGGCAATATGGAATGAAGACGCAGGACAGTTTTATGCAGAATATGTTGAAGAAGGCAGTACCTTCAAGGTTTGGTTGGAGGATTCAAAATCCGTAGCTCTAAAGGCAGATATGGTAGACCAATACGACCTGGCCGGGACTGCAGCTTGGAGAAGGAAATTTGAAGACCCGAAGGTTTGGGCAGTCCTTCAACAGATGATAAAGGAAGGGAAAAAATATGAAGATATGCTATTTGAGTAGCTGGAAAATTAACACAAAGATAACATCACAACCAAAGGTTTTCGTTATAATAAAATTATAATGATTTTACTATCAATCCTTTGTAAAGTGTATGTGGAGTGGTATTTGTGGGAAAAGTCCAAAATGATATGATCTCAGCAAAAAAGGAATTAAAGGAAATCATTGGTAATAAAAATGCGGAAAATATGTCCGAGTGTATTCGTTTGGAGAAAAACCTTTCCTTTCATAGGAGTAAATTAAGCAATATAACAACTACCATGATTGGTGAAATCAGTCGCTTTCTTCCAGCTATATCCTCAGAAACATTAGGCAAAGAAGTATATGAAATGTTTGAAAGCAGTGTAGAAATACAGGGGTTGCCGGTTATTGAGGAGGATAAGCCGGTGGGCTTGATCATGAAGCATAACTTTTTTAAAAACCTCGGTCAGCAGTATGGATACGTTATATATATTAAACGCTCCATTGATCGAATTATGGACAAGCAGCCGCTTATTGTAGATTATCAAACACCATTGGATAGAGTATCGGAGCTGGCTATGCAGCGAGACAAAGATAGCTTGTATGATTACATTATCGTAACCCAAAAAGGGAAATATCATGGAATCGTGACGGTTAAGGACCTGCTTCAGAAGACCACGGAAATCCAGTTAAACAGGGCAAAGTTTTCCAATCCCCTTACAGGATTGCCCGGGAATATTTTAATCGAAAAAGAAATAACCAATGTAATTACCAAACATGCCCCTTATGCTGTTTTGTATTTTGATCTGGATAATTTTAAACCCTATAATGACGTCTATGGTTTTGATAATGGAGATAAGGTCATAGAGATGACGGCGGAGGTTATCGAACAGCGGATGCAGGCTTTAGGCTATGGAGATGAATTTTTAGGCCATGTGGGTGGGGACGATTTTGTGGCTGTCATTCAAGATGCCCATGTAGAAAAGCTTTGTGAGGCGATCATTGAGAAATTCGATCGAAGGATACTTGAATATTATACAGAGCTAGATAGGAAAAACGGATTTATCTTTGCAGAAAATCGGCACGGTGTTGTGGAAAAATTTCCAATCATGAGTATTTCTATAGCGGTCATAAACAATAAGCATCACGCTTTCGACACTGTGGGAGAGCTGGCAGAAGCGGCAGGTAGAGTCAAGAAAAAGTGTAAAGCCAGTTGGTGCAGCAATTATATCATTGAATAACAAATATATGTGAAAACCTTATTGAATCAATCAATGGGGTTTTTTTGTTTTAGGATGTTGAATTTGGATGAACATGGGTGTATAATAAGTGAGTAATCACTCATTATGGAGGTGTCATGATGGATAAGCCATTAACAACGGAAGAGAAGATTATCCAGTCGGCAGTAGAAATCTTCTCTCAGAAAGGATACAGCGGTACGACAACAAAGGAAATTGCACAAAATGCCGGTATTGCGGAAGGTACGATCTTTCGCTACTTTCCTAAGAAGAAAGACCTGCTTCATAAGATATTATATAAGGTGATTGAGACGGTGGCTCCAAACATCATTGGGAGCGGTTTGGATGAAATCTTTCGAGACCATAACGGTAAAAGTGATCGGGAAACGATCGTAGCTTTTATAGAAAATCGGCTGAACCTCATTGAGAAGAACTGGCCCCTAATCAAGGTAGTCATGACAGAAGCCCAATATCACCAAGACATTCAGCAACTATTCTTTAAAAAAATCGTTCCTCCTATCAAGCAGATGGTTGATCGTTTCTTTGAGGAGGGGATAAAACAAGGGCGATTTAAAAATTACAATTCCGGGGTGATTACCATAATGTTGATGGGAGCCCTGGGGTCAAATTTGCTTGCTATAAAAACTGGAGTAATGGACGAAAAGATAATGAGCCGCAGGGAAGTTATCGAACAAATTGCAGATATCTTGCTTACCGGAATTTGTAAAGCGTGAGACATAGGAGGGAATTGACATGAAAAAAATGCTTTTCATTGTATTTGCTGTGATGATTTTGTTTACCGGATGTACCAGCAGTGCCGATGATAATCTTCGTTATACCGGAACGGTAGAGGCTACCCAATACGATATTTCCTCGGAAATCGGCGGTTTCATTAAAGAGATCTATGTTGAGGAAGGTGATCTGGTGAAGGAAGGGCAGCGTGTTGCTTTACTGGATGATGCAACGTTGAATCTGAATGTTTTGCAAAAAGAAGCCGCATATATGGGACAAGAGGCACAATTGAAGGATGTAAAGAAAGGCTCTAGAGAAGAGGAAATTGACATGGCACAGCAGCAGTTAAGCGCGGCCCAATCAGCATATGAATTGGCAGTAGATACCTATGAACTTCGTCTGGATAATTATCAAAAAACCAAAGCCCTATATGAGCAGGGGGCAGTGCCAGAGCAGCAGCTAAAAGATACAGAACTGCTGTTGAAACAAGGGGACAACAGTGTGAAGAGCGCTCAGGAGAACTTGAATACGGCGAAATCCAAACTTACCTTATTGGAGAAGGGAACAAGGGAAGATATCATCAAGGCCAATGAATATAATGTTGATCAGTCCAAGTATGCCTATGAACAAACGAAGATACAGCAAGAGAAAGCTTCTTTAAAAGCTCAAGCGGATGGTATCATCTTATATAAGAACTTCCAAAAAGGAGAGGTGCTGCCTGTCGGGGCTCCTGTGGTGACGTTGATCGATACAAAGGATCTATGGGTAAAAATATATATCCCGGAAAAAGAGTTGAACTTGGTCACGATGGGACAGGAAGTCACATTGTTTTCAGATATAGTTACGGAAAATACTATAAAGGGAAAGATTATTTTCATAGCACCGCAAAGTGAATTTACCCCTTCAAATGTAACCACAAAGGAAGACCGCCACAATCGCGTTCATGAGGTTAAGGTGAAAATAACAGAAGGCGTAGAATTTCTAAATCCCGGCATGATACTTGATGTGGATATAAGTAGGTGATCAGGATGGACTATGCGATTCAAATCAAAAACATCAGAAAGCAATTTGGCGATTTTACAGCTGTTGAAGATATCAGCTTTGACATTCCATCCGGCAAGATTTTCGGTTTTTTAGGACCGAACGGGTCAGGGAAATCCACGACCATAAGGATGCTCTGTGGTGTTTTGACGCCCACCTCAGGAAGTGGAACGGTATTGGGCTATGATATTGTAAAGGATGCAGAAAAAATAAAACAAAATATAGGGTATATGTCCCAAAAATTTGGTCTGTATGAAGATTTGACCATATTGGAGAATTTGAATTTCTTTGCGTCTATTTATTCCATTTCCAATGGAGAGAAAAAAGCCAGAATTGAAGAAATTCTTGATCTGTGCGGGCTGCGGGGAAGGGAAAATACCATTGCCGGTGTATTATCCGGTGGTTGGAAGCAGCGATTGGCGCTGGCATGTTCTCTGCTGCACAGACCGAAACTGCTGATATTGGATGAGCCTACCGCCGGGGTAGACCCTGTTTCAAGAAGAATATTCTGGGAAGTTATCCATACGTTAGCCAATACGGGAATAACCATTCTGGTGACAACCCACTATATGGATGAAGCCGAAAGCTGTGACATCCTCGGTTTTATTTATCGTGGAAAATTGATTACCTTAGGGACGGTTGAAGAAATTAAAAAGGAAGATCCGGAAAAAAGCATCGAAGAAATATTTATATCCCTTGTGGAAAAGGTAAGTGATATTAAAGTGCGAGGGTCTTTCATGGAAATGAGAGACCACATAGAATAGAGGTGGCTTCATGAGTTTTCAGAGATTTCTATCCATTGTCGTCAAAGAATTTATTCACATCCGAAGGGATAAAGCCAGTATGGTGCTTGCCCTGGTTGCGCCGGTGATGATGCTCTTTCTATTCGGATTTGCGGTGAAGCTGGATATTGATAACGTTGAGATGGCTGTTTTTGATCAAGATAAAAGCGCGGCCAGTCGGGAATTTATCCAAAAGCTTAAAAATACCGATTACTTTATCGACCAATACTATGTGTCCAGCGATAAGGAAATCATCGAGATGATCGATAAAGGTACTGCAAAGGTGGGCATGATTATTCCACCGGATTTTGAAAGGGAGATTAAGAAAGGAAAAAACCCGGAGATACAGTTTCTGATCGACGGAACTGACTCTCTAGTAGCGCAAACAGCCTTTTCAAGCTCTATGATGGTAACCAATAATTTTTCTGTCAAGATAAGACAAACGCAGCTCTTAAAAAAGGGAATGCTTCAAACAGGAGCTGGTGAAGTGACAGCAGCTTCCCGGGTTTTGTACAATCCTGAAATGGAAAGTATAAAGTTCACGATTCCCGGATTGATCGGTTTGGTTATACAAAACATAACCATCATTCTTACGGCTTTTTCCCTTGTGAGAGAACGGGAAAGGGGTACCCTTGAGCAGTTGATCATAACGCCCATTCGGCCCATTGAACTGATTTTGGGAAAGCTGGTACCCTATATTCTGATAGGATGCTTTGATTTTGCCTTAGTAATGATTCTGGCCATGACCATATTCCACATGGAGGTCAGCGGCAATATGCTTCTGCTTTTGGTGCTATCTGCATGCTTCATTATTTGTGCCTTGGCCATGGGCATGATTATATCCACCGTTGCCAAGACACAGCTTCAGGCCATGCAAACGGCCCTGCTGCTGCTGCTGCCCAGTGTTCTTCTATCAGGCTTTGTTTTTCCGAGAGAAGCCATGCCAAAGCTTATTTATTATTTAGGATATTTGATGCCCCTGACCTATTATTTGAAAATCGTGCGGGGGATCGTTCTAAAGGGTGTTGGCGTAGGGGTACTTTATAACCAAATAATTCCCTTATTGATATTTACAGTGATGTTAATATCTATAGCGGTGGTTAGGTTCCAGAAGAGATTGGATTAGGAAGACAAATATATAAATAGCACTTTGTATATTACAGCCAGTCACAATGCAGCGGAGCCATGGGGACGGTTTGAGGGTTTCCTGTAGGGGCGCGCATTGCGCGTCCGTTGCTTCTAGAAGGGAAATTGATGGAACCGTCCCCGTGGCGAAGCGGATGTAACGTATTGTGTGTGACTTATATTTATCAAATATGAAAAAATGCTGACGGTTCTTTACCCGCCAGCATTTTTCATGAGAAAAACAGCATATATCAATGGATCGCAGTAACCTTCCCGGATACAAAATCAATTTCAATATATTTGGCATTAACACGATCATAATAGACCCACCACGACAAATGCTCCTTAATGCTATCTACTTTACTCTGTGTATTAACTCTCAACAAGACATGTTCACTATTATACCCATATGTTTCAGCAGTATGAATAGCATCCTGTTTTGTTATTCCTTCTGCTTCATATACAATGTAAGGATTATCAATATTTCTTACATAGATCAAATAGCAATTTTTATTCTTATCATATTTTTTTCCATAATAAATTTTATAATATGGTCCAGATCGATTATCTATCAAATCCATATTGTACTGTTTCGCTATTTTATTTGGCTTTATAACATCAAAGTAGTAGATACTGGCATAATAACCTGATATTATCATTACAAAGAAAAAGATAATCGTAAATTGAATAACATTAGATTTTTTCAAGTTACCACCCTTCTCATATTACTGAGGTCTTACTTTAAAGATTGCCCAAATATCTGTTGAATAATCTGAACTCCAGCTTCTATAAACGTTGAAGGTATTCCATAGATCGTGAATTACGTAATATTTGTTATTATCAGGATCATAAGCATATCCAACAAGTGTTGTATAGTGTAGCCCGTATTGATCATCATCATGATATAATATGGACCCAGGTTTGTTGTTATTTACTTCATATTTTATCACATTTTCAAAATCACTGCTGCTAATTGAAAAATCTCCTGTCACATTTAAAGGGTGACAAAGGGACGGAGGGTGACAAAGGGTGACAAAGGGTGACAAAGGGACGGAGTTATCGACAATATTTAAAAATGAAGTGTCACTTACCCCGTCCCTCTGGCATTCCCTCTGGCATTCACCTTTGGCACTTCAATCAAAGTTCATTTCGAATTTATTCGAGTTGATTGTTTTATCCACCAGTTTACAAGTTTTGATTAAGCTACTTGATCTTTGTCAAGGAAGCTTTGCACAGCGTCTTTCATAATGGAATAAATTTTGGTACTTTCGAAGCTGGATACGAAACTATCAAATATTAATTCTT
>JBMOKU010000018.1:0-115693 GCA_049324315.1 Bacillota bacterium | reverse complement strand
AAGAATTAATATTTGATAGTTTCGTATCCAGCTTCGAAAGTACCAAAATTTATTCCATTATGAAAGACGCTGTGCAAAGCTTCCTTGACAAAGATCAAGTAGCTTAATCAAAACTTGTAAACTGGTGATACTGTAGATAACCATAATAAAAAAGAGTGATCAATATGAATTACTACTTTTTATTTCATTATTATGAAGGAAAAAGGTATTTCTATCTCGTACAATGTGAACAAGTAAATGAAGTAAAGAAAGAATTTATGAAGATGGCTGGTGAGACCAATCCACATAACATTGTTATTTCAAAAATGACCATTATCAAAGAATTTAGGGGTAGTGAAGACAACTAGTTTTACTACTCCTTTTCATTTTATATCTTTTTTTTCAAATGTCATAATGAATACATTATTTGTAGTTTTGTGCTATAATTAAGGTAATTCCAGGAAAGCTTTGGAGGTATGACGATGCGATTGATTCCAATTAATGCTGTAAAAGAAGGTGCCTTTCTTGCACAGACTCTATATAATGATAATGGCCAAGTTTTGCTTTCGAAAGGCGTCAAAATCAATGAAAGATTAAAGGCTAAAATCAAAGAACAAGGTTTTTACTCTATTTATATTTTTGATGATTATAGTCAAGATGAATTGGAAGATATTATAAAGCCTGAGATACGAAGAAAAGCAATACAATCGGTACGTACTGTGCTAAATGCTCTTCCTAGGTTAGAAAATGATGATGTGAATACTTTTCAAAAGAAAAAAATTGAAAATGAAGTCAATAGGCATCTTGAAGATATTCAAGATTTGGCTAAATTGATCGTTAACGATGTATTTTCACAGAGGGATGTTATGATTAGTCTTGTAGATATAAAAAACACAGATAATTACACGTATATGCATAGTGTGAATACCAGTATCCTGGCACTGGTACTGGGCATCGGTTATGGCTTGAATAAAAACGAACTTTATGAATTAACATTAGGAGCTATGCTGCATGACATTGGGAAAATGTATATACCTGGAGAGATTTTAAACAAAGATGGGCCACTAACAGATGAGGAATTTAAGATCATTCAACAGCATCCCTTACGCGGCTTTAATTATTTAAAAGACCGAACAGAGTTAAGCGGAAAAGTTAGAATCATAGCTCTACAGCATCATGAAAAAATGGACGGTACCGGTTATCCCTATGGATTGAAGGACGATCAGATATACATATTATCAAAAATGACATCGATAGCAGATATTTATGATGCCATTACTTCAGATAGGCCTTACCGTAAATCAATGCCACCTAATGAAGCTGTGGAGTTTATTATGGGGTCTGCGGGAAGGTACTTTACCATTGACTTGGTGAAAGCATTTATTAAAAAAATTGTACCCTATCCTGTCGGAACAATCGTTCGTTTAAGCAATAACTGCATAGGTGTAATAGAAAATATCAATCAAGAATTTATTTTAAGACCCGTCATCAAAATCATAAAAGAGCAGGAAAAGGAGGTTTCACCTTACCTCTGTAATCTGATGAGAGAAAGCAACGTAATTATACAAGGTATTGTGTATAATGTTTAAAACAATTTAACTCATAAAATTCGTTTTTCCTCAAATAATAATGATGAGGTGAGATGAATATGTCAAAGAATAGAAGCATCGTACCTGAAGCCCGAATTGCCCTTAATTCTTTTAAAGAAGAAATGGCGAAGGAACTTGGATTAGAGAATTTTACCTATGCTGGCTATGTTGGCGGACATATGGTGAGAAAAATGGTAGAAACTGCTGAAAAGGAACTCTCTAAAAATTATAAGCCAAAGCAATTTTAAAAGGCTTGTTTGTCCTTAACCGTATGAAAATACGGTTTTTTGTTTTTAAAGATAAAAATATGCTTACTATTTCCTTACACGAAAATACAAATATTTGATATAATAATGTCTGTATTATGGAAAAATAATGTTAAGAAGTAGAACTTTAAGGAGGAAATAGATTTGAGCAAAAGAAAAGAAGTAAAGGTCTCCGCTGAAGATCTGTTAAAGCAGCAGGTTTATATCAATGAGATGAGACAGATCAGTGATGAATATTTGGCCGAAAAGGGCTTGAGAAAAAAATATATGATCGTAACCTATGGCTGTCAAATGAATGAACATGATTCGGAAAAATTAGCCGGAATGTTGGATAAGATGGGATATACGGAAACCACTGAAGTGAATGAGGCCAATTTAATTATATATAATACATGCTGCGTCAGAGAAAATGCGGAGTTAAAGGTATATGGCAATCTGGGACAGTTAAAGCCATTAAAGAAGAAAAATCCCGATATGATGATTGTTGTTTGTGGCTGCATGATGCAGCAGCCCCATGTGGTAGAACAAATCAAACGTAAATATTCCCATGTGGACCTTGTATTTGGAACCCATAACCTTCACAATTTTCCTCAGCTGCTGGCGAATTGCAGGCAGTCCAATAACATGATCGTTGAAGTATGGGAGGAAGAAGGGGAAATCATTGAAGGTATACCATCCATAAGAAAATACGGTTTAAAAGCTTTTGTGAATATCATGTTTGGATGCAACAACTTCTGTACATATTGTATTGTTCCTTATACCCGAGGAAGAGAACGAAGCAGAAATCCTGAAGATATCGTAAGCGAAGTTCAGCAATTGGTATCAAATGGAACAAAGGAAGTTACTTTATTAGGGCAAAATGTTAATTCCTATGGAAAGACCTTGGATGAAGCGATTGATTTTGCCGGATTACTATATCGGATTAATGAAATTGACGGTTTAGAGAGAATACGATTTATGACCTCACATCCTAAAGATTTATCCCATAGACTTATTGAAGCCATGCGGGACTGCGACAAGGTATGTGAACATATTCACCTTCCTGTGCAAGCAGGAAGCAGCAGCATTCTAAAGGCTATGAATCGTCACTATACGAAAGAACAATACTTGGATATTGTCGGTCGTTTAAAAAAGGAAATACCGAATATCGCCATTACAACAGACATTATCGTAGGCTTTCCCGGCGAGACGGAGGAAGATTTTGAAGAAACACTGGATCTGGTTCGTAAAGTAGGATATGATTCTGCCTTTACATTCCTTTACTCTATTCGTGAGGGTACACCGGCAGCAGAACTAAAGGAACAAGTCCCTGATGATGTAAAACATAGACGGTTTAATCAGCTTGTTGATACATTGAATGAGATTAGCTTAGAGAAGAACTTGCTGTTGAAGGATCAAGTTTTTGAAGTGCTGGTAGAAGGAGAAAGTAAGACAGACGAAAGCATGCTCATGGGAAGGACGAAGACACACAAATTAGTCAATTTTAGCGGGCCTAAGGGACTAATCGGGAAATCTGTGAACGTAAAAATTATAGAATCCAAAACCTTTAGTTTAAAAGGCATGGTGATGGATAATAATTGAAATTATAAACCAGGTTTATCCTGGTTTTCATATTTATGTTATACTTATGATAGCTAGAAACCTAGGGGGAAAATAAGAAATGGAAAATCTAACACCTATGATGAGGCAATATATGGAATTAAAGGAACAGTACAAGGATTGTATCCTTCTCTTTCGATTAGGCGATTTTTATGAAATGTTCTTTGAGGATGCAATAACTGCATCGAAGGAGCTTGAGATTACATTGACCGGGAGGGATTGCGGTCTGGAGGAAAGAGCTCCTATGTGTGGCGTCCCTCATCATTCTATTGAGGGTTATATTGCCAAGTTGATTGATCGTGGATATAAGGTAGCCATTGGAGAACAAGTGGAAGATCCATCTCAAGCCAAGGGCATCGTAAAAAGAGACGTCGTCCGTATTATTACGCCGGGAACGGTCATTGATCCTCACATGCTTCAAGAACGGGAAAACAACTATATTATGGCGGTATCTTGCTTTGAGGATGAAGTGGGTTTAGCGTTTGCTGATATTTCTACGGGTGAATTGCGGACAACCCAGATAAAAAGCAAAGATGCTGTCAGTGCTCTGATAGATGAAATTGCGAAAGTTCAGCCTAAGGAAATCATCATACATCAGGATATGATAAAGGCTGAAAAACTTCTTCATAAAATTCATATGGTTACAAAAGCCTTTGTCAACGAGTTTGATAGTTGGGCCTTTAAGAAGGATTTTGCGGAGAAGAAATTAAAAAAGCATTTTCATGTTCTAAATCTTACAGGCTTTGATCTTGAAGATAAAGATTTCTGTATATCGACTACGGGAGCATTACTGGAGTATTTACAACAAACACAGAAAAATTCCTTGTCACATATCAATCGTGTCGTTTATTACAATACCCAGGAATATATGGTAATTGATAAAGCAACCAGAAGAAATCTTGAACTGACGGAAACCATGCGGGATAAAAACAGAAAAGGGTCTCTTCTCTGGGGAATTGACAAAACACAGACGGCCATGGGTGCCAGAATGATTAAAAAGTGGATTGAAGAGCCCCTGACAAATGTAGAGGCGATTCAAATGCGGCTAGATGCTGTTGGAGAATTAAAAGAAGATATCATTGCCCGTGAGGAACTCAAAGAGTTGTTAAGACAGGTTTATGATTTGGAAAGGCTGGCCGGACGTGTTGCATACGGAAATGCTAATGCCAGGGATCTAATTGCCTTGAAGACAAGTATACACACAATTCCAATCATAAGAGAAACACTGAATGCATTGAACAGTAAAGCATATAAAGAACTGTTACAGCAAATAGACACTTTAAGTGATATTGAAGAAACCATCGAATCTGCTATTGTCGATGAACCACCTGTTTCTATAAAGGAAGGAAATATCATTAAAAGTACATTTAGTGAGGAATTACGGGAACTTCGAGATATAACCATAAACGGAAAAGCTTGGATTGCAAATTTGGAGAATAAAGAGAAACAGGCTACGGGCATAAAATCTCTTAAAGTAGGCTTCAATAAAGTTTTTGGATATTTTATTGAAGTAACGAAATCTAATTTGAACCTGGTCCCCGATTACTTTATACGAAAGCAAACCCTTGCCAATGCGGAGCGCTTCATTACACCGGAATTAAAAGAAATGGAATCCAAAATACTAGGGGCTGAGGACAGAATTGTTGAATTGGAATATAACCTGTTTATCCGTATCAGAGAGGAAATCAGTCTTCATATAAAGCGAATCCAGAGTACTGCATCAGCTATTGCCGGCCTTGACGCTTTGCTGTCTTTTAGTGAAGTGAGTAGTCGATACAGTTATCAGAAACCTGTCGTACATAATAATCATGTTATTAAAATTCTGAATGGAAGACACCCCGTCGTAGAAAGAAGCATGCAAAAGGATCTGTTTATACCGAATGATACGTATTTAGATTGTGATGACAATCGCTTCGCGATTATCACGGGTCCTAATATGGCCGGTAAGTCAACATACATGCGCCAAGTAGCCCTTATCGTATTACTGGCTCAAATCGGATGTTTCGTACCTGCAGATGAGGCTGAGATTGGTATTGTTGATCGGATATTTACCAGAGTTGGAGCCTCCGATGATCTGGCACAGGGACAGAGTACATTTATGCTGGAAATGAGTGAATTGGCGAATATACTGAATAATGCCACTGAAAAAAGTTTGATTATACTGGATGAGATTGGCCGGGGGACAAGCACCTACGATGGATTAAGTATTGCATGGGCAGTCGTGGAGCACATTAGTCATAAAAATATTCTTGGAGCCAGAACTCTGTTTGCCACCCATTATCATGAACTGACAGAATTAGAAGGTATTATTGAAGGCGTAAAAAATTATTGCATCTCGGTGAAAGAAAAAGGTGATGATATTATCTTCTTAAGAAAAATCATCAGAGGCGGTGCTGATCAGAGTTATGGTATTCAGGTGGCTCGATTGGCTGGCGTAGAGGAGAAGGTGATCCAGAGGGCAAAACAGATACTGCACCAGCTTGAAGAGCATGATATCAACAAAACTCCAGTTGCAGCAGTCCAGGATCGAAAGGATGAGAAGGCAATAACCGAAGAGCAAATAGATATTTTTCACTATAATTATCAACATATTATTGATGCGTTGACCGATATAGATATTATGAATTTGACACCTATGGAAGCAATGAATCAGCTGTATAAATTTGTTAAAATGGCTAAGGATTGCAGGTGAAAGCGATGCAAAATAGGATACACAAGTTAGATATATTAACGTCAAATAAGATTGCTGCAGGTGAAGTAGTAGATAAACCAGCGTCCGTTGTAAAAGAATTAGTTGAAAATGCGATTGACGCTAAGGCGTCTTCCGTTGTCGTAGAAATAAAAGATGGTGGCAAAACCTATATCCGTGTGACGGACAATGGTTCCGGTATTCACAGCTCCGATGTGGAATTGGCCTTTGAAAGGCATGCCACCAGTAAGATACGGAAAGCAGAGGATCTTTATGGAATTGTCTCTTTAGGATTTCGTGGAGAGGCATTGGCAAGTATTGGCTCCGTAGGGCAAGTGGAATTGATCACAAAAACAGCAGAGGCCGTGAACGGTATTTTGCTCGAACTTCAAGGCGGAATCGTTTTGGAAAGAAAAGAGGTAGGGGCACCGCAAGGGACTACGGTTATTGTCAAAAATCTGTTCTTTAATACACCAGCACGGCTGCAATTTATGAAATCAACTTCAACGGAAACCAGTTATATTAGTGACTTGATGAACAAACTGGCTATGTCTCATCCCGATGTGGCCTTCAAATATATTAGCAATGATAGCATTGTTTTCGTTACATCAGGAAAAGGCGACGTGGCTCACAGTATTGCAAGTATATACGGAAAAGAAATTGCAAAGAATATTTATCATGCACAGGGAAAAATGGAGAATATTGAATTGAATGCCTTTATATGTAAGCCATCTATTTATAGAGGCACCAGACAGCAGCAGGCTGTATTTGTTAATGGAAGATATGTTAAAAGTCGAGTTATCCATGAAGCCATCGATGAAGCCTATAAAACATTGCTGCCCATCCATAAACATCCTGTTTGTTTCCTTTATTTTGATATTCCATCAGATTATTTGGATGTCAATATACATCCAACAAAATTAGAAATCAAGTTTGAAAATGAAAATATCATTCGAGAATTAGTTATTCATACGATAAAAAGTCGTTTAGAACAGGAACGGCTGGTTGCACAGACCACATTAGAACCTGTTAAACGAAATAGGAATATAGATCAAGGTGTACAAGAGAAAATTTTCGTCGTGGACTTACCAAAAGAGGAGTTAAAGTCTGTTATTATACCGGAAGAGGAAACTGTATACCAGCAAAAGCAGATGACAGATCATAAAACTGTTGTAAAGTATCCGAGTACACCTGTTGAAAAAGAACCGATACTGGAAAAACAGGAAGTATATATAACGAGTCAGCAACCTACGGAAATGTCTGTACAAGCGTCTGAAAAAGAACAGAAAGATAGGGATTATAACGATAACAAACATACTTTTTTGCTGGAACTTCATGTGATTGGACAATTATTCAATACCTATATTATCGCTGAGGATCATGAAACAATGTATTTGATTGATCAACATGCAGCCCATGAAAGAATACTATATGAATGGCTCATGAAGCGTTATATAGCAGAAGAACATTTGTCACAGCAGTTATTGGTACCCATCGTTGTAGAACTATCCCATGATGAATACGAGACTGTAAAGAATAATCTTTCGCTCTTTTATAAACTTGGATTTGAAGTAGAGGATTTCGGCAATCGTTCCATGCTGCTGCGAGGCGTACCTTTGATATTTGGTGAACCGGAAGCAAAAAGCTTTTTTATGGAGGTCATCGATTCCTTGCATGACGATGTGAATCGTTCAAAGGTTGAAAGAATTATTATGATGGCTTGTAAAGAAGCAGTGAAAGCAAAACAATCATTAGATATACTAGAAATCAGGGAGTTGTTTAAGCAGTTAACACAATTGGAGAACCCTTATACTTGCCCCCATGGAAGGCCCATCATTGTATCTACTTCAAAGTATGAGATCGAAAAGAAATTTAAAAGAATATGAAAGGTGGGATGGAATGAAAAAACCTCTTTTAATTATTGTGGGTCCCACTGCGGTAGGCAAAACAGAGATATCCATTGAAATTGCAAAACGACTGGATTGTGAGATTGTCTCCTCAGATTCTATGCAAATATATAAATACATGGATATTGGAAGTGCCAAGCCCAGCAAAGAAGAAATGCAAGGGGTGCCTCATTATTTAGTTGATGAAATAGATCCTAGGACATCATTTTCTGCAGCACAATATCAAAAACTGGCCTTTGAATATATTAACGATATCCATCAAAGAGGTAAACTTCCTATGGTTGTCGGGGGCACAGGATTGTATGTCAATTCAATTATCTACGATGTGGATTTTACCAGTACGGTATCTAATTGGGATTTAAGAAAGCAGCTAGAACAAGAAGCAAAGGAATTTGGCAATGAATATCTGCATAACAAACTGAAAGAAGTTGATCAAGCGTCAGCTGATCGGATCCATCCTAATAATGTTAAACGGGTAATTCGCGCACTGGAGGTATTTTACGAAAGTGGTGAAAAGATAAAGGATTTCAGTCAGGAACCTCAAAAAAGGCCTGACTTTGATTACCTTTTCTTCGGTTTGATTCGAGACAGGGATGATCTTTATGATCGAATTAATCGTCGAGTAGATATACTGATGGAAAAGGGCTTGGTTGAGGAAGTAAGACATTTGACTGCCATGGGATTGGATGAAAAGGATATATCCATGAAAGGTCTGGGGTACAAAGAGATTATTAAGTATATAAAAGGGGAATATACTTATGAAGAAGCAGTCTATACGCTAAAAAGAGATACAAGACATTATGCCAAAAGACAAATCACATGGTTTAAAAGATATGACGATTTAAAATGGATAAATATTGGTGATTATTCATCCCATGAAGGGGTAATCAATGTTATAATGGAAGAAGTTAAAGGAAAATTTAGAAAGTTATAGAATAACTATTTGTTTGGGAATTTATTTGAAGAGAGGGGTATTGAGGATGAAAAATGTTATTAATTTGCAGGACATCTTTTTAAATCAGGTAAGAAAGGAACATATTCCTATTACCATATATCTGGTCAACGGTTTCCAACTCAAGGGATTGGTAAAAGGTTTTGACAGCTATACTATTGTATTGGAAAGTGAAGGCAAACAGCATCTTATCTATAAGCATGCAGTATCAACGATATCACCATTGAAATCCATAAATTTTAACTCAGCTAACAATAAAAGAACAGATGAAGAATAGGTATTCACTCAGAAGGTGGCATGATCAGTTCATGTCACTTTTTTATGTTTTACGAAAAGACAAAATATGTTACAATACTATGGAATTGTAAAGGATGGTGAATATAATGCTGCAGGAAACCAAAAAATTTTTGAAAGAGAATATGGGGATCAGTGAAGCTGTTTTTGAGCTGGGAGAAGCTACAGAAAAAGAAATGAAAGAAGTTTTTCACACAATAGATGAGATTGTGGAATACAATCAATATAAGGTACTTAAAGTTTTTCAGGAGTGTAGAGTAAGTGATATTCATTTTAATTGGAATACAGGCTATGGCTATAATGATATGGGAAGGGAAGCTATAGAACGTGTATTTGCGAAACTATTTTCTACTGAAGACGCCATTGTGAGGCCGATTATCGTATCAGGAACTCATGCTCTTACATTATGCTTGACCGGGATCCTTCGACCTGGCGATCAATTAATATCTGCTACAGGAAAGCCTTATGACACATTGGAAGAAGTGATCGGCATCAGAGGAAATAACAACGGCTCCCTGATGGAATTTGGTATTACATATAAGCAGATTGATTTATTGGAAAGTGGAGATGTGAATTTAAAGGCATTGGCTGAGGCAATCACAGAGACAACGAAGATGGTATTTATCCAGCGTTCTACCGGTTACAGCTGGAGAAAAGCGATGACCATTGAGGATATTAAGACGATTGTAGATACGGTCAAAAGGGTGAATCCACAAACTATCATTATGGTAGATAACTGCTATGGAGAGTTTTTAGAGGCCAAAGAACCTACAGATGTAGGGGCTGATATCATGGCCGGTTCTTTAATAAAAAATCCCGGTGGCGGTCTGGCACTTACCGGAGGGTATATCGTAGGTAAAGAAGAATTGGTGAAATTGATATCCTATAGATTGACTTCACCGGGAATAGGCAAAGAGTGCGGACTTACTTTTGGAATGACAAGGAATATGTTCCAAGGGCTATTTCTTGCACCGCATGTGGTAGGGCAAGCGGTTAAAGGTGGAGCTTTCTGCGGAAAGTTGTTCGAAAAATTAGGTTATCCTGTATCGCCCAAATGTAATGACCAGAGGAGCGATATTATTCAATCTATCCAGTTAGGGACAAAAGAAAGCGTTATAGCCTTTTGCCGGGGGATTCAAGCTGCTGCCCCGGTAGATTCATTTGTGCGGCCAGAGCCATGGAATATGCCTGGATATGACTGTCCTGTTATCATGGCAGCTGGAGCGTTTGTGCAGGGGTCTTCTATCGAACTAAGTGCTGATGCACCTATCAAAGAACCTTATGTAGTCTATTTTCAAGGAGGACTTACCTACGAACATGCTAAGTATGGTGTACTAAAAGCGTTACAGACGATGCTTGACCAAAACTGTATTGTATTATAGATAGATTAATGAAACTAGACATGAAATGTGCCCACGTTCGTCCCAAAAGAAAGAACGCTCCATATTTTAAAAGCAGCTGTTAATGTCACACAAACATAAAATATGATGAAAACCCCTGCTGTAATCTTAATAAAATACGGGTTTATCGAGGCTACCTTACGGGTAGCTTTTAATTTGGATATTTTAAAATAATAGCATCACTTGAATCGTATATTATACGAAAAACATCTATATTATTTTTCTTTTTCCGATAGCTAGGGTGCTTGAAAATACCTAATTGCCTTAATTATTTAATGTATTACATCAAACGTGTAATTATTAAAATATTTAATAAATTTTGACTTTGGAAATATTTTGTAGTATAAATAATATTGTAGTGCTCAACTGTTTTATGTCTGTTGTACAACCTCATTAGGAATAAAGTCGTGTTTTTTCTTTATAAAAATTTATATTAAAATAGGAAGAAAGTCATGCTTTATTCATTTTTTTGGTAATTTAAGCACTACGACATCGTATTGCCGAAGCTATACGGTACAAAAACCTAGATCGAAGGTTCTTGAATCTATGAAAAAAGGATGAAGTACTATGGAGGAAAAGAAATATCTTATTTGGTTAAGTCTTATAGAAGGCGTAGGGAGTAAAACCATTGAAAAACTCATAGACTTTTATGGAAGTGCAAAAAGAGTTTATGATGCTTCTGAAAAAGAACTTTCAGCGGTGGACTGCGTTCATCATAGTGTTATTCGTAACATCATGAGAAATAAAGATATATCGAAGGTAGAAGAATTAATCCTCGAAGCGCAACGCATGAAAATTAACATTTTGGACTATAATGATGGTGAATATCCTGTACACTTAAGAGATATTTATGATCCTCCCTATATTTTGTACGAAAAAGGGCAAATAATCAAACAAGATAAATATGCTATTGCCATTGTTGGTGCCCGAAAGGCATCGGCATATGGGAAATGGGCTGCTTATACCCTTGCAGGAGAATTGGCTAAACTTGGTATTACCGTTGTCAGTGGTCTAGCATACGGAATCGATACCTGTGCACATAAGGGGGCATTAGATAATAATGGCCGGACAATTGCCGTATTGGGCTGTGGTGTTGACATATGTTATCCCCCGTCAAATCTTCATCTAATGGAACAAATTGTAAATCAAGGTGCGGTCATATCTCAATACCCCATTAGTACACAGCCTTTACCCCAGTACTTTCCATCCAGAAATCGCATCATTAGCGGAATTTCAATGGGCGTTGTTGTAGTCGAAGCAACGATAAAAAGCGGTTCGCTGATTACAGCTGATTTTGCATTAGAACAGGGAAGAGAAGTGTTTGCTGTTCCAGGAAATATCAACAGTTCGTTAAGTCAGGGTACCAATAAGCTGATCCGGGAAGGTGCAAAGATCGTGACAGATGTACAAGATATTTTGGATGAATTAAATTTAGAATTATTGAATAATCCCGTGAAGAATCTACCGCCTCTCAGTGAAACCGAAAGTAAAGTATTTCACATAATCGAAGCGTATCAGCCGATACATATGGAAGAATTACTCTACAAAATAAAATTCAGTTCTGAACAATTGAGCAGTATCATAACCATTTTACAGTTAAAAGGGATGATCGATCAGTTACCGGGTAAAATACTAATAATCAAAAAATGATGAAATTTATATTATTTTTGTGTTTTTTATTATATTCTGATATAATTACTATTGCTTTTTATTAAATGGAGGTGAAATTGTGGCAAAATCTTTAGTGATAGTTGAATCCCCTGCAAAGGCAAAAACAATAGGCAAATTTTTGGGTAAGAATTATAAGGTTCTAGCCTCCGTTGGGCATGTGAGAGACTTGCCAAAAAGTAAGATGGGTATTGATATAGAAAATAATTATGATCCTGAATATATAACGATTAGGGGCAAGGGACCTGTCCTACAAGAGTTAAGAAAAGAAGCAAAAAAAGCAAAAAAAATATTACTGGCAACTGACCCGGATAGGGAAGGAGAGGCCATTTCATGGCATCTTGCCCATGTTCTTTCTATTGGAGAAGAGGATAAATGTAGAATTGAATTTCACGAGATAACAGAAACAGCAATAAAAAATGCCGTTAAAAAGCCAAGAAAAGTCAATCAAGATCTAGTAGATGCCCAGCAGGCAAGACGTATTTTGGACAGATTGGTAGGGTATAGTATAAGTCCCCTGCTTTGGAGAAAAATCAGAAAGGGTTTAAGTGCTGGAAGAGTGCAGTCTGTGGCCACAAAATTGATCTGCGATCGAGAAAAAGACATCGAAAAATTCATTCCAAAGGAATACTGGGATATTCATGTAAAATTATCAAAAAAACAGACAGACAGGGTACTTGAAGCAAAATATTATGGTAAGCCGGATGAGAAAGTTGAATTAACCTCAAAAGAAGAGGTTGATCAGCTGCTATCAAATCTGGTAAATAATCCATTTGAAGTCACTGACGTTAAGAGAAAAGAAAAAAGAAGAAATCCATATCCTCCCTTTACAACCAGCAGCTTGCAGCAAGAAGCAGTCAATCGGCTAGGATATACAACGAAAAAAACGATGATCATTGCTCAACAGCTATATGAAGGTATTGATATAGAAGGGGAAGGTACCGTTGGTCTTATTACATATATGAGGACAGACTCAACAAGAATATCTGAAGAAGCAAAATCTGCAGCTAGAAGATATATTGTAGAGAATTTTTCAGAAGACTATGTTCCTGAGGAAGAGAAAGATTATAACACGAAGAAGGATGCACAAGATGCTCATGAAGCTATACGTCCAACATCCGTAGATAGAGATCCTGAAAAAATTAAAAGCTCATTATCAAAAGAACAGTACAATCTTTACAAACTGATTTGGGAGCGATTCTTAGCGAGTCAAATGCAAAGTGCGTTATATGATACCTACGCTGTCGTTTTATCAAATAACAATCATATCTTTAAAGCTTCTGGTTCTAAACTTATGTTTGATGGGTTCCTGCGTGTGTATTCTTATGCTTCTATATCAGACAATGAGATACCAGAAGTTTCTGTTGGAGAAAAACTTGAAGAAAAAAGTATTGACCCAAAACAGCACTTTACGCAGCCGCCTCCGAGATATACAGAAGCAACATTGGTAAAAGAATTGGAAGACAAAAGTATAGGCAGGCCCAGCACTTATGCACCTACCATATCCACAATCCTTAGTAGAGGATATGTTGAAAAGGAAAGCAAAAGCTTAAAGCCTACAGAACTGGGTATTATCGTAACGGAATTACTTGAAGAGTATTTCGACGCAATCGTCGACGAACATTTTACGGCTGAAATGGAACAACAGCTGGACTCCATAGAAGAAGGCAAATTAGAATGGGTTCGGGTAATTGATGATTTTTATAAACCTTTTAAGAATGTATTAAAACATGCTGAAGAAGAAATTCAGAAAATTGAATTGGAAGAAGAAATCACAGATGAATTATGTGAGAAATGCGGAAAATATATGATTAAAAAACATGGTAAGTTTGGTAAATTTCTCGCATGTTCTGGTTATCCTGAATGCCAGCATACAAAGCCTATACTACATAAGATTGGTGTGAACTGTCCATTATGTGATGGAGATCTGGTGGAAAGAAGATCGAAAAAAGGTAGATTGTTTTATGGCTGTGGCAATTTTCCGTCTTGTAATTTCATGCTGTGGAATAAGCCAACAGAGGAAAAATGTCCTGAATGCTCTTCTATTTTAGTAGAGAAAAATACAAAAAAAGCCAATTATCTTCAATGCTCAAATAAAGAATGTAAATATAAAAAAGAAATAGAAAAAGATTGATCGTTATAAGGCTTACTTTGTGGTAATAAATGAATAATTTTTAATATTTTTAATCTTTTAAAATATTTAACTTGATGCAGTTTGAAAAATATGTTAACATTGCTATGGCTTGAAATAATCGGGCTATAACTCCTTGATTTTTAACTAACTAGCATAAAAAAAAGTTTTGTGAAGAAGCTATTCATAATAGCAAAAGGATATGAAGCATGCTGTAAGCTAAACGTTTGCAATCTAACTACATATGATTTGTGTTGGTTTATTTATCATGTTAGAAAAAGATAAGTGAGTGGAACTATAATTTATTTGGATATCTATTTATACAATAAGAATAATTAAGGAGGTTTAACATGAGTGCAACTTTATTGGAGAAAACAAGAAAAGTAAACAGAATTTTGCAGCAATCTGGTAATGTCCCTGTATCTTTTCCAGAGTTATGCAAAGCCCTTAGCGAGATATTAGATGCAAATGTTTATGTTGCAAGCAAAAAAGGAAAAGTATTAGGTGTGAGTCTTGCTGATGCATCAGACTGTCCTATAATAGTAGATGAGGAGACAAAAGAAAACAAATTTCCAGATGAGTATAACGAAGAACTATTAAAGATTACTGAAACGAAGTATAATATCACTGGTGATCAATTGCTTGAAATTTTCAAGTATGATGTGGAGAGTTACAATAAACTTGTAACAATTGTCCCGATTAACGGCAGCGGCCAAAGACTTGGCACTCTAATTCTTGCCAGACATGAAAACAGATTTGATGATAATGACTTGGTATTGGCTGAATATAGTGCAACGGTAGTTGGCATGGAAATACTGAGAGCGAAAAGCGATATGATTGAAGAAGAAGCTCGTAAAAAAGCAATTGTTCAAATGGCGATTGGAACATTATCATATTCTGAATTAGAGGCTGTTGAACATATTTTTAATGAGTTAGAAGGAAACGAAGGACTTCTTGTTGCCAGCAAAATAGCTGATCGAGTAGGTATTACCCGTTCGGTGATCGTAAATGCTTTAAGAAAGTTTGAAAGTGCAGGTGTTATCGAATCGAGATCTTTAGGCATGAAGGGAACACATATAAAGGTACTAAATGAAAAGTTAGTTGACGAATTGAAAAAACTAAAAAGATAAAACAGTTACCATGGGCAGCCTATTTGGCTGCTTTTTTTATGTGTGTGTAATTTTATTACAATTTTGTTACATTTATTATATTTCATATTGACTTTTGTATGAACGTAACAATAGAAAAAAGATTGTGGTATAATGTAAATATATTATGTAAACTTTTAGGACTTAACGACCATTTCTAAAATTTAACAAAAAAAAGCGTTAAAAATAGCGAAAATTGTAGTAATATTATTTTAGGAAAAGCAGGAAAACGCATAAATTTGTAGAAATAGTTGTAGAATGTTGTATTGTGTCGTTTTATGTTGCATAACAACATACATATAGCTTTATCAATCATAGCTTTTTAATCGATTTATTAAGAATATGTAAGAAGGTAAAGTAATGTACTCGGTTTGTTTAATGTCGAATACATATTTCATGATAGGGTATGGGAGGTAATTATATGCTAGGCAAGTCTTTTTCACATCTTAAAGCATTAGAAAAGACGCTTGATGCGGCATGGCTCAGAAATGAAGCTGTTTCCAATAATATTGCAAACGTAAATACGCCTAATTATAAACGGAGTGATGTAGAGTTTGAAAAAATGTTGAAGAGTTCTATGTCTGCTTATACAATACAAGGTTCGGTAACGCATGAAAAACATATGCCTATAGGCGTAGGAACAATTGACCAGATTGAACCAACTGTAACAACGGACTTTTCAACGAAATATCGTAAGGATGGCAATAACGTCAATATTGATGTCGAGATGGCTGAATTAGCTAAAAACACAATTCGATATAACATGCTAACACAAAGATTATCTGGAGAATTGAGAAAACTTAAAATGGTAATCAAGGATGGGAGGTAATCACTGATGAATATGTTTAAATCAATAGATATTAGCGCTTCAGGTTTGACAGCAGAAAGACTACGAATGGATATCATATCAAAAAATATTGCAAATGCAAATACGACAAAGACCAGTAGTGGTACCCCTTATCGGAGACAAGTACCTGTTTTTAAGCAAATATCATCAAACATGACTTTTCAGCAGCATTTAGAAAATGCAAAGAACGGTATTGATATTGGTAACGGTGTAGAGGTTGTCGCCATCAAAGAAGATAAATCTCCCTTTAAAAAAATCTATGAACCCGGTCATCCTGACGCAGACAAAGACGGTTATGTTCAAATGCCGAATGTAGATATCGTCTCTGAAATGGTTAATATGATATCTGCGACAAGATCCTATGAAGCAAACGTAACATCTATAAATTCAGCTAAGAGTATGGCGATGAAGGCATTGGAAATAGGTCGATAATAAATCGGAGGGGTAAACGATGAAAATTGAAAATATTGTCTCGCTATCTAATAATTTTCGAACAACAAATGAAAATAAGAATTCCGATGGATTTGGAGCAATTCTTAAAAATTCTATAGACAAAATCAATGAATATGAAATGCAATCACAACGCCTAGACCAGCTTATGGCTGTAGGGGATATTGAAAATCTGCATGAACCTATGATTGCAGCTCAAAAAGCGGAAATTGCACTACAATTTGCTGTAGAAGTGAAAAATAAGGTTCTCGATGCATATAAAGAAATCATGAGACTGCAAGTATAATTCGTTTAGATTTGATAATGAACGTAGAAGTGAGGTGACTTGATGAACGATTCGATTGAGAAAATGAAACGGCAGTTGAACGAATTTTATACTGGGCTTAATACGTCTCAAAAAATAAAAATAGGTGTAAGTGCACTTTTAATAGTACTTAGTTTGGCCTTATTAGTATATTTCACTTCGAAACCCGAATATGTCACTTTATACGACAATTTAACTGCGAAGGATGCTGGTGAAATAACGAAAAAGCTGGAAGAAATGGGTATTCCATGGAAAAACGGAAAAAGCACCACAAGTATTATGGTTCCTCAGGAATATCAAAACAAAGCACTAATGGATTTAGCCGTTGAAGGGTTTCCCAAAGAGGGTTTCACCTTTGAAGATATGTTGAACAGCAGCAGTTTGACGATGACAAATGACGAACGTAAAAAACGGTATATTATTGCCCTTCAAAACACTTTACAAAATACGATTAAAGAAATTGAAGGCGTCAACGCTGCCGTAGTTAATTTAAGTGTAGCTGATGACAGCAACTTTTTGATTGAACAGCAGAAATCCAAAGCGTCTGTATTTGTTGAACTGAATGGAGGAAGCAAGCTCTCGGAAGACCAGGTTGATGGGATTGTCATGTTAGTCTCAAAAGCAGTTAAAGATCTAGACCCTGAAGATATATCTGTTATAGATAACAACGGAAGGGTATTGAACAAAAAAGCGAATAATGATTTATTCAGTGCTTCTACACAGATTCAAATGCAGCAGCAAGTGCAAGATGAATTGAAAAACAGTATTGAGCAGTTTTTATCAACTGTTTTCGGCCCCGGCAACGTGGCAGTGATGGCAAATGTTAAGCTTGATTTTGACAGCGAAATAACAGATATCCAAGAGTTTTCACCTCCAATCGAAGGAGAAACAACGGGTATTATTAGAAGTATGAGTGAGTTGAATGAACAAGTAGTAAACGGAGTACAAGGGGGCATACCAGGAACAGATACTAACGCAGAGGGGATTCCTCAATATCCTGAAAATACTGGTGATGCTTCAAAGTATGACAAGGCAAACAAAACGATCAACTATGAAATCAATGAAATAAAGAAAAAAATTGTAAAAGCTCAGGGGCAAATCCAAGATATCACCGTAGCGGTTTTGATTAATAATAAAGCATTGGTAGATCAGGAACTTACAGATGAATATAAAGAAGAGATCATCAATCTTGTTTCCGCTTCAGCTGGTTTAGACACAAGAGTTGTTGAAGTTATGGCAAAAGATTTCGATACGTCGTTATCGGATCAGCTTGCTGGTATGCAGGACGCTAACGATAAAGGCTTCTTTGGCAGTATACCTATCTGGTCAATTGCTGTGTTGGCGGTATTATTGCTTGCCGGATTAGGATTTGGTGTCTATCAAATTCGAAAAAGAAAAGCGGAAGTGGAAGATATATTGGACAAGCCTATTGTTAACCCTGAACTGGCAGTTGCGGAGATCGATTTAGAAATGGGTGAAAAATCAGCCTTTAAAAAGCAAATTGATAAGTTTATTGATAGGAATCCTGAGGCTGTCGCACAATTGTTGAAAAATTGGTTAAATGAAGATTAGGAGTGTATTTGCATATGGCTCGTAAACTCGGATTAAGCGGTAAAGAAAAAGCAGCTGTCCTTTTGATAGCTTTGGGTCCCGATAAATCAGCAAAAATTTTCAAGCATTTGCAGGATGAAGAAATAGAAGAGTTGACTTTAGAAATTGCAAATATGAGAAAAATTCCACCAGAAGAGAAAGATAAAGTTGTGGAAGAGTTCTACGAGATTTGTTTGGCCCAGGAGTATATATCTGAAGGAGGTATACACTATGCTAAAGAAATCCTCGAGAAAGCATTGGGTTCGCAAAAGGCTTTTGACATTGTTAACAAATTGACTGCTTCTCTGCAGGTAAGACCTTTTGATTTTGTTCGAAAAGCTGATGCGAATCAATTACTAAACTTTATTCAGAACGAACATGCACAAACAATAGCACTTATATTATCCTATTTAAATGCGCATCAGGCAGGACAGATTCTTTCCGCTCTACCCCAGACAAAGCAAGCAGAAGTTGCCAAGAGAATTGCAACCATGGATAGAACTTCACCTGAAATAATCAAAGAAGTTGAATCTGTTTTAGAAAAAAAATTGTCTTCAATGGTCACCCAGGATTATACTTCTGCTGGTGGCGTACAATCAATTGTAGATATCTTAAATGCTGTCGATAGAGGAACTGAGAAGTTTATTATGGAAACCCTTGAAATTCAGGATGTAGAACTGGCCGAAGAAATTAAGAAGAGAATGTTTGTCTTTGAAGATATTGTTACACTGGACAGCACATCCATTCAACGCTTTATACGGGATGTTGAAAATAACGAATTAGCCGTTGCTCTAAAGGGAGCTACGGAAGAAGTACAAGATGTAATCTTTGCAAACATGTCTAAGAGAATGGCAGAAATGATCAAAGAAGATATGGAGTTCATGGGACCTGTTCGCTTAAGGGATGTTGAAGAAGCACAGCAGAAAATCGTTAATATCATACGTAAGCTTGAAGAAGCAGGAGAAATTATTATTTCTCGAGGAGGAGGAGACGAGATAATTGTCTAAGATCTTCAAATCATCCTATGTTACATTTGGTGACAAAGTCGAAATTGCAGTAAATACGCATCATGAAGAAGCTAGTGAAATTGTGCAAGAAGAGTCAGTTATAGATTCAGTGGATGTTGAATCTATCATTAGAGAAAAAATAAAGCAAGTGGAAGAATTTGTCGATAATAAAATTAAAGAGGCAAATGAACAGGCGCAATCTATCATCAATGATGCCTATGAAGATTCAAAAAAAATATATGAAAATGCAAAAACAGAAGGATATGAACAGGGCAGAACGGAGGGTTTCCTTGCTGGCAAAGCTGAAGCTGAATCCATTATTCAGGAAGCTTTGGAAATAAAAGATCAATGGATGGAGCAGAGGAAAAACTTAGCCCAGGAATTGGAGCCTTCTGTTGTCAATCTTATCATTCAAATCACAGAGAAAATATTAAATAGCAAAATCGAAGATTCTTATACAACAATCCTAAATCTCGTTAAACTTGCATTAGATAAATGCACTTTTACAGAAACTTTAATTTTAAGAGTTAACCCAGAGGACTACGGTTATGTTATTACCGCAAAAGACAAGATCCTTTGCCTCACGGAAAATATAGATGATATACAAATTAAGCAAGATCCTTCCTTAAAAAGAGGAAGCTGTATCCTAGATACTACTTCTGGCAGTATTGATGCCAGCATCGAAACGCAATTCAACCAAATCGCAGAACTATTCTCAGAAATGATAGAGAGTGAGTGATTCACTTCCCATGATTGACTTAGGAAAATATACCTCATTAGTTGAAAAAGCGAACTTAATTAAATATAGCGGTTTTGTGTCACAGGTCATCGGTCTGACCATTGAGTCCAATGGTCCGGCGGTGAAACTAGGAGAGGTTTGTAATATTTATCCCTTGAAAGAAAAAAAACCTATCAAGGCAGAAGTTGTTGGATTTAAAAATAAAAATGTGCTTTTGATGCCGCTAGGTGAAATGGAAGGTATTGGTCCCGGCAGCAAGGTTGTAGCCTCTGGGAATTCCTTAACCGTTACTGTTGGCGATGATCTGCTAGGCAGAGTTTTGGACGGACTAGGAAATCCCATTGATGAAAAAGGAATGATTCTTTCTCATAGAAAGTATCCAGTTAATAACCAGCCTCCGAATCCGCTGAAAAGACGAAAAATTGACAATGTATTATCCCTTGGTATTAAAGCGATTGATGGTCTATTAAGCTGTGGTATTGGCCAGCGTGTTGGCATTTTTGCCGGCAGCGGTGTTGGTAAGAGTACACTACTGGGAATGATAGCACGAAATACGAAGGCTGATGTCAATGTCATAGCATTAATCGGTGAGAGGGGAAGAGAGGTTCGAGAGTTTATCGAAAACGACTTACAAGAAGAAGGTCTTCAGCGCTCTGTTGTAATCGTGGCAACCTCCGATCAACCGGCTTTGGTTAGAATGAAAGGTGCTTTATTAGCAACATCAATAGCAGAATATTTCAGAGATCAAGGAAAAAATGTCATGCTGATGATGGATTCATTAACACGTTTTTCCATGGCCATGCGGGAAGTAGGCCTGGCAGTAGGCGAACCGCCGGTAACAAGGGGATATACACCCTCTGTATTTGCTACATTGCCTAAGCTGTTAGAAAGATCAGGGAATTCAGACAAAGGTTCTATCACGGGTCTATATACAGTTTTGGTTGATGGTGATGATCTCAACGAGCCGATTACGGATACAGTCAGGGGTATTTTAGATGGGCATATCGTATTGTCAAGGAAGCTTGCTCATAAAAATCACTATCCTGCCATCGATGTATTAGCCAGTATCAGTCGGGTCATGCCCAATATCATCGATGACCAGCATCGTGAGTTATCAAACCGATTTAAAAACATATTAGCTGTGTATAAAGAAGCAGAAGACCTTATCAATATCGGTGCCTATGTAAAAGGAAGCAATACGGAAATAGACCATGCGATCCTAATGATTGAAAGGTTAAATAATTATTTGAGACAAAATACTTTTGATAAGTTTGACTTTGAAGATGCTAAGGATTTGCTTTTAAAAATATTCCAATCAATATAAAGAGGTGGGTTAAATGTCACGATTTATTTTTAAATATCAGAACCTCTTACAGATAAAAGAACGCTATGAAGAAGTGGCCCAGGCAAATTTAAGCAAGGTGCTGCAAAGGTTGGAGAAAGAGAAGCACAATTTAAACGAAATGTATGAAAATAAAGAAGAACTCCAACAAGTTCTTCATCGAAAGCTGCAGGATGGAACCGATATAAGTATGGTGAAGAATTATGATTATTATATCGTAAATCTCAATAAAAGAATTGATCAGCAAATTATGCTAATCAACCAGATTACACAAGAGGTTAGTAGAGCAAGAGCAGAATTAATGAAGGCCGCAAAAGAGAAAAAAACCTTCGAGAAGCTGAAGGAAAATGATAAAGTGAATTTTGACTATTTGGAAAACCGGTCTGAACAAAACTTTGTAGACCAGCTAGTCACTTTCAAAAATTATAAGAATAACTAGGGGGAAACAATGTCAAAGGATAAATTGACAGACAAATCAGATCATAAGCTCAGCACTGGACAAATGGTTTTGATTGTAATTATCGTTTTTACACTGATACCCGCAATGGTTTTAGGTGTTGCCTATTTCTCCAGTCAAAACTTTAAGTATATCGTGAATGCCTATTTATCAAAGGCACCTGATCCACTAGGGGAATACTTTCAACAGTTTCCTACGAGAGAAGAGAGGGAGTCTCAAAAAAGAGAGCTTGCGAAACAATTGCTGCATGTTGACGTTCAAACAGCAGCAGATAAACTTACCATTATTAATACTGCTGATGAAGCTTTGTATTCGGATATAACGAAAACAATGATACAGATGGATGCTGCTCAGACAGAAAAAATATTAGAAATCATCCGCGGTAACTCTGTAAAAAAAGATATTTTAACTTCTACAATACAGCAAATTAAGCAGGACCAAGAAAGCAATATTATTGAAAAGGCCAAGTATTACGAAACACTTCCACTGCCTACCTTAATGGCAGAGATAAATGATCAATTGATGAATCAGACCATTTCACTCCGTGAGATTAGTCAAATCGTAGAGCAGATGAAAGATGAAACAGCTGCAATCCTACTTAAAAATATTGATGAGGAAATGTCCAGAAAGATCCTTTCAAATTACGAGAATTCAGATAAAAGAAATAAAATATCCAATCTCGTTAAGCAGATGATGGGGAATGAACAAAATCTGGTTAACATTGCGCAAATATATAACGGCGATAAACCCGATAAGCTGGTTCAAGCAATAGGCAGCGACAGCAAGTACAAAACGAATGACTTGTCTGTTATTTATAGAAATCTCGATGTAGTTCATGCAGGCAAAGTGTTGTCTTTAATTAATGATAAAGAATTTATTTTCGATTTATTAAATCAAATTAAGCAGGATGAACTAATAGCAAGGGGAAGTGATTCCCTGACGCCCGATATTATTGAATCTATGAAAATTCAAAGTGAGTATAATCAACAAGTAAATGATCTTGTAAAAGTCTATTCTAAAATGGATGCTTCAAATATTGGCGAGATCATCGCTAAGTTATATAAAAATAGTACTGTAACAAAAAAGTATTCATTCAATAATGGTGAATCCATTGTTATTTCCGATCAAGATATTGCATTAGATATTCTGCGAAGCATGTCACAAAAGCTTGTGGCAGAAACCCTTGCATCCATGGATAATGGTCTTGCATCAGAAATATCAAAAAAATTAGCCCTTCCCAATTAAAATATTTATTATGGTGAAAGGAGGTGAAAGTGATGAATAGTTTTCCATTGAATTTTGGCTTACAGTCTGCAGCGAATACGCAGCCGGTTAAAAAACAGAACTATGCAAATGACAAGAGCTTCGATAGTCTTCTTAGTAAAAAGCTGGGAAGTAGCGACAAGACGCAGAAAAATATAAAAGAATACAATGTTAATAAAGAACCTTCGTCAAAGCTTTCAAATCAAGAAAATGCTGTGGAATCATCAACAAAGCTTGCTAAAGAAAAAGAAATCCCATCGACTGCAGCTCAAGAAGAGAAGCTAATAGAAGAGAATGAAACAGTAGAATCAGCTGAGACTTCCCTAGAGGATATCATGAAACTGATTGATAAAATTGTCAATGTCATGATGCATATTTCTGTCAATGAGGACAAGCTTAACGTCGAGGCTGCCCAAGCACTGCAGGCGGATCTCCTCCAATCGATTGCAGATCTAAAACAGTTATTGGAGGAAATGAATCAAAATAAGTTTGATTCACTAACGAATCTGTCTCCGCAGCTTCAAGAGATATTGAAATCGAAAGCAGAAGATTTTTTAACTGTTTTGAACAAATTGTCACTTGCTGGCGATACAGGGTTAGAGAATCTAAATGAAGCAGAAATGAAAAATCAATTAGCCTACTTAATGCAAGAGATTGAGACTGCTTTCAAATTAAAAGATGGGAAAGCTGCAGTCAATATCTCGACTGATGTAAATAACATGGATAAAAATGACGTTATGGAATCAGCTGATGAAACCATTCAATTTACTAACAGATATGAAGAAAAAGGGATAACAGCAGCTTTACATACCGAAGAAGCAGAAGCTGCTTATCAGAAAAATGCAAAATTTGAATTTATTATGCCTAAAGCGATGAATGATTTTTCAAATGATAAATTTGCCCAAGAATTGTTCGCAGCTTCAAATGATAAAAATAGCTTTGCAGATTTCGTAAGCGCGGTAAAAACAGATGCTGCCACGATAGCAAAACCAGATTTTTTCAATATTCTGGAACAGGTTTCTGAAAAGGTCCGTGTTATCGTAAATGATGATGTATCAGAAATGCAGCTTCAACTAAAACCCGACAACTTAGGCAAGCTTTCCATGAAAATTTCTATCGAGAGAGGCATTGTCATTGCTGAATTTGTTGCTGAAAGTCGAATGGTAAAAGAAATATTAGAAAGCAATATGAATCTGTTAAAGGATGCTTTGAGTGAGAAAGGCTTGTCTATTAACGAATTGAATGTTACCGTTGGGGATCAATCCGATTTTCAAGAGCATCAGAACCTTATGAGCTTTGGAAAAAAGAAAGGTAATAGCAAAGTGCAGCAGATGGATGGCAGTTATAGCGAGGAAGTAGAATCACTTAAAAATGCGTCCATAAAATCAATGAATTCTACAGCTGTTGATTCCTTAGGATAGGAGGTGAATAAAATGTCAGTGCAAAATGTTAACGCAACAAATACATCGAATACCAATACCACGAATACGACCAGTGGCAATTCACAGCTTGACAAAGATGCTTTCCTAAACTTGCTTGTTACGCAGCTGAAATATCAAGATCCACTGAAGCCTATGGAAGACAAGGAGTTTATCGCACAGATGGCTCAATTCTCTTCTTTGGAGCAAATGCAAAACCTGAATACTTCTTTTAATACCTTCAACACTTCTTTTGATACTTTTAGCAGCGATATACAGGGCTTGCTAGAGGAATCTACCGTTGCACAGCTGCAGATGAATGCGAAAATTCTTGACGAATTGGTTAAGTTAAACAAAGCAATGGAAGCTTATGGTTTGAAAGATGATGCGGATACTTCCTCAGATGATGATACTACTGGAGCTTAGGGGTGAAAGACATGAATAAAATACTTATAAACAATACCCCAGCTATAAGATTTAAAGAGCAATCTTCAGGTATCACCCGTAATGTTTCTCCAAATTCGTCTTTTCAACAGATTCTGGATACGGTTGCAAATAATCAAGAGATTAAGTTTACCAAGCATGCCCTTCAGCGGTTGGAGTCTAGAAACATTACGCTGACGCAAAATGATATGAGCCGGATACAAGAGGGATTACATAAGGCTCGAGAAAAGGGAATACGTGAGACTCTGGTTCTCATGGATAATAAGGCGTTCGTTGCCAGTGTACAAAATAAGACCATCATTACTGCTGCCTTGGACGAGCAGCTTAAAGAAAACGTGTTTACGAATATCGACGGTGCTGTAATCGTATAGCCGGACCTTGCTTAGGAGGCTATATATCCCGGACTGACAGAAGGGATATGCTACAGCAAAAGTAAAAAAGGAGGTCATGTATTATGATGCGTTCCATGTTTTCCGCCATCTCCGGTCTAAGTTCCCATCAGGCCAGGATGGATGTCATCGGAAACAATATTGCCAACGTAAATACCATAGGGTTTAAATCCAGTAGGGCTACCTTTGCCCAAGCCTTTAGCCAGACTTTAAGCGGTGCTTCTGCACCCCAGGCCGGCCGTGGCGGTACAAATCCCCAGCAAATCGGTCTGGGTGCCAAGCTTGGGTCTATCAGTACCATCTTTACACAAGGAACTCCGGAAAGGACAGATGTACCAACCGATGCCATGATTGCCGGAGACGGATTTTTCGTCGTATCGAATGATCCTAATTATACCAATCGATTCTATACCCGAGCCGGAAATTTTGATATCGATTCCGAGGGTAATCTTCACTTGAATGGAAACATGGTCCTGGGATACTCTGTAACAGAGGACTCTTTCGGCACCTCCAATCCTGTTTATGAAACGGAATTAAAAAAACTAGTGATAGATAAATCAAGTACGGCGCCTTCGAAGGGTACAGGGGTTAGCTATGACGGTAGTGCATATCCGACAATTACAGAATCGGGTGTCGTTTTGGGTGGAAATTTAGATGCAGGCACTACTACACCTGCAGATTATGATTTAACTGTAGCTGGCACACAAGCTACTTATGCGGCTTTAATAGGTAAAGCTGGAGGCGCTAACATTTCAGATTTACCAGAGGACGCCATTGCAAGAGACCTTACTTATACCGTTTTTGATGAACTGGGCGGTGAACATGAGATGCGAATGATCTTCGTTAAAGGCGAAGGAGCCGGCGCAGGAACGAATGATTGGTATGTTGCCTCTGTAGCTGAAGATGGCACGCTTAAAGGTTTAGGTGGATTCGATTTTGGCGCTGATGGAAAGCCTACACCAACTTCATTAGATATAAAAGTCACTTATGATGCAGATGGCAATGGCACTGCAGCTGATAACGAGTTGTTGCCTAATGGAGCCCCTTCATTCATGTTTAGAGTTGATTTTTCTTCCTTAACGGAATATGACAATGATTCAACCGTATCCGTAACAGATGTAGAGGGCTACAAAAGCGGCGGTTTCGACAGATTCGAAATTGGTGCAGATGGCATCATTACCGCTGTATACAGCAATGGTGTCATGTCCCCTATCGGCAGATTGGCCATCGCCAATTTCACCAATCCCGCAGGATTATCAAACCAGGGAGGAAATTTATTTGGTGCTACGCCTAACTCTGGAGTTCCCAGTTATGGAGGACCGGGGCAGCCAGGATTTGCATCATTGATGCCGGGTAACTTAGAGATGTCCAATGTGGACCTGTCTCGGGAGTTTACCAATATGATCATTACCCAAAGGGGGTTTCAAGCAAACTCCAGAATCATCACAACAACTGATGAAATGCTGCAAGAACTTACGAATTTAAAGAGATAACATAATATTCCGGGCTGAAAAGCCCGGAATTTAAAGGATGATGAATATGATTAAGGTAACGAGACTCAATAAAGAAGAATATGTAATTAATTGTGACCTGGTTGAATTTATTGAAGCTACACCGGATACGGTCATCACACTAACGACTGGTAAAAAGGTTGTTGTACTAGAAACTATTGACGATGTTATCTCAAAGATAATACAATATAAACAGATGATTTTCTCAAAATCGACAGTAAGTGACATATCATCGAGAAATGAGGTGTAGCTTTTGGATTTAGCAACGGTATTAGGTATAATAATAGGACTTGTATTTATTATATGGGGGATCATGCTAAATGGTAGTGTATCTTCCTTTTGGGACCTTCCTTCTGTTGTTATCGTACTAGGCGGTACCTTAGCAGGTACCTTTGTAGCATATCCATTAAAAAGAGTTACCCAGTCCTTTAATATTGTAAAAAAGGCGTTTACTTCCAAAGAGCCGGATCCTAATGAAACAATATCTAAAGTTATTGAATTGGCGAACACAGCAAGAAGAGAAGGTTTGTTGGCCCTGGAAGAAGCTTCTGAAAGTATTGACGATGCTTTTTTGCAAAAAGGCGTTATGCTTATCGTTGATGGTACAGATCCAGAATTGGTAAGAAACATTCTTGAAACAGAACTTGCTTTCTTAGAAGAAAGACATAGTTCCGGTAGAAGTGTATTTGAAACAATGGGCAGCTTAGCTCCTGCCTTCGGGATGATTGGTACATTGATTGGTTTGGTAAATATGCTTCAAAAACTAGATAATCCAAAATCCGTTGGACCTAGTATGGCCGTTGCATTAATTACTACATTTTATGGTTCCGTAATGGCTAATCTTGTTTTTATACCTTTAGCAGCGAAGCTCAAGATTCGAAGCAAAGAGGAGATACTCATTAAAGAAATCATGGTAGAAGGTCTATTATCTATACAGGCTGGCGAAAATCCTAGAATTATTGAAGAAAAGCTAAAAGCCTTCCTACCTCCAAAGGCAAGAAAAAGCGACGGAAATGAAAAAGAAAGTGTGGAGTCTTAGATGAGTAGAAGAAAAGGACAAGAAGAAGTAAAGCCCGGTGCGCCGGAGTGGATGACTACCTACGGTGATATGGTCACGTTGCTGCTTTGTTTTTTTGTATTGCTCTTTGCTTTCTCATCCATTGATGTCCAGAAATTTAAAGCAATCATGCAGTCCTTTCAAGGTTCGTTAGGTGTCTTGAAGAATGGACAAACCATAGAAGAAGACCAGTATATCAATCAAGCTTTAGACGAAGAAAAAACGACAAAACAATTGGAAGAATTAGAAGATTTTAAAAAGCTTAAAGAAGCTGTGGAACAGTATTTGTCAGAAAATAATATGGATACAGAAATATTAGTTGATCTTGAAACCAGAGGTCTTCTCCTTAGATTTAAGGATAATGTATTATATGATTCAGGCAAGGCAGATATCAAGTCCGGTGCCAAACAAACCCTGGCCTTTCTATCTGACTTGTTAAAACAAGAAGAATTTCTAGAAAAGTTTATCCGTGTTGAAGGTCATACGGATACAGATCCGATCATCAACATTAAAAAATATCCAACAAATTGGGAGCTATCAGTGGCAAGGGCTTCAAATGTTGTTAGATTTCTGATTGAGGAAACGGGATTAAAACCTGAGAGGCTTTCTGCATCAGGATATAGTCAATATCATCCCATAGCACCTAACGATACTGCGGACAATAAAGGTAAAAACAGGAGAGTTGATATCGTAATTCTTCGTTCTGAATTTGTAAAGTCTGAGCCATATTATTAGAACTACCTAAAGGGGCGTATAAAATGACTACAAAAAAGGTTTTATTATTTAGTATTATCGGTTTTTTAATTACTGCAATCGTTTTTGGAAGTGTGTTTTATTTTGCTGTATATAGAAAGCCAACTGCAGCTGCAAAAGAAATAAAAACCTATAATTATGTAATTGGAGAATTATATGCCAATGTAAAAGAAAGTAGAAAGATCTTAAAGGTTAATATCGTCTTAGAATTAACCGACGAGAAGTTCATGGAAACGCTAGATAGTAAAAAATCCATGGCAACAAACAGCATTCTTGAATTATTAAGAAGTAAGGATGAAAGTCAGTTATCTGGAGAAAAGGGACAACAGACGCTCAGAAATGAAATAGCCAAAATGATCAATAGTACATTATCAACAGATAAGATTTCCAACGTGTATTTTGTTGAGTATATTGTTCAATAAAGGGAGGTGACGTAATTGTCCGATGTATTATCGCAAAATGAGATTGACGCGCTGCTGCAAGCCTTAAGCACAGGAGAGGTCGATGTACAAGAAATTAAAGAGGACACCAGAGAAAAGAAGATTAAAAAATACGATTTTAGAAGGCCTGACAAGTTTGCTAAGGATCAATTACGAACACTTCAGATCATTCATGAGAATTTTTCGAGACTCTTAAACACGTTTTTGTCTGGATACCTTCGGAGTTTAGTACAAATCGATGTTTTCACAGTGGAACAGTTAACGTATTATGAATTCAGCAATTCTATATCAAATCCTGCTATCCTTGGTATTATTGACTTTTCGCCATTATCAGGACAGATTATACTTGACATTACACCGGATATCGCATTTACTCTTATTGATAGGATTTTGGGAGGTATCGGAAAACCAATAGACGAAACCCGCAGTTTCACAGAAATTGAAATATCGCTTCTCAGAAAGACGATCAAACAAATTATTCGATTACTAAAAGAACCGTGGGAAAATGTGTTGTCTATTGAACCTAAACTCGAAAAAATAGAAACAAATTCTCAATTTGCTCAAATCATATCTCCTAATGAAACAATCGCCTTAATTACGTTGAATATCAAAATAGGAGAAGTTGAGGGCATGCTAAATCTCTGTATTCCGCATATCGTCATTGAACCGATTTTGCCGCAAATAAGTACAAAGTATTGGTTTACAAATATGAGTAAAGAAATCACCTCCGATGACAAGCTGTTAATAGAACATCGCGTCGAGAAATCAGCTGTTTCCTTAAAAGCAGTTATTGGATCAACCAATATCACCGTCAGCGATTTCATTGATCTACAGATTGGAGATGTCATACAACTGGACACATTAGTAAATGAAAAAGTAAAAGTATATGTGGGTGATCAACTTAAATACTTTGGAGTACCGGGAATCAAAAAGAAAAAAATGGCGCTCCAAATCACAGATGTTTTCCAGAAGGGAGATGAGTAAATTGGGAGATATGTTATCTCAAGAAGAAATTGATGCTCTATTAAAAGGAACTTCCAATACATCAGATAGTTCTGATATCGGCATGACCACGCATGATGATGTTTTAGATGAAAACGAGAAAGATGCATTAGGTGAAATAGGTAATATTAGCATGGGGACGTCAGCCACCACCTTGTTTACCCTTTTGGGACAGAAGGTAACGATAACCACTCCCCAAGTTACTGTTACAACCTTTGAAGAACTTGGAAAAGAATATCCTGTACCGTTTGTTGCTGTCGAGGTTGAGTATAAAGAAGGGCTGCTAGGTACAAATCTGCTTATTTTAAAAGAAAATGACGTAAAAATCATTACAGATTTAATGATGGGTGGAGATGGTTCAAACTTTTCCGGTGAATTAACGGAATTGCACCTGAGTGCTATTAGTGAAGCCATGAATCAAATGGTAGGTTCGTCATCAACATCACTGTCAGAAATGTTCCACAAAAAAATAGATATTTGCCCACCAAAGGCTGCTGCTGCAAATTTCAGCAAGGAATTTGTTCAATTTGACAACTTCTCTTATTCACCTCAAGATAAAATTGTAAAAGTTGCGTTTCGGATGGTGATTGGCGATATTATTGATAGTGAGATTATGCAAATTATACCTGTAGACTTTGCAAAAAATTTGGTGTCTAATTTATTTAGTAATGCCACACAGTCTGACTATGTAAGTGCACCTGCCAGCGCCCATAAAAATACCGAGAAGGAGCCACATAGAGCATCTGCAAGCAGTCATAGTAGTCCTGCTGCTCAAGTGAGTCACTCCAGTACGAATGAGCCTCCGACATTCATGGGAGAGTCCCCAAATACCGGCATGCATGTACAGCGGAATCAGCCGGTTAACGTACAGCCTGTTCAGTTTCAGTCATTCGAGGATCAGAATTATAGGCGAGATAAAGAAAGTATCAGCTTAATCAGAGATGTACCTCTTGAAATTACTGTTGAATTGGGTAGAACCACAAAGAAAATTAGTGAAATTTTAGAGTTCTCTTCTGGTACAGTAATAGAGTTGGATCGACTTGTCGGAGAGCCCCTTGATATATTGGTTAATGGGCAATTTGTCGCAAAGGGTGAAGTTGTTGTTATTGACGAAAACTATGGCATTCGAATAACCGACATACTAAATCCCGCAAAGCAATTGAATAAATTCAAATAATTAATTATTTATTTATGAGGAGGAAGACATATGTCTAAAGGAATCTTAATTGTAGATGATGCAGCATTCATGAGAATGATGATTAAAGACGTTTTAACGAAAAATGGATTTGAAGTAGTAGGTGAAGCTGAAAACGGCTTAAAAGCAATTGAAAAGTATAAAGAGTTGAATCCGGCTTTAGTCATCATGGATATTACAATGCCAGAGGTTGACGGTATTCAAGCCGTAAAGGAGATAAAGAAAATTGACGGTGGCGCCAAAATTGTCATGTGTTCTGCAATGGGACAGCAGGCAATGGTTATCGAAGCGATACAAGCAGGTGCAAGAGACTTTATTGTAAAGCCGTTCCAAGCTGATCGGGTAATTGAGGCTGTCAAAAAAGTATTAGGATAGTGATAGGAGATAAAAATGCCCATATCAATCCTTTATTTGAAAAGTAGTGCATTCTTTTTGGGTGACAAAACAAGTAGTGCAGGTTTCTTTTTATTGAAAATATTCTCTTTTCTTGTAATTTTCATTTTCATCATGGCAGCTGCTTTCTATACAACGAAATTCATTGGTAAGCATGGACTGCCACGAGCATCTGCAAAAAATATGCATGTTATTGAAAGGTTGTCACTGGGTGTTGATAAGACACTTTTTATTGTTCGCGTTGGCGACGCTTATTATTTAATTTCAGCGACAAAACAAGCAGTTACTTTGCTGGACAAGCTTGAAAAAAACTGTCTTATTGAAGACGGTGAGAATCCTTCTGAGAATATTTTAAAAACAAGATTTTCTGTTTACTTCGATAAATTTTTAAACACAAAAAGTAAGATGTCGGTGGAAGATGATCAAGACTTCGACTTCCAATATAATGATGATTTTACTGAATCATTAAAAAGCAGATTAGCTGATCTAAAAAAACGGAGTGATGAAATTAAAGGTCTTTCAGATAAGGATGAAAACAGATGAAACAAGGATCAAAATTCAAGATAGCCTGCTTCATGATCGTAATATTAGGGGTGTTACTTTTTTCCATTACTTTTTCATTTGCAGAACCAGAATTGACGATACCTAAAATTGGATTGTCTATAGATGAAGCAAACAATCCAAAGGAAGTTGCAAACACAATAGAGATACTGTTCCTAATTACCATATTGGCTATAGCACCATCGATATTAATGATGATGACATCTTTTACAAGAATCATCATTGTATTGTCGTTTGTGAGAAAAGCCATTTCTACACAAACGACCCCGCCAAACCAAGTGCTTGTTGGTTTAGCATTATTTCTTACTTTTTTTATCATGGCACCTATTGGTACTGAGATTAATAATACTGCCATACAGCCATATTTGCGTCAAGAAATAACACAAGAAGTAGCCTTGCAAAACGCAATGGAGCCAGTTCGGGAGTTTATGTTCAAGCAAACAAGAGAAAAAGATTTAGCACTTTTTATCAATATATCAAAAAGTGCTAAACCCCAAGATCTTGAAGATATTCCAACAAAAGCCTTAATCCCTGCTTTTATCATCAGCGAATTAAAAACGGGTTTTCAAATAGGATTTATCCTGTTTATTCCATTTATTATCATTGATATGGTTGTTTCAAGTACACTCATGTCAATGGGGATGATGATGCTCCCTCCCGTAATGATTTCGCTTCCATTTAAAATATTATTATTTATATTAGTTGATGGTTGGAATTTAATCATAAAATCTCTTGTAATGGGATTTAAATAAGAGGTGTTACTATGAGTGAAGGGTTAATTATCGAAATATTTCAACAGGCAATGTATATTATCATCCTTCTTTCTGCACCAATGCTTTTAACGGGATTGCTGGTAGGCTTATTAGTCAGCATTTTTCAAGCGACAACTTCCATTCAAGAAGCTACGCTTGCGTTTGTACCGAAAATCGTTGCAGTTTTTATTTCTTTTATTGTTTTCGGGCCTTGGCTTTTAAACACGATTGTCGATTATACGGAGGAATTATTTTTTAATTTGTCGAAATTTATCCAATAGATTGGAATGAAAAATGTGGACATTACCTCATTTGTTTTAGATAATATTGCTTTTTTTTTATTAGTCTTTGCTAGAATAACGGGGATGTTCTTTACCGCACCTGTTTTTAATCAAGGGACAATCCCTTCATATGTAAAAATTGGTTTTTCTTTAATATTGTCTTTCCTGATACTACCTTTTATCAAAATATCGCAAGATATTTTGATGGATAATTTTTACTCTTTGTTTTTTTATATAACAAAAGAACTTCTAGTCGGTATGCTGATTGGTTTTATCGGATATTTATTCTTTAGTTCGATTTATTTAGCAGGCCATTTAATGGATATGGAAATGGGTTTCTCTATGGTTCAAGTGATCAATCCCATGGATGATACAGAGATACCCATTACGGCCAATCTACTCACGACAATCGCAATGCTCGTTTTTCTTTCTGTCAATGGTCATCATCGTCTTATTCAAGCTTTACTTCATAGCTTTGAGATGATTCCCATTGGAAAACTGAGCATGAATCAGTTTATGTATGACAAAATAATTACGATCTTCGTAACATCCTTTATTATCGGTTTTAAAATCGGTGCGCCTATTGTCGTATCAATCTTCTTAGCAAATATTCTGCTCGGCATCATGGCAAGGACCATGCCTCAAATGAATGTGTTCGTCGTGGGGATGCCTTTAAAAATTTTCTTAGGACTTATTGTCATTTTTATGATTTCATCCCTTTATATAGGTTTCTTTGAGTACATTTTTGATATTATGTTTGATCATATGGATGAGTTTATTAAATTGAGTATAAAAGGATGATAAAATGATTCTTTTTAAAATAGATTTGCAGCGGTTCAGTGGTGAAAAAACTGAAAAAGCCACATCTAAAAAACGCAGTGATGCCAGAAAGAAAGGACAAGTTTTACAAAGTAAAGAAATTAACTCTGCTTTTATTCTTTTTATAACCTTTTTAACGGTTTGGTTTATGGGAAGCTATATGTATAAAAATATTTCTTATTTTACGATCAACTTGTTTTCAGATATACCAGATTATGAGAACCTTTCTTCTATAAATAGTATTTTGAGTTTATCAATGCAAATGCTCCAAATAACTGCAAAATTAGTATTGCCTATTTTAGGTGTTGCTTTTCTTGCAGCACTAATCACCGGGTATGCACAAGTGGGCTTTCTTTTCACAACAGAAACGCTGACGTTTAAATTAGAAAAGCTAAATCCAATTAATGGCTTTAAAAGAATGTTTTCAGTGCGGTCGCTGGTTGAACTAGTCAAATCTTTTATTAAAATTGGCGTTGTTGGCTATGTTGCATTTAGCTATATCATTAAGAATTCAAAAAACATTATGAATATTTTCGATATGGATCTGGAAAAAATCGCTGTGTTTTTGTTTAAAATGACATTTCAAATTATGTTTCGAGCTGCCATTGTGCTTTTGGTCCTTGCAGTTTTAGACTACTATTATCAGAAGTGGCAGTATGAAAAGGATTTAAGGATGTCAAAACAGGAAGTTAAAGAAGAGTATAAGCAGATGGAAGGGGATCCTCAAGTAAAATCGAAAATTAAAGAAAAACAGCGTCAGATTTCCATGAGAAGAATGATGCAAGATGTTCCTAAGGCTGACGTGATCATTACCAATCCAACCCATTATGCAGTGGCTGTACGCTATGATAACAGTATTGATCATGCACCTATCATTCTAGCAAAGGGAAAAGATTTAATTGCTCAAAATATTAAAAAAGTTGCAAATGAGCATGAAGTACCTATTGTTGAGAATAAACCACTTGCCCGTGCAATTTACTATACAGTAGAGATTGGAGAATATCTTCCTCCAGAACTTTATCAGGCTGTTGCAGAAGTATTAGCTTATGTCTACAGGTTAAAAAATATCATTTAGGAGGAAAAAGAAATGAAGTTTGGTGATATCGTTGTATCACTTGCAGTTATAGCTGTTGTCATCATTATTATCATACCCATACCACTACCTTTGCTCGATGTCCTTTTAAGCTTCAACATCGCTTTATCTTTATTGATCTTGCTTATTTCCATGTATAATAAAGAGCCCTTACAGTTTTCTATTTTTCCTTCTATGCTGCTGATAACTACTTTATTTAGGCTTTCCCTGAATATTACGACCACAAGATATATTTTATCAAAAGGTAATGCAGGCAGTGTTATTGAAGCATTCGGCCAATTTGTTATTGGAGGAAATGCCATTGTAGGTTTTATTATCTTCCTCATTATCATGATTATTCAGTTTCTTGTCATTACAAAAGGTGCTGAAAGGGTATCTGAGGTTGCTGCAAGATTTACGTTAGATGCTATGCCCGGAAAACAAATGGCTATCGATGCCGATTTGAATTCCGGTTTGATTAACGAAGCTGAAGCCCGAGACAGAAGACGACGTATCCAACGGGAAGCAGATTTTTATGGAGCAATGGATGGTGCCAGTAAATTTGTTAAGGGAGATGCCATAGCAGGTATTATTATTACAATTATTAACATTACTGCTGGTTTCGTACTGGGGATGATTGGTGGAGAACTAACCTTTACGGAAGCCTTGCAAAAATATACGCTCTTGACAGTAGGGGATGGTCTGGTAGGTCAGATACCAGCTCTTTTGATTTCTACTGGGACAGGTATCGTTGTTACAAGGGCTGCGTCAGATTCAGATCTAGGAAGCGATGTGCTGACCCAGCTGTTTAACCAACCCCGTATTATGTTTATTATTTCAGGAGTTTTACTGTTTCTTGGTTTAACACCGCTGCCAGATATTCCATATTTCTTATTAAGTGGCATATTTTTATATTTAGGTTTTGTGCTAAGAAAGACAGTGAAAGAAACTGAAATGAAAGAGATCGAACTGTCACAGGACACCCAGGTTGAAGAAATACGAAAACCTGAAAATGTCATACCACTGCTTCAAGTTGATCCTATTGAGTTGGAATTTGGCTACGGCATTATTCCTTTAGCTGATCCTAACCAGGGCGGAGATTTGTTTGACAGATTGGTCATGATACGAAGACAATGCGCTTTGGAATTGGGCATTGTTGTTCCAATGATAAGGCTTAGAGATAACATTCAATTGGAGCCGAACCAATATGTTATTAAGATCAAAGGTGTTGAAGTATCTGATGGTAATATCGTATTTGATCATTACCTGGCTATGAATCCCGGGACAGCTGAAGGTTCTCTAATGGGGATCGACACTGTTGAACCAGCCTTTGGACTGCCGGCAAAGTGGATATCTGAAGATGAAAGGGAAAAAGCTGAAATATACGGATATACTGTTGTTGACCCTTCTTCCGTTATATCTACTCACTTAACTGAGATTATTAAAAGACATTCCCATGAATTATTAGGACGTCAAGAAGTTAAAGCATTAATTGATAACGTTAAAGAACATCATAATGCTTTAGTTGATGAGCTAGTTCCTAAAATATTGTCATTAGGTGAAATCCAAAAAGTCCTCTCAAACCTTTTGAGAGAAGGCATATCTATTCGAGATATGATTACAATTTTAGAAACTTTAGCAGATTACGGATCCATTTCAAGGGATACAGATGTTCTTACAGAGTATGTGCGCCAATCCTTAGCCAGAGCGATTACAAAGCAATTTATTGATGGTAAGCGGGCAAAGGTTATTACCCTCGAGCAGTCTCTAGAACAGAGAATCATGGAATCCATACAGCAGACAGAACACAGTTCATATCTAAATTTAGACCCTGTATTTGCACAATCTGTTTTAAACAACGTAGCACAGCAGGTACACAAGTTGATGTCGATGGGGGAGCAACCCATTATATTAACATCACCCATTGTAAGATTCTATTTTAAAAAGCTAACCGAACAATTAGCTCCGGATTTGATCGTTTTATCCTACAATGAAATTGATTCCAAAATTGAAATCCAATCAGTCGGGGTGGTGAGTGCATAATATGAAAGTGAAACGGTATATTGCAAATGATACGCAGGAGGCCATGTTAAAAGTAAAATCTGAGCTAGGAATTAACGCTGTCATTCTTCATTCTAGAAAAATACGGAGATCTGGCATTTTGGGATTTTTTAAAAAGCCACTTGTAGAAATTGTTGCTGCATTAGAAGAAACCGATCCTGTCAAAAAGGGGCAGCCTGATTCTCGAAATAGCTTTAAGCATAATTCGTACCAGAATGAGCCCGACAAAATCATTGAACTTCAGAAACAATTGGGCAATGTGGAAAGTCTTTTGAACAGCTTTATGAATAAAGTCGATGGAGCAAAGGATAATACTGCTCCTAGTGTATGTGAAACCTATGATAAATACCTTAATAAATTAATGGAAAATGGTGTGGAAAAGAATGTAGCGCAAAAATCGCTCAATATTGTTAAAAAGCAAGTGAGCTTTACAAAAGAAAATGAAGAAGCAGTAAGGAATGCATTAAAAATTATTATAAGAGACTATTTAGGGACACCACAGTTGTTAACAGACAAGAAAAAAAATAAAAAGATTGCCGTATTTATTGGTCCAACAGGTGTAGGAAAAACAACTACAATTGCAAAATTAGCAGCTAAAATGTCTATAACCGAACGCAAATCCGTTGCATTAATAACATCTGATACCTATCGAATAGCAGCAGTTGAGCAGTTAAAAACATACAGTGAAATCATTGGTATTCCTATTACAATTATTTATGAACCTAATGAAGTCTTTCAGGCTATTGAAAAATATCAGGATAAAGATCTCATATTAATTGATACTGCTGGGCGTAATCATAAAAAGGAAGAGCAGCTAGATGAAGTGAAACAATTACTTGCTAGCTTGCCTGATCCAGATATTTATTTGGTAATAAGTGCTACAACAGGGTATAAAGATATAAATAATATTATATCATCCTACGACTTCGTAAATAACTATAAATTATTATTTACAAAACTTGATGAATCGTCTCTAATGGGCAATATTCTCAATGCAAAATTACTGTCTGGTAAAGCCCTTTCATATCTGACCACGGGACAAAGTGTTCCAGATGATATCGAAGCAGCCAATCCTGATAGCTTAGCCAGTATGATTGTAGGTGAACAAGATGAATGATCAAGCAAAAAAACTTCGCGAAATGATCAGCACAATGAAGAGTCAGCCCCAAGTGGCTATACAATCAAATGTAAGCAATGAAAGTCAGGATAATGCACGGGTCCTAACCATTACCAGCGGTAAGGGCGGCGTAGGGAAAACGAATTTTACAATTAATCTTGGTTTGGCGTTACGAAATCTAGGTTACCGAGTAACGATACTTGATGCAGATCTTGGCTTAGCAAATATAGATGTCATTTCTGGCATTATTCCAAAATTCAGTCTCGTTCATGTTGTTAGAAATGAGAAGACCATAGATGAAATTATGGTGGAAGGCCCTAATGGTATAAAAATTATTTCTGGTGGTTCCGGTTTAAGAGAGCTAGTAAATTTAACCGATGATCAATTATCATACCTAATTGAAAATCTTAAAGAATTAGGTAAATCAACAGATTTTATTCTCATTGACACAGGGGCCGGTATAAACAATGCTGTACTTTCTTTTGTCAATGCAACAGAAGAAGTAATTTTGGTTACAACGCCAGAACCTACTTCAATTACAGATGCATATGCCATGATTAAGAATATTGTCGCCGAAGATAATACAAAAAAAATTAGAGTGTTGATCAATAGGGTTGAAGATAATAAAGAAGGATCAGATATTTTCAACAAATTAAATACGGCAACACAGAGATTTTTGAATATTTCATTGGAACGTTTAGGTTATTTGTATGAAGACGCTGCCGTATCTAGATCCGTGAAGCTGCAGAAACCCTTTATCCTTAATTACCCAAATAGTGTGGTTAGTCAAGGAATTAATTCAATTGCAGCCAGATTAATTAATGAACTGAACACTGAATTGTACGAGGCCAGTGGATTGAAAAGATTTCTCAACAGATTGTTCTCTAATATTCGAAAGTAATTATTTATCTATATTTTATTATACGCAAGGTACTTTCCTGTGCTGAAAGGAAGGAGGTATGTAACCAATCCATGAATAATAACGAACTATTTAGTGTTGGTGATCGAATTGAAATTGAAACACACCAATTTTATATGGACAACCAAAAATATAATGATGAGAAAAAAAAGATTCTAGTTAGCCAAGTATTAGATATTATCGATGATCAAACATATGTCGTTGCTACGCCAATATTCAATAATGTCATTACACCAATTCCTATAGGTGAATTCATCTATATTAAACAGAACAAAAAAAATGAAGGCGTTTTCATTTTTAAAGCAAAAGTGATTTCTAGAAAAACGCTTAAACACATTTCTTGCCTAATCATACAAAAAATAGGTGATATTGATAAGGACCAGCGAAGAAATTTTTTTAGATTGGAAGTCGTTTTGGATATACAATTTAGACAGTTGGATCAGAAAGGAAACCCGTCAGGCACATTTACCCGAGCTTATACGCAAGATATCAGCGGAGGTGGTCTGAGACTCATAAGCAATGAAAAAATAAAAGTTGGCACTACAATTGAAATCCACATCAATACCGGAGAAGATACGATTATCGCAAAAGGCAGAATCATTCGATGTAGTTTACATGATGCTGTAGAAAATACTTTTGAAATTGCCACTGCTTTTGAAGGTATAAATGAGAAAACTCGAACGCAGATCATATCGTTTATATTTCATTATCAAAGAAAAATGAGAAAAAAGGGATTGATATAAATGAAAAAAATCACTGTATTAGTAGTTGATGATTCAGCGTTCATGCGTAAAGTTATCTCTGACATTATTTCAATTGATGAGGAATTACAAGTAATCAGTACTGCAAAAAATGGAAAAGAAGCTTTAGAGAAAATTAAGGCAGTAAAACCTGATGTTGTAACAATGGATGTGGAAATGCCTATATTAGATGGAATTTCTGCTCTCAAACAAATTATGGAAGAATCTCCTGTACCAGTAGTAATGCTCAGCAGTTTGACAAAGGAAGGTGCTGACGCTACCCTAAGAGCACTGGAACTTGGAGCCGTTGACTTTATCACGAAGCCATCAAACATTTTCAAGATGAGCAATGAGGAAATGAAAGGCCAGCTGACGCAAAAAATAAAAATTGCTGCCAAAGTCAATATACGATATAAGAATCTGCACAAGCCGCTAAAAAATACCAGTACAGCGAACAAAACAGCTGGGCCTGTGGAAAATAATAAAATTCTGAAGAAAATTGTAGCAATTGGCACTTCTACAGGAGGGCCTCGGGCGCTGCAGGAAGTAATACCTTATTTACCTCAAAGTCTTCCAGCAAGTATTTTAATTGTACAGCATATGCCTCCAGGTTTTACGAAATCATTGGCTGAAAGGTTGAATAATTTGTCAGAAGTACACGTAAAGGAAGCAGAAGATGAGGATATTCTTTTGCCGGGCCATGCATATATAGCTCCTGGAGATTATCATATGAAAGTAGTAAGTGTAGGAAATACGCTGAAAATCAAATTGTCGAAAGACCCTCCTGTTTCTGGACATAGACCTTCTGTTGATGCATTAATGGACTCGCTGGCAGATTTGCATGCGTCTAACATCGTTGGCGTTATTATGACCGGTATGGGAGCCGATGGGGCTAATGGTATGAAAAATTTGAAAATGCAAAACTGTCACACCATTGCTCAGAACGAGGAATCATGTGTTGTGTATGGGATGCCAAAATCAGCAGTAAATTTAGGTTGTATTGATGATGTCGTATCATTGCAAGACATTGCTAAAACAATCACTAAAGTTGTGGGGGTGTAGAGTATGGACATGAGTCAATATTTAGAAATCTTTATTGAAGAATCTAAAGAGAATCTTCAAAACATGAATGAAAGCCTTCTAGAATTAGAGAACGATTATGAAAACCTGGATATTCTTAATCAAATATTCAGGATTGCCCATACCTTAAAAGGTATGTCAGGAACAATGGGTTTTAATAAAATTGCTAGCCTAACCCATGAAATGGAGAATGTATTACAATCCTTGAGGAACAGAGAAATTCAAATCACTAGCTCGATTATCGATATTTTATTTGAATGCTTAGATACATTAGAGGAATACATCAATGAGATTTCTATATCCGGAGAAGAGGGAAGTGTAGAACCACACATCCTTGTAAAAAAACTAAAATCAATTATGTCAGGTGATTTTGATCAGATTGGAAATAGGAATCAAAAAGAAATATCAATAACTACATTTGAAGAACAACATACGGAAGATTCGCTGGTGCCAGATAGTAAGATAAAAATTCAGGTTGAGGAATTTGCAAAGCATGTCATCGAAAAGGCTGCTCAAGATGGTTTTGAGTGCATAAAAATTAAGGTGACATTAAATGAAAATTGCATGTTAAAATCTGCCCGCGCTTTTATTGTATTTAATACTTTAGAACAAGAATGTGAAATTATCAAATCAAATCCACCGGTTGATGATATTGAAGATGAGAATTTTGAATTATCCTTTGAGCTGCTTGTTATCACGAAGCAAAATGTGGAAATTCTTAAAAAAGAACTTTTGAGCATCTCCGAAGTGGAATCTGTATTAATCGAGAAAGTATTGCCTCATGAATTCCAATCTCTTTCACAGTCCTCAAACATGGAAGAAGTAAAAGATGCTGTAGAAGATAATGACGATGAAGGCTTTGATGATAAAAAGCAGCAAAAAACGAAGAAACCGAAAGTTGGAAAAACTGTTCGTGTAGATATCGATCGCTTGGATAGTCTAATGAACTTGGTTAGCGAATTAATTATTATAAAAACCAGACTTGAAGATATTGATGATTCTGCAAAGAAAGATAATATGAATGAAGCTATTGAGTACCTTGAAAGAATTACCACCAGTTTACATGACGCTGTTATGAAAGTTCGAATGGTTCCCATTGAAAGAACCTTTAACAGATTTCCTAGAATGGTGAGAGACTTATCCAAAGAACTAGGCAAGGAAATTTCACTAATTATGTCTGGTGAAGAAACTGAGGTGGATAGAACCGTCATTGATGAAATCGGAGATCCATTGATTCATTTAATCCGGAACTCCATTGACCATGGTATTGAAGAACCAGAACTAAGAAGAAAGCATGGTAAAGCTGAATTTGGAACGGTAAAACTGGTTGCATATCCGGATGGAAACAGTGTAGTTATCGAAGTGGAAGACGACGGGCAAGGTATAAATATTGAAAAAGTAAAAGAAAAGGCTGTTCAAAAAGGAATCATGTCAAAAGAGCAGGCTGAATCATTAGATGATAAAGAAGCTGTCAACCTTCTCTTCCATGCAGGATTTAGTACTGCAGACAAAATTTCCGATATTTCTGGCAGAGGTGTAGGTTTAGATGTTGTAAAAACGAAAATTGAATCCTTGGGTGGCGTTGTCGAAGTTCAAACAACGAAACTTAAAGGAAGCAAATTTACGATCAGATTGCCATTGACTTTAGCAATCATTCAAGCATTATTGGTTAACATTGGTGCTGAGAAATATGCAATTCCATTGAATTCAATTAAAGAAATTATTAACATTAAATCATCCAGTATTAGAAAAGTTCAGAATCAAGAGGTTGTTTTATATAGAAATACAACCCTCCCAATATTAAGAATGAATAGAATATTACATGTTGAAAATGCAGAGAATGCTAAAGAAGATTTGATCGTCGTTGTGGTCAGAAAAGGTGATAAAACGGCTGGATTTATCGTGGATACATTAATTGGACAGCAGGAGATTGTTATTAAGTCTTTAGGTAAGTTCTTGTCAGGTATCAAAGTCATAGCTGGTGCGACAATTTTAGGTAATGGACAAGTTGCGCTTATCGTGGACACCAATTCTCTATTCTAACGGAAAACTCACAGTAAAGGAGAGGAAAAAATGGATAATAAATTGGTTTCTGCAGACAATCAGTATGTTGTCTTCGAATTAGATAATGAATTTTATGGTATTGATATTCACCGAGTAGCTACCATAGAGAAAGTCATGGATATCACAAGAGTTCCCCACGCATCGGAATATGTTCAAGGGGTAATAAATCTCCGTGGTGAAGTTGTTCCAGTTGTTAATTTGCGAAAAGCTTTCCATCTACCGCAAATTGAATATAATGATGAAACAAGGATCATTATTGTATCCGTTGAAGATATCGTTGTAGGTTTGCTTGTAGATTCATCTTCGGAGGTACTTCAGCTTCATGAAGATGAAATAGATGATGCGCAAAATGTTGTAAATAATATTGAGTATAACTACATAAAGGGAATTGGGAAAAAAGATGGTAGAATTATTATCTTGCTTGATTTGAAAACAGTTTTAGGAATTACCGATTCATCTGAAAGTGAATGATTTCCTAAGGAGGAGTGATAATGAGTATATCAATTGATGAATTGAACAGCATGCAAATCGACGTATTAAAAGAGATTGGTAATATTGGCGCCGGTAATGCAGCAACAGCTCTGGCTAAGCTTCTTGATAGAAAAATAGATATGAATGTTCCAAAGGTTGAGATTCTTGAGTTCAAAGAGGTTGCTGAGTTGCTTGGGGGTCCTGAGGTACCTGTTTGTGGTATTTATTTTCGTGTCGACGGAGATATCACCGGGAATATCATGTTTTTATTAACAATCAAATCGTCTAAAACTTTAACCAATATGTTGATGTTTAAAGAAGATCATTCTGAAGAATTAGACGAAATTGATCGGTCTGCATTAAATGAAATCGGCAATATTCTTTCGGGATCCTATGTTTCTTCTCTATCAATGCTAACAGGTTTAAAAATATTGATATCTGTTCCTTCTCTGGCTGTAGACATGGCAGGTGCTATATTGAGTGTTCCGATTATTCAGTTTGGACAAATAGGAGATAAAGTATTGCTGATTGAAACTGAATTCCAAGAAGGAGATAATGACGTAAAGGGATTCTTCTTCCTTATACCAGATGTCGAGTCCTTTGAAGTACTATTAAAAAGTTTAGGAGTATTACAGTAATGAGTGAATTGATAAAAGTAGGTATGGCAGATTTAAATACGATAAAACACCCTGGTACACTTACAACCTTGGGACTAGGTTCCTGTGTAGGCATCACTTTATATGATCCTATTACCAAAATAGCTGGATTAGCACATATTATGTTACCTTCCAGTAAGACGATTCGTAACAATAATAATCCTGCCAAATTTGCAGATACCGGTATAACACTTCTATTAGAAAAGGTAATAAGTCTTGGGGCAAATAAAAACAGATTAGTGAGCAAAATTGCCGGGGGCGCACAAATGTTTTCATTTTCAAATAAAAACGATATTATGAAAATTGGTGAAAGAAATACGATTGCCACAAAAGAAATACTCGGGGAACTGGGAGTTCCCATTATAGCAGAAGATACTGGTGGGAATTTTGGAAGAACCATTGAGCTTTATTCCGATACAGGAATTCTCCTCGTAAAAACAATCGGCCATGGAACAAAACAAATATGATAGGAGTTTTTTCTTATGGAGAGTTTGAAAATCTACCCCTATATCTTCGTTTTTGTATCTATACTCATAAGTACAATCATTGGAATGATTCAAAAAATTAGTTTTGTTTTATTTTTAAAGAGATCACTGCTGTTTATTGTTATTATATATACTGCATCAAAAGTTTTCTTTGACACCATAGGATCCATTAAAAAGAAAAGTACAGAAAGCACCTTTAATATGGTTATTCCAGCAGAGATGATGATCACAACAGATGATCAAGAAGAAAACCCTGATGAAGATGATTTTACACCCTTAGAATTTAATGATTTGCAGACAATAAGCAGTTCAAAATCAATGAAAGATAGGAATAATTCCTAGGGGGTAATGTTATGTCTAATCATAACCTATGGGATCAGTATTTTAAAACCCGAGATAAAAAAATAAAAGAACAGCTAATCCTTGAATATGTTGATTTAGTTAAGATTATTGCTGGCCGTCTATATAACAGCTATGGTAACAATATTGAATATGACGATTTGGTCAGTTATGGGATTTTTGGTTTACTAGATGCAATTGACAAGTTTGACCTGTCAAAAAATGTTAAATTTGAAACATACGCATACATCCGGATTCGAGGGGCTATCATTGACCAACTTCGAAATTTAGATTGGATTCCCAGATCCGTTAGACAGAAATATAAGAAAATTGAGGATGCGTACAGAGCCATTGAGAACAGTCTTGGAAGAAATGCAACAGATGAAGAAGTTGCTGCCCAACTAGGTATCAGCACCGACGATTTGAATGCTATGTTATCAGAGATCCACGCTTATTCAATCGTTTCTTTAGAAGAGAAGATCTCAAACAATACAAATTTTGCAATTATTGATGAAGACATTCAAAATGAACCGCAGCAGCATTTCGAAAAAGAAGAGATAAAGCGTATTTTGATTGAAGCGATACACATTTTGCCTGAAAGAGAAAAAAGAATCATTAGCCTATACTACTATTCTGAACTAACTTATAAAGAAATTTCGCAAATATTAGATATTTCTGAATCAAGGATTTCACAATTACACACAAAAGCAATGGTTAAATTGAAAAGTAAATTAGAAAAGGTTTTCTGAAAAATAAAAAGTGGGGTGGGGAGTAGGTATGGATGCCAACTTTATTATTGTTGAAGGAAAAACCCTGGATGAAGCAATTGAACAAGGTTTAGAAAATTTGCAGACGACAAGAGAGGATGTCGAAATAGAAGTCTTGCAAGAAGGCAAAACCGTAATGAATATGTCCATAAGAAAGTTTAGAGTTAAGTTAATACCAAAAACCCGAGACATTTCATCTAACCTAGAGAATACAGTTAAGTTTGAAGCACAGGAAAGCGATGCTGCTGAAAACGGACATTATGAGATTTTAAATGAGAATGGCCGTCGTTTTCTTTTTATTACACCTGCCAGGGGTAATGGAATAGCTGTGGATGCTGCTGAAATCATGTTTGCCCTTCAGCAGAGTTCCTCTGACTTTTTCGACAAAGAAGAAATTCAAAAACGTATTCAATTAAAGCAAGTGCAAAAGATTGATCTTGATGAATTGGCAATAAAAGAAATTGTAGATGCCAAAGTGCTTATCGAGAAATCTTCTGATTTCATGAAAGCGTACCTAACAATCACCCCGCCATGTGGTGGAAAAATGGTTAGTGTTCAGAATATATTAGATATTCTGAAAGAAAATAATATCGTTTTTGGTATTGACGCAAATGTAATTGCTGAAATGGTGGAAAAAAGTATTTATCATAGAAAAACAATCGTTGCTGTTGGAAAATCACCAGTCAATGGTGAAGATGGATATATTAAGTATCTATTCAATATAGAAACAAAAGCAAAGCCAACAATCCTCGAAGATGGAACCGTCGATCTCAAAAATTTGAACATTATTCAAAATGTCAGCAAAGGCACCATACTAGCAGAAAGAGTTTTGCCTAAAGAAGGGGAAGATGGCGTTACTGTTGATGGAAGAGTATTAAAAGCAAAAGAAGGAAAGACTATTCAATTTAAAAGAGGGAAAAACGTTATTGAAACTTCCGACGGCTTGAATTTAGTAGCAGATGCGGATGGGCAGGTAAAATTAATTGATGATAAAGTTACGGTGCTGCAGGTTTTTGAGGTTAACGGAAATGTAGATAATAGTATTGGGAATATCAAGTTTGCTGGAAAGGTACTGGTACGGGGACACGTAATAGGTGGGTTTACAATTGAGAGTGATGGTGACGTAGAGGTACTAGGTGTCGTTGAAGGTGCATCAATATTTGCTAAAGGGAATATTATTCTACACAAAGGAATTCAAGGTGCCCATCACGGCCAATTAATCAGTGAACAGGATATTGTTTCTAAATATATGGAGAATTGTCATGCCAAGGCAAATGGAAATATTATGGCTGATTCTATCATGCATTGTACTGTTGAATGTAAAGGAAATATTATCGTTAAAGGTAAGAAAGGGTTGATCGTGGGCGGTGAAGTCAAAGCAGTAAATGAAATATCTGCAAAAATTATTGGGTCACCGATGGCAGCAGCAACAAAACTTGAAGTGGGTATCGATCCGGATATTAAAACGAGACATGATAGTTTAAAGAATGAAATTGATGCAATTATGAACAATTTAGAGCGTGTCAATAAAGCAATTGATCTTTTGTTAAAAATGGCTAAAGTCACTGAACTACCGCAAGACAAGCAAGAAATATTAAGAAAGTCATTGGAAACAAAAAAATATTTAGAAGAAAAACTATCCTATGTAACCAGTGAATTTGCAAATTTAAAAGAGTTGATGCAATCATGTTTCAATGGTAAAATTCATGTTGCTTCAATCGTTTATCCAGGCGTTAGAATTTCTATCGGTAATTCCGTGTACTATGTAAAGGATCAGATTCAATGCACTACCTTCCTTCGAGATGAAGGAGAAATTAGGGTTACTTCATATTTGGGATAAAAAGGGAGATGATATCGATGTCCATTCGTCCCGTGGATTTTCAATTATTAGTTCCCAAAACGCAGCAAATGTCTCAGCTGCATCAGAGTCAAAATGATAAGATCAGGATGGATCAGCATCATTTAGTTCAACAAGATAAGCTGACCATCGAAAACAACATGAATAAAGTAAATCACTTTGATAATGTTGAACAATCAAAGATTAAGAGAGATAAAGAGAATAAAAAGGACAAATATCAATCTTCAAAGGATAAACAGCATGAAAAAAAAGAAGAGGAAAAAGAAGATAACCAAAGTCATGACAAGCAAAGGTCAGAGACAAAGGGAATGAGAATCGATATACGAATTTAAACATGGGGGTAATTATGTCTAACTATATTTTATTCTTTGTTGGGATTTTAATCATTATTGTCACGCTAATCGTCCTCCGAAAAGATATGCGTGCTGAAAAAGCTTCAATCGCAAAAAAAAGTATCGATGAGCAGGAATATAAATTATTTGAATATATTGAAATAGCAGAGGACATAAAAAAAGAATTTGATGAAATGAGCCAAAGTGTTATGAATGAATTAGAAAAAAAAATTCAGATACTATCTGAGTTGCTGTTCGATGCAGAGGAAAAGATTTCGAATTTGACTGTTCTCCAAAATCTCATTCCCGATAATAAATCTATTGTTGAAGCAATTCCCAACAATATCCATTCCCAGTCCTTTGAACAAATGAATATATTGGATAAACAGGAAACAGAAACGATTGAAAAAAGAGAAATTGCGAGAATGTACAATCAAGGATATACTGCATCCCAAATCGCTAAAGAGATGAATAAAGGTATTGGTGAAATCCAGCTAATTTTAAATTTACTGAAGAGGTGATCCTTTGAACAAGCGCTATTTAAAGGCTTTTTTGCTAGGCGTGGGCGTAGGTCTCATCATAACTTCGTCGATGAACATTGTACAAATGAGAAGCGAAAATAATATTCCCAGTGAAGAATTTATTCGATCCGAAGCGAAAAAGCTTGGCATGGTAGATCCAGTGGAATATATTGATAAATCAAAGGTGATAAATAACCCTACAAATGTTATTGAACCTGATTCTAAGCCCCAAGATGAAGTAACCAAAGCCCCCGAAGTAGGTAAGACCATTAACGTATATATTCCCCAGGGGTCAAACAGTGAAGATATTGCAGACTTACTGCTGGAAGAACAGTTGATATCTTCACAAAAATCATTTTTAGATAAAGTTTATTCAAAAAATTACAGTGGCATATTGCGTTGGGGCAATTACAAGTTTAACGAAGGTATTTCTGAAGACGAAATCATAGAAAGGCTCGTTAAAGGAGCGGAAGAATAGTCTAAGAACTTCATAGAAATGAGGTTCTTTTTTATTCCATAAAACGTATAAGCGAAAAAAAAATGGTAAAAATACTATTGTTGTTATACAGTTTTTTGTTGCCAATAGTTCAACCTTGTGATATACTTTTTTAGGTGACTGAATACGCACGTTCTGGAATCTTTAAATTGGTTCCTAAGGGTCATTTAAAGAGATGAACAGAACGGAGGAAAAAACCAAGGAGGTGAAGAAAATGTCAGTTATTTCAATGAAACAACTATTAGAAGCAGGGGTTCATTTTGGACATCAAACAAGAAGATGGAATCCTAAAATGGCTGAATTCATTTTCACAGAAAGGAACGGTATTTATATTATCGACCTTCAGAAAACTGTGAAAAAAGTTGAAGAGGCCTATGCTTTTGTTAAGGAAGTTGCAGAAAGCAATAAGACGATTCTATTTGTAGGAACAAAAAAACAGGCACAGGAATCTATTGAGCAGGAATCTAAGAGAAGTGGTATGTACTATGTTAACCAAAGATGGTTGGGTGGTATGTTAACGAACTTCAAAACAATTGCAAAAAGAATTGATAGGTTACATGAGCTTGAAAGAATGGAAGAAGGCGGATTGTTTGAAGTTCTTCCTAAGAAGGAAGTAATCAAGTTGAGAAATGAAAGAGAAAAACTTGAGAAATTCCTAGGCGGTATAAAAGATATGAAAGAATTGCCAGGGGCTTTATTTGTAGTTGACCCAAGAAAAGAAAGAATTGCTGTAAAAGAAGCGCAGATTCTTGGTATTCCAGTTGTTGGTATCGTAGATACAAACTGTGATCCTGATGAAGTTGATTACGTAATTCCTGGTAATGATGATGCAATCAGAGCAGTAAAGCTTATTACTGCAACAATAGCTAATGCTATTATTGAAGGTAGACAAGGCGAACAAATGGAAGAGTAATTCCAGGTGGTAAGGGTTACAAGGGGGTCAAATCCCTTACTGCTCTTACCACTTATACTATATTGATACTTGAGGAGGCGTTCTCATGGCTATTTCAGCAGCAATGGTAAAAGATTTAAGAGAAAAAACTGGCGTTGGTATGATGGATTGCAAAAAAGCCTTAGAAGAAGCAAATGGCGATATGGAAAAAGCAGTAGAAATACTAAGAGAAAAAGGTCTAGCTAAGGCTGCAAAGAAATCCGGCAGAATTACTGCAGAAGGTTTAGTCGAATCTTATATTCATGGTGGAAGAATCGGCGTACTCGTTGAAGTAAATAGTGAAACAGACTTCGTGGCGAAGAATGATGAATTTAAGCAGTTTGTTAAAGACGTAGCAATGCAAATTGCGGCTTCTAACCCACAATACATAAGAAGAGAAGAAGTTTCTGACGAGGCTATTCAGAAAGAAAAAGAAATCTTAAGAGCACAGGCTTTAAACGAAGGTAAGCCAGAAAAAATCGTTGATAAAATGGTAGAAGGAAGAATTGAAAAATTCTTTAAAGAAGTTTGTCTTTTGGAGCAATCGTTCATAAGAGACCCAGAAATCACTATTCAAGACCTCCTAAATGAGAAAATTGGAAGAATCGGCGAAAACATTAGCATTAGAAGATTTGTGAGATTTGAAGTAGGAGAAGGTATTGAAAAGAAAGAAGAAAACTTTGCAGAGGAAGTAGCTAAACAAATTAATAGCTAACCTACAATTAAAGATAGAGAACACACCTTGTGTTCTCTTTTTTAAAATAATATGAAGTTTATTTATCTCATGAAAGGTTTTTAAAAATCAACGTAGAATTAAGAACGGAGGTTATAAATGTGAGGCCTAAATATAAAAGAGTCATTTTAAAGCTTAGTGGGGAAGCTTTAGCTGGAGAAAAAGGGTTTGGCTTAGATGAAAAAACGCTTGATTCTATTGCCACTCAAGTTAAAGAAATCATTGCATTAGGCGTTGAAGTATCAATTGTCGTTGGTGGAGGTAATTTCTGGCGCGGCAGAAGTGGTAAGGGCATGGATAGAACCACTGCCGATTATATGGGTATGCTTGCTACAGTAATTAATGCGTTGGCCTTACAAGATGCCATGGAACACATTGGCGTTTATACTCGCGTTCAAACTGCGATCGAAATGAGACAGATCGCAGAACCGTACATTCGACGAAGAGCGGTAAGACATTTAGAAAAAGGAAGAGTTGTCATTTTTGCGGCTGGAACAGGTAATCCATATTTTTCTACAGATACCACTGCGGCTTTAAGAGCAGCTGAAATCGAAGCAGAAGTTATTCTGCTTGCAAAGAAAGTTGATGGTGTTTATGATTCAGACCCGATGGTAAACCCTGAGGCCGAAATGTTTGATGAATTATCCTATATCAATGTTTTGAATAGAGGATTAGGCGTCATGGATTCTACTGCTACTTCTCTGTGTATGGATAATAAAATCCCAATTATTGTTTTTGGTCTTAATAAGCCAGAAAACATTAAGAAAGTCATTTTAGGTGAAAAGATTGGTACATTGATTAAGGAGGAATGATGTATGATTACACAAGTTCATCATGAGATCGAAGAAAAGATGCAAAAAACCTTAAAGGTACTTAAGGAAGAGCTCATGTCAATTCGAGCTGGTAGGGCAAATCCTGCATTACTGGACAGAATCATGGTTGATTATTATGGTTCACCGACGCCACTGAAACAAATTGCCGGTATTTCTGCACCTGAACCTAGATTGTTGGTTATCCAGCCATATGATAAAGGGGCAATTCAGCCAATAGAAAAAGCCATCCAATTATCTGATTTGGGCATCAATCCTTCAAATGATGGCAAACTTATTCGGTTGTTAATTCCACAATTAACGGAAGAAAGACGGAAAGAGCTAATAAAGATTGTAAAGAAGACCGGTGAAAATGCAAAAGTAGCTATTCGTAATGAGCGACGAGAAGCTAACGACAAATTAAAGAAAATGCAGAAAAACACAGAGATTACAGAAGATGATCTTAAAAAGTCAGAAGATGATATTCAAAAGCTTACAGATAAGTTTATTTCTATGATTGATGAAACGATCAATAGCAAGGAAAAAGAATTACTGGAGGTCTAATCATTGTCTGAAATTCCTAGTGTAGTATCTTATCGTCTTAATGAAGCTGTGGCTATACTGCAGCATTATGATGTTAGAATAAAAATTGTAAAAACACAGTATGAAAGCAATCGAGAAAAGCATTATATCGACGAGTATCGCGTGATCAGACAAAAAAGAATAGACAAGGATATTGAATTAATAGTAAACTATTTTTAGCCCCTGCAGTTGCGGGGGTTAAGCACTTTCTTAATCGGGGGCATTCTGAATGGATATTTTGAGAAAACTATTTACCAGTCATCGAAATGAAACAAATAGTAAGCTGCAGCTTGATCTAAACAATATACCTAAACACATTGCTGTCATCATGGATGGAAATGGACGATGGGCAAAAAGCAAGGGACTGCCAAGAACTGCGGGACACAAAGCAGGCGTTGAAGCGCTAAGGGACGTCATCCGCACAGCATCAGATATTGGTGTTGCTTATTTAACCCTATATGCTTTTTCCACGGAGAATTGGAAAAGGCCAAAGGAAGAAGTAACTGCTTTAATGCAATTGCTTGTTACTTATTTAAGATTGGAAATTAAGGAATTACATTCGAATAACGTAAAGATCTGTACTATTGGTGATATCAGCAAATTACCTGATAGTGCGATCCGTGAAATAAATGATGCGGTTAATCTAACCAAAGAAAATACTGGTCTGCAAGTGAATATAGCTTTGAATTATGGTGGAAGAGACGAGATTATTAGAGCGGTAAAACGAATGATTCAAGCTGTAGAAGATAAGACCCTAACAATAGATGATGTAGATGAGTCAATATTTAGTCAATATTTATATACACAGGGGATTCCGGATCCGGATTTAATCATAAGGCCCAGTGGAGAATATCGCATAAGTAACTTTCTGCTATGGCAGATTGCCTATAGTGAATTCTGGTTTTCTGATATTTATTGGCCGGATTTTAACGGTGAACATTTAATCCATGCAATACATGACTACCAGAATAGAGAAAGACGGTTTGGTGGTATCAAATAGGAGGTAGTACTTAATGCTCGTTCGAATTATTACTTCATTAGTAGGTTTGCCTTTGCTGTATATTACTGTATCAAAAGGGAGCATTTTGCTTAAAATTGCTGTTTTCATTTTAGCATCTATTGCCATCAATGAGTTCTTCAATGCTTTTCATCATATTCAAATTCGCCCATATAAGCAAATCGGAGCATTTAGTATTCTCTTATTTTTTTTCATTACGATATTATCTCCTACCTTGGAGAAAATCATGTTTTGGTTTTTTATCACCGTTGTAACTACATTGGTTTTAACCATATTTAAAAAAAAGGCAGACATCATAGCTGCGAGTATAACCATACTAGGTGTATTTTATATTGTGTTCTTTATGTTCCATATTGTTTTTTTTGATGAACTTATTGAACCGAGAAATCTAATATGGATGATCTTTATCACAGCCTGGTCTACAGATACATTCGCGTATTTTTCAGGATATTTTTTTGGTTCGAGAAAACTTTGTCCCAATATTAGTCCTAAAAAAACAGTAGAAGGTGCCATTGGAGGCATTATTGGTTGTGTTGTAGTAAGTGGTGTTTTTGCATATTTTGTTGTGCCTTCTTTTTTATACCAATGTGTTATCATGGGTTTTTTTGCCAGCATACTCTCGCAAGTAGGTGATTTGACAGCTTCAATCATTAAACGATATGTAGGCATAAAAGATTATGGGAAAATTATGCCTGGACACGGGGGTATTTTAGATAGGTTTGACAGTATTCTCTTTACAGCACCTATTGTTTTTTATCTCTCAGTTTTTTTAATCAATTCTTAAAAGGCATAACTGCCTTTTTAAATTTTTGACATTGTTTCGTTTGTCTCTGTATTTGAAAGGATGATTTGATGAAGAATATTAGTATACTCGGTTCAACAGGATCTATTGGTACGCAAACCTTAGATGTAGTTAGACACAATCGTGATAAATTTAATGTACTTGGCATATCGGGCAATCACAATATTGCGTTATTGGAAAAACAAGTCAAAGAATTTAACCCTGTTGCTGTTGCTGTCATGGATGATCAAAAAGCCTTAGAACTAAAACAAAGAATTTCTGGTAACCGAACAGAAATTCTTTGTGGACTGGATGGATTAATTCAGATCGCTACTTTACCCGGAACAGATTTATTATTAACCTCAATAGTTGGCATGATAGGCTTGATTCCAACAATAAAGGCAATACAAGCAAAAATAGACATTGCTCTGGCGAACAAGGAAACCCTTGTAACAGCAGGACAGTTGGTCATGGAAGAAGCAAGGAAAAATCATGTTCGAATTATACCGGTAGACAGTGAACACAGTGCTATATTCCAATGTTTAGTAGGTTACGAAATGTCGGATATCCATAAGATTATTCTTACAGCATCTGGAGGCCCATTCAGAGGATATACGAAAGACCAATTGCAAGAGGTTTCTCTATCTCAGGCTTTAAATCATCCTAAGTGGCGAATGGGCAAAAAAATAACGATTGATTCTGCAACCCTTATGAATAAAGGATTAGAAGTTATTGAAGCAAAATGGCTGTTTGACTTAGATATCGAACAAATTCAAGTTGTTATTCATCCACAGAGTATCATTCATTCCTTGGTAGAATATAAAGATAGTTCTACGATTGCTCAACTGGGATATCCTGATATGCGCGTTCCTATACAATACGCCCTTACATATCCTAAACGAATCGAGAACCAATATAGAAAATTGGATCTCGTTGAGATTTCGACATTAACCTTCGAAAAACCTGATACAGATGTTTTTCCATGTTTAAGACTTGCTTATGATGTACTAAAAATGGGTAAAAGCTATTCGACAGTATTGAATGCTGCCAATGAAGTACTGGTAGATGATTTCCTTATGGGTAAAATTAGTTTTTGTGATATTCCCAGAATGATTGAATATGTATTAGAAAGGCATAATGCAATCGATCTATTAAATGCTGATACAATCATAGAAATAGATCGTCAAACCAGAGAATCTATTAAAACATTAATCAAGTAAGGTGGTGCAAGCATGGGTACAGTGATAGTAGCACTTCTTGTATTTGGTCTCTTGGTCGTATTTCATGAACTAGGGCATTTTGGCATCGCCAAGCTAGTAGGAATAAAAGTACATGAATTTGCCATTGGAATGGGACCAAAATTACTGAAAGTAAATGGTAAGGAAACCGCTTATACGATTCGATTATTTCCTATAGGTGGATTTGTAAAAATGGAAGGAGAAGATGAGGCCTCTACGGATCAGCGAAGTTTCAATAACAAACCACTCTTTGCACGAATGATGGTAATAGCTGCAGGCCCAGTAATGAATTTTCTCTTGGCTGTTTTGCTTTTTATGATTATTTTCTATGCCGTGGGCTTTCCAACGACGACTATTAAGCAAGTTACAGAAGGCTTTCCTGCTGAAAAAGTCGGTATAAAGCCGGGTGATCAGATTATCGCGATTAACGATAAGGAAGTAAATGAATGGGATGAAGTGGTAAGTATTATCAGCAAAGCTGAAGGGACTTCTCTTCAGATAGAAATTAAAAGGGATTCTACAATGAAAGAATTTACAGTCATACCCATACTGAATAAAGATCTGAAGCAATATATGATTGGTATAACACCTATGATGGAGAAATCTTTAGGCAAATCAGTACAGGCTAGTTTTGAAAGACTTATTTTTGTCATGAAAGGTATGACTGACTTTTTTGTAAAGCTTTTTGGCGGCAAAGCTTCCACTGAAGAAGTTGTAGGTCCTGTGGGAATCATCCACCTTGTTGGTGAAGCCGCTAAAACCAGTGTATTCAGCGTATTATCTTTGGCCGCTTTAATCAGCGTCAATTTAGGCATCGTTAATCTTATTCCTGTACCTGCTTTAGACGGAGGGCGATTATTGTTTTTGATTGTTGAAGGGATACGAGGAAAGGCTATCGATCCAGAAAAAGAAGGATTCCTCCATTTTATTGTATTTGTACTGCTCATCACATTAATGCTGTTTATTACTTATAAAGATTTAATGAGATTTGATATATTTTAGGCTGGTGAAAACATGAAGATGAAAAGAAAACCAACAAGAGCAGTTTTTTGTAGAGACATTCAGATCGGCGGAGGTAGCGAAATTACCATCCAATCAATGACAAATACGGATACAAGAGACGTCCATTCAACGACAGAGCAAATTAAGCGTTTGGAAGAAGTCGGTTGCGAAATTGTTAGAATAGCCATCCCCGACTTTGAAGCAGCAGAAGCTGTAAGGGCAATTAAAGAGAATATAAAAATTCCTTTAGTTGCAGACATTCACTTTGATTATCAGCTTGCTCTACGTTGTATTGAAAATGGTATTGATAAGTTACGGTTAAACCCTGGTAATATCGGAGGGACCGAAAGAGTAAAAAAAGTAGTTGAAAAAGCTCGTGAACGGGAAGTTCCTATTCGTATCGGTGTTAATTCAGGTTCCATTGATAAGAAGATTTTAGACAAATATGATGGTCATATTACAGCAGAAGCAATGGTCGAAAGTGCAATGGAGCATATTGAGATTCTCGAAAATCTTAATTATTCAAATGTGATTGTTTCCCTAAAGGCTTCGGACATCCATCTTACAGTTGAAGCCTATCGCTTAATGTCTGAAAAAACAGATTATCCACTTCACATTGGTGTTACGGAAGCAGGTACATTATGGAGTGGGACAATTAAATCCTCTATTGGTATTGGCGCTTTACTGTTAGATGGTATAGGCGATACCATTCGTGTATCACTGACAGGTGAACCAGTGGAAGAAATTAAAGTTGGTAGAGAGATACTAAAATCTACTGGACTCCGGCATTTTGGTCTAAATCTTATATCATGTCCTACCTGCGGTAGGTGTCAGATTGATTTAATTGATATTGCGAATCGTGTTGAAGCGAAGTTAAGAAATATTGATAAGCCCATCACGGTAGCTATTATGGGTTGTGCAGTTAACGGACCTGGTGAAGCTAGAGAAGCGGATATAGGAATAGCTGGCGGTAAATCCTCTGCTTTACTTTTTAAAAAAGGACAAATTATTAAAAAAATATCTGAATCCGAAATAGAGCGAGTACTGTTACATGAAATTGAAAAGTTGTAGCGTGTTTATTAAGGAGGCCAATAATGAGTTGTTTATTAAGTACCGTGATGAACAATCTCCTTCCTGACATAAAGCTCTCCATAGATGCTCAGATTGAAAAAGTTATCTATAATAAATCTAAAAAGTCTGTAACTTTCTTTTTATATCCTAATGATATCATCCCTAAAAGTATTTTAGACGATTTCCAAGCTCGCCTGCAACAAAGCATACCATTTGCCAAAGACGTGAGTTTTCTTACAAAGTACAAAAACTTTCAACATGACTGCACAGGATTTTTTGAAAAGTACTGGCCGAATATTCTATATGAAATTGGCAGAAAAAATCCTTCTGCTTTGGGATGGCTGAATAATGCAACCTATCAATATACTGATAATGCTTTGCATATAGAGATGGAAAGTGATTTAGCTGTTGAAGCAATGATTGAAAAAAGAGTAGATCATCTTATTAGTCATTTAATAAAGAGCGAATTAGAAAAAGAGATAAAAGTCTTGTTTCTTGGTAAAGATGACGAAGGCGATTATTGTAACAATGAGTATATCATGGAGAAAGAAAAAGAGACGCAAGAGCTTCTGAAAGATATCATTATTCAATCTGAAAGAACAAATGGAAATGAGAGCAAGCAATCCAATCATCAAACAAAAGATAAAGGAATTATATTAGGGAAATCTTTTCGTGATGAAATAATTCCTCTTTCAACCATTAATGAGGAGTCTGGGATTGTAGCAGTTGAAGGTGAAATATTTAACTTAGAAACAAGAGAATTAAAAAATGGTAAAATCCTATTTACACTCAGCATAACCGATTATACTAACTCTCTTGCAGTAAAAGCTTTTGTCAAAAAAGAAGAAGCTGAATTCCTTCAGCAAAATTTATCGATAGGCAAATATATAAAAGTAAAGGGTGATGCAAGGTACGATACTTTTTCAAAAGAAGTCGTTATCATTGCCAATGACATTCTTGAAGGACAGAGAAATATTAGAATTGATACATCGGATTCAAAAAGAGTAGAGCTTCATGTTCATTCGCAGATGAGTGCAATGGATGGGACAGCTTCTATTTCCAGTATCGTAAAAAGAGCTGCACAATGGGGACATCCAGCTATTGCAATTACCGATCATGGCGTTGTACAAGCATTTCCCGAAGCAATGGAGGCTGCAAAAAAGCATGGCATAAAAGTAATATACGGTATTGAAGGATATCTTGTTAATGATGGTGAGCCCATCGTCATTAATTGCAATGACCGTGAGCTTGATCAAAGCTATGTTATTTTTGATATTGAAACAACAGGTCTATCCAGCAAGTATGATAGGATTACGGAAATTGGTGCCGTGAAGATTCATCAAGGAAAGATTGTTGATCGATTTAGTACCTTAGTAAATCCCAATATCCCCATCCCAGGAAAAATAACGGAACTAACTGGAATTACTGATGAAATGGTAAAGGACAAGCCAGATATTGATCATGTGCTGCCTGATTTCATTGAATTTATTGGAGATAACCCACTGGTTGCCCATAACGCTGTTTTTGATACTTCTTTTATAAAAGAAAACTGTGAAAGACTTGGTCTTCCATTTCAATATACAATTATAGATACACTTACATTATCGAGACTTCTTTTACCCCATTTGAAGAAACACAGATTAAATGTAATTGCTAAAGAATTAGGTGTATCTTTAGAAAACCATCATAGAGCAGTTGATGATGCAGAGGCAACAGCCGAAATATTTTTAAAGTTTTTGCTGCAGCTTAAAGAAAAAGGAATACAGACTTTAAAGGAAGTAAACGGATTGTTTTCTGATACTGCAGATATCCGTAAACTCGACACCTATCACATCATTATCCTGGTTAAAAATTATGTTGGCTTAAAGAATCTATATCAATTGGTTTCATCTTCCCATATCAATACCTATTTCAAGCGGCCTAGAATTCCAAAATCTTTATTGTCTCAATTAAGAGAAGGCCTAATTATTGGAACAGCTTGTGAAGCGGGGGAATTATATCGGGGAATTTTACATAATAAGTCAAAAAGCGAAATAGAAAAGATTGTTAAGTTTTATGACTACTTGGAAATTCAACCCCTGTTAAATAATCAATTTTTAATTCAAAAAGGTTTTGTCAAAGACGAGAATGAACTGATGAATATTAATAAGAAAATTGTCCAACTTGGTAAGGAATTTGATAAACCGGTTGTAGCAACGGGTGATGTGCATTTTCTGGATCCCCAGGACGAGGCTATTAGAAGAATACTCATGGCAGGTCAGGGCTATAGTGATGCAGAAGATCAGGCACCACTATATTTTAAAACGACAACGGAGATGCTTGATGAGTTTCATTATCTTGGAGAAGAAAAGGCTAGAGAAGTAGTTATTGCGAATCCGCAACAAATCGCTCAATCCATAGATGATATCATTCCAATCCCTGAGGATACCTATCCGCCAATTATCGAAGGCTCGGATGAGGAATTAAGGACAATGTGTTATGAAAAAGCTACCAGGATATATGGAACGCCGCTTCCGGAAATCGTCCAAAAAAGATTAGATAGAGAAATAAATTCTATCATTAACAATGGTTATGCTGTCATGTATATTATCGCTCAAAAACTTGTAACAAAATCCTTGCAAGATGGATATCTTGTAGGATCAAGAGGATCAGTCGGTTCATCCTTTGTTGCTACAATGAGTGATATCACCGAGGTAAATCCATTACCGCCTCATTATACATGCAGTAAATGTAAGTTTTCCGAATTTATTACCGATGGCTCCATCGGCAGCGGTGCTGACCTTCCTGATAAAACTTGTCCTTCATGTGGTGAAGTACTGGGTAAAGATGGGCATGATATTCCATTTGAAGTATTCTTAGGGTTCGAAGCTGACAAAGAACCGGATATCGACCTTAATTTTGCAGGTGAGTATCAACCAACGGCTCATAAATATACTGAGGAACTTTTCGGAGAAGGTTTTGTTTTTCGTGCCGGTACCATTGGTACAGTTGCAGATAAAACGGCATATGGATTTGTAAAAAAGTACTTTGAAGAGAAGGGTCAATATATAAATAATCGTGAGATTGAGAGACTTTCAAAGGGATGCACTGGTATAAAGAGAACAACAGGGCAGCATCCCGGTGGTGTAATGGTTGTACCAAACTATAAAGATATCCACGATTTCTGTCCAATACAGTATCCAGCTAATGACGGTTCTTCAGGAGTAATAACAACGCATTTCGATTATCACTCTATCAGCGGAAGACTGCTAAAGCTAGACATTCTTGGACACGATGTACCTACGATCATAAGGATGCTCCAAGATATAACGGGTGTTGATCCAACACTGATACCATTAGATGATGCAGAAACTGTAAAAATATTTACCAGTACGGATCCCTTAAAACTCAAATATGATGACTTTCATTATGACGTTGGCAGTTTGGGTATTCCCGAATTTGGAACCAAATTTGTTAGACAAATGTTGGTAGATACAAAGCCTACAACTTTTGCAGAGTTGGTTAGGATCAGTGGACTTTCCCATGGTACCGATGTTTGGCTTAACAATGCACAAGATTTGGTTAGACAAGGAATTGCAGAGTTGAAAGATGTTATTTCTACAAGAGATGACATCATGAATTATCTTATTTATAAAGGACTACCGCCAAAAGCTGCATTTAAAATCATGGAAAAAGTCAGAAAGGGTAAAGGACTTGCATCGGAAGATGAAGAGCTTATGAAACAAAATAGTGTTCCAGGATGGTATATAGATTCTTGTAATAAAATTAAATATATGTTTCCTAAGGCCCATGCTGCAGCATACGTCATGATGTCATTCAGAATTGCCTATTTTAAAGTGCATCAGCCTTTAGCTTTTTATGCAACATATTTCACAACGAAGGCAGCAGACTTTGATGCAGACTTTATCGTTAAAGGCAGAGATGCTGTGAAGAAAAAGATACAAGAATTAGAGAATATGGGGAATAATATGTCACAGAAAGAAAAGGACTTGCTTACAGTGCTTGAAGTTGTATTTGAGATGTACAGCCGCGGTTTTGGTTTTTTACCGGTAGATATATATGAATCCGAGGCAAATAAATTTAAAATCGTAGGTGATAACCTTCTTCCTCCACTATGTGCGCTTCAAGGCGTTGGCGAAAATGCTGCAAAAAGTATTGTTCTGTGTCGGCAGGATGGACCTTTTATTTCTTTAGAAAATCTGCGTGAAAGGGCAAAAATAACGAAAACCGTCATCGAAACCTTGCAGAATCATGGATGCTTAAAGGAATTACCTGATACGAATCAGCTGTCGTTTTTTTAACATTGCATTATTTTCCTAATTATGCTATAATTGTTTTGGCAGGAATATAAGTATTTGTAAAAGAGTGGGTTTTGCCCACTCTTTGCTGTTATCTTTATACTTTTATCCTTCGAATAATGAGCTAGCAATTTCGGGAAAATATGTATAGGATCATATAAGCGGACACTTATCGGAAAAAGGAGTGATTGTTTTGGCTAAAATGCGTATTATAGATATTGTCAATGATTTAGTATCACCTATCATTGATCAGCAGGGATTTGAATTGGTTGATATCGAGTTTGTGAAAGAAGGACAGGATCGATTTCTCAGAGTATATATTGATAAGCCAGATGGTATTACATTAGATGATTGTCAAATTGTCAGCGAATACCTCAGTGATAAACTGGATGAGATAGATCCCATCACAGAGAGCTATTTCTTAGAAGTATCTTCTCCCGGTATTAACAGACCACTGAAAAAAGATGCAGATTTTATAAAATATAAGGGGGAGTTAATAGAAGTTAGTCTTTTTAAAGCCATTAACGGAAAAAAAGCATATATGGGAGAACTCGTAGATTTTCATAATGGTCATGTTATTCTAAAACGTGAAAATGACGAACTGATTGAAATACCAAGAGAAATTATTTCTAAGGCAAATCTATTCATTAATATTTAGTATAGGGGAGGTTACATTAAAATGAACGGTGAATTTATTGAAGCCCTTGATCAGATTGAAAAAGAAAAAGGGATTTCTAAAGACATTCTAATTGATACCATTGAAGCTGCTCTCATTTCTGGTTATAAAAGAAATTATGGCTCGGCACAAAATGTAAAGGTGTACATTAACAGAGATACTGGGGAAGTAAAAGTATTTGCCTTGAAGGATGTCGTCGAAGATGTTGAATCCGATTTCCTTCAAATAAGTTTAGAAGATGCAAAGAATATTGATGTGCATTACCAAATAGGTGATGTCGTAGAGAAGGAGGTAACTCCCAAAAACTTTGGACGTATTGCTGCCCAAACGGCTAAACAAGTGGTAGTACAGCGAATCCGAGAGGCAGAAAGAGGAATTATTTATGATGAATTCATAAATAGAGAAAGTGAAATCGTGAACGGAATTGTTCAACGTATCAGTAAGGGAAATGTTTATATTAATTTAGGAAAAATTGAAGCTGTTCTTGCGCCGGCTGAGCAAATACCGCAAGATGATTACAAACATAATGACAGAATTAAAACATACATAACGGAAGTTAAAAAAACAACAAAAGGTCCACAAATTCTAGTTTCTAGAACACATCCAGGCTTAGTTAAAAGACTTTTTGAGTTGGAAGTACCTGAAATTCATGATGGTGTTGTGGAAATCAAAAGTATTTCAAGGGAAGCTGGTTCGCGAACAAAAATTGCCGTACATTCTAATGATCCAAATGTTGACCCTGTAGGAGCATGTGTTGGTCATAAGGGTGTCAGAGTTCAAGCCATCGTGGATGAACTTAAGGGAGAAAAGATCGATATTATTAAATGGAGTAAAGACCCGGAAGAATTTATTGCCAGTGCCTTAAGTCCTTCTAAAGTCGTAAAAGTAGGAATAAAAGAAGAGGAAAAATCAGCCTTGGTTGTTGTTCCAGATTATCAGTTATCTCTTGCCATCGGCAAGGAAGGCCAGAACGCAAGGCTGGCGGCTAAATTAACTGGTTGGAAAATTGATATCAAGAGTGAATCGCAGTATAAAGAGACGCTGGAAAATTAGTATTAGCGGGAGGTATATCATATGAAAGTGAAAAAGATACCTCTTCGGCAGTGTATCGGATGCCTTGAAGGCAAACCAAAGAAGTCATTGATTCGGATTGTCAAGTCAAAAGACGGTGAAATAAAAGTTGATTTAACTGGTAAGGCTGCCGGTAGAGGAGCTTATTTATGTAACGACATTGAATGTCTAAATAAAGCTCAAAAAAAGAAAGCGCTGAACAAGGCTTTTCAGCAAGAGATCGAAAGTGAAATATACGACAAGCTACGTGAGGAGTTAATAGGAAATGGAAGATAGAATTCTATCCTATTTAGGATTAGCTCAACGTTCGGGCAATTTAGTCAGTGGAGAAGAAACTTGTGAGATTTCTTTGAAAAAGAATGAAGTTAAACTTGTGATTATTGCAAGTGACGCTTCTTCAAATACGAAAAAGAAATTTCTTGATATGTGTAAATTTCGTAATATTGACATATTTACATACAGCAGTAAAGAAAAGCTGTCCCATGCTATCGGAAAGGTTAACAGAGCCGTTTTCGGGATCAAAGATGAAGGATTTGCAAAAAAAATATTTGAACAATTAGTGTTGGTGTCAAACGTTTCACACAATTTGGGGGGTGAATAGCTATGTCAAAAATAAGAGTTTATCAATTGGCAAAACAATTAAATATATCTAGTAAAGAATTAATCGAAAAATTACTTGAATTTGATGTTCATGTGGCTAATCATATGAGTACACTTGAAGATGATGAAGCAAATATCATCATTGAGTTATATGATACGAATCATAAAACTGAAAATGAAAAAGACACTAAAGGCAAGAAAAGAAAACCAGATAAACAACGTAAAAACGTTGATGAAAGTCAAAATACGAATAGTATTCAGAACGATGGAAATAAAAATAAGAACCAGTATCATAATGAAGCAAAAAGAGAAGAAAATAAAGATAATAGACAAAACGTAGTAAAAATTCCTTCATCCATAACAGTAAAAGATTTCTCTGAAGCTATCAATAAAAGTGTTTCAGAGGTTATGACCAAGTTAATTACCTTAGGAATTTTTGCAACAATTAATCAGGAAATTGATTATGATACAGCTGAGCTAATTGGCTCAGAATTTGGTTTTACATTTGAGCGGGAAGAAGAAAAAGAAGAGATTGAGGTTGGATTAGAGCAGGTAGAGGATAGACCAGAAGATCTTGTGGAACGTCCTCCCGTAGTAACCGTAATGGGTCATGTTGATCATGGTAAAACATCTCTGCTAGATGCAATCAGAAACACAAACGTAACTGCAAGAGAAGCAGGAGGTATTACCCAACATATAGGTGCGTCTGAAGTTATGATTCATGGAAAGAAGATTGTGTTTTTAGATACACCAGGCCATGAAGCGTTTACATCTATGCGAGCCAGAGGTGCAAAAGTAACAGACATTGCCATTCTTGTCGTTGCTGCTGATGACGGCGTCATGCCGCAAACCATTGAATCTATTAATCATGCAAAGGCTGCCAATGTACCATTTGTCGTTGCGCTTAATAAAATTGACAAACCAAATGCAAATCCAGATCGAGTAAAACAAGGATTGGCAGATAATGGGGTCTTAATTGAAGAGTGGGGTGGCGATATTATTTGTGTTCCAATCTCTGCTATAACAGGTACAGGTATCGAGCATTTACTGGAAATGATTCTGTTGGTTGCTGAGATGCAGGAACTTAAGGCAAATCCAAACCGTTTAGCCACAGGTACAGTTGTTGAAGCAAAACTTGATAAATCTAGAGGTGTTACGGCTACCATATTGGTGCAAAATGGAACATTAAAGGTTGGCGATTCATTGGTGGCTGGTAGTGCTTATGGCCGGGTTCGTGCGATGATTAATGACAAAGGTAAGCAGATAAAGAAAGCTTTACCGTCTACCGCTGTAGAAATCCTTGGTTTATCAGAAGCACCTGAAGCAGGAGATATTTTCCAAGCTGTGAAAGAAGATAAAATTGCAAGACAGATTGCTGAAAAGAGAAAGATTAAGGCTAGAGAAGAAAACTTGAATGTAACTGCTAAAGTCTCATTAGAAGACTTGTTTAAACAAATTGAAGAAGGAAATGTCAAGGAATTGAATATTATCATAAAAGCTGATGTTCAGGGCTCCGTGGAAGCAATGAGACAATCCTTAGTTAAGCTTTCTAATGTAAATGTTAAAGTCAATGTTTTACATGGAGGCGTCGGAGCAATTACAGAATCAGATATTATGCTGGCTTCTGCTTCAAATGCCATTATTATTGGTTTCAATGTAAGACCATCTACTGCCGTAACAAGTTTAGCGGAAAGGGAAAATGTTGACTTAAGGACATATCGCGTTATTTATGAGGCATTAGATGATATCGAAGCAGCGATGAAAGGTATGCTGGATCCTGAGTATAAAGAAGTTGTCCTTGGCAAGGTTGAGATTAGGGCAACATTTAAGGTACCTGGCGTAGGTACTATTGGAGGAGCTTATGTTACAGAAGGAAAAGTAACAAGAAATGCCAGCATACGATTGATTCGAGACGGTATTGTTATCCATGACGGTGCAATCTCTTCTCTAAAAAGATTTAAAGATGACGTCAAGGAAGTTGCCAGCGGATATGAATGTGGTATTGGTGTAGAAAAATATAATGATATCAAGGAAGGCGATATCATTGAAGCATATACCATGGAAGAAATTAAAAGAGCATAGCTAGTCTTAGAAAGGTGGTTCGGATATGGGCTATCCAAGGACGAGTAGAATTGGTGAAGAAATCAAAAAACTCGTGAGTAATCTAATCATGAATGAATTAAAAGATCCACGTATCTCTTCTTTAATCAGTATTGTAAATGTTGATGTAACGAGGGACTTAAGATATGCTAATATTTTTGTTAGTATATATGGATCTCAGGAAGAAAAAGAGAATACCATAAAAGCCTTAAGCAATGCAGCTGGCTTTATTCGAAGAGAAATAGGAAGAAATATTAAATTAAGATATACCCCAGAGCCAATTTTTAAGATTGATCAGTCCATAGAGAAAGGCATGTATATCTCTGACTTGATTGAAAAAGTCAATTACAAAGGAAACGAAGATGACAAAATCAATGACTAGCTTGAATGATATCTTAAATATCATACGTAGGGGAGAGAACTTTTTGGTTCTCCCGCATATACTTCCTGATGGAGATACAATCGGGTCATCCTTGGGGTTATACTGGTTTTTAAAGAAGTTAGGTAAAAATCCTTATATTTTGCTAGATGGTCATATACCGAATAATCTACTATTTCTCCCTGGTGCATCAAACATCATGTTGACATGGGATGAGGATATCAAGGTAGATACGGTTATTTTCATCGACGCCAGTGATTTGGACAGATTGGGACCTAACGCTCTATTTGTAGAAAAAGTAGAAAACAGTATCAATATTGATCATCATATTACAAACACATATTACGCCTCGTGCAATTATGTTTCTGAAGATGCAGCTGCCACTGGAGAAATTATATATCACTTAATAAAATCATCAGAAGTTGATATTGATGAACATATTGCCACTTGTTTGTACACTGCTGTAACCACGGATACAGGAAGCTTTAAGTATGATAATACGAAGCCTCACACCCATCGCATTGCAGCGGAACTTTTGGAGTATGGTGTAGATGTCAATCAGGTTACAACCGAGATTTATCAGAATAAACCAGTCTGCCAGGTTAAGCTTTTATCAGCAGCATTGAACACGCTAACAATGGAATCTTCAGGCAAACTGGCTGTAATACTTGTTACAAAAGAGATGCTATCCAAAAGCCAGGCTTCCGTGTTAGATGCAGACGGGATCATTGAATTTGGAAGAGACATACAGGGCGTAGAAGTTGCTGTTTTATTAAAAGAAGTCGAAGAAAAAGAAATTAAAGTAGGCTTTCGTTCAAAATATGATATTGACGTAAGCAAAATTGCCAAGGACTTTGGTGGTGGAGGGCATAAGAAGGCCTCCGGATGTACAATATATGATAGCATAATGAATGCAAAACAAGCTGTCATACAAGCCGTCACCGCCTACTTATAGGTGAACATATGGATGGAATACTCAATATTTTAAAACCTTCACATGCTACATCCCACGATATTGTAAATTTGATAAGAAAAAGGTTCCATACAAAAAAGGTTGGTCATACAGGAACCCTTGACCCTATGGCTGTGGGTGTATTACCGATTTGTATCGGAAAAGCTACCAAAGTCAGTCAATTCTTATTAGATGATATGAAAAAGTATAGATGTGAAATGGTATTAGGTGCAAAAACAGATACACAAGACAGATGGGGGAAAGTCATAGCAACATATGATATGAATGTATCAGAGAATGATATCATGGATGTATTCAATACATTTCGAGGTGAAATTAACCAGGTTCCCCCTATGTATTCGGCATTGAAGCATCAAGGTAAAAAGTTGTATGAATTGGCGAGGGAAGGCAAAGAAATACATAGAGATCCAAGAAAAGTACATATTTATGAATTAGAAATTGTACAAATCAATGGTCATACAATTCTATTTGATGTACTATGCTCGAAGGGTACTTATGTTAGAACATTGTGCACTGATATTGGAGATATGTTAAACTGTGGTGCATATATGTCCTTCTTAGTCCGTTCACAAAGTGGTATTTTCCATTTGGAGAATACAGTTACCCTTGAAGAATTAGCGGAGCTTCCGCCTGAAGAAATCATTTTAAATCATCTTTTTCCCATCGACTATCCTCTATCAAATTTGCCTAAAATTGAAGTAAAGAATGAATCAATGAAATTTTTATTAAATGGAAATACACTTTATCCCCATAATTTGCATAATACCGACAGCTTAGTACCCGATACACAGGTACGCCTCTATGCAGACAATGATTTTATCGCCTTAGGGAAAGTAAAATTGAAAGATCAACATCTCTCTGTTGATATTGACAGAGTTTTTAGCTAAAAAGGAGCTTTTCTATGAAAATTATTACTTCCTTGGATGAAATAGATATGATATCACATAAAACAGGGGTTGCCTTAGGAGCTTTTGACAGCATTCATATTGGTCATCAAACCTTGATTACCAGTTTGGTGGATATATGCAATTCGAAAGGTTATAAAAGTGTTGTATATACTTTTTCAAATCATCCTAGAAGTATGACATCACAAATCGGAGCACCTAAGAAAATCCTTTCAGATGAAAAGAAACTGCAGTTACTCAGAGAACTTGGTGTTGACTATACAATTATGGTTCCTTTTGATACTTACCATATGACACTGGAGCCTGAATCTTTTATCTGCAGCATATTAAAAGACAAATTGAATGTAGAACATGTGGTAGTAGGCTTTGACTATCGGTTCGGGTATAAGGCGAAGGGTAATGTTGAATTGTTAGGGCAATATCAAAACAAGTATTCATATATACTTACCGTTATCGAACCGGTACAAATTCAAAACGAAATTATAAGCAGCACCGCAGTAAGACAACTTATTTCTGAAGGATCTATTGGGAAGGCAAACTTATATCTAGGCAGGGTTTTTTCTTTGATGGGTATAGTCATCAAAGGAAAAGGCTTAGGTAAAAAACTGGGATTTCCTACTGCTAACATTGACATTGAAGTAGATGCTTTATTGCCTAAAGCAGGCGTGTATTTTACAAAATCAATCATAGAAGATCACATCTTTTATAGTATTACAAACGTTGGTTCTAATCCTACGTTTGGAGAAAATGCGATTTCTATTGAAAATCATCTCTTGAATTTCTCCGATGATCTTTATGGAAAAAAAATAGAAGTTTTATTTTTCCAAAAGCTAAGAGATGAAATGAAGTTTGATAGTATTGACGATCTGGTTAATCAAGTAATCATGGATATTCAACGCGCAAAAAACTTCTTTAATCTTGAATAAATTTGTTTACATTCTTTATCAAATGTGATAAAATCAGGTATTGTAAAGAACCTTAAGCTATGTAGTTCGAATTCTCCGACGTATTACTTGGCTTATGAGGGATATATAATTTAAGGAGGTGAAAATCATGACAATGGATAAAGACCAAAAATTAACGATTATTGATCAATTTAAAGTTCATGAAAACGACACTGGGTCTCCTGAAGTTCAAATTGCTTTACTTACAAATAGAATCAATGAATTAAATGAGCATTTGAAAATTCATAAAAAAGATCATCATTCACGTCGTGGACTATTAAAAATGGTTGGTAAAAGAAGAAACCTTTTAAACTATTTGAAGGATAAGAATATCGAAAGATATCGAGACATTATTGGAAAGCTTGGTCTAAGAAAATAGTATTTTTTGAGCGGGAATATCCCGCTCTATTATTTTACCTAATTTGTAAAGGATTTTTTTGTCACTATAGGAAATAATACTTGTTATGTAGAATAAATTACATAACATTAGACATTGCAGAAAAGCTTTTTTCTAAAATGTCTTGTAATACTTATGTAAGGAGGTAAACCATGGAAAAATCTTTTAAAACAACCATTGGTGGGCGGCCATTTGAGGTACAAGTGGGCAAGATCGCTCAACTCGCAAATGGCTCCGCACTTGTAAAGTATGGAGACACGGTTGTGTTAGTAACCGCAGTTTCATCTTCAGAACCAAAGCAGGGCATAGACTTTTTTCCATTAAGTGTTGACTATGAGGAAAGATTGTACTCTGTGGGAAAAATTCCCGGTGGATTTATTAAAAGGGAAGGAAAACCTACAGAAAAAGCAGTACTCACCTCAAGATTGATTGACAGACCAATCCGTCCTCTTTTTCCAAAGGGATATAGAAACGATGTACAAGTCATAGCAACTGTATTATCTGTTGACCAAGATTGCACACCAGATGTTGTTGCTATGATCGGTTCTTCTGTAGCCCTATCCATTTCAGACATTCCTTTTAATGGACCAACTGGATCCGCCATCATCGGACTAATTGACGGAAAATTCATTGTAAATCCCACTGCTGAAGAGAGAGTGAAAAGTCAATTACATTTAGCTGTATCTGGAACCAGAGATGCAATCATGATGGTAGAAGCTGGCGCTAACGAAGTAACCGAAGAAGTAATGCTTAATGCGATCATGTTCGCTCATGAAGAAATTAAGAAAATCATCGGATTTATTGATGAAATTGTTGCAGAAGTAGGTAAACCAAAGCAGGAAGTAAAACTATTCCATATTGATGAAACCATCGAGGCAGAAGTAAGAGCATATGCTACGGAAAAGATGCTGGAAGCCATAAAGACAGTGGACAAGATGGAAAGAAATGAAAATATGGAGAACGTAAAAGCAGAAGTATTAGAATTTTTCTTAGAAAAATACCCTGAAAATGGAAAAGATATTCAAGAAGCAATGTATCAAATTACAAAAGAACAGGTGCGTAAAATGATTACTGAGGAAGAAATACGGCCTGATAACAGGAGACCTGATGAAATAAGACCAATTTCTTCTGAAGTATCTATTCTTCCGCGTACCCATGGTTCTGGTTTATTTACCCGTGGACAAACCCAAGTTTTAACAGTGGCGACTCTTGGTGCTATAGGTGATGCACAAATTCTGGACGGTCTTGGCGAAGATGAAATGAAGCGATATATGCATCATTATAATTTCCCGCCTTATAGTGTTGGTGAAGCAAGATTCCTTAGAGGCCCTGGAAGAAGAGAAATTGGACATGGTGCTCTAGCTGAAAGAGCATTGGAACCAGTAATTCCTAGTGAAGCAGAATTCCCTTACACCATTCGACTTGTATCGGAAGTAGTAAGCTCTAACGGTAGTACATCACAGGCGTCTGTTTGTGGAAGCACGCTGGCCCTATTGGACGCTGGTGTTCCTATTAAGGCTCCTGTTGCAGGGATTGCCATGGGACTTATTAAAGAAGAAGATCGCGTTTCCATTTTAAGTGATATTCAAGGTATGGAAGACTTCTTAGGCGACATGGATTTTAAGGTTGCGGGAACAGATAAAGGTATTACTGCAATACAAATGGATATAAAAATTCAAGGCATAGATAAAACGATTTTGGAGAGAGCACTTTCACAAGCACGTGATGGCAGACTATACATATTAGGAAAAATGAACGAAGTTATCTCTGAACCACGACCAGAAATGTCACCATATGCGCCGAGAATCATCAACACGGTAATTCATACAGACAAAATTCGTGAGTTAATCGGGCCAGGTGGAAAAACAATTAACAAAATTATTGATGAGACTGGTGTTAAGATTGATATTGAAGATGATGGAAGAGTATTTATTACAGCTGCAAACATGGAAGCGGGTAATAAGGCACTAAAACTCATCGAAGGTATTGTAAAGGAACCTCAAGTTGGAGAAATCTACATGGGTAAAGTAGTAAGAATTCTCAATTTTGGAGCTTTTGTTGAAATACTACCTGGTAAAGAAGGTTTAGTACACATTTCTCACATTGCTAAAGAACGTACGAACAAAGTTGAAGATGTTCTAAAGATTGGTGATGAAGTTCTTGTCAAAGTAATTGAAATTGACAAGCAAGGTAGAATCAACTTGTCTCGAAAAGAAGCAATGCCGGCAGAAGAAGCGAAAACGGAGACTGAATAAAGAACATAAACCTAGATGGTTTATGTTTTTTCTTTTCAAAAAATTTCTTTTTATTCTTACCTCCCTAGAATAATCATCATGGATTTGAATATCAATGAGAAATAGGGGGGATTTTATGAAAATAATTATAATTCATAAAAAAATACTTTTTCTTATGATCGCATGCTTTGCATTCGTCACTTCTCTACATTTTATAGGTAAAGATATCCTTTCGGTTTTCTACCAAAAGGAGTATGAACCCATTCGTCATGGAGACACATCTGTGAACAAAATTGCTTTTACTTGTAATGTTGACTGGGGAAATGAAGTAATTCCCCAAATGTTAGATATTTTGGACCAGGAAAATGTGAAAATAACGTTTTTTATAACGGGTCGCTGGGCTGCCAACAATTCTGATATGCTAAAGTTAATTTACGAAAATGGTCATGAAATTGGCAACCATGGGTATAGCCATAAACTACACAGTAAAATCAGCAAAGAACAGAATATAGCAGAGATTTCAAAAACAGAAGCTGCTATTAAAAAGGTAACTGGATTCAAAACCAGGCTTTTCGCTCCTCCTGCTGGAGATTTTAATCAAACAACGCTAGAAGCAGCAGATATACTTGGATACCAAACAATCCTGTGGAGTATTGACACGATCGATTGGCGCCAGGATTCTACGGCTTCTGTTATTATTGAAAGAGTCATGAAGAAACCACATGCTGGGGGAATTCTATTAATGCATCCAAAACCTGAAACCCTTAAAGCGCTTCCTACTATTATTCATCAGCTTAAAGAAAAAAATATACATATTGGCACTGTAACGGATTTGCTGGAATAATGGGGTTTTTTGTTGATTATTGACATATACTAAATTATAATTATCTTTAGACTCAATAAACTTACATTCGCAGGAGGAAAAGATGTTTCAAAAACATATTTTAAGTAATGGAATACGGGTTGTTATCGAAAAAATCCCCTATGTAAGGTCTGTTTCTGTAGGAATTTGGGTAGGCATAGGATCCACAAATGAAAATTTCAATAATAACGGCATTACTCATTTTATAGAACATATGCTATTTAAAGGAACCAAGAGCAGAACAGCAAAGGATATTGCAGAAAGTATAGATTCTCTAGGGGGCCAGCTAAATGCTTTTACCGGAAAAGAATGTACCTGTTATTATACGAAAACGTTAGACACCCACTTGCCTATTGCCCTCGATGTTTTAACAGATATGATTTTTCATTCTGAATTTCAACCCGATGAGATTGAAAAAGAAAAGGGTGTCGTATTAGAAGAAATTAGCATGTATGAAGATTCACCAGAGGATATGGCCCATGATCTTTTGTCAAAAACAGTGTTTAATAAACATTCGTTAGGGATGCCGATCTTAGGTACGTCACATACTGTCTCCAGCTTCACGAGAGAAGTATGCTTGCAATACATAGAGGACAATTATTCTACTGAGAATATTGTCGTATCTGTGGCGGGGAACTTTGAAGAACAACAACTGATTGACCTACTGGAAGAGAAATTTTCTTCTTTCCATAAAACAAGAGCTGAACAGTGTATCAAACCACAGCATCCACAGTTCTTACAAGACTCTTCCACGAAACATAAGGATATCGAACAACTTCATATTTGCATTGGTTTAGAGGGTATATCTTTGGGAAGTAAAGAGCTTTATCCAATGATGGTCATGAACAATATTTTTGGTGGCAGTATGAGTTCCAGATTATTTCAAAGCATTCGAGAAGATAAAGGTCTGGCTTACTCAGTATTTTCTTATCCGTCATCCTATAAACATACAGGATTGTTTACCATTTATGCAGGTATTAATCCTAAACAACTTGACAGCGTTATGACTATTATCAATCAAGAGATCAATGATTTAAAGAAAATTGGCCTTACAGTCGATGAATTAAATAAGTCCAAAGAACAATTAAAAGGAAGCTATATACTTGGATTAGAAAGTACAAGCAGTCGTATGACAGCAATTGGAAAGTCAGAACTGTTATTGAATAAGATTTATTCTCCAAAAGAGGTTTTAGATAGGATAGACAGCATTACCTTAGATGAGGTTCATGCCGTTATTAGCAAGGTATTTACTACTGGTAAACTATCTACAGCTTTAGTAGGAAGAATTGATGGAGAAAAAAATATTTCTGAGTTTCTTACATTTTGAAGATATTAGCAAAGCTAATGTCTTTTTCACTAAGGAGGAAAATCTATGTACAAAATTAAGATAAATTGCAAGGGTTTACCTTTACCTCAATATGAAACTGCAGGGGCTTCTGGTCTGGACTTACGAGCAAATATAGAGAATCCCATCCAGCTAAAACCGGGTTGTCGCGCTCTTATCCCTACAGGTATACATATTGAACTCCCTTCCGGTCTAGAGGCCCAGGTAAGGGCAAGGAGCGGTTTAGCCGTGAAGTATGGCATTGGGCTAGTAAATGGTGTGGGAACAATCGATAGTGATTATCGAGGAGAAATTAAAGTGCCGATGATCAATTGGGGAGACAAAGATTTCACCATTAATCCAGGAGATCGAATTGCCCAGATGGTGATTTGCAAATATGAAAGAATATCCTGGGAGCCAGTTGAAGATCTTGAAGATTCTGAAAGAGGATCGGGCGGTTTTGGCCACACAGGTATTTAATCAGAATGGAATAATATCACCTTCTATAAAATAAAATAGTACAAATCTATAACAAAGGTGGTATTTACATGCGATTGAGTAAACTGGGTGGTAAGGAAATTGTCAATCTAAATGATGGTGGTAGACTGGGTATTCTAGCTGAATCTGATCTATATATAGATGACCGCAATGGAAAAATTAAAGCCCTTTTAGTTCCTGATTTTCGTAATCAATTATCCATTTTCTATGATAAAAGCTTTATTGAAATTCCCTGGGACTGTGTTAAAAAAATCGGTAACGATATGATTATTATTGAGTTGGAAGAAGATAAATCTCTTAGACGAAAGTTTTCATTGTAATTAATTTTATTTCCTTATGTTTTATCAAAAATATGCGTATTAAATAAACTGGCCTTTTAATCATAAGCCAGTTTTTATCTTTTATTTGGAAATGCTTTTTCTGTATTTCAATATGATTCACCAATTCCTTTTGCAAAGCATAGTATAAAATTATAAATAGGTAGTAATAATGTGGTTATATTTTGTAGATTTTATTATTAATTTGTGCTAATATTTATATATGTATTTGATAAGGGGGAAGAAGATGAAGATTATTGTTCAAAAATTTGGTGGCACTTCCGTTGCTTCAAAAGAACTTCGAGAAAAAGTTGCAAGAAAAATAATTCAATCAAAGGAATCAGGCTATTATCCGGTTGTGGTAGTTTCAGCCATGGGTCGAAAAGGCGATCCGTATGCTACAGATACATTAATCAATTTAGCATATTCAGCACACTCACAAGATACAGGAAGGGAATTGGATATGATTATGTCCTGTGGTGAAATTATCTCTTCTGTTTTATTAGCAAATGTCATCAAAAGTATGGGATATGAAGCTGCGGCACTCACAGGATTTCAAGCAGGAATTATAACGAATAATCAATTTGGCAATGCAGAAGTACTAAAGGTAGATTCCAAAAACATTTTGAAAAATCTTCAAAAGGGACTAATCCCTGTTGTTACAGGTTTTCAAGGCATTACAATGGATGGTGATATAACAACATTAGGTCGAGGTGGCAGCGATACCACAGCATCACTGCTGGGTGAAGCATTGAATGCTGACGTTGTGGAGATTTATACGGATGTTGATGGTGTCATGACCGCTGATCCCAGGCTTGTTCCTCATGCAAAAGTAATTGATCATATATGTTATGATGAAATATACCAAATGGCGGAAGATGGTGCAAAAGTTGTTCATCCAAAAGCGGTAGACATAGCAAGAAGAAGTAGTATTCCTTTAGTCATAAAAAACACATTTACTGACGCACCGGGTACAATTATAGGGAATTTGAACCGCGTAGCTTATGATGAAGAAATAATACGACATAAACCGGAGAAGCTTTTGACTGCAATCTCGCATAAACATGATATTGTACAGGTAACAATAAGTATTGAGAATCTTCATGAGAAAAATCAACTACTAATGAATGAATTGACCAAGCATCAGATCAGTATTGATTTAATTAATTTTTTCACCGATAAAAAAGTATTTACGATTCATCAAAAAGATTTAGGTGAATTAGAAAAAATCTTAAAAGAAAATAACTTTCAATACAGTGTTCTCAAAGATTGCAGTAAAGTTACGATTATCGGCCATAGGATTAGAGGTGTTCCAGGTGTCATGGCACGAATTGTCAATACATTATCTGCAGAAAATATTACTATACTCCAAACCTCTGATTCACATACAACTATTTCGTGTCTAGTTAATAGTAAGGATGTAGAAAAGACTGTGAATGCTCTTCACAAAGAATTCAAACTTTAATAAATACGCAATGTTAACTACTATACCGCATCTTAAAGTATAGTAGTTTTTTTTATGGATAGAATAATTAATGTATTGACAAGATAGTTCAATCCAACTTTTGTACAAGGTTAACGATATGCATGAATAGACTATATTTGATGACAAAAGATTGAATCTGACTATCCATAAAGACACATAGGAGCGTGAAAAAATGAATATTAACAATGATGATAGATCTTTCATACACGCTGAAGAAGTAGAACCAGCGGATGAATCTAAAACGGATGCTAAATCGAATACGAAGCTTAGTAATTTAACTACTCTTGGGAATACAAATATTCCAGAACCACCAAATAATATTCACTATCTGACCATTATAGGCAGCATTGAAGGCCACGTGGTTTCGCCGCCACAAAATAAGTCTACAAAATATGAACATATTATACCGCAGTTAATAGCCGTTGAAGAGAATCCTAAAATAGAAGGGATGCTTACAATTCTGAATACGGTAGGCGGAGATGTAGAGGCAGGTCTTGCCATTGCAGAAATGATATCAAGTTTATCTAAGCCGACAGTATCTTTAGTTTTAGGTGGAGGCCATAGTATTGGTGTACCGTTGGCAACAGCCAGTACCTATTCTTTTATCGTACAAACCGCTACCATGACAATTCATCCTATAAGGATGAATGGCTTAGTCATAGGCGTACCGCAAACTTTTAAATATTTTCAAAAAATGCAAGAACGCATTATCCAATTTGTTACGCGAACATCACGGGTCTCAAGAAAAAAATTTATTGATTTAATGAATGAAACAGATGAAATTGCTAATGATATAGGCACAATCTTGATTGGAAAAGAAGCAGTAGACATTGGCTTGATCGATGAAGTTGGTGGCCTCCAGCAGGCTATGAAAAAGCTTAATGAATTGATTGAAGCAAATAAATCAATAGACAAATCCATTGAAATCACAATGAATTAATCATAGAATAATTAATCTTCATATGTTATAATATCAATGTCAAAGTGTTAATAGTACATATTAACACTTTAATTTTTTAAGGGGGCGTATGCTACAAGTGGTTTTAGGAGCTATCGTTGTTACCGTAAGTCTAATGCACAGTTAAACTGTGCTTTTCTCATTACAGATCGGGGTGAAATAAACATGTCAAGGCGAAGCAAAAAAAAAGAAAATATGAAATCTCCTTTATATAAAGAAATTATTTCTCTCATTATCATAGCTATTGGAATATTAATATTAATTAGTCTCCAATCTGAGTCTACCGGTGAATTAGGGAAACTGGTCAAATATGTTTTAATGGGTTTATTGTCAACCACTTCCGTAGTATTACCGTATTTAATTATTTTATTTGGAATCTTTTCATTGGCTGGAAAGGTCATATTCCTAGAAAAGAAAGCAGGCATATCCCTGGTTTTTATCTATGTAGGTTACATCATGTTAAACAGTATATATCACATTGACTATATTCCAGAGAGCGTATTAAACTTTCATAATTTAGTTCTCGTTTTTAATCAAGGTGTTGAAGGTTTAGGAGGAGGACTATTAGGTACATTTCTTGCTTATTGGAGCCTAAAGTTTGTAGGTATCTACGGCAGCTACATCTTAATCATAACCATGATGATTGTTTCCTTCATTCTTTTAACTGGTATTTCAATCGTTAGGCTTTTGAATTCAAGTAAGAATGGTATTTTTCAGTTTTTAGCATCCCTCAAGCAAGCTTTTATTGAGTTTATACATATGCCTCGTGTCACTAAAACGAAGGAGCCAAAGCCTGCCGTTAATAAAAATGTTACTATCCATGGCATCAATGAATCTGCGCCGACGAAAGCAGAACAGCTAGATGATAAAATAAAAATCTTAGATTTTACAAGAAATTCGGATTCTCAGGAAAATGAGATCTCTAGTAATTACGAAAAAAAATCTTCAATAACCAAGACATCTTCTAACAGCGCTGAAGAGGACAACATTGAAATAATGGACAAACATATCAAATCAAATCATGTAAGTAGTGACGAATATAAGCTTCCCGAACTAGATTTATTAGAAAATGCAAATACTACTGGCACAAATAAGAATGATAAGAAAGAAATCATTCAAAAGGCCAAAACTCTTGAAGAAACACTGCTTAATTTTGGTGTTGAAGCTAAAGTAACTCAGGTTAGCAAAGGGCCCGCCATTACTCGGTATGAACTTCAACCTAGTCCTGGTGTAAAGATTAGCAAAATTGTCGGTCTTTCTAATGATATTGCCCTGAATTTAGCAGCCTCCACCATTCGAATCGAAGCACCTATCCCCGGGAAAGCGGCTGTTGGTATTGAAATACCTAATGAGAACGTAACAATGGTTAACTTACGGGAAGTATTGGAAAGTGATAAATTTGTTGATGAAGAATCAAAGTTGACTTTTGTCCTGGGAAAAGATATAGCTGGCCATCCAATTACAGCGGATCTAAAAAAGATGCCTCATCTGTTAATTGCGGGTGCAACCGGATCAGGAAAGAGTGTATGCGTTAATACGCTGATTACCAGTATTTTATACAAAGCAAAACCTAATGAAGTAAAGTTTTTGCTTATAGATCCTAAAGTTGTGGAACTGAATAATTATAATGGAATTCCACATTTGCTCATACCCGTTGTTACGGATCCTAAAAAGGCTTCTACTGCATTGAATTGGGCTGTACAAGAAATGACAAATCGCTATAAGGCTTTTGCGCACCACGGTGTTCGTGATATGAGCAGCTATAATGATAAAATGATACGGGATGAAGGGGAAACATTTCCTCATATTGTTGTTATTATCGATGAATTGGCTGATTTAATGATGGTTGCCCCAGGACAGGTAGAGGATTCCATCTGTCGTTTGGCACAGATGGCCCGTGCTGCAGGTATACATCTGATTGTCGCCACCCAAAGGCCATCTGTTGATGTTATTACAGGGGTCATAAAGGCAAATATACCATCTAGGATTGCGTTTGCAGTGTCATCACAGGCGGACTCTAGGACGATTCTAGATATGGGTGGTGCGGAGAAACTTTTAGGAAAAGGCGACATGCTTTTTTATCCAGTTGGTGCCTCTAAGCCCAAGAGAGTTCAAGGGGCTTTTATATCAGATGCAGAAGTTGAACGTGTAATTTCTTACATAAAGGAGCAATCCATTGAAAACGCATATGAAGAAGATATTATTGATAAAATTGACAGCGAATTTACAAGTGATGATGAAAGTACGGATGAACTGCTTAAAGACGCCATAGAATTGGTCGTCCAAACAGAACAAGCTTCCATCTCCATGTTGCAAAGAAGGTTTCGAATAGGCTATAATAGAGCTGCTAGATTAATTGATGCTATGGAAGAACGGGGCATTGTCGGTGAACATGAAGGAAGCAAGCCGCGACAAGTACTTGTATCAAAAGAAGATTTTGAAGAAATGAAGAGTAGAATATAAATTCTACTCTTATCATTATGTTGTAGGAAATACAAAATGGACAATACTATTCTAAAGAAAAGCAAATGAAATAGAGGGATTTTATGATGAAATCAATAGACATTGAAGAAGGATTAAAATTGAAAAATGCTTTATTTATTGATGTTCGATCTCCTTTTGAATATAACGAGTCTACGATTACCGGTGCTGTTAATATACCTATATTAACGGATGAGCAAAGGGAAGATGTAGGCTCAGTATATCGAAAGGAAAGTCAGGAAAAAGCTACCGAAATTGGCTTGAAATATGCATCCAGTAAGTTAACAGATATATATACGTCTGTAAAAGCGTATCGGAAGCAGTACGATCATATCATCATTTTTTGCTGGCGTGGTGGCATGCGCAGTAAGACTGTGTGCAGTCTTCTCGATATGTTGAATATAAGCAATGTGTATCAACTGCGGGGAGGATATAAACGTTATAGGAAATTTACGGTAGATTATTTTGAGAATCATATTGATCAATACTCATTTATCACATTACATGGACTAACGGGCGTTGGTAAGACACATATTCTTGAAAAATTATCGACGCTAAGAATTCCTGTTTTAAATCTGGAAAAGATTGCAAAAAATAGTGGCTCTGCTTTTGGAGATATTGTTTTTGAGGGAAGTCCACCTTCTCAGAAAATGTTTGAGTCTGATATATTTCATACTTTATACTTTTGTGAATCGAAGTTTCTATTTGTTGAAAGCGAAAGCAAAAGAATAGGGAATGTTCAAATTCCTGATTCCATTTATACTAAAATCATTAATGGACATCATATTTTGATCAATACTTCACTGGAAAATAGAATAAATATCATATTAGGGGACTATATCAAGCATCTTGAAAATAATAATGAAAAAATTATAAAAGCAATACAATGTTTGAGAAAGCGACTTGGTAATGAAACCGTCGATTTACTTCTGAAGAAAATTGATCAAAAAGAATATATCTTTGTAATAGAATATCTCATCGAGCATTATTACGACCCACTATATAAATACTCTATCGAAAAATATGAGCATTATGATAGAATACTAGAATACGAAGATATAGAAGAAGTGATTCCGAAACTAAAAGACTTCTATTTTAACTTAATGAAAATGCAAAATGAGGTGAATTGATAATGTCATTAAATGTATATGTTGAATCTCTAGGCTGTTCAAAAAATCTGGTTGATGCTGAAATGATGATGGGGTTATTAACGAAATTTAACTATATGCTTTCTAGCAGTGAAGAGGCTGATATCATTATCGTTAATACTTGTGGTTTTATTGATGCTGCTAAGCAGGAATCCATTGATACCATCATTGCGTTTGGTACCCTTAAATCCACGGGGAGATGTAAACTATTGGTTGTTTCAGGCTGTTTAGGTGAACGATATGCAGAGGAATTACTGGATGAGCTTCCAGAAGTTGACGCCGTCATTGGAACGGGAAATTTCCCTGAGATTATCCAAATCATCGATGAAGCTTTGCAGGGGAAGAGAGTTCATCGTTCAGGCGATATTAATATTCAAATTCCAGAAGATTTACCTAGAATCTTTTCCACGCCTTCCCATACAGCTTACCTGAAAATTGCTGACGGGTGTGATAATTGTTGTACCTATTGTATTATTCCGAAGCTTAGAGGGGAATACAGAAGTAGGCCATTAGAAAATATTATAACGGAAGCGCAAAACATGGCCGAAAAAGGCGTAAAAGAAATCATTCTGATTGCTCAAGACACGACAAGGTATGGTATTGATATTTACAAGCAGTATAAACTTCATGAGCTTTTAAGAGCATTATGTAAGATCGATGGCATAGAATGGATCCGAATCATGTATTGTTATCCTGATGAGATTGACGAAGAACTAATACAAACCATTGCAGAAGAAGAAAAGATATGCAAATATTTGGATATTCCAATACAGCACTGCAGCAACACTGTCTTAAAAAGAATGAATAGAAGAACCACGAAAGAACATATATTGAATATCATAGATTTATTAAGATCTCATATACCTGATATATCTTTAAGAACATCTTTGATTGTTGGTTTCCCTGGTGAAACTGACGAACAATTCCACGAATTAGAATCTTTTGTGAAAGAGGTACAGTTTGATAAGCTTGGCGTATTTGCTTATTCACAAGAGGAAAATACACCGGCAGCAAAGCTCCCGGCGCAGATCACCGAGGATGTTAAAGAGAAGCGTCGCGATGGTATTATGAGAATACAGCAAGAAGTCTCAAAAATAAAAAATATGGAGAAAATAGGCAGCATTTATGATATACTGGTAGAAGAAAAAGTTGAACAGGCAAATACCTATTTGGGAAGATCACAATATGATGCTCCTGAAATAGACGGTTTGGTCTATATTAATACTTTAAATGAGCTAAACATCGGAGATATTGTTAAAGTTAGAATAGTTGATGCCCTTGAATATGATTTAATAGGAGAGATGCTTGATGAATCTAGCAAATAAGCTGACAATTGCCAGAATTTTTCTTGTACCTGTTTTTATGATCTTTTTGCTTAATAAAATCCCTTACGGTACGCTTATTGCTGCAGGGATTTTCACCGTTGCTGCCATAACAGATACTTTGGATGGATACATTGCAAGAAGCAGAAATCAAATCACCAAGTTCGGCAAATTTATGGATCCTCTTGCAGATAAGCTGTTGGTAACAGCTGCTCTTGTTTCTCTCGTTCAGATGGATAAATTGCCTGCTTGGATGGTTGTTGTCATTATTTCCCGAGAGTATATCATTAGTATATTAAGAGCAATCGCTGCTTCAGAGGGTATTGTAATAGCTGCCAGCTGGTGGGGCAAGTTAAAAACTTTGACACAAATTATTGCTATCATTGCTATCCTAATGGATAATTATCCTTTCAGATTAATAGGATTTCCATTCAGCACCATAGCATTATGGGTTGCTTTAATTCTTACCATTATATCAGGAGTAGATTATGTGTATTTAAACAGAAGCATATTAAAACAATAGAAAGCAGCTTTGCTGCTTTTTTTATAGTTAACCATATTCAAGAGAGGGGAGATAGCTTTATGAATTGTTCTATCATTAGTGTAGGAACGGAACTTTTATTCGGTCAAATCATCAATACAAACACCGTATTTCTTTCAAAAGAATTGAATGAGATAGGTATTAATGTACATTTCCACTTTACGGTTGGGGACAATCCACTTAGACTAGCTGAAATTATACGCTATGCCCTTTCTGTTTCAGATATCGTAATAACGACGGGGGGGCTAGGTCCTACACAGGATGATTTAACAAAAGAAACGATTGCTAAGGCTGTTGAAAAAGACCTCTATTTACACGAACCATCCTTAGTAAGACTTTCAGAATTCTTTCATAAAATAAATCGACCTATGTGCGATAATAATAAAAAGCAAGCTTATCTTCCTTCAGACTGTATTCCATTATTAAATGAGATAGGAACAGCGCCAGGTTTCATCCTTGAGCATGATAGAAAAATAATTATTACTTTGCCTGGACCACCCAAAGAAATGGAACTCATGTACCAAAGACAAGTAAAAGAATATTTAAAAGCAAAATCACCTTACACGATTCATTCGAAGATTTTAAGACTCTTCGGTATAGGTGAATCCGCATTAGAAACGGAATTAGAAGATCTTATCAGTAATCAAACAAACCCTACAATTGCCCCTTATGCAAAAGTTGGAGAGGTCAGCCTTCGTGTAACAGCAAAAGCAGAAGATATTGAGACCTGTAACCTGCTTATGGACCCGATTATACAGGAAATAGAAAAACGGGTTGGAAAGTATATCTATAGTTACTGCAATGAAGAACTACATCACATTGTAGCCAATGAACTCATGAAGAGAAATATATCGATTTCCCTTGCCGAGTCATGTACCGGAGGTATTATCGCTTCAAAACTAACATCTATTCCTGGTATTTCAGCATGCTTTGATAGGAGCATCGTCACCTATAGCAACGAAGCCAAAATCCAAGAGTTAGGCGTTCTCCGTGAAACATTATCGAAGTTTGGCGCTGTAAGTAATGAAACAGCTATAGAAATGACTCAGGGCTTAAAAAGAATAACCAACAGTGACGTATGCTTATCTGTAACAGGTATTGCAGGACCAGAGGGCGGAACAAAGGAAAAACCTGTGGGCCTTGTGTATATTGCTGCTATGTATCATGATAAAATTAAATGTAAGCACTTCTATTTATCCGGTTCGAGAGAAAGAATAAGAAACTATACTGCCCTGTTAGCCTTTGATATGATTAGGAGGCTTATTCAAAACGATTTTTCTATTGACCAGGACTAGAAAATCATGTATAATCATCTTAGAACACATGTTCGTTTAAAAAGAAAGGCAGGTGAAAACCAGATAAGTTGTTATCTGGATGAATATGCAAGAGAAATTAAAGGCTCTAGAAATCGCAATGTCTCAGATTGAAAAACAATTTGGAAAAGGCTCAATTATGAAGCTTGGTGAAGATACTGCAAAAATGAATGTAGAATCTATATCTACAGGCTCTTTAGATTTAGACATAGCTATCGGAATAGGTGGTATCCCTAGAGGAAGAATCGTTGAAATATATGGACCTGAATCCTCTGGTAAAACAACCGTGGCTCTTCATGCTATCGCGGAAGCGCAAAAAAATGGTGGCGTTGCGGCATTTATTGACGCTGAACATGCCCTTGATCCGGTGTACGCCAAAAATTTAGGTGTAAAAATCGATGATCTTGTTGTATCACAACCTGATACCGGCGAACAAGCTTTAGAGATATGTGAAGCTTTAGTTAGAAGTGGTGCAATTGACATCATTGTTATAGACTCTGTTGCAGCACTGGTTCCGAAAGCTGAGATTGAAGGGGACATGGGAGACAGTCACGTAGGTTTACAAGCAAGATTGATGTCTCAGGCTCTTAGAAAACTGGCAGGAGTCATAAACAAATCAAAAACCTCCACAATTTTCATTAACCAATTAAGAGAAAAGGTTGGTGTTATGTTTGGTAATCCTGAGACAACAACTGGAGGTCGGGCTTTAAAGTTTTATGCTTCCGTAAGACTTGATGTTCGCCGTGTTGAGTCTATTAAGCAAGGGGAAGAGGTTGTTGGAAACCGAACTCGTGTTAAGGTTGTAAAAAACAAGGTGGCACCACCTTTTAGACAGGCAGAATTCGATATCATGTATGGTTTGGGAATTTCTAAAGAAGGTAGTATCCTTGACTGTGGTGTATCCATTGATGTTATTAAAAAATCCGGTTCTTGGTACAGTTATGGAGAACACAAACTAGGTCAAGGAAGAGAAAATGCGAAGCAATTCTTAGTTGAGAATACCCAAACAGCGTTGGAAATAGAGAATAAGATTCGAGAATATTACAAATTACCGCTTGCTAAAGAGCTTGCAGTCGTTGATGGAAATGAATAAACCCCATATGGGGTTTTTTTATCTCTATTAAGAAAATAATGATATGAAAAGTAAAAATTGGATATAATAAAGTGGTGTAATAAGTTCAACTTGACAGTATATAAAAAAAGATATACAATTAATACAAATAATGGTGTATCAGTGAACTTACACAAGAGGCCCAATGAGTTTTTTAAATTTTTGCTCTATAATAACATAGTGGAAGATTTAAAGACCGAGGCTTCTCGGTTTTGTTCTTTTTCAGACTTTTTAACAGGGGAGGTGTTTAGATATTAGTACTCTTTACGTCATAGTAAGTATCATTGTAGCTGCCGGTTTAAGCTTTGGTTTGGGATATTTTATTAGAAAAAATATTGCCGAGGGTAAGATTAACAACGCAGAGCATAGGGCAAAAGAAATTATATTAGATGCTCAAAAAGACGCTGAAACTTCAAAGAAGGAAATCCTACTTGAAGCAAAAGAAGAAGTTCATAAATTAAGAAATGAATTCGAGCGCGAAAGTAGAGAAAGAAGAAATGAGATTCAAAGACTAGAGAGAAGAATCCTTCAAAAAGAGGAAACCTTGGATCGAAAATCTGATAATCTTGAAAAGAAAGACGAGCTGCTCAACCGTAAAATCAAAGATATTCATGAAAAAGATGAACAAATTGAGCAACTATATCAAAGGCAAGTTGAAGAGTTGGAAAGAATTTCAGGTCTTACCTCTGAGGACGCAAAAAATCTACTTTTAAGTGGTGTTGAAAAAGAAGTAAGACATGAGGCAGCAATAATGATTAAAGAAATAGAACATAAAGCAAAAGAAGAAGGGGAAAAGAAAGCAAAGGAAATTGTTTCTTATGCAATACAGAAATGTGCGGCTGATCACGTTGCTGAGACAACCGTATCTGTAGTTGCTCTTCCCAATGATGAAATGAAAGGTAGAATTATCGGTAGAGAAGGTAGAAATATTAGGGCATTAGAAACTCTCACAGGTATAGATTTAATCATTGACGATACACCAGAAGCTGTTATTTTATCAGGATTTGATCCTATTCGAAGAGAAGTTGCAAGGATTGCTTTGGAAAAGCTTATTGTTGATGGTAGGATACATCCTGCCAGAATTGAAGAAATGGTTGAGAAGGCCAAAAAAGAAGTCAATGATATGATCAAAGAAGAAGGTGAGCAGGCTACTTTTGAAGTAGGCGTGCATAATATTCATCCTGAATTGATTAAACTTCTAGGTAGATTAAAGTTCAGAACAAGTTATGGTCAAAATGTACTTAAACATTCTATTGAAGTCGCCCATCTTGCAGGTCTGATGGCAGCTGAACTTGGTGCAGATATTAAACTGGCCAAGAGAGCTGGATTGCTTCATGATATAGGTAAGGCAGTAGATCATGAAATGGAAGGAACACATGTTGAACTTGGAATTGAACTATTGAAAAAGTATAAGGAATCTAGAGAAGTTATTCATGCAATGTCAACACATCATGGAGATTATGAACCAGAAACGATTGAAGCTATTCTTGTGACAGCTGCAGACGCAATCTCAGCTGCACGTCCGGGAGCAAGAAGGGAAACACTGGAAACCTATATCAAGCGTCTACAGAAATTAGAAGAGATTGCGAACTCATATGATGGGGTAGAAAAATCTTTTGCAATTCAAGCTGGACGAGAAATCAGGATCATGGTTAAACCTGAAGATTTAAAGGACGAAGATATTATATTACTAGCAAGAGAAATCACAAAGAAAATCGAAAATGAACTGGAGTATCCAGGTCAGATTAAAGTAAATGTAATAAGAGAAACAAGAGCTATTGAATACGCAAAATAGAAGAAGCTATGCTTCTTTTATTTTTTTTTAAAAGCCCGCTTAATATGACAGTATAGATAGTTTACTTCATTTTTTTGAAAGTTGTTAAAATTTTCTTATTTCTTACTTAGAAAATGAAGGAATTTCTTCATATATGTAGAATATATTAAACAAAGTATCATGCAATTCATATATTAAAGGGGGCTTAATTCATGGAAGTATTAAAGGTATCAGCAAAATCAAATCCAAATTCTGTTGCAGGTGCTTTAGCAGGCGTTTTAAGAGAACGCGGAGGCGCTGAAATTCAGGCTATTGGTGCAGGCGCTTTAAATCAAGCTGTGAAAGCAGTAGCGATTGCTAGAGGATTCGTTGCTCCTAGTGGTGTTGACTTAATTTGTATCCCCGCTTTTACTGATATTCAAATAGATGGGGAAGAAAGGACTGCGATCAAGTTAATTGTTGAGCCAAGATAACATATGAAAAGGCCTGCTGTTTTTCAGCAGGCTTTTTGTTTCGATGACATTTACATATTTGTGCTGCAAACAATACAATAATATAATATATGTGCTTCCCTTTATGACATAAGAATAATTTGCAAAGTAAGGTGAATTGAATGGAGTATTTAGATATGCACGTCCATACAACGGCATCAGATGGGATACTAGCACCGTCTGATGCTATCCTATGGAGTAAAAGGCTTGGATTGAAAGGAATTGCAATAACGGACCACGATACAGTAGACGGTATTCCAGAAGGAATAGCAGAAGCTAGCAAACATGAAGGTTTTATTCTGATACCCGGAATAGAATTTAGTGCCTTATATGAAAATGAAGAGGTTCATATACTGGGATACTTTATTGACCACACGAACAAAGTCTTAACGGAATTAACAAGAGAAATAAAAGATGCTCGATTCAATCGAGGTCAAAAAATCATTAAGCAGCTTCAAAGCCTTGGATATAACCTATCACTTTCTGACATTCCAGCATTAAGTGAAGATACGGCAATTGGACGGCCACATATTGCAAGATTGCTTGTTGAAAAGTCATATTTTTCATCTATACAAGAAGCTTTTGAAGTCCTATTAAAGAAGGGGAAGCCAGCTTATGTGGAAAGATTTAAGTTAAGTGTTGATGATGCTATTGATGCTATTATTAGTGCAGAAGGTCTCCCGGTGCTAGCTCATCCGGGACTATTATCCCCTAATTGTGACCTTAATCAGATCATTTCAAAAGGGATCAAAGGTATAGAAGTCTTTCATACAAAACATGATAAGACACAAACAAAACGGTTTAAGCGTATTGCAGAAAGTAAAAACTTGCATATTACAGGCGGGTCAGATTATCATGACAATTTTAATAATGGAATTCCTACTATCGGCAGTGTGACTGTACCATTAAATCTTGTATCCATATTACTGAAAAACCATCAGCAAAGTTTTCTATAGAATGATAAAACACAAACAAAGAGTTGGTTTATAAGATGAAATGTTCGTATTATTCGAAATAAATTCCATGATATATTTGAGATTGTTTTGATTTTACGATATAATACTTATGTATTACTATTATTTACATATGAAAGGAGTTTGTACATTGACATCTGTATATGAAAACCCTTTAATTACAAGATATGCCAGTAAAGAGATGGCCGAATTATTTTCCTCAGATATGAAATTTAGAACTTGGAGACGACTATGGATTGCATTGGCTGAAGCTGAAAAGGAACTTGGACTAGATATCACGCAAGAGCAGATCGATGAAATGAAAGCACATCAAAATAATATTAACTATGAAGTAGCACGGAAAAAAGAAAAAGAAACAAGGCATGATGTTATGTCACATGTATACGCTTATGGTACCCAGTGTCCAAAGGCAAAACCCATTATACATTTAGGTGCCACCAGTGCATATGTTGGTGATAATACAGACATCATCGTTATGCAAGAAGCCATGGCATTAATCAAGAGGAAGCTTGTTAATTTCATGGACAAACTTTCAAAATTTGCGTATACATACAAGGATATCCCAACACTGGGATTCACCCACTTTCAACCAGCGCAATTGACAACAGTCGGTAAGAGAGCTACACTGTGGTTGATGGATTTTCTCATGGATTATGAAGAAATAAACCATGTCCTATCGAATATGATGCTTAGAGGCGTAAAGGGAACAACGGGGACACAGGCCAGTTTTCTAAGTCTCTTTAATGGTGATCATGAAAAAGTAAAGCAGTTGGATAGACAGGTAGCTGCAAAGCTAGGCTTTGAGAAAGTATTCCCTGTAACTGGTCAAACCTACTCCAGAAAACTGGATTATAATGTTTTATCCGTATTGTCTGCAATTGCCCAAAGTGCTCATAAAATGACAAACGATATTCGATTGCTTCAGCATTTGAAAGAGATCGAAGAGCCCTTTGAAACAACCCAGATCGGCTCTTCTGCAATGGCCTATAAAAGAAATCCAATGCGAAGCGAACGGGTGGCATCTCTGGCTCGTCATGTAATTTCTAACGTAATGAATACCAGTATGACTGCTTCTACCCAATGGTTTGAAAGAACATTGGATGATTCAGCAAATAGAAGAATCTCTATACCGGAAGCCTTTTTAGCTATAGATGCCATATTAGAAATCTGTATTAATATTTCTGAAGGCCTAGTTGTTTATGAGAAAGTTGTTCAACAACATGTTATGAATGAACTTCCGTTTATGGCAACGGAGACCATCTTGATGGAAGCAGTATTAAGAGGTGGAGATAGGCAAGAACTCCATGAAAACATACGGGTTCATTCAATGGAAGCTGCAAAGCAAGTCAAGTTAGAAGGAAAATCTAATGATTTACTTGAAAGGATTGTCAATGACCCAGCTTTTCAATTAAGCAAAGAAGAAATATCTAGATTAACTGACCCTAAACTCTTTGTTGGAAGAGCGCCAGAACAAGTAGTTGAGTTTATTGAAGAACATATTCAACCTATCCTAAACGAGAATCAAGACATATTGGGCATTCAAGTAGATTTAAAAGTATAATTGGTCACTAAAAAAAATGCATGGCATCATGCATTTTTTTATGTAGTAGATTATTTATTTTTAAAATTTTTTTCAATCTGTTACAATTGTGAAGGAAAAATACTATTTTAAGAGGAATAATTCAAGAATAGTATAACAATTGCATGAATGATTCCTCTCTCTTTTCATTTTTGAATATTGTCATTAAGCACTTACGCAAAGGAGGTGAAATATGCATGTTGGAAAATAAGATGCTAAATCATAGGATTACAGAGATATTATCAACCAATATCTTAAAGGTAAGGCCTACCGTAAAAGTAAATGAAACGATCGAAATGCTTCTTTTAGAAAATATCCCTGAAGCATTAATGGTTGAAGAAGATAATCATCGTGAGATACTATTGGGCATCTTAACACTGTCTGATATCTCTCAGCTAAAGGAGCATCGTAAGGATCTGGATACACCTATAATAAAATATATGCAGAAAAAAGTCCTAACAATTTCTAAGGATGAGTCCATCAATAATGCTAGGAAAATACTAATAGAAAATAAAATCGGTAGGCTTCCAGTCTATGATGGGAAAAGTATTATTGGTATCGTCAGAAGCGATAACATCCGCGATAACTATTATATGAAATTAGATGTTATTAATAAACAATATAGACATATTATTGACAATATGTACGAAGGTCTTACAGTAACAGACGCCGAAGGATATGTAATCTATTGGAACAAGACTCTGGAAAAAACATATGGTATTACTCCCAATGATATTCTAAACAAAAAGCTTGCAGATTTTTTCCCTAACGCGTTATCTCTTTCTGTTCTAGAAAGTAAAGTTCCTATTAAAAATGTATACCATTCTCCAAAACCAAATCATTATGTCATCATAAGCGCTTTGCCTATTTTTATAGATTGTGAGTTTATTGGTGTTGTTGCAACGGAAAGAGATGTAACTGAATTTAGAAATTTGTCTGCAAGCCTTGAAAAGGCGAACTCTCAAATTAGCTTATTGAAAGCAGAAGTAGAAAGAATAACAACCACCAGTTTTTCAATAAATAATATTATTGGAAAAAGTTCTGTAATCCAAGAAAAGGTTCAATTGGCAAAGCACGTGTCACATACAGATACAAGTGTTTTGATTACCGGTGAAAGTGGTACCGGGAAAGAAGTTTTTGCAAGAGCCATTCATTATAACAGTCGCCGCCACGGTCACTTTGTACCTGTAAACTGTAGTGCCATCCCTTCTACGTTATTTGAAAGTGAATTCTTTGGCTACGTTGGAGGAGCGTTTACAGGTGCCTTAAAGAGAGGAAAACTAGGTTATTTTGAATTGGCCAACAATGGTACCATATTTCTCGATGAAATTGGCGATCTCCCTTTAGATATGCAGGCAAAACTATTACGTGTACTGCAGGAAAATCAAGTTTTACGTATTGGATCAGAAAAACCCGTTGATATTGATGTTCGCATAATATCGGCAACAAATAAGAATCTTAAGGATATGGTAAAACGAGGAGAATTTCGAGAGGACTTGTATTATCGATTAAATGTTGTTGAAATCGAATTACCAGCGCTGCGCGACAGAAAAGAAGATATTATTCTTTTATTCACCTACTTCCTTCAAGAAATATGTCATAAAAATCATATGAAGTTGCCAGTTGTTGACAGAGAAGTATACGATATCCTGCAAGAATACTCATGGAAGGGAAATATCCGGGAACTTCGGAATACAGTGGAATGCATGGTTGTACTTAACGAAAATGAAAAAATTACAATTCATTCGATTCCGGGTTACATTATTGAGGAAAGCAAAAAAGTTAAGCCGTTTGAGCAAAATCCATCGGGATTAGATGAAATGGTAAGAATGTCTGAAATGAATATGATTATTTCAGCCATGAAAGAAGCCAAAGGAAATAAGGCCCACGCTGCAAAGCTTTTGAAAATCCCACGAAGCACTTTATACTATAAGATTAATGCATATAAAATTCTAGACATGTGTCAGCATTTTGACACATGACAGAAAACTGACATATTTATTTATCGTTGATTCCAAATAGATTAATATCTATTTAGAATATCGATACGTCAGATTTTTGACAGTGTATTTTATCTCTATTTTCAATAAGGTTTGCAAAATCTCTATTTTTCAATTGCTTGACAATTACATAAAGTAATCTGAATTTTGGCATTATTCTTGCGTTACATATCTACAGGTACTCAAATGATTTATTAATAACAGAACAGACATTCTTTCTTTTCGTAGAAGGCAATTTGTTATACGCTGCTTTAATTGAATTTCACATCTGTGGATATAATACATTGGGAATATAGGAATTTTATAAATCAGTTTCTGCATAATGTGAGCAGAAAAGTTAATAAAAAAGGAGGGTTTCTATGAGTCAACAGAAAGAACAGTGGGGTAGCAGATGGGGCTTTATTGCAGCATCCATCGGTATGGCTATCGGAACAGGTAACGTCTGGAGGTTCCCAAGAGTAGCAGCTGCCAATGGTGGAGGTCCATTTATTATTGCATGGACAATTGCATTGTTTGTGTGGGTACTTCCGCTACTAATGGGCGAAATGGTTATGGGACGAAGAACGGGACTTGGTACGGTAGGTGCGTTTAGAGATTACGTAGGTAAAAAGTACACCTGGATGGGTACTTGGCTTGCAGCAGTCTGTTTATTGATTATGTTTTATTACTCCGTCGTTATGGGCTGGTGCGTAAAGTATTTTACATTGGCTATATCAGGAGCCTTTAAACCGGGCATGGGTACAGAAGCAACCCAAGCGCTATGGAACACCTTCACAACATCACCTTCACAAACGATTTTCTTTCATTTTGTTTCAATGAGTATTGCCGGATTCATAATTTATAAAGGTATCACAAATGGATTAGAAAAAGCAAGTAAAATTATGATACCTACCTTATTTGCATTACTATTAACGGCATTATTTAGAGCAGTTACATTACCAGGTGCAGCAAAGGGACTTGAATTTCTATTTAGTCCTAAATTATATATGCTAGCGAACCCAAAGATATGGCTTGAAGCCTTTACACAAGCAGCGTGGTCGACAGGCGCAGGATGGGGCTTCATCATTACATACGCTGTTTATACCAAGAAAAAAGAAGATGTTGCTGGTAACTGTATGATTATGGGTTTTAGTGATAATGTGGGTGCTTTAATCTGTGGTATGACTGTATTGCCGGCAATATTCGCATTATCTCCATCGGCAGAGTTTGCTAATTCTGCGTTAACAGCTGGAAATACCGGATTAACTTTTATTTACTTGGCTCAATTATTCCCAACCATGCCTTTCGGAACAGTGTTGGCAGCTATATTCTTCCTAGCCATGTCAATTGCAGCATTATCTTCTCTTTTACCGATGATCGAAGTGGGTGTAAGGAACTTTATGGATGCAGGTCTTGACAGAAAGAAAGCTACACTGATCGTATCCGTTGGCGGATTTTTAGCAGGTATACCTTCCGCCTATAGTTTAAATATCTTAGACAATCAAGATTGGGTATGGGGTGTAGCACTTCTTGTAAGTGGTCTCTTTGTAGCCATCGGTTTAATGAAATACGGCTTGGAAAAAATCAGAATCAACGATATTAATACACCTTGGTCTGATTTTCAAATTGGTAAATGGTGGACTATCTGTATATCGTTATTCCCTGTATTCTTTGTTTTCATTACTGGCTGGTGGATTTGGCAGGCAATTACATGGTATCCGGACAACTGGTGGGCTCCTTTCGAGACTTTCAGCGTTGGAACGATTATTTGGCAGTTTGCATTACTGATTGGTATTGGTCTGTTAACGAATAACTGGCTGGCCAACAAAATCGGAAAGGGCCACGATATCATGGGTGAAGCCGACGACAGTGTTTCTATTAATACTGTTGTTGAAAAATAAGGAGGAAAACCGATATGTCAACTACTTCAATTATCATGATGGTCATTACAGTTGGATTCTATGGGATAGGTTTCTTATATTTGTTAAATAAAGCTTTTAATGCAAAAAATGATTAATTGTCTTTATTTTGGATTCTTCCTGGCTTAGCTGGGAAGAGTCCAACTTCAATAAATGGAGGTGGTAGTAAAATGAGAATAGAGGAGCATCCTGTTTTAAATTTTAAAAGAGGTAGGAGGATAACGTTTTCTCTTGATGGAACACCTATGGTTGGGTATGAGGGTGAGACAATAGCGGCAGCATTACATGCAGCAGGAGTAAAAGTTCTGACCCACAGTCATGAAAAAGAAAGGCCAAGAGGTTTCTACTGCGCCATTGGAAATTGTGGACAGTGTATTATGGAAGTTAATGGCGTGTCAAATGTACGAACATGTATAGAACCCCTAAAAGAAGGAATGGTTGTAAAAACCCAGAATGGGAAAGGCGGCATACTATGAAACATGTAGAAATACTGGTTGTTGGTGGAGGTCCGGCCGGACTTTGTGCAGCCATAAATGCTGCAGAAGCAGGGGCAACGGTTCTAGTTCTTGAGAGAAATGAAGCGTTGGGAGGGCAATTGATTAAACAAACCCATATGTTCTTTGGCTCGGAAAAACAGCATGCTTCTGTAAGAGGGATTAATATAGCCACACTACTTTTCAACAAAATTAATGAAATGCAAAATATTGAAGTTCTGAGAAATGCGACGGTATTGGCAATATACGATGATGGTGTTGTTACGGTAGAGATAGCAGGAAAGTATACAAAAATTAAACCTGAAAGAATCATTGTTTCGACAGGTGCCAGTGAAAAAACACTAGCATTTCCCAATAATGATTTGCCTGGAATCTATGGCGCCGGTGCAGTGCAAACATTAATGAATGTATATGGTGTAAAACCAGGTGATCATGTATTAATGGTAGGCGCCGGTAATATTGGACTTATTGTAAGTTATCAATTAATGCAGGCGGGTGTAAATGTAAAAGCTATCGTTGATGCGGCACCTACCATAGGTGGCTATTGGGTACATGCTTCTAAAATACGCCGCATGGGCATACCTATCTATACAGGATACACGGTCAAAGAAGCCCATGGTAAAGATTATTTGGAAAAAGCTACGATTATTAAGCTTGATGAAACATGGAAGCCCGTAGAAGGGTCAGAGATAGCGTTTGATATAAATGTTCTTTGTATTTCTGTTGGATTATCTCCACTGGCTGAACTTTTATGGCAGGCCGGATGTGAAATGAAATATGTAGGTGAATTAGGTGGTTTTGTACCAGTTAGAACGGAAATGCTGCAGACAACGGTGGAAATTATCTTTGTAGCTGGTGACGTTTGCGGCGTTGAAGAAGCAACTAGCGCAATGGTTGAAGGCTATTTAGCGGGATTATCAGCAGCAAGATCTCTTGGTTATGAAATAGAAAACTATCAAGAAAAAATAAGGGACTATCTTGAACAATTAGAGTCCCTCCGATCAGGTCATGTAGGAAATAAAATTCGTTCAGGTCTTGCTCAAGTAACAATTAAAAGCCTTGATGAAGTAATGATTAGAGGTGAAAGTGCAGCTGTTTAGGGTTCTAGTTTTAAAAAATATTTCAATTGTTAAAAAATTAACCAGACAAGGGGGATCGAGATGTTAGAAAGAACTGGAGTACCTATTGCTGAACAAATTAATAGTGTCTTTCCATCTGAGGAAAGATTAGCGAAGGGGCCTGTTGCAATCATTGAATGCTATCAAAATATACCATGTAACCCTTGCTTCACAGCGTGCAATAGAAATGCTATAAAGGAATTTCAAGATATTAATGATTTACCGGAAATAAATCATGATCAATGTAATGGATGCGGACTATGTATAGCAAAATGTCCAGGTCTTGCAATTATGGTGCTTGACGCAGCATATTCTGAAGATGAAGTTTTAATAAAAATTCCTTACGAATTTACGCCGCTACCGAAAGAAGGTCAGACGGCAAAAGGGTTAGATCGGGAAGGACGATATGTATGTGATGTTACTGTGGTGAAGGTATTGAATTCAAGAGCATTGGATAGAACGCCTATTGTTTCTATTGCTGTCCCAAGAGGATATCTCAAAGCAGTAAGAAATTTTGGAATGTAAGGGGGATTAAAATGCCAGAGAATAGTATCATATGTCGTTGTTCCGATTTGACGGTAGAAGATATAAGGAGATTTATAAAAAAAGGCTATACAACCCTTGACGAAATAAAAAGAATCAGTAGAGCTGGAATGGGACCTTGCCAAGGGAGGACATGTACACCATTAATCATAAGAGAAATATCCCTCATGACCGGAAAGTCTATTTCAGAAATTATGCCCGGAACATACAGACCACCAGTTAAAGCTTTAACATTAGGACAGATTGCAGAAGCTGCCATAGAAGGAGGTAATGGCCATGCTTAAAACTGCAGATGTAGTTGTCATTGGTGGAGGGATATCGGGTTGTGCAATCGCTTATAATTTAATGAAAAAAGGCGTAAAAAATGTCGTTATCATTGAAAAATCATATTTATCCAGTGGTGCTACGGGAAGATGTGGAGCCGGTATTCGACAACAATGGGGTACAGAAATGAACTGTAAGATTTCAAAACTGTCTTGTGAATTTTTTGAGAATGCACAAGAGGAATTGGGATATGATGGTGATATTGAATTTAAACAAGGCGGATACTTAATTGTATCCAGTACAGAAAAAGAACATGAACAGTTTAAGAAAAATATTGCACTGCAAAATAGATTAGGTATTCAATCAAAGATGCTTACTCTTGATGAAGCAAAGGAAATTGTTCCATTTTTAAATACAGAAGGATTAATTAGCGCAGCTTTTCATCAAAAAGATGGTCATTTGAATCCTTTCCATACAACACAAGCCTTTGCAAATGCAGCGAAAAGATTAGGCGCTCATATTTACACATTCACTGAAGTTACAGATATTATTGTTGAAAAAGGTAAAATTAAGGGCGTAAAAACAACGAAGGGTGATATTGCAACAAATGTTGTTGTAAATGCCGCAGGCGGTTATTCTCAACTGATCGGCGAAATGGTGGGGCTGGACTTACCATTATATTCAGAAAGACACCAAATATTAGTATCTGAGCCCATTGAACCTGTTTTAGATCCGATGGTCATGTCTTTCTCGCTAAATCTTTATTGTCAGCAGGTACCACACGGCGGCATTATTATGGGTAGAGGAGATGAAGGTGAACCTAGAGATTTAAGAATCACGTCAGGGTGGCATTTCTTAGATGAAATGGCCAAAACCATAACGAGGATTCTTCCACCGCTTAAAAATATTAGACTACTTAGACAATGGGCGGGTCTTTATAATATGACACCAGACAGGCAGCCGATTTATGGACCTGTTGATGAGGTTGAAGGTTTTTATTTGGCTGTCGGTTACAGTGGACATGGATTTATGTTTGGTCCTGCCACCGGATTATTAATGGCTGAATGTATTTTAGGGGAAGAAACAACCCTTCCCATTGATATGCTTCATTTAAATCGATTTAAGAAAGGGGAATTAATTTTTGAACCTTCCGTAGTATGATTTCCTCTCATTCGAGAGGGGTATTTTCAGTGAAGAAAAGATATTATTACTATGAATGAAAAAATTGGGTGGTGAAAATTGTTGAAAAGATTAGGAAAAAAACATGACCTTTGTATTGGATGTGCTTCTTGTGAGGAAGTATGTGCGCAATCCTTTTTTAAAGAAACAAAGAAAGAGAAATCCAGTATTCATATTCGCCATGTGAGTGACCAAGCTTATTCGATCAATGTATGTAATCAATGCAGTGTATGTATTGATATTTGTCCGGTAGAAGCTTTATATCGTGACAAAAACGGAGTTGTAAAAATAAAAAAGAATATCTGCGTTGGATGCTTTATGTGTGTTGGTTTCTGCCCTGAACAAGCAATGAGGCAGCATGATGCGTATATCGAACCCTTTAAATGTATTGCCTGTGGATTATGTGCTAAAAGATGTCCAACCGAGGCCATTTTCATCGAAGAAGTAGCAACTGAGACTGTAGAGGTTACATCTATGGAAGAAACTGCAACAGCTAGGGAATAATCATCTTAAAGAAAACCAGTGCAAGATTTCAGTTGAAGGGGGAAGAAAAATCTATGAACGTAAAAGAATTGCAGAAATCTCATAAATTATTGACCGAATTTCATTATGACTTAGGCAGAATTGATAAGGGTTATACGAATCGAACGCTATACATCAATTTATCAAACAATAGAATTGAATCAAAAAAAATAACAGCAATGATGAAAGAAAAATTTATAGGCGGTAAAGGATTTGGACTTTGGTATCTTTGGAATGCAGTAGCGCCCCATACGAAATGGAACGATCCGGAAAATGAAATCGTCATTGCAGGAGGTCCCATATGTGGGATAACCCAATACCCTGGTGCAGGAAAGTCTCTGGTGGTAACTATATCACCCATGACAGATATTCCCATAGACAGTAATGTTGGAGGATACTTTGGTCCATACCTTAAGTTTTCAGGCTGGGATGCCTTAGAAATTCAAGGGAAAGCAGAAAAAGACGTGATTGTATATATTGACGGCAATGAAGGTGTAATAAGAATTGAAGAAGCTCCTTTAGAAGCTATCGACGCCCATGTTGTGTCTGAACAGCTTACAGAGATGTATGCCGATTCAGAGGAAGACAAGAAGAATATTTCTGTCATATCAGCGGGTACTGCTGCCAATCATGCAAATATAGGACTGCTTAACTTCTCCTTCTATGATGTAAGAAGACAGGTTGCAAGACTAAAGCAAGCAGGAAGAGGCGGCATCGGCAGAGTTTTTCGAGACAAAAAGATTAAAGCTGTTGTGATAAAATATAAGGGGACGAAGGGAAATCTAAACAATCCAGCTGATCAAAGCGTGCTTAACAAAGCCGGGATCAAGCTGCATAAACAGATCCATGACCTTGATGATGTTCAATGCAGAATGAGACAAATAGGTACTGCAAACATCATAGAAGTAATGGACGAATATGATTTGCTTCCTACCCACAATTATCAATATGGAAGCCATCCCGATACCCATAAAATTGCATCCAATGTATTTATAGAAAAATATGTAACCCAAGGAATGGCGGATGGCTGTTGGTTTGGATGCTCACTATCTTGTGCAAAAGCGGCAGATAAATTCGAAATAAAAACCGGTCCATATAAAGGAGATAAAGTTACCATTGATGGCCCGGAATACGAAAATGCAGCTGGGCTTGGATCAAACTGCGGTATATTTGATCCGGAAATGATCCTGGAAGCAAACTTTTATTGTGATACGTATGGTGTCGATACCATTTCCTTTGGTACCATTTGCGCATTTGTCATGGAATGCTATGAAAGAGGTATCATCAATAAAGAAATAACAGGAGGCTTAGAACTTAATTTCGGTAATGGTATGGCACAACTGGAACTGCTGCATCAAATGTCTAGAGGAGAAAGCTTTGGTTCTTTAGTCGGCCTGGGTGTTCGTAGACTTAAAGAAATATTTGTTAAGGAGTATGGCGCAGATCCGGATTTCCTAAATGATATAGGCATGGAGCAAAAAGGACTTGAGGTTTCTGAGTACCTTCCAAAAGAATCGCTGGCACAACAGGGTGGATATGGCCTCACCAATAAAGGGCCCCAGCATGATGAAGCATGGCTGATCTTTATGGACATGGTAAACAATCAGATACCAACCTTTGAAGATAAAGCAGAGGCCCTACACTATTTCCCCATGTTTAGAACCTGGTTTGGACTTATGGGACTTTGTAAGCTGCCCTGGAATGATACAATGCCTGCAGATAATGCTAAGACAGATGAGCCTGCTAAAATACCTGAGCATGTTCAGAACTACGTATCATTATTTAATGGAGTTACCGGAATGAATATCGATAAACATGAATTAATAAGACAATCGGAAAGAGTCTATAACTTCCAAAGAATATTTAACATCAGGATGGGGAAAGGTCTTAGAAAACATGATGCAATGCCTTATCGATCAATGGGGCCGGTGACAGTAGAAGAATATGAATCGAGACAGGAACGATATGATAATCAATTACGTGAAGTATTGGGATATAATCCGGAAGGAAAAACAACGGAAGAAAAAATAAAGGTATTAAGAGCATACAGAATGGAACAGTATGAAAAATTGACTGACGCAGTTTACAAGAGAAGAGGCTGGACGCTAAACGGTGTGCCTACCATAGAGCATCTGAAAGAAATCGGTATGGATTTACCTGAAGTTTTGGAAGTGGTAAAAAAGTATCTATAAAATCTCTATATTTGGAGGCCGCAATGATAAAAGTAAATAGCAAAGATTTTGAATGGGAAGAAGGACTGACAGTTCAAAGACTGTTAGAAAAGAAGCGATATACATATCCTAAAATAATTGTAAAAATTAATGGACATTTGATTTCTAAAGAGGAATATCATTCCACGCTGATAAATGATGGAGACGATGTACAGGCAATTCATCTATTAGCAGGAGGTTAAAAGAGATCAAGTAGAGCATTTAAGCTCTACTTTTCACTTTTCTGTAACATTTTTTGCATAATCAGCATAAAATTAACAAGTAAAAAGTCTTTGAAAAATATACTAAAGATTGACTTAGGCATATACGGAAATCGAGAATTTATACCTAGCTGCTAATGATTATGCTTTTCTATGGTTTATAAAATATTACATTCCCGTAAAAAATAGGGTTGACATTCTAAAATGTTTTATATATAATCAATTAAAATACATTATACAGGATACGTTGAGAGAGAATAGTAGATAAGTTATGTTTCACAGAGAGTAAGGTACTTGGTGAGAGCCTTATAAACCAGCTTTTCGAACCCACTCTGGAGTATGATGGCGAATAAACCATCACGTTTTAATCACGTTACGATTACTTAAGAGAGCCATTTGGCTAATTAGGGTGGTACCGCGGGTTAACTCTCGTCCCTCATGGGATGAGAGTTTTTTTGTTTTCAAAATTTAGTTACTATAATTATATTATGTATACCTACTTCTATGAATTCATATTTGCGGGGTGTGAGAAATGATGAACTTACGGAATCAATGTAAAAAATTACAAGATACGTCTCAAGTATTAGCTACGGCTGATACGAAAATAAAGAATGATGCCTTAAGACGAGTGGCTGAAAGCCTAAAAGAAAATACTCTCAGTATTTTACAAGAAAATGAGAAAGATATTCTCAATGCAAGAAAAAATAATATGAAAGAGAGCTTAATTGATCGATTGCGACTAGATGAAAAAAGAATAGAAGATATGATAGAAAGTATCTCTACCATCATTGATCTGAAAGATCCTGTTTGGAAGAGTAATGACGTATGGACATTGGAGAATGGACTTACGATAAGCAAAATGACAGTTCCAATCGGGGTAATCGGTATTATTTATGAGTCGAGACCAAATGTTACTGTTGATGCATTTGCTCTTTCGCTGAAAAGTGGTAACTGTATATTGTTAAGAGGAAGTACAACTTCGATACATTCCAACTTAGCATTGGTATCTGCAATAAAACAAGGACTTAGATCAAGCCAACTGCCTGAAGGCGTCATCGAATATATTGAAGATACCGATCGGGCGGTGGTAAAAGAGATGCTGACAATGAATGAATATATTGACCTAATCATACCTCGGGGTGGCAATGATTTGATACAGTTTGTAGTGAAGAGTGCAACAGTTCCTACAATCGAGACGGGAGTAGGCAATTGCCATATCTTTGTAGACGAATCCGCAGACTTGGAGAAATCCATAAGAATCATTGAAAATGCTAAAGTTCAGAGGCCTGGTGTTTGCAACGCCTGTGAGACAATATTGATTCATAAAAACATTGCCGAAACCTTTCTTCCTCAAATATATGATTGCTTAAGCAGTCGTGTTGAACTCAGAGGATGTACGATGACCAAAGAAATAATCCCTGTCTTAGAGACGAATGAAGAAGATTGGGCAACAGAATATCTTGACTACATTCTAGCAGTAAAAATCGTTGAAGATATTCAAGAAGCAATTGCCCATATAAGGAAGTACGGCACGAAGCATTCGGAAGCAATACTAACAGAAAATCTTTCAAATGCGACGCTGTTTACTAGAAAAGTAGATGCTGCTGCTGTCTATGTTAATGCATCTACAAGATTTACAGATGGCGGTCAATTTGGTTTTGGAGCAGAAATGGGTATTAGTACACAGAAAATGCATGCAAGAGGGCCAGTTGGCTTAAATGAACTGGTAACAATAAAATATACAGTTGTTGGAAATGGACAAATACGAGAATAGAGGGATATTATGATTTCTAATATTATCAGTAAAAGTAGAAAAATCGTGATTAAGATTGGCAGCAATACTTTATCCAATATAGATGGTACGATCAATATATCTTTTCTACAAAAAATGTGCGAACAAGTCTCTGACTTGATCAATCAAGGGAAGCAAATTGTGATTGTTTCGTCAGGAGCTAGGATTGCTGGTGTTGCTACCATCGATAAATGGAAGCGAAAAGAAGACATTCATTATAAGCAAGCTTTATGTGCAATTGGTCAAGTAGAACTAATGAACGCTTATAAAAAAGCATTTGAAGAACAAAATATTTTTATCGGTCAGATGCTCCTTACGCGAGACGATTTTCAAGATCCAAATAGGACGCTAAATATAAGGAACACACTCTTTACGCTGGTTGACGAAGGTGTTGTACCCATTATCAACGAGAACGATACAGTCAGCGTCGATGAAATCAAAATTGGAGACAACGATACGCTAGCGGCTTTAACCGCGAATTTATGGAATGCGGACCTGCTTATCCTTCTTAGCGATATAGATGGCGTTTATGATCGAAGTCCAAAAGAATTCGATGATGCTGTTTTACTAGAAAAAGTAACAGACATTGAAGCGTTGTTACAAGCAATCACCATCGGTAAAGAGAACCATTTTGGTACCGGTGGCATCTCAACGAAAATTGAAGCAGCAAGAAGAGTTAATGGTTTTGGAATTCCAATGATTCTAGCTAATGGAAAAAAAGAAGAGATCTTGCTAAAACTACTAGAAGGTTCAGAAAAAGCAACTTTATTTGTATCCCAATAAACGATCATCATTTGATAACAGGTGTGGAGGTGATTCTATGAAAAATTATAAAATCGGATTTATCGGCGCAGGTAATATGACCTATGCAATGGTTAGTGGTTTAGTGAGTCAACAACCAGAAATCAGTGAGAACATCCATGTTAGCAATAAGACCGTCAGTAAAGCAGAGAAAATGTGCCATGAATTCCAACTTAATCTTGCCCAAAGCAATATTGATGTTGTTAAGAGTTGTCATATCGTCGTATTAGCAGTAAAACCACATATTTACAAGATTGTTTTAAATGAAATAAAAGACTATGTCACACAAGAACATGTCCTTGTCTCTCTAGCAGCAGGGATTGATAACCAATATATTGAAAGCTTTTTTGATTTCCCTGTAAAAGTGATACGGACTATGCCGAATACACCTGTACTTGTAAAAGAGGGAATGACTGCAGTCACGCCAAATCAAAATGTATCAGAAAATGAGCTTGATTTTGTTTTAAATATTTTTAAGAGTATAGGTAAAGTGGACCTTATCGATGAGAGTCTTATGGATGCAATTCCTGCCATTAGTGGAAGCAGTCCCGCCTATGTGTATATGTTCATTGAAGCCTTGGCAGATGGTGGTGTACTGCAAGGGCTATCTAGAGAAAAAGCTTATCGATATGCTGCGCAAGCAGTAATCGGGGCAGCAAAAATGGTACTAGAAAAAGAAAAGCATCCTGGAGAGCTTAAAGATATGGTATGCTCTCCAGCAGGTTCAACTATCGAAGCCGTGTATTCTTTAGAAAAAAATAATTTCAGAGGCACTGTCATTGAAGCCATGAACGTTTGTACTGCAAAAGTAAAGCAATTAGTCAAAAATGATCGGAAATAAATAGCCTAAATAAGTTTGTAAATATGAAAATGATTGAATATAACGTTATAATCGTTTATTCAGTCATTTTCTTTTTATTTATTTAAAAATAGGAAGTTCGACAAAAAATAACAGTATTTACACATGTATCATCTGATAAGTATTATCAATTGAAAAATAGATTTATGTCGAATTGTTAAAAGTATCGAATTAATGAATGAACTTCAAAATGCATTTATCCGACCTAGGTGTTAACCTTATTGAAATTTTCGGTTGAAGGGGTGGGTTCAGGTAAAAGCGAAGTGATGAAAACTAGTTTTCATAAAAATGAGACTATGTATGGATATGTTCAAGGCGCTGGTCTAAGCGAAGGATCTATTCAAAATTTATATGATGTTGTTGATCAAGGAGAACCTGCACAGAATCTTAAAGCAAGGGTTGATATCCTTGACATTTGTGATATAAACTTAAGTGTAGAGGAGTCATTATAATTATGATTGCAGCGGAGAATTGCATTGTAAATTTATATGACTATTAGATAAGCAGAAAGTAGAGAGGAGATTAGAAAATGAGATTAGCAACAATTAAGCTCGATGGTGCCGAAATTGCTACACTCGTAGTTGAGGCAGGGATGCTGCCTATTGCTAAAATTAACGAGGTGATAGGAAAAAATTGGTCAAATGACATGCTGGAAATCATCAGGTTAGAACAGCTAGAGGAGATAAAAGCTTGGTATTTGGCTGGCGGCAAAGCACAAGCAGAAGCGATGGCTGAACATGCCATTGCCAAAGAGGAGGCAATATTTGCCCCGCTATATCGACACCCCAGTAAGATTTGGGGTATTGGCCTCAACTATGTTGATCATGCCGGAGACCTTGCAGAGAAGGCCCCAACTTTAGCTCCGGCCAGTTTTAACAAATTTGACAGCACCATCATTGGACCAGGTGATGAAATTAAAATTCCTGTACAATCTGAAAAAACCACAGGTGAAGCGGAATTGGCAGTAATTTATGGAAAAAAATGCAAGGACGTAGAAGAAAAAGACTGGTTGAGTGTGGTTGCAGGTTTTACTACTGTAATTGATATGACAGCCGAAGATATTCTTCGTGTTAACCCCCGTTATCTTACCCGATCTAAAAACTTTGATACTTTTTTAAGTTTGGGATCAATCCTGGTTACGCCTGATGAGATTGAGGACGTCAAAAAACTCAAGGTAGCGACGGTTATTAACGGTGAAATTTACGCGCAGAATGTTGTTTCTAACATGACTTTTCCTCCGGATTATCTGGTTTCCTTCCATTCCAAAGTGGCAACTATGCTGCCCGGAGATATTATCTCAACCGGCACCCCCAGAGCTGTACATATAAATGATGGTGATGTTGTGGAATGCTGGATTGATGGCTTTGAACCAATGGCAAATCCGGTAGTAGATTTAAAAAAATAGACTAGGAGTGAGGAAGTTTATATTGTATGGAACCTACTTTGCCCCTGGGCGAAGCCTACTCCGACCTGAAGCATGTACGCGGCCTTGCTGTGCTTCTTCGGCAAGAATGATGATCTTATGAGCATAAGCGTTTACAATGAGTGCAAAGAAGGACGCCATAGTAAATATGGGGGGATGCTAGGCATTAAAAATGACCAATCGCGAGTCTCAAAATGTAAGACTCGCGTTATTTCCATGGAAGGATATTTAACATATGGTGGTCTTGCGGGAAGAGATTTAGAAGCTTTGGCAATTGGATTGTATGAAGGAATGGATTACGACTATTTGAAGTATAGAATTGGGCAAATTGAATACCTCGGTGAAAAGCTAAGAGAGTATGGTATCCCATTCCAGTACCCGATTAGCCTGTGAGTTGTATATAGAAGCAGGTATCAGAAGTGGAGACATAGGATCTTTGCTGCTGGATAGAGATCCTGTTACCGGAAAACAACAACAAGCTGCATTTGAATTTTGCAGACTAGCTATTCCTAGAAGAGTATATACTCAATCACATTTTGACATTGTTGCAGAAGCTCTTAAAGCTATTGCAGAGCGTGCAAATGAAATCAAAGGATATAAAAAATCACCTGGGAGCCTAAAGTATTAAGACATTTCACGGCACATCTTGAACCAGTTAAATAGATAATAGAGATAGGTTAAATTTTAGGGTGCTCTAAAAAACGGAACGTAACCGATAGTTTACACAAGTAGTTTACACAAGTTTACACTTATGATGTTAAAATATACTTTCAAACATATAGAACGGGCATATTTCTGATGCAGAAATATGTCGTTTTTTTTGGCATGGAAATTGCTATATAAAATCGCGACGTACGTTAACAAATATAATTTGCAATGAAAAAATATTTCTGTAGTATGTATAGGAGGTTCAATATCTATGAAGAAAGCATTGGAAGACATAAGGATATTAGACTTTACGCAGTTCCTGGCAGGACCCTAGTAAATGGTCAAAGTATGTATTTCAACAATGTTAACAGAAATAAAAAGAGTGTAACAATCAACTTAAAAACTCCGGAAGGCAAAGAGATTTTCACGGAGCTACTAAAGACCGCGGATGTATTAATAGAAAATAACTGACCAGGGGTCATGGCAAGACGGCCGTGGATTCGGCATAGTAGCCGGTGAAATTCGAAAGATGGCGGCAAGCAGTGCAGAATCTATAAAAGAAGTTGTTCGTATTATCAATATGATTAAAACGGATAGCGAACAGGCCTATGACGAAGCCATAAAAATTGAATCTGCCATTGGACAAGTAGCGGAAGCCGTTGCTTATATCGCTGAATCTATCGAAGAATTCAGTGGCATAGCCCAGCGACTAAATGACTTGGCGGAAAAATTAGATGCAAAAAGCTAATGGCTATGGGAGAATCACATCAATAAAGATTTGATCCGGGCGCAGAGTCAAAAAGTCCGATTGGTGGATAAAGATAGAGAAGAACGGACAAGCCAAGTCCGTTCTTTTCTATCTCTCAGAAACATTTTTAACAAATTCTTTGTAATTATTTCCCCAGTCAGTTAAAACATCAAAGATAGGTTTCAAAGTTTCACCAATCTCACTCAAGCTGTATTCGACTTTGATAGGGATTTCTTCAGCGTAAGTTTTTCTGTTTACAATGCCGTCGTCCTCTAAAGAACGAAGATTTTCAGTTAGTACTTTTTTACTGATGCTGTCTATACCTTTTAATAAATCAGTAAATCTCTGTGGACCTGTCAGCAGGTTTCTTAAAATCAACAATTTCCACTTATTCCCTATAACACCAACTGTAGTTGCTACAGGGCATTGTGGCAAGTCTTTATTAACAACCATAGCTTATCCCCTTTCATGTTATGGATTACAAAAAGGTAACAAGGGCACATTAAAGTGCCGTATTTACTAAGATAACATTTGTAATTATTATATAGACAGAGGCAGGATAAAGCAACTGAAAATTGGTGTTTATGAAAGTCTCAAAGATCAAATAAGAACATGGAGGTGATATGATGGCTAAACTTAATATGTTAGATGCATGGTCAGGAATCAGCGAATTCTTTGGAAAAAGAAGTGCACAGAGTTATTTCAATTCTGGTAAAGTTGCATTTGCAGTAAGCGGTGCATGTGGTTCTGCTTGTGGTGCCGGCGACAAATAATAACTGGCAAAGTAAAGAAGATGTAGTGTCCTCGATTTTGTCAGAGATTTCTGAATCGGGGACATTACAGTATAAAGAGTAGGATGAAGTATCTGTTGGTTGTGAGCCAGTAGTTTAGATAAAGTTAGTATTACTAAGAAAGGTAAGTGAACACTATGGAACAGTATTTTGCATTTCAATGGCATATTACGGACAACTGTGACCAACGTTGCCAGCACTGCTACATTTTTTCGGAAAACAATAATATTCCTATTATAGAAATGTCCTATGAGAAAATGGAGTTTGTATTTCAAAGCTGTATGGACATGTGTGAAAGATTAAATCGAATCCCTTACTTCTATATTACGGGTGGCGATCCGATTTTACATAAAGACTTTTGGAAAATGATGGAGATATTCAAATCTCATAATATTTCATTTTGCTTATTAGGAACCCCATTCCATCTTAACGATGAAGTCTGTAAGAAACTAAGATATTATGGATGTGATAAATATCAGCTTTCCATTGACGGAATGAGAAATACCCATGATTCTATTAGAAAGCCCGAGTCATTTGATACTACCATAGAGAAAATAAAATGTATCCGCAGTGCAGGAATGAAAAGTGCAATTATGACAACTGTATCCAAAACAAATATTACAGAGGTACCGGAAATAATTGACCTTGTGGTTGAAAATCATGTTGATATATTTGCTTTTGCAAGATATTGTCCAACAAGCTTTGAAAAGAGTACACATATTGAACCGAATGAATATAAGGAGTTCCTTGAGGTATGCTGGAAGAAGTTTGAGGAGTACAAGGATTCGGATACAACCTTTAATTTGAAAGACCATCTTTGGACACTATTTCTCTATGAAAAAGGATTGTTTACCATACCGGAAGGCTTAGATGATAATAAAATCTATGATGGCTGTAACTGTGGAAATTGTCATATGACAATTTTGCCTAATGGTGATGTTTATGCCTGTAGACGCATGGAAAGTTCAATTGGAAATGCTTTTTCAGAAAGTATGCAGGAAATTTTCTTAGGCGAAAAGATGGATAAATATAGAGAATATGATAAGTTTGAGAAATGTTCAAAATGCGAGTTGTTAAGATTTTGCCGTGGATGTCCTGCTGTAGCATACGGTTATACACAGAATTCCTATGCAACAGACCCCCAGTGTTGGAAGGCGATTGAATAGATGTGGATTTCGTGGATATTTCAAAGATGAGAGTTATTGTCGGAAATGATACAAGTAATAAATGATTTGGAGGGAGAAAAGTATGAATGATATTATGAAATGTATATTAGAAAGACGTTCTATTCGCAAATACAAAAGCAAACAGATAACAGAAGCAGAATTAAATACCATCCTTGAGGCGGGTCTATATGCGCCAAGTGCAGGTAGTAGACAAGGACCGGTATTTATAGTGACTCAGGATAAGGAATTGAATGAGAAATTAGGAAGAATCAATAAGTCAGCTTTTCATGGGAAAATCTCAACAGCAAATTCCTATATTTCAAAGGATCAACCAAGTATTGCAGATGATGAGAGAATTGTAAGTGGCTTTTATGGTGCACCAACTATTGTCACAATATTTGCAACAGGCAATTTTCTTTACAACGAAGGTGACTGTTCTGTAGCAGCAGAGAATATGATGTTGGCGGCATACTCGCTTGGAATTGGTTCCTGTATGGTTGCGCGTGCGAATGAAACTTTTTCAAGCGATTATGGGAAAGAACTGTTGAAAAAGTGGAATATGAATGAGAACTATAAGGCATTTTATCATGTTTTGTTAGGATATCCGGATAGCGGAAACCCGAAAGCAAAACCTAGAAAAGAAGGTAGAATAATCAGAGTAAGATAATACTTTTATAATCAGTATCCTCAGGAATAGGTGGTATCTATGAAAGATTACGGAGAGCGTATTAAGAAAGCAAGTGAAGCTTTAAGGAATGCAGAATACATTTTGATTGGAGCAGGTGCCGGACTATCAGATGCTGCTGGACTTAAGTATTCAGGAAAAAGATTTACTGAAAGATTCTCAGATTTTATCGAAAAATACGGAGTGGAAGACCTGTATACATCTAGCTTCTATCCCTTTGAAACATAAGAAGTTGTACCAGTTGGTGCAGGAAAACAAAATCCTAATGCAACGTTAATCAGACTAAATAGAGACTACTCTAATTGGCAATCCAACAAATAATGGGGATGTTATGATGATGTAACAGAATGTAAATGAAAAACATTGTCAATAAAAAACAAACTAGCGAACTAGAATTTTGAAAAACAGCAACAATATTTAACAAATACTTGTAAATATTGTTGCTGTTAACTATGCTAAGATCATATTTGAATAGCAAAGTTTTATTATATAAATTGTCTATAAACAAAATAGTTTATTAATTAAAGGATAAAGCAAATTGAAATAAGACTAGATTAGTGAATTATGAATGCGAATTAGTAATTGAAGAGACCATTGTCGAGAAAATAAACTAGTCTTTAAATGTATATTTAGGGAATAGTTAGATTGGATGATAACTATTCTCAGTAAAAAAGCAATTAATTTGTATAATGACATAAAACTACTCTTCTTTGTGACATTAAAATACTTAGTTAGATTGTATTATTAATGTGAATACTAATTAAACTAAAAAATATTGGAAATTATATGACAAGAAAGTACTTGGATTGTTATTTATCAGAGTATTTTCTTGTCATATTCATTAATTATTTTAAATTGAATGGAACAGTTTTTCACTTAGTCTCCTCTTGCTTAAAGGTTCATCATAAACCATTCAACAAGCGTATAAATACTTCAACATCACCTTCTCCTATACAAACCATATATTAATCTCTAATAGCATTTAACTTATGAAGTAAATATTCTTTTTTATTCAAGGGATCATAAGTTGTTTTTGGACGGTTTTTACTAAATTCAGATGGTGCCTCCTTATATCCATAAAATTTTGTTATAAACATTCCTTTACCTTCTGTATAGGATGATAGCTTTAGTTTGTATTCTTTTGAATTTTCCACAGGTATTAGACCTTTTATTAGAAATTCATCTTCAATAACAATTGGATTATCAAAAGTTGCTCTCATGGTCTCTAAATCCCAAATAGCTTTGCTCAAAACTGCACTCGGAACTCTAAGTTCAAATTCATGCAAAGGTTCTAATAAGTTGGTTTTAGCCTTATAAAGTGCCTCCATAAATACCATTGGTGTTACATTTCTAAAATCTGCTGGAGTACTCATTGGACTATAAAATTCGCCACAAGTGAGTGTAACTTTCACATCCGTAACTTCCCAGCCAAATAGCCCCTGCTTGCTTGTTTTAATAACAGCTTCTTCAATTGCATTTTGAAAAGATTTAGGCAAGGACCCGGTTGACACTTCTGAATTATATATGAGTCCCGTACCACTCTCTGCAGGCTCTATTTTTAATCCTACAGTTGCACAGAAAGGATTTAACTCTTCCCACATGCGTATTATTGCACTACCTATATTTTTAGGAGTTTCTTTATAAATAGTTTCGATATTTGAAAATTCAACTTTTATTCCGTAGGAATCTTCTAAGATCGAATGTAAAATCTCCATTTGAACTTCTCCAAATAAATTAACATAAATCTCTTTTCCAATGTCATCTGTTCCTAATTCTAACAGCGGATCTTCTTCTGTAAGCAATGTTAATGCTTTAAACAACTTGCTGGTATCGTCTTTATTAATGGGCGATATAGTTGTTCTGAAAGTGGGCTTAGCTATAGATATACTTTTTATCTTACTATTAGGTATTCCCAGAATATCTCCAATTTGTAAATTCTTAAGTCCATATAAAACCCCAATATCTCCGGCACTTATGCTTTGTGCTTCAACAAATTTACCATTTTCTAAAATGTTAATTTTTTTTATTTTTTCTACGGAATTCTTATTATAAACATTTACTGTATCTCTGACAGATATTTTACCATCATACAATCTAACGAATACTTTTTTTTCATTTTCGTCAGTTCTATGAATTTTAAAAACTACCCCTGATAAATAGCCATTACTCTCTTGATGCTGTGATGGGAAGAAATCACAAATTGCATCTAATAGATTTTTAATACCAAGTCCTATGGATGCTGCTCCACAAAATACGGGATATATGATTCCCCGTTTTGAATAAAATGAAAGTTTTTCTTGTAGCTCTTTTTCATTATGATTAACACCACGTATATATTCTTCTAAAAAAGCTTCATCTACATCAGCTAATACATCCATAATATTATCTTTAACCAAGTCTGAATGGAATAAAGCACTTAATGAAACATCCTTGCACCCTTCATGATAAACCTCTTGTAATCTTACAATCTTGTCAGACATATTCTTTTTTATCTCATTAAAAACGCTATTGCTATTAGCACCAGATCTATCTAGCTTATTTATGAATATTATTGTAGGTATTCTAAGAGTCTTTAAAGTATTGAATAATATTCTTGTTTGAGATTGAATCCCTTCTACTGCTGAAATAACTAGTATAGCTCCGTCTAAAACACTTAATGAACGTTCTACCTCTGAAATAAAATCTACGTGTCCTGGGGTATCAATAAGGTTAACTTTTATATCATTCCAAGTAAAAGATATGGCGGATGCTTTAATTGTAATTCCTCTCTTACGTTCAAGTTCCATAGAATCTGTTTGTGTATTTCCAGAATCAACTCTTCCAACTTCTTTAATAATTCCACTGTAATATAAAAGATTTTCAGTTGTAGTAGTTTTTCCAGCATCAACATGGGCTACAATACCTAAATTAATCTTCTTCATACAGCATCACCTCTTCTAACACTCTTTTTATTGATATTCCTATCCGTTACCATAGTAAGGAAATATAGCACTATTACAGGAGTCATCAATAATGATGTACATGCAATACCTAAACTTATAGAAACTTTGGTGGCTATAATTCCAATGATTGGCCCTCCTAGAATTTGTCCTAAAGCATTGAGCTGGCCATTTGTAGAAAGTACGGTAGCCCTTGCATTGTCTTCTATATGGTTATTCAACCAAGCATTATATAAAGGTTCATTGATAGTCCTAATCATATTTATTGATAAAAAAGCTATAAGCATTAGGCTAAAGTTTTTTGTCAGAGCAAATATTAACATGCATAGTATATACAGTATATTTGTTGTTATTAGTATTATAAAGCTTTGCGTTTTGCTGTTTTTCTCTAATTTTTTAATAATGAACTGCATTACAACAGTACTGAGAATCATACCTACTATATTAAAAATTCCAAACCATGTTACAGGCTGTAGGTTTCCGATCTTAGGTAAAACAGTGTCCTTTAAGAAATGTATAGTAGTAAGCCTATCGTAGCCTTCACTGGATAAACCATAAAATAGAGTTACTGACAGCAACATAATTATAATGGGTTTCCTTTTTATAAAGCTTAAACTAGCATTAAAGGTATGCCCCATCTTTCCAAAGGTATTTAATTCTTCAGGAGCGGAGGATTTAAAATTTTCCTCAGGCATATAGATTACTAAAAATAATCCGAAGACTATAAATAGACATCCGCCTAGTATTATAGGTAGCCTTATAGAAAAATTACCTATTATGGTGCTCAATATTATACCAATAATGGAACCTATCTGGCCTGCTTGTGAACCACCTAAATATATCTCACTTATGTCTCTTGTTTTCTCTTCCTCCGCTATCCAGGCATCAATTGCTCCACTTATAAAAGTATGCCCTATTCCCCATAAAATTTGTGATGCAAGTACCGCAGCAAACGTCTGAACAGTGCCTTCAACAGTGAACCCTATACCTATTAAAACCAAACCTATAATAACAGATAATTTACGACTATAGATATCAGCAATAATGCCTGTAGGTATTTCAAAGAAAAAGCACGTCGCCTCTAAGGTTGTTCCTACTAGTATCAGTTGAAGTGGATTCAAATGAATTTTTTCTACCTGATATACCATAGAAACTGTAAATACTAACCAAAACAACAGTGCGGTAGCACCAGAAAATAATAAATAAATTCTATATGCAGAAATTTTTTTAATCATTAAATTTTCACCGACCTTATATTTTCAAAATAGTTATTAATACTTTCTAATTCTTGTGTTTTAAAGCTACCGATTATCATAATAATCATCTCCTTAAATAAAAAAAGACTGCAAATGAACACAAGTCCACTTACAGCCTCATAATTAAATGACCTAAATATAAACGTGAAAGATAAGACTTCAATTTATCCTTTACAATCATAGAGCTATATGAATAATGTAAGCCAAATACTGATAATTCATATAAGAAATAATCATTCATTAGCTTAAACTTCATCCATATACTTACGAATTTATATAAATTGGAATCTCATAGATAAATCTCTTTAAAATTTAACACATAATATACATGAATAAATTAAAAAGTTATTATCTATACATCATATCTATAAATGTAGCAAAATAGGCAAAAAAAGACCGTGCTTAGAACACGGTTTTCCTACTATGCAAATAAGGCGTAACATGCTCATTATAATACGCATTATTTTTAGAGTACATAAATAAATGTGGCTTCAGTACTATCTGGAAAATTTACTGTACCACAACAAAACCTTGACTACTTCAAGATTTCTAAATCTGTCTTCTAAAAATAATCCTTATTCAGTTAGTTTAGTTAAAAACTACCTCTTTGCGCATATTAACAACACCTTACATTTATATTTTTTTCATATTTATACTTGGGTCTATTTATATTATACATAAATCTAGGTTTTTTACAATGCATTTATTTTAAATTAATTATGATACATTCACAATTTCAACTAAAAAATTGTATCAAATTTCTCTAAAATACACTTAGTATTTATAGGTTTCAATGGTGGAATCGAAGCACATTGAATTTCAATAACCAAAAATTTACGTCATATCCGTAATGGTACTGTTCACCATAACGGGTAGGGACTAATGAAATAATATTCTATAATATTCCGTATAATTGTTCTAATCTTTAATGAAATTCTGTTTACTTTTTAGACGAAGCATATAAATATCCAATTCGTTTTTACATTCAACTGACTCTCTTATCAAAAAAACGGCATTAAAAAGGGTATCGCTTCTTTCATATTTATTGTGCTAGCATTAATATTAATACTGTTAGAAACTTTCAGCCAGTTATTATAATGATATAATAACAAAGTCGCCACGATGTGTTCGATTATACATTTATAATTTATATTTCGTTTTTCGGCTGGCAGTTTTCTTACCAGCTCATCGATTATCCATGCATATATGCTTAAGATTATTTAGATAAATAGAATTCGAGCGGATACTTTTTTCTGTCTGTACTTTGTAACCGAAGTTATTATCCTGGCACCATAAGCTTTGTACTGTTATTTGTCTAATGGCACGCTTAGATTTTAGATTCTGTGGGTCTAGCTCTTTGGTATACTTCACTTCTACAAACTCTTCATAATTATCATAATAACGAATCCACATATCAAAAATCGATTCAACATAATCATCATTATAAAAATATTTAATTTTAAGTGGCTGCTCACAATATAGATCTGGAATCTTACAGTTAAATTTTACATGTGTATAATCCACCTAGATTTCTTTAGAATATAATTAAGGAGGGGTTACACATGGGTAGAAAGTTTGTTGAAGTAAATACTTTACATGGA
>JBMOKU010000017.1:0-17555 GCA_049324315.1 Bacillota bacterium | reverse complement strand
CTGCTTTAGCAGCAGCCCGTAAATTAAAGCGGTTGGCGGACTAGTTCAATGAGCCTTAAGGCTCAAGCGTGTAACATGCCCTTATAGGGCTGAGCAAACTACCCGCTGAGCGGGTAGTTTTGATTTTATTAGAAATATTAGGAGGGAGATTGAAATGGTAGGTACACAAAGTATACTTGTAGAATCAAGAATAATTAAAACGGTTTTTCAAATTTTTGACCGATTGGGATTGAAGGTGTATATACACTATAATAATAAAAAATTGCTGACTGGCATCATGCAGCATCTAGGTGTAGAAAATAATTTAATAAACGAGGTGCTTTTGTGCCTTAGTAAGATAGATAAAATCGGAGCAGATGGTGTTAAAGAAGGATTATTAATAAAAGGAATGACCGAGGGGATGATTTTAAAACTATTTCATTTTATTGAAGAAGAGTTTTCTTTTAGAAGATTCGAAGCATCTTTCAATGATAATTTGCGTGAAGGTATTGCCGAAATCAAGGAACTTCAAGTCTATTTATCTAAATTAGATCTTATTGCAAAGACTGAGTTAAATCTGTATCTTACAGAAGGATTAAGTATAAATACGGATATGATGTATGAGGTTTCTCTAGTGGATCAAAATATCGCATCCGGCATGTCGGAGACGTAACATATGATAAAAGAGACTAAGGTCAAGCTAGATAATTATATTCCATAAAAGGGGCAGCAATAAATCTATTGTATAGACAAAGAAATCTATGGTGTATCGATATGAGAAAAATAATCTAGCAAACCTTCAACCATATGCATAACAAGTTCATCTTGGTAGAGGGGATTTATTAGTAATTTTCTTTCTTCGGGATTACTAATAAATCCAAGTTCTACCAGAACACCCGTATAGGTAGTATTGTTTAGAATGAAGAAATCTCCATGAAGAGGCTTGTGTTTCTGAAAACCATATTTCACCATAAGTGTGTCAAAACGCTGCTGCAGGTGTGATGCCATTATGTCAGCATTATGTACCCATTGGTGATAATAGACGAAAGTGCCTGTCATATTTGGAATATGCTCATTAGAATTTATATGGATACTTAAAAAAATATCGGGTTGGTATTTTTCGATAATAGATACCCGTGCATACAGATCTCTTCTTTGCCGCGAAGAACTATAATGATTCATATGGTCAAGGGACATATCTTTATTTCTGGTCAGGATTACTTTAGCGCCCAGTTTGGAAAGTTCTTTCTTAAGTTCTTTCGCAATCATGAGATTCATGTTTTTTTCCATTAAATCATCAACATGACATCCACTATCAATACCGCCATGTCCCGGGTCTAAAACGATGACCTTGCCAGCTAGCGGCCCTGTGTAGAAAAAGCATGTTCTATACATATAAAAGAGATGAATAAATAGAAAAGTGATGATAGAAAGGAATAATGCCAATAAAAGCCGTTTTCTTTTACCTATCAAAGAAATGATTTGAAATTTCAACATGAACCCTCCAACTGAGATAGTTTTCAATTCATTGTATTCGTGAAAAATACAATTATGTACTCAAAATAATTGTTGTATAGTATAATCGAACATAGATACTACTACGGCAGTGGACCAGGGAGGCAGTATGAAGCAAAGGAATATACCCGTATCAACGACATATATGATATTGGCAATCACGGCAATTTCAATAACTACATGTATTTTGTTGCAGCTTCCGCTATACTATGGAATGTTTTTTAGCGTGGCTGTGACAAGCTATGTCAGTTGGAGAGCAGGATTTTCTTATGGAGAGCTATTTCAGATGATGTGGAATGGAATCCGTGAGTGCTATTCCATCTTTGTTATTATTATGCTGATGGGTTCACTTATTTCACTATGGATGTCCTCCGGTATGGTTCCAACGATGATCTATTATGGGTTTGGATATCTCAAACAGGTAAATTATGTTCTTGCTTCCTTTCTTATATCTGCCCTTGTTTCATTTATTATGGGTACAGCGCTAGGTACGGTAAGCACAGTGGGCATGGCACTGCTAGGGATCGGAAAAGGGCTGATGATTCCCCCTCCGTTATTGTTGGGCAGTATTATTTCAGGAGCCTTTGTTGCCGATAAATTATCACCAATGGCGGGACTTGTTAATTTAACCTTAAATACAACAAAAACGAATTATAAGGATTATGCGAAAAGTAATCTCATTACCTTCATCCCAACGCTGTTATTAACAATATCTATTTACTATTTCTTAGGCAGCAGCTATACGGCACAGATAAATGCCGATATTTTGGCAATGTATCAAAAAAATATCCAAACGCATTTTTATGTTACACCATATTTTTTAATCTTTCCAGCGACTTTGATTATCATGGCCATGCTTGGGATTAAGATCATACCCAATATGTCATTTGGTGTTTTGGGAGGCGTGTTCTTTAGCTATATATTTCAAAAACTTACCTTTTTAGAGATCGGTAAAATTGTATTATGGGGATACCGTGCAGTAACGGAAATGAGTGAATTAAACCAGGTACTTAAGGGTGGGGGCATACTGCCAATGGTTGAAGTCATTCTTATTGTTGCAGGGGCGGTGGCGTTAAACAGCTTGTTCGAGGGAACGGAAATGGTAATGCCTATTTTTCACAGAATTGTGGGAAATATCAAGACCATAAGGCAGTTGGTTTTTAAGGCAGGTATGCTGAGTATTGGTCTGACAACTATTACCTGTGATCAAACGGTGGGCATTCTTCTTCCTGGACGATTTTTACAAAATAAATATGAGGAAATGGGGTTGGATAGAGTGGCCCTGGCCAGGACGATTTCCGATACGGGAACCATTATTGCCCCTCTAATTCCTTGGAATGTCAATGCAATTATAGCAGGTGTTATTACGGGTATATCAGCCATTGAATATGGACCCTATGCTGTGTTGTGCTATATAGCGCCAATCATTACTTTTATGGTTGCTTGTCTACCGCCTGCTGTTGGGAAGTGGAAGCATAAAGCTTCTATATCGTAAAAACAGGAGGCAGTAGATACCTCCTAAAATAAAGTTACTGGTTCAGTATAATACCATGTAGGCTCAAAAGACTCTGAATTTCTTCAAAAGTTGTTGATTGTATGTCTAGAAGTTTTTCAGGATTGTTTTTTAGAAATAGTTCTAGCTTTGGCTGAGGTACGAAGTAAATATTCATATGATCAGAGATGTTTTTGAACTCGATGACACATATGACCTTATACCATTTATTGCTGTATCTTTCGATCTCATTTTTATCAACATGACAGTAATAATAGTATATATCATCTGAATCTAAATAGGATATCCCTTCATGCTTTATCATGACCATCAAATCCTCCAAATTATTTTTTAGAATATACATATTTTGTTTTTATTTAAAATATTACTTTCCAAAATTGTAAATCCATGCATAATACGGTAAAAAATAAAACAAACATAGTAAAATCAACACTTGAAGAATCAAAAGGAATTCTATATAATTTATATTGTAAGGTATTGTTTTTCCAAGCAAATAATAGGGTAAATAAAAGAGAAAGTGCAGCCCGTAAGTGCACTTTCTCTTTTATCGTATAGCAGGAAATACATATACTAAGAGATATTGGAAATTGTTTCGGTTACTATGCTATGGGCTGTGGAGAGAGCCTTATCAAGATCTGATATGTTGCTTCCGCCTCCCTGGGCCGCTACGGCATTTCCTCCACCTTTCCCTTCTATGATGGAAATGACTTGCTTAAACAAATCATTCATAGGCAACAGAATGTCATCAGAGCGGCTAAACAGCAGTTGTGCTTTATCATCCATTACTGAACCAAACAATACGATGACTTTTGGGTTGGTGACAATCTTAGCAGCAAGTATTCTAAGCTCAGCTATATCACGACCTTCGTATTTTTTCTGTATGATTCTTATATCACCAAATGTCTGAGACTGTAGGTAAAGATCCAGTGCTTCATAATCAGAAAGCAAATCCTTCAAATGGCTGACCTCTTTTTTTAGCGACTTCGTCTGGTCATAGAGTTTTTCAACGGACTCGCAGATATTCACATCCTTGATAGAAAGTAGATTTGCAATGCGATTGATAGCATAGTTCTTCCACTGATAATCTAAGCATGCTCGATTGCCGCAAAGGAATTCAATTCTTACGCCATCTTTATATTTTTCCCACTTTTTAATTTTCACAATGCCCACCTCGCCAGTATGCTCAGGATGCGTACCGCCGCAGGGAGAGAAATCAAATCCATCAACCTCTATAATACGTATATTTTCATTAACTTTAGGCGGTTTTCTTAGTGGAAGCTTTTCCAATTGGTCAGGCGTGGGATACAGCTGTTTAACAGGTACATTTTTAAAAATGATTTGATTCGCCAATGATTCTACGTGATTGATTTGTTCTGGCGTGATTCCTTTCATGTCTATATCAATGGTGACATTTTCTGAACCGAGATGGAAGCCTATGGTTTCTGCTTGATAAAGCTTTTCAAAGGCAGTAGATAAAATATGCTGACCGAGATGCTGCTGCATATGGTCAAAACGCCGTTCCCACTGGATCTCACAGTATAAGTCTTTCTGCCGCTGAGGAAGCGTAGATGTTACGTGAAATATTTTGTTTTCTTCTTCATAAACATATTCGACCAAAAGATTATCAATCAACCCTAAATCACAGGGCTGGCCGCCGCCTTCCGGATAAAAGGCGGTTTGATCAAGGACGATATGATGTTTGCCATCCTTCGTATGAATATCTGTTATATTGGCCGTAAAGTTTTTACAATATGGATTTGAATAGTATAGCTTATTCGACAAAGTGCTCAATCCCTTCAGATTTTTTTGTATAGTATTGTTTTTCTATGCTCGCTGTATTCATTCCTCTTTTTTAAAAAGAAAAGATTACGTGTTTTTGTGTCATTCAATATTCTGAAAGGAGCTTTTAAGGATAAATGGTTTACTTATCCGTAATGATGAGGGTATCCTTAGATACATAGCGAATTGTACCCTCCGATGAGATGACGATGTAATTATTTGAAGAAAAACCTAATATATGTTCTACCCAGCCAGAAGTATCTTCAATGATACCGAAGGTTTCTTCTGTCTCTCTGTGTACAGCTTCTTTCATGATAAAATGATTGTATTTAGGACTCCAATGAAACGCTTCCTGATACCGAAGTTCGCTTTCTAAAGAGAAATCCTTGATGCTGGGAAATCCTTGATGGATGGCTTTAAGAAATTGTCTGTGTATATTTACTGAAATGGAAGGCGTTTCTGTATGTTTAAATTCGATCATATTTGATTCAATGATTTTTCTCCAATGATTTGGGGAAGCCGTTGGATCTTGCCACTGAAGGTTAAAAATCTCTTCGCTATATTTGTTCTTTTTCCAAACACTTTGAAAATTATCTTGTACAAAATAATAAATTTCGATAAACTTTTCGATGAAGAAGCCTCCTAGCCTTTCATCAAGCAGCTGTGTAGTTATGATGAAGTTATAATTTGTTTCGGGGTTCTTCATAAACTGAATATCTTGTATGGGTAGGAGATTTTCAATTTTGTTAGCATACACATATTCTTGGCCTGTTTGTGTGTAAATGGCTATGACGGCTTGATCTTTTGAAAGATTTAATGCGACAATCAGTTCTTCTGCATTGTCTGGCATAATATTTGATTGAAAGATACTTATGTCAATATACTCAAGATACGGAAGCCAATTGTCGTACCCAAGATTAATAAGGGTTTTTTCAATGATTTGCTTTGAACCTTCTTTTTTCTCATGAGCATCTGAAGAATAAAATTGGGATAATATAGATTGAGAAATATTTATGGGAATGTCGACATGGCATGATAATACGGAAACAAGTTTGTCAATGAAGAATATATCCTGTAGAATAAACAATACCAATATTAATAAAATTAAAAATATAACCAATGATCTTTTATTCATTTATATCACCTCATTAAAATATATGTCAGGGATATAAAAATCTGAACCAGCTTCTAGTTCTTGTGAAATTGCAATTTTGGAATAATTCGATATTTCCATATAGCTTGTTTTGCAATATACTACAAAAATAAAAGAGGGCATAATTGTATGCTAAAGAAAAATACTATATAAACAACGTTTATAGAAGGGTGAATGAAATGAAAAAATGGTTAACGGCTCAGAATGGCCTTAAATATACGGTTGATTACAAGTTTACGATTCCTTTAACAAAACAGGAGTACGAAACTTTCTATACATATTTTTCTCATCTGATCAGCTATACGTGGAGAATATTTGATGAAGGTATTATGTTGACACACGTTCTGAATCTAAATGAAGAATTAGGTAAGTTTGGTCGTTTTAAGGATGTACCCGGGCAAAGTGAAATTAGAAAGTATGAATCGATCATTCAACAAAGTGAGACTTATATGTACTGTGACATTGTGTTTCTTGTCAATTTAATAAAAAATTATGTTAAGAAGGAAACCTTACATGGAAAAAAGGTGCGAGAAGAGATACAAAAAATATTTGAAAAAGTAGAAAATGCACTAAAATATCCGGAAATCGTCATTAAACATATTGTCAACGAAAAGGAAGACAGATAATAGAATAGCTTGAAAAAACAATCCCTCAATCATTTTCCTCTTATAAAATGTTTTTTAACACAATAATAGACAGGCTGAATAATATGAACTAGGAATTAGTATTTGGCTATCACAGAGGAGGGAGATGTAATGGAGGATTTTAACATCATTGAACGTATATCTGAGTTCATAGAAACTTTTATGGTTAAATATAAATATGAAAATAGGGGGATTTTAAGGAAATTTAGAATAGATAGCAGACTGAACATGGATTTGGACAATGAAAAATGGTGCAGCTATTTTTTAAACAAATCATGTTTAAACTATTGTGCCAAAATATTGCTTCTACGCTATTTTGAAGATAATGGATTTATTGTTAGCAAAATGAATGTAAAGGGTATTGAATCGTGGAGAAATTTAGTGAAAAATATTTCCGAAAAATTTCATGTCCTTTATTCCATTGCCATACTTGATCTACAAGGAGAAAAAAATCATGAAATATCTTTTATATTTCAAAACAGTGATTATGATGTTTATCCAATTGATGATGAACTGGCCGCTATCATCATAAAAAATTTTTCAAGTATTGATTTCTCAAACATTAAAAAAAATCAAGTCATAACCTGGTTTCGTCAGATATACTCTTTAGAGCAAAGGGAAGAATGGGGATTGGAAGGCTTCTATAAGAATGCACCGGCATTATCTTATATTATTCAGCTTGATAAAGCAGAGATGGATAATGGCTAAAAAAAGACGTATCGATGAAATGTATTCTGTTTATCATGAAGATGGACAAGTATTTACTTTTGAAAGCAAGATGAAGAAATGATACTTCCTGTTGATAAATTGATAGAATGGTATTATAATTTTAAACTAGTAAAACATGGAAGGGGTGTTATTCATGAGGTATGATAAACAGGATATGAAACTGGAAGAAGAGATTATGGTATTTATGTCACAACCTCAATTTAGAGAAGAAATTGAAGAAGCTAAAAATATATTTTATGGAAATTCAGATGAAGCCCAGAGAGAAGAGGAAATCACCCTTGATTTTAACTCATGGTTGATGTATGACTTTAAAGATAAAAAGCATCAGTCCTTTTTTGAAAAATATTATTTGTCGATGTCAGCATCTCTTAAACATGAAGAAAAGGATATTTTCTTAAAGAGGCTTCGTGCCTATCCTAGTCTGTATGAGATCAAGGAAAAAAAAGAAAATAGGATTGTTCTTACAGATGTTTTTTCAAAAGCTGAAAAAAGCATTAAAGGGCGGATAGCTGAAAGTATTGAGGATGGAGAACTTATCATGGCAAGATTATACCCTCATGAGAATGGATTTGGTATTTTAGGTAACATGATGTCCATCCCCAAAGTATTCAAATCTTCTATTGAGAGAAATATGATCAATAAATATCAAGAGTTTCAGAGTAAAAATCTCTATGCTACATGGGAGGATTTTCTTAGGGAGAATAGTATTTTATTATATAGATATATAGGGGTTATAGGCAATGTCCTCATGCACCAAGATGCAGATGAAGACATATACAAGGTCTGGCTAAGTACTTATCTTATTCGAGATTTTAAAAAGGTAAAGGCACATTTACTCAATCACAAATCAATTCAAATGGATTATGAAGAACAAGGGCTCAGCGTACTGAAGCTGCACATGAATAGAAAAATACTGGCGGAGATTGAATTGACTTCCACTACATTGGAGATTGAGAGTAACTGTGAAAAGGATAGAAAAAAATCAAAAGCGCTCCTAGAAGAATTTCTGGGTGACATGATTGTTCACTATAAGGATGAAGTACTTGGAATTGACGAAATACTATAATGCTGGAGGTAACGAATGGCAAAGTGGGAATATAAAATTATCAATTTCAAAACAAAGGGTGCAACAAACCTTGTTCTTAGCAGAGAAGATGAGGACGAGCTTAATAAGTTGGGAGACCTAGGGTGGGAGCTGGTTACCTCAGCGCCTACAGTAAATGGAAGAACCATCTGCTGTATTCTTAAAAAGCAAAAAGTGGAGAATGTGTGATTATCATTCATTTCAAGAAATTGACACTGGGATATAAAGAAAGGAACAAAGTCTTCCGTTGGAAGATTTAAAGGAAGACTTTGTTGAAACACATGACGGAAATTATGACTAATCCACAGTTTATTAAAGTACATAATTTCGTATGTGTTATAAAAAAATCAAATGAGAAAAAACCCGATATTGGTACCAGTGACGACGATATCGGGTTTTTTATTGTACTGAGAGAAAATAAATGAAGGAATTGACAAGTGGGGATAGAATTTACTGATAGTAGGGATAGAGAAAAGGGGCAGAGACGTATGGATGAATGGAAAGATGAAAATAATACTGAAAAAGGATCGGATCATAAGAAGAAACACACTGTATTTCTGAGTACTATCATATTGGTGGGTGCGATTATGTGCATTGGATATGTGGTATGGGGTATCCAAGACAATGTTAATGGGAAAACAAAAATGAATGTGGCTAAATATATACTGGAGATGGAGGACAGAAAAGGGATTTTCCGTTACTTGAAGGAAATGCAGGGAATAGAAGACACTTTTTATGGTATCGTGTCTAAGAACATAAGTAGGTTAACAAATACAGCAGATATATCTATGGGCTCTGCTGCATTTGAGAATAGTATAAAAGAAATCAGTGAATTGATGAAAGAGACAGCGAAAATCAGCCCAGATTTATCCATGACGGAGAATCATAATTTATTCATGGATGAAATGAAAACTTTTCGTGATGTGCTGCTGGAAAAACAATTTGCTTTTGAACACCGTGACCAGACAAGTGCTGAGAAAGCAAAAGTGTATTATGAAAAGTATCTTCTATATACAGAACTTAGAAGGACCTCACTTCAAAAAGTCTTTGATGAATATGGTATAGCCTATATTGATTTGGGGAACAAGATTCAATATGAAACAAAATAAATGCAGTTCTTATAAGATTCTGTCCACGATGGAAGATGGTCTTTGTATGTGTTTCGTGTATGAATTATTGTCCGGGGGCGATATTTTAATTTCTCTAAATACATTGTATAGCTTCCGTACCATGCCGTTTTTTGTGTTAAATAAGAACCGTATGTTATTGCTATTATTTTGAACAGCATCTTTGAATTCCTTTTCTTTTATATCAAGAAAAAAGTCATGTCGAAGGATTATACCAATTTTAGATAATGGGGCGCGATAGAGTAAAACAATATCATAAACACTTTTACAGTGATTCGTCCCAAAATAGTGATCAAATTCTTTCAATGATTCCAGGGCCTGATTGTATTTTTTGATTAAATCACTTATTACCTTTAATAAATCATCATGGGTGTCTTTCATAAAATCTTTTAACGCATCTTCCAGTTCTTTTTCAACTTTATAAAATGCAATATATTGCTCTTTCAGCTGTTTAAGATTTTCATAAAAGTTTGATGCGCCGATTAAACAATTGTCTGAAGAGGAATAACTGTTATTTGTGATCTTGGAAATCTTTTTAACGGGTTCTACGCTATTTACATCACTTACATGGGAATTGCGGTCCACATACATGGTTTGAATTCGTGACTTATTTACTGGGGAAATTTTACGGATAGACATAACGGTTCCTCCTTTTCCAATTGATGTTTATTATTTTATCGGCATGTTGAGCCATTTTATGTATAGATTATGGAGGTATTCAATAGTATAATTTGTTTTGCATGAATATTTGATGATAGGAGGTACTAATAATGAAGATTAACATAGTTCAAATCGATTTGGCATTTGGAGATCCTGAAGCGAATCAAAAAAAGGTAAAGGAAATGCTTCTAAAAGCAGTACAAGATAAACCTGACGTCATTGTTTTGCCGGAGATGTGGAATACAAGCTTTAGTATGGAAAATCTCCATGAGATTGCAGATGTTGAAGGTGCGGCGACGAAAAGTCTTATTGGGGATATAGCAAGAACATATCATGTAAATATCGTAGCAGGCTCAGTGGCTGTTAAAGAAGATGCGCATGTATATAATCGAATGTATGTGGTTGATCGAAATGGAAAGGTTTGCGGGCATTATGATAAGGTACATCTGATTCGGCATGCTCGAGAACATGAGTTTTTAAAAGGTGGAAATGAAACAGTGATTTTTAACATTGACGATATATGTTGTGGCGCCATTATTTGCTATGATATCCGCTTTCCAGAATTGGCAAGGTCCATTGCTTTAAAGGGAGCAAAGGTTCTGTTTATACCTGCACAGTGGCCTGAGACCAGGATTGAACATTGGAGGACTTTAGCTGCTGCAAGGGCAATTGAGAATCAAATGTATGTTGTTGCAGTCAATCGTATTGGATATGAATATAAAGCAAACTTTCCTGGGCAAAGCTTGATTATCGATCCATGGGGAAAAATTGTAGCTGAAACAAATGACCGGGAATGCATCATGGGTGCTGAGATCGATATTGATTTGGTGGATCGAATCAGAAAGAAAGTACCATGTTTCCTTGATCGAAATGAAGCAGCATATAAATTTTGAACAAAAGGTGTCCAATTAGGATGCCTTTCCGATTATTGAACGTAGGTGGATGAATATGGATAATACAATCAATGAGAAAATAGTTAATCAACTGATAAGAAGCATTTACCAATATTCTGATAATAAAGAAGAACTATTTTTAGAAATTTGTAAGCAGATGTTCATTAGACGTCACGGTTCTCATTACTTAGAGCAGCAAGGAATAGATTTGGATCATTCTCTGAGAACTTATCAACTGGCCAAAGAATTGGCTGGAACCTATGAAAACATTGATATCGTGGATTTTGCTGAATTATACGATGGATGCATGGGTGCGAATATAAGGGAAAAAACGGGCAGCTTTTATACACCCTATTATATTATAGATTATATGATTGATAGAGTCTTGAGCCTGTATTTGCAGCAAAATACGGATGTTTCTAGAGTGCAAATAAATGGACTTGTTTCTGATGCCAAGGCGATAGATATAGATAGTTCAAGGAAATTATTTGACTGTTTACGACAAATGACCATTATTGACATTGCATGTGGAACAGGTTTATTTCTTGTTCGTTTTTCCAACAAGCTTTTTCAGTTGATGAAGAAATTGAACCATACTTTACATATAATGACCAATGATGTTTCGATTATGAAAGATATCTTAAATCATAATATTTATGGTTTGGATATCCAAGAAATTCCTGTGCAAATAACCCAAATGGCTCTCCTATCAAATGCATTGCAGTACCCAATGATCCAAAATGATCATGACGATCGTATTCGGCCCAATGTACTTCAAGAAGATAGCTTACTGGCTGAAGATTTCTTTCAAAAGGGAGCAAAGAAATTTGATATTGTGATTGGCAATCCTCCGTATATTGGTGAGAAGGGAAACAAAGAGCTTTTTCATAGAATAAAGTATACAGCTTTTGGAAGAAAGCATTATGAAGGGAAGATGGATTACTTCTATTTTTTTATTTACAAAGGAATGGAGATTTTAAAAGAGAAAGGCTTGTTATCTTTTATTACAACGAACTACTTTGTCACAGCAGATGGTGCTGCAAAGCTTCGAGAGTATTTAAAACAAAAGTGCTGCTTTCAGGAAATTGTAAACTTTAATGAATATGAAATTTTTAAATCGGCAAAAGGACAGCACAACATGATTTTTTTCTTAACAAAAGGTATACGTGAAGAAGAACCAATTTGTATAAAAAATATAAAGGAAAAGAACTTGAAATTAGATGAAATAAAATCTCTGCTTATCAATAATGAGGATAACGATAAAGCCAGCTGTTATGAAATAAGAAATCAACAGCAGCTCTATACCAATGATGGAAAAATCGCCTTGAATGTAGATTATAAGGATGCAGATATATTGGAAAAAATTGCAAGAAATAAAGATACAGTTCTTGGGAAGATATGCAAAATAAATCAGGGGATGGTAAGCGGAGCTGATAAAGTTACAGAAAGTATGTTGGATAAAAAATTGGATAAAGAGATTATAGAAGAATATGAATTAGCTTCAAATCAGGGTATATTCGTATTAAATCAAGAAGAGATAGAAAAACTCCGCATTGCTGATTCTCCTTATCTTAGACCCATGTATAAGAATAGTGATATTGAAAGATATAGAACAAGAGATAAGACAGAAAAGTTTGTTCTTTATATTACCGATAAGAATATGGAAAATCCAAGTAAAGATGATCCGGTGATACAATATCTGTCTCGATTTAAGAACGTACTTAATCAGAGGCGGGAAACACAGAAAGGTTTGCGGAATTGGTTTGCTTTACAGTGGCCGAGGCAGCAAGAGATATTCGAAGGGGAGAAAATCGTTGTACCCCACCGTGCATTGGAAAATAAGTTTGCCTATAATTGTTTACCCTGGTATGGAAGTGCAGATATTTACTATATAACGCCTCTAGAGGCTGACGTAGAGTTGAAAACAATTTTATGTCAATTGAACGCAAAGCTTATGTATTATTGGCTTTTTCATAGAGGGAAGCGTAAAGGGAATTATCTTGAACTCTATGCAAGCCCTCTAAAAGAATTGCCTATCATATTAGATATTGATGCAGAAACGTTACAGGTAATGAAAAGACATACTGAAGAAATGATTCGCTTAGGGGAAAAAGAGAATCTTTATGAGGAGATCAATCAGATTATTTATCAACGCTATGACCTAACGAAAGAAGAAATTTGTATCATTGAAAAGTTTTATGATAAAATGCTGAAACGCCGTTAAAGAAAGGACGATTCTACAAGATTCCGTTTGGAACAGCACGAAACAGTAATTGTTGAATATTATATAGTGCAATAACAAAACAACATGAAGAATAGAAAATATACTTCATATAGTCCCTTAAAGAAAGGAGGACTATATAGTAATGAAATTATTACGAATTTTTTTTCCAACAGAAAAACTAAGGGATCATTATTTGGAGGAATGGCTGCAGGGAAATAGAGTAAATAGGAGACTAAGGAAAAGTCAACCTTATGATAAGGAGATACAGATACTTTTCACAAATAAATACCGAGGAATTCCGGGTTATTGGGCAGAAATTTATTTATTAAACCATCAAAAAGGAATAGAGGAGAAAATTATTCGGAAGATTCCTGACGTCTGGTTTGAAGCGAATCTGTTCTATCCAAATGAAAAAATGAAGATTAAGAAAATGGAAGATGCTTGGGAAAAAAAATATTTATTAAATAGAGAGAAGAACAATACGGGTTTGTGGAATGCATTTTATAAAGAACTGAGAACCCATTTCTATGAGGAACGAGTGGATATAGCAAGTATTGGATTGCTCTATATTTATAAAAAGAATCCATTCTTCTTAAAAAAATATAAACGATTTTATATTTTTGAAGATATGGCTTATTATTATGAATCCATAGGGCAGCTGCATAAGAGCATCAAGTTTTTGAAGATACAAGCTTCTTTACAACCTGACTCAACAGAACCATATTTAAATATGAGTAGCTTCTTGATATTTAATGGTATGAATACAGAGGCTGTAGGAATATGTAAAAAGGGCTTGGAAATCCGTTCTGATGACGAATATCTATGCAACAATCTTTTAGTAGCTTATTTGAACAGTGGTCAGTTAGAAACGGCTATGGAATATCTTTCAGAACTAATTGCAAGATATCCAGACTCATCAGCGTATTGGAAATTAATGGGTGATGTGTTTTATGAACTAAACGACGAAACATCTGCGGTGGGCTGCTATAAAGAAGCCTTAAGTAATTGTTCATTTGATATGGAAGATTTGAGAATGGATATATTTTATTCCATAGGGAGCTGCTATCAATCGCTAAATATGCCTAGAAAGGCAATAAGATATTATAAAAAAGTCTTGCATGATAAAGAAAAAGAACCTTCTGTTCTTCTAAACCTTTCAAAGCTATATGGTGAAGACTTAAAGAAATATGATAAAGCGCAGGGGTTCGCTGAAAAAATGGTGAAATACTACCCAGAAAACGGATATGGACATCATAATCTGGGGTTGGTTTACCTGTATACCGGAAAGTATGATAAAGCAAGGTGGCATTTGTATAAGGCGAGGAAATTACTGCCGGAGTATTATCCAGTACAAGATGCCATTCTGGAGTTAAAAAGATTGAAAAAAGACATGCTGAAGTGAAGCTAGAAGCAAAATAAACACCTCGTCGGTGTTTATTTTGCTTCTAGATGATGATTTAGCTCTTCCGTGACTTCATTTTGAAACTTCTCAAAAGTAATCCTGTCAAGAAAATCCCCCAGCTTTTCGCCCATTTCCCCATGGCGTTTATAATAATCAACGATAATTTTCACTAACTGAAATGCACGATCTTCGCTTAATCCTTGCGTTACGATTTGAGATAATCTTGGATGGAATCCCGCACTACCACCGACAGTAATTATGTAACCGTCCATATCAGCAATAACACCGATATCTTTTGAATAAACACTGGTACAAGCGTTGCGGCAGCCGGCGACACCGATCTTTGTTCTATTTGGTGTATCAGCTCCGTAAAACTCTTTTTCAATTTTCATGCCTAAACGAAGGGAGTTTTGTTTAGCACGTTTACAAAAGGATGCAGGACACATTTCTGTATTTTTTACGGAATAAGAGGATAAGACACCTGGTTCCATACCCAATTCAGCCCAAGCCTTTTCTACATCCTCTGCATTTAGACCGAGTATGGCGATTCTTTGCCCGGAGGTCAGTTTAAGTGTTCCATTATATTTTTTTGCTACTTCAGCGATTTTTACTAATTGATCGGGTTTGATAAAACCTCCGGGAATTCTAGGTGTAATACCGTATGTTTTTTTTCCATCTCTTATTTTTTGCAAAACAGCGTATTTTGGCGCCTCCATAAGTTCACTCCTTTGACCAAATCATGTTTGTATGTTATTTTTATTATAATATGGGTACAACTATTTGTGGGATTATTTTTATCACAATTTATTGTGATATATATCACATCAAGCTATACGCCATATGAATGTGTTGATTAATTGATAATGAAATGAAAGAAATGGGGGACATTATGACTGGAAATGTTGACTTATTAAAGCATATACCAATTTTTTCTCAATTGAATCAAGAATCCCTAGAAAAAATTGCGTCCATAACCATAGAAAGAAGATATCGAAAGGGAACCATTATATTTATGGAAGGCGATAAGGGAGAGGCTCTGTTCTTTATTAAGAACGGTAAAGTGAAGATATCAAAAATATCCAATGACGGCCGGGAATTAATATTCAACATTTATGGTGAGGGTGACGTTTTTGCTGAGGTAACATTGTTTAATGATGTGGCTTATCCCGCTACTGCAGAAGTTGTTGAGGATGCATTTATTGGTATGATAAAAAATGAAGACCTGGAAAAGCTTGTAAGCAAAGATGCAGATTTGGCCTTAAGGATCATCAAAATTTTAAATAAACGCTTGTATATGGCTCAGATGAAATTAAAGCAAATGGCTCTAAGTGATACCCATGTTAGAACCGCTCAGATGATTATCAAGCTTGCGCAGGAACATGGTGTGGAGCAAGATGGCATGATAGAGCTAAAATTGGAATTATCGAGACAAGACTTAGCCAATATGATTGGTACAGCAAGAGAAACTGTGAGCAGAGCCCTAAGCCAATTCAAGAAAGAGGGAGCAATCGAAATCAGCGGTAAAAAAATTGTTGTAAAAAATATGAAAAAACTAAAGCGCTGGACGGAATCTTAGACATATTCTCTTCCCTTATTCCAATATAATTGTGATATAAGGGGGGAGAGACTATGGTTCACTATGAAGACTCTTTGTTTATTCCTTTGATTTTGGCAATAACAGAGCTTGTAAAAAGATTAGGACTTCCAAAAAAATATGCGGGAATTTTTTCTTGGGCTCTGGGAATTATCCTGGCTAGAATATATATTGCACCAGGTGATTTTAAAGGAGCTTTTTTAACGGGTTCTGTCATGGGACTTAGTGCTGCAGGATTATTCTCGGGAACGAAGGCGGCCGTGAAAAAATAAAAGATATTGTACCCGTACAATATCTTTTATTTTTTTATTGTCACCATATTTACACAAGTATAAAACAGTGTTACAATAATTGTAGATAGAATAGAACGATACAATTTCAGGAGGGAACGATACAATGCATAAAGTGAATGTTAAGAGGCTGACGCTTTCTGGATTAATGGCTGCGTTAGTTTTGGTAGGAACAATGATGATACAGATCCCGACACCAACCAAAGGGTATATCCATATTGGCGACAGCATGGTATATTTAAGTGGTATTTTGCTGGGGCCTCTGGCAGGTAGTATAGCAGCTGCTGTTGGATCTATGTTTGCCGATTTGTTCTCCGGATATGGTATCTATGCGCCGGCTACTTTTGTCATTAAAGGACTAGATGCCCTTATGGTAGGTTTTATCTATCATAAGCTGGTTAGCGAGGAAAGTACGCTACTTAAAAAAATCTTATCTTTCGCTTTCTCTGTTACAGTTGGAGGACTTGTCATGATTGGCGGGTACTTTGCTTATGAATCTATTCTATACGGGGCAGAAACAGCAGTCCTTGGTGTGGTAGGAAATATAACGCAGGCTGTCGGTGGTGGAGTTTTAGCAGCGCCATTGGTGTTAGCATTTGATCGAATCAAGTTTTTTCAGAGTTTAAAAGAACACTATAGATAAATGGACAGTCTCCTTAAAAAGGGGACTTTTTTGTTTTAAATCCATTTTATGGGTTAAAGAATTCATGATAAAATGAAACCATACTAATTGAATGAGTTGTGCTAGTTGACTCCGATTTGCTAGTGTTACGAGGCTTAGCGTTTGTAAGCTTGCTACAGGTTGCATCAAAACTCGCTTCGCACATGTATAGTAAATCATAATTAGATGATTTGCTATGCATGGGGGAGTGCAGAGGGGATTCCCCTTTGCCGTTTTAGGAGGGTGCTCAGACTGCGAAGCAGTCGTCGAAGGGAACCTAGGGTTCCCTAGCGAAACAAATTGACGCA
>JBMOKU010000016.1:0-117694 GCA_049324315.1 Bacillota bacterium | reverse complement strand
ATTGCTAACAGCTATAAAGAAATTTCAAACCTATGTTAATGCGCATAAAGCAGAGGTTAAACAACGGGTATATGGTAGATATTACTACAAATAATAATTATTTAGTTTTACAATTCCAGATCTATATCTCTAATCTTTTTTAAAGTTCAATAAAGGATGGTTTTCTATCTCATACGTGTCAAAATAATCATTAATTACAGAAAGACCTTCAACCAGTACATCAAGCTTTTCATTCGAAAATAACTCTAATCTTTTCTTTATATCATGCATCATTTCTTGACTCAATGCATCATGGATCATACATATATTCTTTCCTTTTTTAGTGATATGAAAGATTTTTTTGTTTGCTTTACTTTTTTGGCTTATTAAAAATCCTCTTTGACACAAAATTTTAATTTTTTGAGAAACAGCTCCTTTTGTTACACCCAAATTCCCCGCTAATTCAACCACCCCTATTTCCGGGTTATGATAAATTTCTGTCAACACATGCATTTCTACTGGAAAAAGTTTTTCATCTCCAATCATGTAGGCTCTGTTCTCAAGTTCTTTTATGCTATTGCTTAAACGTATTAATTGTTCCCAAAAGGTATAAAATTTATTTTTATTTTCCATGCCGTGAGTTTAGCACCTAAACATTATCTTGTCAAGCGCTACTCTCATATTGCTTCCTTCTATTTGTGAATATAAAAAAGCGGCTGTTTTTTCAAACAGTCACTTTTTTATATGCTTTTCACCTTGGCTTTCGATATATCGTTTTTTTATCATCTTTTTCTTTTATACCGGATTCCCCCACAGTGTAACCACAAAGCCATCCACGTTGTTCCCGGATATCTGATAGAGAGTTTTATCCGGTATTTTGATATCCACCAGCCTGTCCGCTAAAATTGGAACATAATAGATTTCAAAATCCCGTTTGGCCGAATGAAATTGAAGGTGAATGCCATTATAGGGAAACCCTTTTATATAATCTGTGTATTCTTCCAGCGTCAGTTCCTTTTCTCTCATCAATTCGGAATGGGGATACCCGACATAGCGAAAATGCCAGGGTTCATGTGCAATATGTGTCAATTGCTCGCGGCCAGCCGGATAGCGTTCTATAAAACCATATCTTACCGATTTTTCCCGGAAGGTCTGGCATATGCCGGTGTAGGGAAAATGCGGGCAGATAAAATCAATATCCGGCGTGTTTTCCGCAAGGTCAATGGCGAGCCCTGTCTGATGCTCGCTACACCCCGGCAATGCTACGAATTTCTGTGTAAACTCCGTACCGTTTTCCCACAAAGAATCGGTATATAAAGATTGTTGTTCCTTTTCGGTCCGGTAACCGCTGACGGGGACAATATAGTTCCCGCAATTAGCAGCCGTCATAGCCTGCGCTAACATACTTACTGCTTGCCTCTCAAGAAAGACGCTCGGATAGTCCTGACAGACAGCCATCAGATTTTCCTTCGCCGCTTCGCATCGTATGGGATGGGAAGGATTCACGAGAATCAAACTGCCTATTCCAATATTGTTCGAATGTAATGTCAGTGTTCTCATGAGTTTATCGCCAGTCTTATCACAGTATCCACAATCTGCCCGAATGTCATTCCAATGCCTTTTAGCATATTGGGATAGCGGCTGTGAGATGTAAAACCGGGAATGGTATTTACTTCGTTGAATATGATTTCTTTTTCCGGTGTCAGAAACAAATCAACCCTTGCAAATCCAGAGCAATCAAGCGCCCGGTAAATGACGGAAGCCGTCTGTTTAATGCGCTCGGCCGTATCAGGATCAATGCGGGCAGGCATATGGATTTTAGAGGTTTTCAGGGTATATTTCTCCGTGTAATCAAAAAATCCATGAGACAGCTCTATTTCGTCAACCTCACCGATGGCAAGCGAATCATTGCCAAGGACGGCACAGCCAACCTCAAAACCGTCGACAGTTTCCTCTATGATGACCTTATTGTCATGTTGAAAAGCAACGGTGACTGCATCGGAAAGCTCATTCTTTTGCAAAACCTTTGTAATACCAAATGAGGAACCAGCGTTTGCTGGTTTAACAAACAGAGGAAATGTCAGGTAGCTAATCTGCTTCATCAGTTCGGCATCGGTAAATCCGGATCGCAGCACGACGGACGGAGGTGTTTTGATACCGGCCAGATTTGCTATTTTATGAGCGATGTCTTTGTCCATGCACATTGCGGAACAAAGCGAGCCGCACCCTGCAAAAGGAATACCGGCCATCGTCAATAATCCCTGCAATGTTCCGTCCTCACCGTTTTTTCCATGCAGAACGGGAAACGCCACATCAATTCTGGTCGTAACCGTTTTGTCATCACGGAATTCGAGCAGTCCGTGAATATTCCGATCAGGAGAAATAATTGCCGGAACACAATCACCGCTATCCATCCATGTGTCATTCTGTATTTTTTCAAGCGAGCCATAATATCTCAACCAAGCTCCCTGCCGGGTGATGCCAATCAATATGGCCTCATACTTTTTGGGATTTAGGTTTGTTATTACAGAATAGGCGGATTGGAGAGACACCTCATACTCTGTAGAGCATCCGCCGAATAAAACGGCAACTTTTTTTCTTTTCATAACATCACTCCTTTTCTTCTGTGATAGCAGTTCCTTCCGGAAGCGGATACCCGACTTCACATACGTCCGTATAAAGCAGGTTTTCTGAAATAACTTGTTTGGATTTGTTGTCTATCTTTTGCTGACAGACAGAAACCCGTTCAAAGGTTTTTCCGCCTTTCTTGGAAAAACTCTTGTCGCGATTAATAATCTCGTAACGTTGACCTACGACCTGATTAACAAAGATGCGTCCATAAATATAAGGCTCTTTGATGGATAATTCAATTTGGAAGGTAAGATCGGTGCTGTTTTTGACCTTTAAATCCAACCATCCTTCGCTGACCGTAGCGTCCACACCATCCGGTTCATCCTCATCAGGAGAAGGAAATCCCTTAATCTGATGAGGATGCCGTTCTACAATAGTGAGGGGAGTATGCAGAAACAGCCAGAACAGCAAATTGCTGAGCTGACACAAACCGCCTCCCGGAACTGTGACCAATTCGCCATTCACCACGCACAAACCGTCCTTATACCGCTCATTTTTCTCGGCATATCTCACGAGCTGCCAGAATGAAAATGTTTCACCAGGGCATATTAATATGCCATTTACAGGCTCCGCGGCAAGGCGCAGATTAAACACCTTGTTTTCCTGATATTTCATGTCAAAGCCTGTATTTTCATTTAGAAGCTTCGACTTGGTTTCATATATACAAAAAGGCAAAAACTCTGGAGCCTTTGCTTTTGCATAGTGGTTCCGGTCAAAGTACATCTTGGCATAGAACAATAATTTTCTTTGTATCCTGCGGATCGGTAGTAAGAATGGAAACAACTGAGTAATTCTTTTTCTTTTCATGTCCGAGCCCCCCTTTCAGGAATATGAAAGCCTGTCCGATTCGACAATTTCATCTTACCGAAATCAGGCAGGCGATGTTGGAATTTTTGCTTATCAAAATCTTAATAAATTCTTATGAAGAACTTATTATTTTCCTATACTACTGTATACAGCTATTGCATCGGTAATATTAAACTGTTCCGAGTGGTTATCTCCTTTTGCACCAGCTGTAACCAAAACATATTCTTGATTACCCACTTTGGCGAGACTCGCGAGACACAGGCCAGCCTCATCAGTATATCCAGTTTTTCCTCCTAAAATTTCTCCACCAATAATGTTTTGCTCACTGAGTCCTTTAAACATGGTACTGTAAAAGGTTATCCCATCAGGGTGCTTATTCGTAGGTGGTGTGGTATGACGAGATGAAGTAAAAATCTCCCGGAAAGTATCATTTTGCAAAGCATAGCTTAGAAGAATAGTCATATCTTTGACTGTTGTGTAATGGTTTTCATCGTGAAGTCCGGTCGCATTTTCAAAATGGGTATTATCCATGCCGAGATCGGCCGCCTTTTTATTCATCATTCCTACAAAGTCTTGCTCTGAGCCTGCAATCTTATCCGCGAGCGCAATACTAGACTCTGCACCACTTGGAAGCAGCACCCCGTATATAAGGTCAATCCCCCTTACCTTCTCACCCGGCTGGAAACCTGCCATTGATGCATCTGCTTCGTACAGCCCCTGAAACGTAGAATTGGTAAGTTTGATTTCTCCCTTCAGATCAGGTAAATTTTCTATCGCAACAATGGCTGTCATCATTTTAGTTAAAGAAGCAGGATAGATTTTTTCTTCACTATTTTTCTGCATCAGGATGGTACGATCTTTTAAACGGATCAGAATCGCATTAGGACTGTTCAACTTGTTGAAAGATATAGAAACAGAGGGATCGGGTTCTATCTTTGACGGAGGAACTGGTGTTGTTCTATCGTCATATTCTTTCTCAAATATTTGGTGGTTTCCTGGAGTAATGATGGATTTGTAAACAAAAGCAGCAATGACAACCATCAATAGAAATGTTACAAATATGCGTAGTCCTGACTTTTTCTTTTTTACTCTTCGTACCATAATAAATCAGCTCCTTCTTCTGTGCTGATATTATTTAAACACAGAATAAGGAGCTATGTTGGAATTCCATCTTATGAACTTCTTAAGATTTTCTTATAACGAATAGGAAAGTTCAACTATAGCATTTCTTATTAAAGAACTTTCCGTCAATGAGTTTCAAGAAAAGCTTCAATAACTTTTAATGCTTCGATAGAAGCTTTTCTTATAACGGAAGCTTTACAGTAAATGTAGTATTTTCTGTGTTGCTTTCCACAGAGATTGTTCCATCGTGAGCCGTGACAATTTCTTGTGCGATTGCCAAACCTAACCCTGCTCCACCGGTGTTTGTGGAACGTGCAGAATCTAATCGGTAAAATTTTTCAAAAATAGTTTCAAGCTTTCCCTGCGGGATTGGATTTCCCTGATTAGTAAAAGTTATAACAATATTTTTGTCCTGCTGTTTAGCAGAAATATCAATGACGCTGTTTTCATAGCTATAGGCTATCGCATTTTTCAGAATGTTATTGAACACACGAGCCAGTTTGTCTGCATCTCCCCACAGCGTGAGGCCGTCAGGCACATTGACGGACACCTGCTTTTCCTGTGGAGTCAGCATTGGATAGAATTCATCTGCCATCTGCTGGAGCATGAACAGTAAATTGATTTTTTCTTTATTCAAAACAATCGTTTGAAGATTAAATCTTGTGATCTCAAAAAACTCATTGATAAGCTGCTCTAATCGATAAGCTTTTTCCAAGGTAATACCGACATATTTTGCCTTCTGTTCAGGAGGCATATCAGGAGCTTCATCCAGAAGGCTTAAGTATCCTATAACAGAGGTCAGAGGTGTCTTTATATCATGAGCCAAGTAAACTACCAAATCATTTTTGCGCTGCTCGGCATCAAGTGCAGCTTTCTTTTGTTTTTCCAAGTTGTTTTTTATCTGATTAAGCTTATTTTCCATAAAATCCAATTCCGGTGACAATGTAATTTCATCATCGGATTCCTCAGCAAGTTTATCCATTCCAGCACTGATTTCATCAAAATATTTTGTAAACCAAGAAACAGAAAATCGAAAAAGGACAACCAAAAATATTAGAATTACACCAAAAAGGATCATATCCATATTGTTGCGAATCACCAACTGATAGATTGTCCGTGCGTCCGAATTTCTAAAATGAAAAGCGTTGACTAAAAATTGAACGATACGATCTCCGATCTGTCCACGCAGGATATAGCGCAATAGATAAACAGTCACAGCGGCGGCAACTGTAATCAGGAGCATTTGAAGAAATACTTTCCTTTTTAATTTCGAATAATCATTTTTTCTCTTACTTTTCAATTTTATAGCCAACCCCCCATACCGTTTTGATATATTTAGGGTGCTCTGCGCTGTCGTGCATTTTTTCTCTTAGATGCCGGATATGAACCATTACCGTATTATTGCTGTTGGTGAAATACTTATCTCCCCATACCTCATGGAACAATTCTTCCGAACTTACCACCCGTCCGCGATTGGAGCAAAGGACCCAAAGAATTGAAAACTCTGTAGGAGTGAGAGATAGCTTTTTTTCATTCAGCGTACATTCATGGGTATCCTTGTTTAGAACTAAACCTGAAAATTCAATCAGCTTTTCCTCACGCAATGATTCGGTAGAATTATATTTAGTAAACCTGCGTAGCTGCGCCTTGACACGGGCAACAAGCTCCAAAGGCCGAAACGGTTTTGTCATGTAATCGTCCGCGCCGAGTGTCAATCCGGTAATTTTATCAACCTCTTCTTCTTTAGCAGTCAGCATGATAACCGGAAAATTATGTTTTTCCCTAATTTTCTGGCAGAGCGTAAAGCCATCAATACCCGGCAGCATGACATCCAAAATGGCGAGGTCTAGTTTTTCATTTTCAATACAGTTAAGGGCATCCTTACCGTTATAAAATTTGTATATTATAAAACCTTCATTTTTTAAATAAACTTCAATGAGGTCCGCTATGGACTGCTCATCGTCTACAACCAAAATATTGATACTCATAAGTTTTATCCCTTCTTCCTGATTAAACACTCATTATTATTATTATTATAGTACTGCAAAACAAAAATTTATATCATAATAATTTTCTTATGAAAACCTTAAGATTTTATTAATATAGGCTTTAATCTAATTTCCCAGATCCGACTTTCCTTAGCTCATATCAGGCAGCTTGTCCAGCATGTGCTTTTTCAGCACCGGGTATACATAGAAGTTGGTAAGCAAGCCTATTAAGCTCATTGTTATGAATAGGAACATCAAAATTCCTACCGCAGGGAGCAGTAACAGCGGCAATAGGGCCAATACAGAGCAAAGGGCGAGTATCCCCAGATTTGGAAAGAATCTGATTATAGAAAATATAAAAGCGTTTTTATATATCTGTTTGACTGAAAGCCTGAATGTAATCAGCATCGGATAGATATACATATGCATCATCACATAGATGATGAAAAATATTATGACAAAAAAAGTTGCTGCAGTCTGAAGCATGTTTTTTTCGCTTATTCTCATATAAAAGCTGATATCAATTCCAATAATAAGTACCACAACCAGGTCAATAAGACATATGAGGCTGCTTTGTCCTACATTTTTAACGGCATGCTCCTTAAAATCCCCCCATAAAAACGCATGCTCTTCACGGGAGAAATTCCTTAGTACGTAAGTAAAGCCTGCCTGAGCAGGGCCGGCTGTCACAACCGGTATACATACCAGGATAGCACCGGCTGCAAAGTAAAACATCAATTCATAAATGCTATTGCCTGTCATAACTGTGCCTTTATTCAGCATCGGCAGAAAAAACTGTGCAACCAGAGGCATCACTATCACTGCAGGCAGATTGAATAAAAGGAACAGCATATTCAGCTTGACAAGGTGCCAGAACTTGCACAGGAATATATTGAAGAAAATGACAATCCGGGGCTTAGGTGGGGCATTTTCGGGAATACCCGGACCCGGTTTTGTGTAGTCGAAAAAACTAAAAAAACCTGCCATGAGAGATCAATCCTTTCTTGCTGGATTCAGCGGTATATTGCCTGTCTGCAGCAAACTGCATCAGTAGATATCATATCCAGATGGGGCTGTTGCACAACATATAAAAGATGCGTCGCGACATGGGTGGTGGATATAAAATATAGCGGGCAGGCGTGGAAACCTGCCCCTACGTGGCCATACCCATCAATCAACGTAGGAGACGGTTTCCATGCCGTCCCGGGTTTTCAATGTCGCAACAATCTACTTTTGCGACACTCCCATTTGTTTTTGTTATTTCATTATACCGCAGGCTTACCTATTCTCCAAGATAGGTATTTGCCCTTCTCTGTATCAGCTCTGCAGTTACTTCCGCTGATTTATCCCCGTTGAAGAACGCTTTCGCTTCATCCCGAATGATTTTGTCGATATTCGGATCTGCATTGGCATAAGTATTCAACTTTGAGATAAACTTGTCTATATAGTCGATATCCGCTTGAGTCATGGCTGCCGGGTTTAATGAAATTTCGCCGGGGCCCTCCAACTTCAACCTTATTTTCCTTGTCATGCCTTTTGCTGTATCTATAACCTGCTGTGCTTTCTGCTGCTGTGCAGTTCTGTTTATTGGGAAACCGCCAGTGGCTATACCACCTGATGCTCCAGGTTTCCCTTGCGACTCCTCTTCCTGCAATGCCTGTGATTGGATTTCATCAGATAAAAGCACCTTCAAGAATTCCCAAGCTATTTCTGTATGTTTGGAATTCTTGTTTATGGCATAAAGTGAATTTGTCGTAAAGGTCCTCGAACCGGAATCGCCTGCAGAAGGAATATTGTAAAGGCTTAAATGGTCATTAAGTGCAGATTTCATAAACCAGTACGTAAAATAATCATCGATGTTGCATGGATAGAAGACTATCGATCCTCTGCCCGCAGCATCCAATATCGAAACCGTATCTGTTTGTACATTGCTGTTAACAAGCTTTTCATCACCAAAAGCCTTCACTGTATTCAGCAGGTCTATGAAGCCCTCGGAAGTAAAGCTGGCTTTCTTGTTATCAGCGTCAATGTAATTGCTGTAGCTGCCGCCGGTAAAGAGGTTCAGCATATCCATAGAGCTTACGCCGGGTAATGCCGCCCGGTTACCCGCACCGGCTCCGTCCTTCTGAGTCACTTTCTCCGAGGCTGATTTGAAATCATTCCATGTCCAGTGACCGTCATCAATTTTTATTGCTTCCTGGTCAAGTATCTCCTGGTTTGCCATCATAACATTGAAGGTAAAGCTCGTGGGTAGAACATACAGGCTGCCGTTGGTTTTCATTGCATCGAAGACATTGGTGTAATATTTACTTATATCAAAGCTGCTGTCTTTAGCCATCAGCTCACCTATATCAGCCAGTATATTCCTATCAATATAGTTCTCAAAGGGCAGCCCGGCAACTGATATGATGTCGGGCCCATTGCCTGACAGTATCTGGGTATTCAGGTTTTTCACATAGGTTTCATAATCACTGCTTGGATATTCCTGAATATCTATCTTATACTTCGGATGCTCCTCCTGGAACCTGCTTATAGCCATTTCAAGCTGTCTATTGGACGCAGGAACCGAAATGGTGATTACCCCCTCCTGGCTCTTGGTTTGGCTTCCTGTTTCTGTATTAGTAGACAGGCTTACCTGCTCTGAGGTACTTTCGCTTTTCGGTCCGCAGGCAGCAAGACTTACTGTAAGAATCACCGCGAGTACCAAACTAATAATTTTTTTATACATTTTTAACATCACTTTCCTTTCGTTTGATAATTAGTGAGATATTTAAGAATATAAAGACCCATGCTACCAGAATGCCTTTTACATTTACCGCATAGGGCAGTCCCGTCAAATAAGCTGCGACAGCCAAAATACTCAATGAAAGCAGGAAAAACAAACCTAATGCTGTTGTAAGTTTAAAGGTATCCATATTCAATTCCTTAAGCTCACGGAGCCCTGCGTACAACAGCAGGAAGCCTAGTACGAATGAAACGCAGAGTAAAAGGTTCAGGAGCATATCGGCGGCATTAACAATCAACTCCGCCTGGGGTGCAACATACCCCCTGTTTTGTACCCCTCCCTGGATGGCTGTCTTGATCAGGTCAGAATAATAAGAGATATTGATAAGCTCATCAGGAATGTTCTCAGGAGGAATATACAGTGTAAATCTTATCCCTATCCAAATTAACGCCATTCCTGCCAGTGAGAGCACCATTTCAAGGATACTGCCTCCAATTTCCCCCAGCTTGCGCTTTAGCACATTTGAAAAATAATCTGTCTTGCAGCTGTTCTTTATCAGCAGATACAATTCTTTCGTAAGATTTTTTATATGCGCCGCCAAGGAGAGCATTGCAGCGAGCCCCAGTACGGATACCAGAAGTAGCGGCTTCTGCTCCATTAATGCAAGCTTAAGATTATAGTCACTGATATTGTAGCTTGAAGGATTCTTGCCTATTTGACTTATAGCAGCCGAAACAGCCGGGGTATTTTGATCCAGAAGATTGCTTTCCGCCATCTTTATCTGAAGCCCGGTAATACGTGCCGTAGTATCCAGCTCCAGCATAACTGAAGCAGGTATGTATACGTCCGGCAAGCCGTCATCCGTCAATTTCCCTATGATTGAAGCTTCCTTTTCCACAACTCCGACTATAGTAAAGGCAGCATTGAAAATATCTATGGTTTTGCCTATAACCTTATCTGTTTTGAATATCTCCCAAGCCAGCTCCTCATCTATAACGGCAACCAGCGCTCCCTCCTCCTCCTGCTTTTGTGTTATATAGTTCCCCTCCTCCAGAACCAGACCGCGAAACTGCGTATATAGATAATCAATACCTGTCAGCGAGACCGGATAAGCATTATCTCCATATACTGCTGAAGTGCTGGCCATGCCTGATCGTGCAGTATAGCTTATATCCTCTGTTGACACCTCCTTCTCAAGCCTGTTTATATCATCAATAGAAAAGGCGTTCTCTCCCTTCTGGCCTGCCTGTTTTTTTTCAGACACCAGCACCTTCTGCATGGAGTAAGCTCCATTCAGCCGTACACATTCATCAACTATTGCTTTACCCAGTATTATCAGTGAGAGTGTCAGCAGAATTCCTGAGAAGACCATGACCCATCCAGCTTTCCTTCTCTTCATCATACCAGCTCCTTAATCGGCAACCATGACGGGAGAGCCGTCAGATAATTGCTTGTTACTGTCCGATATTACCTTATCCGAATTGTTTACACCGCTCAGAACCGCAGTTTTTGTATTATCTGAATCACCTATGCTGACAGATACTCTTTCTACATAAAATTCATTTCCCAGAGGGCCTTTCCTCTCCTTAAGCACGTATACGAAGAATCCGTAATTATCCTGACCTACTGCTGAATTAGGTACGAGAACATTATAGGAGCCTATGCTCTTTTTGATATCAGCAGTACCAATTTCTCCTCCGACTAATCCCTCTGAAGGGATGTCGATCGACACATCCTTTTTTACTCCGATCTGCTGCCGGTTATCGGTGATCTGACTCACTTTTCCTTGTAGGGTTGTATCCTTTAAAGAATTTATCGATATCTTGGCTTCATCACCCGGTTCCAAATATTCTGCAGCACTTATATTAACAGTGACCACAAATTGGAAGCCTTTACCTGTATCCGCAATTCTGTACAGCGGTTGGGAAGCAGTCGCCGTCATACCCTCTGAGTAATACAGCTCGGTAACTACTCCGTCACAGGGGGCTGTTACTATGCTCATGTTCATTTCTTTAGTAAGCTCGGCTATCTTTCTCTCCGCCATACTAATATCAAGCTTTGTGCTTTCAATATCCCTTTTGTTCGCATTTACTGCCTTATCCTTGTTATTTTTTGCAATCTCATAGTCCAGCTTGACATTTTCCAGGTCTGCTTCCGCGTCAGCCAGACTTATTGACGTTATCGCACCGACTTCAAACAAAACCTTGCTGCTGTCGTAGTTTTTCTGGGCTTTATCCACATTCTGCCGTGCAACCTGTACCGCTTTATCCAAACTCATCAGACTTTCCGGTAAACCGGCCTCCATCAGCTCCTCAAGCTGCAGCTTTTTCTGAGCATATTTATCCTGCTCATCCTCCAGCTGACTTTCTATATCGCTTGTATCTAGGGTCATAAGGGTCTGCCCCTGTTTCACGCCGTCGCCTACTTCAACTGCGACCTCAGTTACCTTCATACTGCTGCTGACATACAGCTCCTGGGTAATATTAGCTTCTACACTCCCTGTACCCATGACTTCCTTGATCAATGCCCCGTTTGCCGGGGTTTCATAAGTTACCTTAGGCAGTGTAAAGTTATTTATAGTTTTTGAAAAAAAAGTCAAAACAAACATTATTACTAGAAATATAACTGTTGCTCTTCCTGTCAGCTTTTGTCTCTTGATATTTGCATCATCTAATACGCTCATACTTTGTGCCTACCTCCACTCCAATCTTCCATAATCTATGTTTCCAGTGATTATTAACTCAACCTTTAAGCCCTGAAAGCTGAATTCCTTGAACCAGGTAGTTCTCGCCATATAGGAAGATCAGCAGCATCGGCAGCATATATATGGTTGATGCGGCAAAAGCTATCCCCGTTTCACCACTATTGATGCTGGACAAGTATGTCGACAGCGGATGCATATTTATATCCTGAAGGAATATCAGCGGCTGCTCCACCATATTCCAGTTGTCTATGAAGACCAGGATTGCAAGTGCTGCCAGTCCTGTCTTCGACATAGGCAGAATAATGCTGAAAAATATTCTGAGCTGGCTGGCTCCATCAACCTTTGCAGACTCTACATATGCATCCGGAATATACATCATGAACTGTCTCATCAGGAATACACCAAAGGTACCGAATATTCCGGGCAGTATGATGGACCAATAGCTCCCCACAAGACCCAGCTCACTGGCCATGATATAGTTTGGAACCAGCGTGACCTGGAAGGGCATCATCATGATGATGATATATGTAAAGAACAACTTATCACGGAAAATAAACTCCAGCTTTGCAAATGCATATGCAGCCATGGACGAGATCAGTATCTGCCCCAGTATTATCGGAACCACAATTATCAGCGAGTTCCAAAACTTAATCAGGAACTGTGTTCTCTTTATCAGAGCCGTGTAGTATTGTGTCAAAGTCACCATATACGGTATCAACTTTACATTGGCATATTTCCCGGATAAGACACTTTCCTGCTCACCGCTGCTTGAAGTTACCATACTATAGCTGTTTTCTATCTCCTGCTCACTCATGAAAGAATTAGTAACAGTCAATATAAGAGGGAACAGGAACACAAAAGCCATGGCAAGCAGCACAACTGACAGTACTACCTTTCTAAGTCTTCTCTTTATATGCTTGGTAGCCTGCATAACTTTATCAACCTCCTATTATACTGTTGATTCTTCTTTGAATCCTGAATAAAAACAGTACAAGTATGTAAATGACAACAGCCATGATAAAAGCCGCTGATGTTAACATTTGATAATCCAGGGAGGCAAACTTGTTATTCATATAATGCTGCAGCATGTATATGCTATCATGAGGATATGCCCCGGAAATCAGATATACCTCCCTGAACACCTTGAAGGAATTAATTATGGACATTACAAATACGAAAAACGTAGTAGGCGTCAGATAAACCAGTGTGATATTTGTAAACTTGTGCCAATTGCTCGCTCCATCGACGTCGGCCGCTTCGTAATATTCCGGCGGTATATTTTGAAGGCCTGCGAGGAATAGCACCATATTATACCCGGTGTTCTTCCACAAATAGACTATTACGACCACACTCCTGGCAAGATCTGTTTTCATCCAGTCTATCGGTGATAATCCAAGCCATGTAATAAAGGCATTGAGGGAACCGTTTATATCGAATAATATCTGCCATACCAGAACCACCGATGCCACCGGAACCACCAGGGGTATAATAAAACCCATGCGTATTATATTCCTGCCGTAAATCCTCCTGTTAACCAGCAGAGCAAGCCCAAGAGAGAGCAGAATATTGAGAGGAACTGCAATTGCTGTAAAAACCATGGTGTTATATCCGGCCTTTAAAAAAACAGCATTCCTCAAGAGATCGATATAGTTTGCCAGCCCAACGAAGCTGCCACCCACCGGACTGTCTACGAATGAATAATATAACCCGCCTACAAAGGGTACAAAGAAAAAGATCAAAAACCCGATAAGACTTGGTGCAAGAAAGAATAGTGCTGTTTTGTTATTATATTTTTTTCCTGTCTTTAATAATGCTGACATCCTCCATCCTCCTGCGGTATAATTCACTTCTAAGTCATATGCCTTACTTTAATCAACCATATGAAGCTTTCTATTATGGCTATTTCGATAGTCGCTTTATGAATTTATACTAGTAGAAATAGAAACATTTGCATGATCTATTTTCTTTTCATCTCCGAGGCCCCCTTTCTGAAATTATAAAAACCTATCCGATTCGATAACTTCATTCTACCGAAGAGGGATAGGCTTTCTTTAAATAAGTTCTTATTAATTTCTTAAGTTTTCCTTATGAATGCCTTATTTTTTTAAGTACTTCCCGTAAACCGTGAACGTATCAATGATATGATACTTCTCAGTCTGGCAATAACCTGTAGCTCCTGCGGTAACCAAAATATATCAGTTCTATTTTGTCAGCCAAGCTGGCTAGAGACAGCCTAACTTCACCAATATAGTCGGTTTTGCCGCTGTTGTTGCCTGCCCAAACGGCATAGATTTTACTGTTCATGGCTCACACCCCGTTTCTCAAAGATTAAATGCAGCTTGCCGGTATATTCAGCTTCGACGAGCTTTTCAGCCTGCGCCTCGGTAACAATCAGGGTTATAGCTTTGGGAACGGGATCTCCGAAGGAGGATTGACTGTCGGACTGCTGCTTCCGGACCTCGGCGGTGTTTTGTGTGCGGGCGTTCTCAACGTTGTAAACCTCCAGCCCATGCAATTCGGGATAAATAACAACCTGCGGAGAGGCACTCTGACCGTCAGGGGCTTTAATCATTAACTTGCCTTTGGGTTGAATACAACATGCCCTAGCATGTATCAATGTTTAGCAATAAGGCAAAATATTTAAAAAACCTATTGAACCTGACGTTACGTCAGGTTGTATAATAAGCTTATCGATAAACAATTCACACGAAACGAGGTGAAAGGATGCCAAAAACCACTTGGAAAATCGGTGAGCTTGCAAGCCGGTGCGGAATTACAGTAAGAACACTGCACCATTACCACCAAATAGGCCTATTAGTACCCTCTGAAATTACCGAAGCTGGACATAGGCTTTACACAGAGTCAGATGTATCAAAACTTCAGCAGATATTGTCTCTTAAACAACTGGGGCTTTCATTGGAGGAAATCCATAACTTTATTGAAAATCCTAATTATAATCCGATGCTCGTAGTTCAAGCTCAGCTCGAAATCATAAATGAACAGATAAAATTAAAGGAAAAGCTGCGCTATGAGCTTGAACAGCTACAAACACTACTGTCATTTAACCAAAATATAAGTGCAGACCAATTATTAAAAATTATGGAGTTGATCCGAATGAATGAAAATAATTATTTAACACCAGAGCTAGTCGAAAAGATGAGAGCTTTCCTCAATAGCCTTACAGAAGAACAAAAGTCAAAATTGCAAAAAAAGATGAAAGCTTTCCATAATAGCCTTACAGAGGAACAAAATTCAAAGTTGCAAAAGCAGTTGCCACTTATAGAGAAAACACAATTGTAAGCTTTACGGAAAATGATCCTACAAATAGCAAGATATGCAGGTAATATCAATTTATAAACCTAATCAGTACGTTTATGCAACTTAAATAAGTAAATAAGTAATATAAAGGAGAATTACAATAAATGAAAAAGCAGTACAACAACAAGAGCAAAATCTGACCACTGAGTTAATTAAACTTGCTGATCGCGTGCAGATCAGCGATTTGCTGAGCCGCTTTTGCAGTATTGTCGACGACAAATGCATCAGCGTTGCGGCGGTGGCAGCTACGTTCACACCAGACGGCCGCTTCATATCTCCAAACGGTGCAGCCGTCATCGGCCCGGAGACCATTGCCGCTGAAAAGGCCAAGAGTTTCAGCCTCTTCCGTGCAACTCACCACGTCACTTCTGACCATATTATCGACCTCGAAGGAGACACTGCACGACTCCGGGCCAACATGACAGCGATGCACCTATGGTCCGATGAGGAGAGCGATCCAAGATCACTGCAAACCCATTTCGTTGCCGGAGGTGTTTTCGAAGCGGCAGCAGTACGTACTGCCGGCGGATGGCGGTTTAGAGAATTGAAGTCACGCATTACATGGCGAACGGGTGCGGGTATGTCCGCAGTGGCCAGGATTGGGAATCCAAGCGACTAATGGGAACGTATCTCTTGCGGCTCTATAGGTTTCATTTTCGTCCTGTCATCCTCCCAAATACCGTATGTCATCTATAAACAGGCAAGAAAAAATCGGGATAAAAAATGTGCTTTTTATCCCGATTTTTTCTCATTTTTTGTTCCGAATCACAGCATCTTGTGGTTATACTTTGACCACATCTCGTCATCAGAATTACGCACTACACGTGGTTTATTAGGAAAACTTTAATTAACTCAGCTCTATTAGAATGCTTGAAAATCTATGTAAATAGCGGCTTTAACCCATGTTATTAGTTATCTACTATGACGAAATTGGCACCAATGGCATGTACTGTAGCAAATTAACAAAAGAGGATTACCTCTTCTGTCATCAAATTAGAGTTTTAGCATTTACTTTTGTTGAAGAAAAAATAAGAGAGTGAATTTCTCAAGCAGCCGATACATCAATTATTCTTATAAAACTTTGTATATAATAAGAGAATGCCAGCTAAAAAAACCGACATTCTCTCATCATTGCCCAGTCTTAAATTTTCCCCATACTGTATAATATAGACATGCCTAAACACTCTAATCTAAGCAAGCATTAAGCCTGTCTACACACTCCATGTCCAATACGACTGAAACTTCAATTTTATTTTTCACCACTTTATTCCTGAAATCATCGCCATCCGTGGTGAAAGTAGTATATCGCGCAAAGTGTTGAAAACTCAGGATTTATACGTATCCTTCCTTTGCATTCCTACTACGCACTCCACATGCGTTATATATGTTTTGCAAATGTTCTTTATACTAAATATCTATTTTCATTCATAGCAAAATCTATATTGCTGTATTCAATTTATCATATTTTAAATTTAGGCTATGTTTTAGAATAGTGTTGAAAATATAAATTTTTAAAGGGAGCCACTTTAACTTCCTTTAATTCACCTTCTAAGAAGATTGCGAACCAAATTAAATAAGGTTATGATTATTTTATCCGTTTGTTTGCTCTTATTTTAATATAAAGCATTTTCCTTATATCTTCAGCATAATAATCCATTCGAATTAACATAGTCACAAAATCATTTTCGAATATGTCGTGGCCCATCATTGGTTATAATTGATTTTACCTCTTCAGCAAATTCTGGCTTAATAATTGGAAAAAGCTTTGATGAAAACTCATTGATAAACGCCATATCGAAAGTACCGTCTGCCTGTTTTTCGAAGCCTTGATTCAGCAACGCCTTTGCCTCGTCGTGCTTTCCATCCATTACACGTTCCATAATAAAGTTAAAAAATCTTTCTTGTCCCTCGTTCATAAATATAACATCCCTTTCAACTAAATGAATTTTAAAAGTTATGGCTTTATACCTTTTCGCAAGTTGTTTTGCTTGATACATTACAGTCCAAGTGTAAAAGTAAAAGTCGTGAGCTCATCTTCTACACTTTTGACATGTATCTCGCCGCCCAGCCTATCTATAATCGTTTTCGCAATGGATAATCCTAAACCATAGCTGCCAGTCTCATGCGTTCTGGAGGGGTCAGCTCTAAAAAATCGGTCAAAAACCTTCTGCAAATCCTGTGCTGTTATTCCTTTCCCGCTGTTTTTTATAGTAAATACAACTTGACGCTTTGCTTTTGTCAATGATATATCGACCTGTCCATTTTCATTTGAATATTTTATAGCGTTGTCGAACAAAATCGTGACAACCTGCTTTACGCTTTCCGAATCACCTTTGATAATTATGTCAGGCTCTATCGAATGGGTGAGCTTAATACCTTTTTCAATCACTACGGCTTCCATCGACTGCATCACATCATGGATAGCGTTGCTAATATTAAACGGCATTTTCTGCGTATCAAAATTTACATCCTCTAGCTTGGCCAGAGACAAAAGGTCGTTTATAAGTTTTGTCATTCTATCTGTTCCGATTCTTATATAGCCAAGCCATTTTAACTGGCTTTTAATGGTCTCTTCCTGATTTGCCAAAAGTGCGTCGTAATTGGCGTTAATAATTGAGACCGGAGTCTTGAGTTCATGAGAAGCATCGGCAACAAATTTCTTCTGCTTTTCCCATGCTTGAGCTATAGGTTTAATTGCCTGGTTGGCAAAATAAAGGCTAATGATTAAAATAGCAAAAAGCATGATCAATCCCACAAAGAGTAATGTAGTAAACAGGTCAGACAGTCTTTTATTGTATTCCGTCACATCTAAAAACATTATCTGATACTTGTTTTCCAGGACAGAATACTGTTGTCCGTTTCCATTAACAACCTGTTTTCTTACTTGGGCTACAGCGTATCTCCATTGTTTGTCCTCTAATGTTATTGTGGCATTACTTTCCTTATTGCTCCAAGCAGTTTCTGCCGCTTTATAATAGGCTTCTTCAGGCATATCAATAAAAGAGTCGATTGTTAAAATCTTGCCCTCCGGGTCTACCTCTATATTAAATGATAGAGGGCCATCCAAGGAAAAATGCTGGGCAGTAGTCATGCCTCTTTCTTTTTCCGTACCATCAGGCAAATCGGGCCCTTCTATTGTTACTTGCATTTCAGACCGAGCGTTCAATTTATTTTGAATATCCAACTGGATGTTGTTGTAAGTAATGAAATAGATGGTAGCAAACGCTGCAACCATCACCAGCGAAGTAATTGACATATTGAGAAAGAGAAATTTGTTGCGCAGCTTTGTAAACATTTTATTCCCCATCCTTTGCTGTTTTTAATACATATCCCGCGCCCCGTATCGTGCAAATGGAAACATCGGATTCCAGTTTGGTTAGTTTTTTCCGTAAAAGGGATACATGTATTTCTACACGGTTATCTTCGGCATCGGTATCATAGCCCCATAGCTTTTCAATTATAATTTCCTTTGAAATAATCATGGTATTTCTTTTTATAAGTAGTTCTAATATCTGGGATTCTTTTAAGGTTATCTTTATTTCCCTGCCTCCAGAGCTAAGCAGAAGGGTAAGCGGATTCAGCTCAATATCTCCATATTTAAGTATACCGTCATTTAGCAGTTCCGTTTTTCTACGCCCTAATGCCCGCAAACGGGCTAACAGCTCGTCAGTATGGAATGGCTTTGCCAAATAATCATCTGCACCACTGTCAAGGCCCCGAACCTTGTCTTCTGTTTCACCCCTTGCTGTTAACAGAATAACTGGCGCTTCAATACCATTCCGGCGCAACTCTTTGAGTATGCTTATGCCATCCATTTTAGGAAGCATGATATCAAGAATTATAATATCATAAATGCCGGAAAGTCCACTGTCCAGTCCGGCTTCACCATTATACTCCAGATCAATACTATAGTTATTCTTTTTAAGAACTTGAGCGACAGCTTCCGCCATATATTTCTCATCTTCCACCATTAAAATCCTCCTCTTCAGGCCTCCATATCCGTGAATCCAATTAAAACAAGATGAATCCACGGCAAAGAAGTTGAACCAAACCTTATACCGTGGATAATTTCTTTCTTTGTCTTCCCTGCTGCTTTCAAACAGATTGGCAGCCATTACTAATTAGTCGTTTCCTATTGTTTCACTGTCCTCTACACCAGCAGGAACATTTGTACTCCAGGTATTACCTCCGTCAGTAGAGTAGGTTCTGATACCATTTTCCACTTTGCTCAGCAAACCATTCTGTTCGCCGTCTTTAGGCGGAGTTCCGTTCATCATAGTGACTTTTCCATCTTCGTCTAATATTACGCCTTCCGGAGCATTTTTACTCCATGTCTTACCGCCGTCGATGGAGTAGAGCCTGACACCGTTTTCCATTTTAACCATCAAGCCCTTCACATCAGCACCATCAGGTGGATTACCATTTGTGTGGGTGATTTTACCATCTTCGTCTATTGTTATACTGTCCTCTGCACCATCAGGAGCCTTTTCACTCCAGGTCTTGCCACCGTCTGTAGAATAGGTTCTGACACTGTTTTCTATTTTGCTCAGTATGCCTTGCTCTTCACCATCTTTAGGGGGAATACCATTCGAGATGGTAAGCATGCCGTCTTTGTCGTTGACCACTACACCATCGGGAGTATTTTTGCTCCAGGTCTTGCCGTCGTCCGTGGAGTAGGTTCTAACGCCGTTTTCCATTTTAACCTGCAAGGAATTCATAGAGTTTGCTGCAAAAACCGCTCCAGAGCCTATTGCAGTAACAAGCGCCCCACAAAGAACAACAGCGCCCACTTTCTTTTTTGTTGTGTCCAATCTTGATAAAATTTCGCTTTTCATGTTTATGATACCTCCATTTATTTTTATAAGCAGCTGCCTTACATTTATTATCATAAACAATCTACCTTTAGCGAACCTTTAATAAAAAAATAATTAATTGAGATTATTAATTTAGTTCCTAAAAGGAGCATAAAAAACGGGGTAAGGCGATGATTACCAATGACAATGCCTCCCACTTAAAGAAACAAAAGGACTTGAATTCTCGTGCACTTACGGATTAAGTCCTTTTGTTTGTATATTGTTTTGATGGTAAGTTGACGAGTACAAAAACTTTTTTTATTCCATTCCAGATTTTAAGGCTTCACTCATAGAAACTGCACGGACTTTTTTCTTACACAGCAGCTTCGACAACTCATAGGAAAGCATCACAACCATAAACCCAATTAGAATGTATGGCAGATCGATCCTCAATGGTGGCAATGAAAGACCAACGCTGTTTTCCAGTGATTGAGTCAATACCCCTATTGCTGAAAGAGTCAACGGTATACCAATAATATATCCAATCACAACAACGATGGTTGAGCTGTTAAGAATCAATGAATTGATTTCCCTCTTCCGGTAGCCGAAAATCTTCATGAGCGAAATGATACTCTTATTCTCCTCAACAATCAAAGAGGTTACAACATAGATGACAATCATTCCGATGATAAACGCTATCGTCGCCAGGAAACCGATCATTGCCTGCGTAGGCGCCATGGCCTCTTTAACACCAGCGATCTTCTCATCTAGGGTCACTACACTATAAGACTGACTTTCGGGAATATCCAACGGCACATTACTAAATGCCCCCCAATAGCTTCCTTCCGGCATTTCAAATTTCTCATTAAAATCTGCCAGAGGCATGAAGATAAAGTTGCCGGCATAGGAATCAGCGATACGATCGATCTTTAAAGAAAATATGCGTCCATCTACCTTCCTGACGATGTTGGCGGTGTCACCCTCTTTTACCTTGAGCAGTCTGGCAATGGGCTTCGTTACAATCACCTGATTCATACTCAACCTGGCGCCAGATTCATCTACAAGGGTAACCATATCTGAGTCAGGCATGACGCCAGTAACGTAGAAATCTCTTTTATCATCACCCTCCGACAGAAATAACGCAGCTGTGAAGGGTTCAGCACCTGCCGGCAGCGGCTCATAGCGCAGACTGTCAAACTTATACTCGTACTCAAAAGGATACATGCTTGCCACGCTGCCTTCTGAAAGAAGGTAATCAAAACCACTTTTGAGAGTAAACCCCCAAAGCAAAAGCATTGTTGCTGCGGCAATACCGACAAGCAGGAAAGCCAGACGTAACAGACTTCTAAGCTGTTCTCTGATTTTGAACTTTGTAGCGAATTTGAGCTTTTCAAGTCTCAACCCACGTTCCAAGAAATTGGCCTTGCTCTTTTCCTTCTTGCCCCTCATCAGCTCCACTGGCGGATTCTTCAGCTCTTTTCGGATGACAAAGTATCCGCTGCATCCGAGGAAGAAAATGGGCAGGAGAAGGCTTATAATCATCATGATCGGGCTGAGCTCGATTCCAGTCAGGGGCATAATGAAAGCAGTAAGCATAAACGATGCCATTGAACGTACCGGAAATGTACCAAGGATGGTCCCGATGATGCCGCCTATAATGGCTATCAGTAATGGAAATGCCAAATAATGTCGATAGATTTCCTTTTTCCTATACCCTAAGGCATATAATGCACCGATGATGGTTGATTCGCGGTTGATCATTCTCCAGATAACATTCCCGACCATAATGCTGGCCAATAATAAAATTCCTGTTGGTACGGCCTTACTCACCAAATTGAGGATGTCAACCTCGGCAGCAACGATATTGACCCGCTTATTGTCTTCGATGTCTGTCCATTTCACTAGTTCAATGCCGCGGCTTGCAAGCAATTCTTTGAATTCAACCGATTGAGTACGAGAGTTTTGGGCAGTCTGGTTGAACTTCACCGCGTAGAAACTGCTTCCTTTAGTGATGTCGGCAAAATCCTCCTTGCTGATAACTGCTATTCCAAAACCCGGCTGTGTCATCATGTCCATTTCTGATTGCAGTGGGTAAATATAATTCGGCAGTGTCATAAAACCGACAACTGTAAAGGATTTATCTAATATCTTCATCACATCGCCTATTTTATAGCCGTTTGCATCAGCAAAAACCGGACTGATGAGCATATCGCCTCTTTCACTTAATCCTTTACCTTCAAGGATTGCCGGGATATTGACTCTATCGTTCCGGCTGAAGATCCGTAGCGTTTGTCCTTCTGAAAGCTTATAGTCAAAGGTTTTACCTTCTTCAATCACTGCGTTGGCTGCCGACTCAAGCTCCTGCAAGTTATCAATACTTTTGACTGTTGTGAAGGAAGCATCTTCCTGTACATATCCGTCTTGAAATTCATTTGCCATTCTCTCAAAATTCATCGCAAACTGACTCATCAAGGTGAACATAAAGCAACTGAGAATAATCAGCACAATGGATCCCATATACTGTGCTTTGTTTTCAAGAAAAACACGCTTGATTCTCTTATTAATCGACATTACCATTCAATCCTTTCCGCTGGAATAGTTATCTGATTAACCGAATCTTCTACGATTTCTCCGCTTCGAAGCTTAAATACTCTATTGGCCATGGCTGCAATAGCAGCATTGTGAGTTATCATTAAAATAGTTGTACCATATTTTTTATTCACCTGCTGCAAGAGCTTTAAAATACTGCGGGAGGTATAAAAGTCAAGAGCACCAGTTGGCTCGTCGCAAAGAAGCAGCTTCGGATTCTTTACGATCGCCCTGGCAATGGAGACCCGTTGTTGCTCACCACCGCTCAGTTCCCTGGGGAAGCGATGTTTTTTATCCTGCATTTCCACCGCTGCTAAGACTTCGTCAGTGTTCAGAGGGGACTTGCTAATGTTAGAAACGACTTCAATATTTTCCCCTACAGTAAGGTTTGGAATAAGGTTATAGAACTGGAAGACAAAACCAATATGCTCGCGTCTATAATCGGTCAGCTTGTCGTCGTTCAAATTATTTACTTCAACTCCGTCAACCATGACCCTGCCGCTGTCACCGCGGTCAATGCCGCCGATGATATTCATTAGTGTTGATTTACCTGAACCTGATGGTCCAAAGATGACACCGATTTCTCCCTTTTCCAGCTCCATCCCGATTCCCTTCAAAACTTCCGTTCTAACCACGCCCGATGTATAGCTTTTCTTTAGATTTGAAATATCAATAAACATATTATTGTTCCTCCTTTTTGTAGAAACACCGCTTTAATATATCAAAATATTCATCCCATTCACGAAGCACATCAATGTTCATATCTTCAAAGGAACCGACTCTACTTATTTGCTGCTCTGAAAAACTCATAATTGTCCAGGTAATAATGTTCATCATTTTTTCCATATCCATATCCTCACGGAATTTTGTCAAATCGATATTTTTATAGGCTACCCCTAAACCGCTTTCAATAAGTTTTTTACCTATTGCATCGCTTTCAGATTTTACTTCAGGTGCATTTTCATTTGGAGCGGTTTTAAGGAAATCAAATGCTTGCGGGTATTGCTTCATGATTTTAAATTTAATCAATCCGATTTGTTTCATTCTTTCAAAAAGATCGGTTTCATTCCAATCCACTTCGTCATAGATTTTATCGATAATCTCAATGACATAATCAAACAAGAATAAATACAATTCCTTTTTACTTTTAAAATAGTTGAACAATGATCCTTTCGATATTCCTGCTTCCTTAATAATCTCGTTAGTAGAAGCCTTTTCATAGCCATTTCGTGCAAACGCTTTAAGGCCTGCATTAATAATATGTTCTCGTTTCTCCGGTGCTAAACTATAAAATTTCGAATAAATGACAGCCACCTCATTTCTTTGAAGTATAAACAGCAAAATGACCACTATGGTCATTATTTATTATACAACAAATGACCAGAGTGGTCAATTCTACTTTAAAAACATTTTATAGATAAACAAGTTCAAAAATTAAATTATTAAAATAAGACCTAGCATTAACAAGAGATTTGGTTTCAGCTTTGTTAGAATTTGCCTGACGAAAATAATCCGAAATGAAATTTATAATTTCATCATCAGAAGATCTTGCTTTATATTCATAGAAGTAGGATTTTAACTTATTCCATACATTCTCTTGAGGATTTAACATGGGTGCGTATGGTGGAAGATTTAGTATAAACAGTTTATCTTCATGTTGATTGATAAACTCTTCTACAGCCTTAGAAGTATGAATTCTAGCATTATCCCAAATCATAAATACTTTTTTATGCTTGTTAACGTCCAGTAAGTCTTTTAAAAACTTAATAATCTCAATAGAAGTAATTCTTTTATCAGAAGAATATACATTCACAATAGAATTATAGTTCTTACTAATTTCAGTGGCACCAATGATATTTACACCTTTGCGGGTACCATTCCTCTCAATTATAGGGGGTTGCCTACAGGGCTCCAACTACGGTAGTTATTAGATTCTACTCTGATTTTGGTTTCATCCTGAACATACAATACTGTATCTGAGGTGTTCTCAATGATTTCTAGTAATCCAGCAGCTTTTTTAAAAGCCTGCTTGAAGCTCTGGATCTCCTTTTGTAGGCATATATTGTCCTCTTTTATATGAGAAGCCTAGTCCTATTAACATTTGCCATATCCATTCGGCTGAATACTCTTTACCGTGATGACAGTATAATTATGAAGGTTGAAAGTCAGATTGATGAGATCTTTCATGGTGTGAAGACCTTCTCGTACAATGGCCCCTTGAAACTTGGCAAGTTCATAGTTGTCAAAGCTGTCTATCCGTCTGGCCAGATAGCTCAGCTCATCAGCATTAATGCAGTTATTTTCAAGTATGCAAAGAGCAGGAACCTTGCCGCTTATCTTCACTATATGACAGTTTGCAATATTGCTGTCACTGATGCCTATCTCACTGAGCTTTTCCATCATGGCTTCCTCATCAATAGGGAAAGTGAGGTTGATGAGTTGGCTGTGCGGGTATGCACCTTTTTGGATGGTGGCAGTGATCATCTTATATCAGTCCTTTCTTTATAAATTTGGGCAATAAAAAAAGCTGGTACATTCTCTTTTACTGAAAATGTACCAGCTAATTTTATAGAGCTTTTGGATTTTAGTGTTGTTTTTATTATGAAACTAACATTCGTAAATAATACCGTGTGCTGGATATATACTTCTTGCATTTCTTTTTTCCAGCTCAAGCCAACTATGTTTACTCTTATAATCTTCGTCCATTACTAATTCCTTACTGTATAAGTCACCTATAAAAGCACAACCGTCATCAAATATGATTGAAATGCTATCATCAGAATGCCCAATAGTTTTTATTGCTTGAGCAGGGATATTATTTTCTTCAAAAAATGTCTTTGACTCTTCAATATTCAAAATAATGCTAGTTTGCATGTTTAGTGGCAAATACGATTGATTTGGCTGGTTGGATTGATCTTTTTTGATCATCTTTTCCATAATTTCTATATAAGGAATTTGATGCTTAAACATGACAAAATTCACACCCAGTTTTTTTATGTCTTCTATCAGACCCGCATGATCAGGGTGAAAATGTGTTACAAACAGATATTTGATTTTTTCCGGCTTTATCTGATGCTTTCTTAATCCACTCACATATTCATTTATGTAGCCTGACCACCCTGCATCTATGGCAATATAGAAATCATTTACCTTTACTATATAGCAATTTACATGTTTTATTTTAATGCAATATACTTCCATCATTAGCTCCTCAAACTAAAATTTAACATTACTTCGCTATTTCAAACTGTTGTGTCACAGAGTAAAAAAATGTGACATTACAAATTTTAATTTTATTACTTCATTGATAGTCCTTTATCGATTGCATCCTGAATCATTTGATGACAACACGTACCTAATGGGTTGTTCTTCTGACATTGTGCATTTTTCATTGCTCCGGTAAGTGTAACAATATCTTTAACGCTCTTTGCATCATCTTTTATTACGGCATTTATAACTTGTTCCTCAGTAACTTTACTACAGTAACAGGCATATTTAGGATTTGCATCTTTCTTAAACCAGATTGGCACTCTTACCTGCAGCTTATCAAATTTAATTCCTGTTTCCTGATTATAGTAAATAATATCGCATTCATCGTTCATGCATATATAATAATCGGCATCGCCGGTCAATTCTGTTAATGTTTCCAATACCAAATGTTTAACGGTAATATTTTTGACTTTAACACCTGCTGCTTTACATATTGGGCATAAGTTGCTTTCCTCTTTTTCACAGGTAGATTCTGTTGTGCTTCCACAACAGCACTGATTTAATATATTGCTCATTTAGCCTCATCCTCCAAAAGCTTCATTAATTTAATTTATCAATCATGCTCCTCAACATGTAATACATCACCATTCCTCTATATTTCCATCAGCAACCACTTTATGCCATTTTTATGAGCAAAAATTAAAGTACATCTATGGATAAGCCATATTTAACGGTTTAAATAGTCCTTTTCTTAAACCGTCAGAAAATCAATATTTAGTGTCTAATCGCTTGATAAATCGCTATATATTGTGCTTTTTACTTCTTCCCATTAAAGTACATCTGAGCAACCACTTCAACGTGAGCCGTATGCGGAAACATATCCACCGGCTGTACCTCCACAGTTTTGTAACCCCGTTCATCAAGGTATTTCAAATCTCTTGCCAACGTACTGGGATTGCAGGAAACATATACGACTCTCTTAGGGTTCATATTCACAATAGTCTCCAACACCTTTTCATCGCAGCCTTTTCGAGGTGGATCTACTACAACCACGTCAGCTTTTATACCCTTTTTATATAGCTTTGGAACTACATCCTCTGCTGCTCCAACATAGAATTCTGTATTCTCCACTTGATTGATTCGGGCATTTTCTTTAGCGTCTTCAATGGCTGCTTCTATGATCTCGATGCCATATACCTTCTTTGCTTTCTGTGACAAGAATAGAGAAATGGTCCCTATACCACAGTAGACATCAAAAACAGTTTCTTCTCCGGTTAGTTCTGCATATTCCAAGGCTTTTTCATAAAGTACCTTGGTTTGAGTAGGATTGACTTGGAAGAATGACAGCGGAGAAATATGAAATTTAAAATCTCCTATGTAATCAATGATCCGGTCTTTTCCGTAGATGGTTTTACACTCTTGTCCCAGGATGGTATTTCCTTTCTTGGTGTTGATATTTTGCACGATGCTCACAATCTCCGGTATTTCTTCCTTCAATGCTGTTATGAGCCATTGACTCTGGGGCAATTCTCTCCCGTTTGTGATCAATACCACCATGATTTCGCCGGTGACAAAACCGATTTTCGTCAGCGCATGCCGCAGCAAGCCTTTTCCGGTACTTTCATCATAGGTGGTGATTTTAAATGTTTCAATATATTTCTTAACCACATTGACAATCCTGTCATTGATTTCATGCTGAAGCAGACAGGTCTCCATATCTACGATTTCATGGGTACCACCTTTATAAAATCCAATAATAGCTTTTCCATCTAAGGTTCCTATAGGAAACTGCCCTTTATTCCGATATCTTTCCGGTATTTCCATACCAATGGTATCATGGACGACTGCGTTCTCCAGCTTTCCAATTCGTTCTATGTTCGCCTTAACCCTTCCGGTTTTCAGTCTGAGCTGGCTTTGATAGTCGATATGCTGTATCTGACATCCTCCACAGATATCTGCAATTTGACAGGAAGGCTCGATTCTATCAGGAGAAGCTTGTATGACCCTTTTTATCACGCCCACTGCATAGTTCTTTTTCACGATGGAAATCTTAATCTCAAGAAGATCACCAGGGACACCACCCTCTACGAATACTGTAAATCCTTGTATTTTTCCTATACCTTCTCCATTATGGCCTATATCTTCAATGGTTACTTGATAAGTTTTGCCTTTTTGAATCAATATATCAGTCATTATCGTATGCTCCTTTGTTTTAATCTATATATGTCATACTAAGTGCTTTACATCCGCTTCGCCACGGGGACGGTTCCATCGTTTTCTTCGGGTGGCTGTAGGCAGCCACCCCTACCTTAAAACTAAGTTCTAGTTCAGCTCGTAGGGAACGCCCCCTTGTGGCGTTCCGTTTAAGCATAACAGTAGATATAGACTACAGATTCTCATCCTAAAGTCTCAAAATATAATTTCCAATAATTATATACAGTTTGTCCTTTATTGAAAAACATAAATCCCTTATAATGGTATTATAGATTGTTTTGCAGACCAACTTCAACAGTATAAGGAGTGATTTTCTTGGGAAAAACCATCATGAATCTCTTACTCGTATTTATTATCTGTATTACGGCTACTGGTATGCCGCTAAATATCAATGCTTCAAAGTACAATTTCAAGATGCCGATACCGATCAAATTTTCTAAGGAGAAAAAAGCTTCATCTGGTACGATAACCTATACGATTGAAGGTAATCTGAAAACCCTGGAAAATCCAATGACAGTCAATTTTAAAGTTTCCAGCCCAGAACCAACAGATTTTCATTTGGGTTCCGAAGATCCATTGACCATTGAGATCATGCAAGACCAGCAGCAGGTTGCTGTGTTGGAATCCAAACAATTTGTTAAGTCTACTGAGCTGCCAAAGGAGCCGGTAACTGAAGTAACTTATCCATTAGATCTGTCACAAGAAAATCTCAATCTATCTGAAGGAAGCTATATTTTCAAAGTCTATTCAAATCATAAGGATTTTAAGAATGTGGAGCCTTATGAACTTTCCGTAACATATCATAAACAGCTTCCATACATTGCTGCAAAGAACACTCTTCCAAAGGGTACGATGGCCCTTATGTTATATTTCCCCGAAAATACGCATCATACGTATTTGATTCCAATTACCCGGACTGTTCCCTATAGTACGACACCCATCCGTCTTACAATAGACGGCTTACGATCAGGATCTCAAATTATCGAAAATACGCAAGTGCCTATTCCTGCCACTCGTAAGCTTCGTGTTAGCAATGACCTGGTAACTGTAGATTTTACATCTTTTACTTGGAATCGTCAAGATAAAGAAGCAGGACAGCAAATCGTGGACAGTATGGTTCAGTCTTTGACCTCCATACCTGGTATCAACAAAGTTAAATTCTTAATAAACGGCAAGGACTCCGATAACCTCTTTGGTACAGTCAGCACGCGAGCAGTTTATACAAAAACTACACAACCACAGGCTTATCTCAGCTTTAATCAAAACGGAGAAAGACAACTGCTGGCGCCGGTCGCCATTACTTCACAGGATGGATCTCAGGCCGTTCAAACCTTGTTTCAAGTTCTTCAAACAGGAGAAATCAATGGGAGTAAAATACAAGGATTTACACCGATACTGCCTAATACGATTCAGTTAATTGATTTCTCTTACGAAGGCAATGGTATTATATTAAACATGAGTAGGGAATTTCTGGATATAACCGCTAAAAGAACGAATATCCAGCGTATGATATTGGATGCTATCCTCTACACCTTTACAAGTCTGCAGGGTGTTGATCAGGTAAAAATAGTGGTAGAAAACAATCCTGCACCGGCAGTAGGAGGTATTGATTTAACTAACTTTATGAAAAAACCAGCTTATATCAATCCTGAAAAAGAGTAGATTTTCTACTCTTTTCTGATTTTCAAAAAAAAGGACACTCCCATCCAAAGAGCGTCATCAAGATAAAAAATTAGAATCAGTTACACAATTTGCAAAATAGCTATTATAGATTATTATACATAATTTCCAATTTTATACCACCTTCTACTGTTATGGTTTTGTTAAAGTTTTACTTACGAAGGTAGAAGTAGGTATTTCCCTCTTGCAGCATACGCTGGAACTTTTCCTTTAAATAGTGTTTGAAAATTTCTCTTGTTCCCGGTATAACAAGGATAAATCCTAATGTATCCGTTACGATTCCAGGTGTAAGCAGCATAGCGCCGCCAATCAACACGCATAAGCCATTGATTAATGCATCCCCAGGCATATTTCCATGCTGCATTTCATATCGTATCTGAAACAAAATCTGTCTTCCTTGCGATTTTGCAAGGTATGCACCAGCGACCCCGGTTACTAGCACCAATGCCAGGGTATAGCCAAATCCGATCTCATCACTTAGCTTTAATAGAATCGCCAGTTCAATTAATGGTACCGTTGTAAAAAGTAGAATTAATTTCAACAGCATGGCTTATACCACCTCACTTGAACACTTTTGAATGATCTCCCACAGGCTCGGATTTGCTTTCTTAAAATTCACAGGCTTTAGCGCTTTATCTACAAAAGCATGAACGGTTCTCCCTTTCGCCAGTACCGCTTCATCTTCTTTCCTAAGAATCTCATAGTTAAACTCTAATCGTACACCTTTTATTTTTGCTATTCGCGTACGGATAAGAATCTCATCATCATATTTTGCAGGGATTTTATATTCACATTGACTCTCTACCACCGGTAAGATGATGCCCTCTTTTTCAAGTTTTGCATAGGTATAGCCAATGGATCGAAAGTACTCAGCCCTTCCCACTTCAAACCATGTATAATAATTCCCATTGTATACGACACCCATTTGATCTGTTTCTTGATAACGTACACGAATACAAGCATCATGTATATGCATATTTTTTCCTCCTACGATGTAGTATTCTTCAAAAGCAACCATAGTATTTATTGCTCTCCACTATTCTATCATTTTCACTGCAAAAAAAATAGCCGGACAACAGTCCGGCTATTCTGAATAAAGCTTATAATACAGTTGCTTTTCCTCTATATATGACGCCGCCTGCAGCATCTACGGTAATTAGCTCTTCTTGCTTAAGGATACTGGTAGCATCTTTTGCTCCTACGATAACAGGCTTGCCTAGATGTAATCCTACCACCGCTGCGTGGGAAGTTAAACCGCCCTCTTCTACGACAATGGCAGAAGCCCTTTCCATGAAAGGCACCATATCTTTATCTGTAGCTACCGATACTAAGATATCTCCATCCTTAAACTTTGCTTCTGCTTCTTCTGCATCCTGGGCAACACACACAGTACCTACTGCTGACTTTTTGCCAACACCCATTCCTTTAATCAATACTTCACCAACGATATGCACTTTAATGGTATTCGTACTACCTGCCACACCAACCGGTACACCGGCAGTAATGATTACTAAATCTCCACCTTTGATGTAGTTTGCGCTTAATGCCTTATTGATTGCCGAGTCAAATATTTCATCGGTAGATTGTCCTTCCGGTATGATTACAGGATACGTTCCCCAGGTAAGACAAAGCTTTCTTGCAACTTTTTCACTGTTTGTTGCTGCAATGAGTGGTGCTTTTGGTCTAAACTTCGAAACCATTCTGGCTGTAAAACCTGATGCAGTAGCCGTAATGATGGCTGATGCCCCCAAGTCCTGGGCGCTGGTGCAGCTTGCATGACTTACCGCATCCGTAATACTCTTTTCTTTTCCGATACCTTTTTCTCTTAAGATTAACTCATAATCTAGCGAAGCTTCTGTTGTTCTGGCAATATTGGCCATGGTCTTTACAGCTTCAACAGGATATTTCCCTGCAGCCGTTTCACCTGACAGCATGATGGCATCCGTTCCATCTAAAATGGCATTGGCAACATCAGTTACTTCAGCCCTTGTAGGTCGAGGATTTCTAATCATAGAATCCAACATTTGCGTAGCAGTAATGACAGGTTTTCCTACAGCATTACACTTTTTAATAATCATTTTTTGTACAAGAGGAATCTGTTCCGTTGGAATCTCTACACCTAAATCTCCTCTGGCAACCATGATACCATCGGAAATCTCCAGGATTTCGTCTACATTATCTACGCCTTCTTGATTTTCAATCTTTGAAATGATTTGAATATCAGGTGCACGATTATCTTCTAATATTTTTCGAATTTCCATAACATCGCTTGCTTTTCTTACAAAGGACGCCGCAATGAAATCTATGCCACTTTCAATCCCAAAAATAATATCATCATAGTCCTTTTTTGTGATTGCCGGTAAATTAATTTTCACACCTGGGACATTAACCCCTTTATGATTTTTTACGATTCCGCTATTGTTTACTTTGCATCTGATATCCGTACTATTAACAATTTCTAAAACCTCTAGTTCGATCAGTCCATCATCGATAAGGATATTGTCTCCTGGTTTTACGTCATCTGGAAGATTCTTATAGGATACATTGCAGATACTGCTGTCGCCTATTACATCTCTTGTTGTGATGATAAATTCTGTACCTTCCTTCAGCAGCACTTCACTTTCATTGAAGTTTCCTGTTCTGATTTCTGGTCCCTTTGTGTCCAGAACAATGGCCACAGGTACTCCAAGCATTTCTCTTACCTCTTTGATGGCATTAATTCTTTTCAGGTGCTCTTCATGACTTCCATGTGAAAAATTCAATCTGGCAACATTCATTCCGTTTTGGATCAGCTTCATAAGGTTCTCTTTACTTTCACTGGCTGGTCCAATTGTACAAACTATTTTTGTCTTCGGCATAACCCCAATCCCCTTTCAATTTAAATAGATAATACTTTTTCATTATTATATAGATAATATTTTTGCCAACTCATATATATTTTTATCAATGCTTTTTTCCATTGATAAGGCCTCATCGATATCAAAGTCACAGATATCATTGCCTCTGATTCCAACAACACGAGAGGTTTTGTTATCTAGCAAGAGTTCAACAGCCCTTCCTCCCATTCGACTGGCCAATACTCTATCGAAGGCCGTAGGACTTCCTCCCCTCTGGACATGTCCCAATATGGTCAATCTCGTTTCTATACTTGTCTTTTCTTCGATCTCCTTTGCCAGCTGTCGCGCATCGCCATCCTTGATGACACCTTCAGCTAGAATGATGATACTATGTAATTTACCTCGATTTCTTCCTTGGATGAGTCGCTTGCATACCTCATCTATTGAGAAAGGCTCTTCCGGTACGATGATACTTTCTGCACCACCTGCCAGTCCTGCATACAATGCTATATCTCCACAATGACGGCCCATAACTTCTATGATATTGGCTCGTCCATGAGATGTGGATGTATCTCTAATATTGCTGATGGCATTAACAACTGTGTTCACGGCAGTATCAAAACCGATGGTATAGTCCGTATAAGCCAGGTCATTATCGATTGTCCCCGGCAATCCAATAGTGGAAATGCCTGCTTTACTAAGCTTCTGGGCACCACGGAATGATCCGTCTCCACCAATAACGACGATGCCGTCAATTCCAAAGATATTAATAACGTTTAGCGCATGCTGAAAGCCCTTATCTGTCTTAAACTCTTCACTTCTAGCAGTCCTGAGAATGGTTCCTCCTCGATGAATGGTATCTGCCACAGAAGACAAGTTCATTTCCTCAATATCACCTTTAATAAGTCCTTCATAACCCCTTTTGATGCCCACAACTTCTAGGCCATGGTATATAGCAGATCTCACCACCGCCCTTACTGCGGCATTCATTCCCGGCGAATCTCCACCACTCGTTAAAACACCAATTTTTTTCATATTTATCCCTCCTGTCGTTTTTCAACTTACTCACTCGGTAAAAGTCCCTTTCTTTTCCCATCCCTTTTAGTATTTCCATGATACTATTATTTAGGGTTATTATTCCGAAAGCCATAGACCATATAATACCAAATATAAAGGAAAGCATTTAAGCAAACGCTTTCCCTTAGAGAGTCTACCGTTTTAATATCCTAAATCAATTAAAACCTCATGGGCTTCTTCTACTTCTCCATTAGGTACCAAAACCTCATATACTCTGTCTTCTTCCTTGCCGATCGGCCTAATTTTAACAAGAAATCCTTCTGCTGCCAATATGTCTCTAATTTTATTTCCGTCTGCTTGGTTGTGTGCCATGTATACTACTGTCCACATATAAAAAGGCCTCCCTCTTGGAGTAGTTGACTTGTAATTATTTTAATCGAATTTCACGTAAATTACAAGCATCCTTAATCGAAAAATCTACAAAATTAGACGGCCCCACTCGTATTATTTGAATCTTTACATTATTATCTTTCATTTTTATAAATATTCTTATACTTATGATGGTTATAAAGCGTGATTCATTGATGCCAGATGCTATTTATGCAATTTTCACACATTCGTCTCCCAAAAGCCCACTCAGCTCTTCGACAAGCTGTTGATTAATCTGTACCCAATAGTCTCTATCTGCCCGCATTTTTTGATTCTTCTCTTCAATATACAGATAAACAGGTACATTCCCCCGCCATTTACTAAGGATTGGTTTGATCTTTTCCAAAACAGATAATTCTTTATCTTTACTTATTTTTAAATATAACTTATTTCCCTGTCTTTTTACAAGAGGATAAATTTTTTCACAAATAATTTTAGGCTCCTCTTCTTCCTTAAAGCTGATTTTTCCCTCTACAATGATCGTATTATCTTGATAAAGAAGTCCATAGTATTTTTCAAAAACATTTGGAAATACAATCACTTCTACCGTACCATAAAGGTCCTCCAGGGTGATGAAGGCCATCATGTTATTGTTTTTTGTCGTCTTATTTTGCTTATGACTAATCATACCTGCAATCGCTACAGACATACCATCCTTCATCTGGCAGTTTTCCGGATGATCCATGGCTTCTACAAATACGGCAGCATTCACAGTAGAAGCACTTTTCAGTTCTTCTTCCAATTCTGACAGAGGATGTCCACTAACATACAAGCCTAATACTTCCTTTTCCATGGAAAGCATCATTTTGGTTGGGAATTCAGCAATATCAGGAAGTCTATCCTCTAACCCATGATCCGAGATAACGTCTTGATATATGTTAAACAAAGAAAACTGTCCTTCTAGGTTTTTTCTCCGGTCCTGCTGGATTCCTTCCAGCACCCTTTCATAAACTGCCATAAGCTGGGCTCTATTTCCACCCAGATTGTCAAAGGCTCCGCACTTAATCAAACTTTCAATGGCTCTTTTATTGATCTCCTTCGAGTCCACCTTTTGACAAAAATCCGTAAAACTCATGTATCTTCCTTTACTTTCTCTGGCTAAAACGATGGCATCAATAACACTTAGCCCCACATTTTTTACCGCTAAGAGACCAAATCGAATTTTCCCATTTTCTACGGTAAACTTTGCCATACTGGCATTTACACTGGGAGGCAGTATTTCGATCCCCATTCGCTTACAATCCTGGATATATTCTGCCACCTTTGACGTATTTCCCATGATACTGGTAAGCAGTGCAGCCATAAATTCAACAGGATAGTATTGTTTTAAATAAGCTGTTTGATATCCTAATACGGCATAGGCAGCGGCGTGGGATTTATTAAATGCATACTTAGCAAAATCAATCATCTCGTCAAAAATCTTATTACCAACCTCTTCTGGGACGCCATTTCGGATGCACCCGGGTATTTCGATCTCCCCATTATCCTTTATCTTTCCATAGATAAAGTAATGCCTCTCCTGTTCCATGACATCCATTTTCTTTTTTCCCATGGCCCTGCGCACCAGGTCACTACGCCCATAGGTATATCCCCCCAAGTCCCGCACCACCTGCATAACCTGTTCCTGATAGACAAAACATCCGTAGGTTACATTCAGTATGGGCTTAAGCTTTGGATGTAGATATTGTACTTTTTGTGGGTTATTTTTGTACTCAAGATATTTAGGGATAGAATCCATTGGACCAGGTCTGAATAATGAGATTCCTGCGATAATATCTTCGAAACAGTCCGGCTTTAATTCCTTCATAAATTGGCGCATGCCGCCGCTTTCCAATTGAAATACCCCTAGTGTATCTGCTCTGCTGATTAACTCATAAACCTTTTTATCATCGTAAGACATCTTTGAAAAATCGATAAGCACGCCATGATCTTTTTCTATAAGAGATATTGCATCCCGTATAACCGTCAAGTTTCTCAGACCTAAAAAATCCATTTTTAGAAGACCCAATTCTTCCAGCGTTCCCATGGTAAATTGGGTTGAAACACCATTCTCATGATTATAAAGGGGCACATATTCGTCAATGGCTTCTTTTGAAATCACCACACCCGCCGCATGGGTTGAAGCATGCCTTGGCATCCCTTCTACTGCTCGAGCTACGTCTATTAGATATTTCGCTTGTTCATCGGATTCATACATATCTTTAAGGGTTTTGTTAATCTCTAATGCTTTATCAATCGTCATACCTATTTGAAAGGGTATCTGCTTCGCTATGGCATCTACGCTGGCATAGGACATATTGATTGCCCTGCCCACATCCCGTATAGCCGCCCTGGCTGCCATAGTACCAAAGGTGATAATTTGCGCTACCTTGTCTTTTCCATACTTATCAATGACATAATCAATGACCTCTTGTCTTCTTTCGTAACAGAAGTCTATATCGATATCGGGCATGGTAATTCGTTCCGGATTCAAGAAGCGCTCAAAAATCAAGTTGTATTTAATCGGATCAATATCCGTTATACCTAATGCATAGGATACAATACTTCCCGCTGCCGATCCTCTACCTGGCCCTACCATGATATTGTTCTCTTTTGCATAACGAATAAAATCCCACACAATCAAGAAATATTCAACATAGCCCATTCCCTCAATGACACTCAACTCATAATCCAATCTCTCTTGAAGTTCATGGGTAATCTCATGATAGCGATCCTTTAACCCTTTATCACACAGCTGCCGTAAATACACATCCGCATCCATGGCTTCCGGTACATCATATTTAGGCAAGTGTATCTGGTTAAAGGCAAATTCCACATTGCACATTTCCCCAATCTTTACGGTATTATCCAATGCCTCTAAGGCGTATGGGAAGATCTCTGCCATCTCATCAGGTGTTTTCAGGTAGAATTCCTGGGTTGGAAATTTCAAACGCTCTTCCTCGTCCACTGTTTTTCCAGTTTGAATACAAAGCAAAACATCATGTACATCAGCGTCTTGTTTTCTCAAATAGTGGACATCATTGGTAGCGACTAATGGAATTCCCGTCTCTTTGCTAAGTTTGACCAGATAATGGTTCACATCCTTTTGTTCTTCAATGCCATGGTCCTGCAGCTCAAGATAGAAATTTCCTTTTCCAAATATACTTTCAAGCTTCAAAGCTTCTTCCTTCGCCCCTTGATAATCATGATTCAGAATGTACTGCTGTACGCGACCTGCCAAGCACCCGCTTAAAGCAACAATATCTGAACCGTGTTTCATCAAAGTATCCATGTCAATACGGGGCTTATAGTAGAAGCCCTCTGTATACCCAAGAGAAACGATCTTCATGATATTTTTATAGCCGTTTATGTTTTTAGCCAGCAAAACCAGATGACCCAATCCTTTGTCCTTAACAGGATCTCTATCATACATTGTTCGTGGAGCCGTGTAAACCTCGCAGCCCATAATCGGCTTAATACCGTGCTTAACAGCCTGTTTATAAAAATCGATCACACCAAACATGCAGCCATGATCAGTTATGGCAATGGCTTTCATTCCCAGTTCTTTTGTCAATTCGATCAGCTTGGAAATTCTAGCTGATCCATCCAATAAACTGTATTCCGTATGAACATGTAAGTGCACAAAATCTCTCATATAAACCTCCTTGCCATCACGGAACTATTTTTTTAATAGCTTCGCAGACATTAATGCTTTCGCCACAATGTCTCTTCCATGATAGACCCTAACATCTACTTTGCAAAACTTTCTACCCATATTGATTATCTCTGCATATACTTCTATTTTATTCTCCAATTGCAATGGCCGAATAAAATAAATCATAAAGCTGTCGATAACACTATCCAGATGTTTTTGTGCCTTGATGGCCAACGAGCCGGCCGTAGACATCAACATAACCAACACGCCGGCGCTGGCGATTCCCAGTTCATTTAGCATCATAGGCGTAATTTCCCCAGTTAATTTTATACCATAATCACTTTCCTCAACTTTGCAGTGATTAAAAATCATATCTTCAAAGGGCTCTCCCATGTGGGGCTGGTTTTTTATATATCTAAGTCCCTTGATCACGTCCTGTCGGGAAATAACGCCGGCCAATTTTCTTCCTTCAACGATAGGGACCATTTCTATACCTTCCCAAATCATGACATGGGAAATATAAGCAACGGATGTATTTTTCTCAACGGTTATCGGATTTGCAGACATTAGATCCGTTAGTAGGTCATCATCTCCTGCGCCGGCAATATCTCTGGGCGTAATAACACCAATGACCTGAAACTGCTTGTCTACGATGGGGAATCTGCTGTGTCCAACAGCTTTCATCTTTCTTTTCATATCAGCAACGGTACATGGTTCATCCAGATAGTGAAGCTTTTTAGGCATGATATCCTCTGCTAGGAGGATTTGCTTTCTAATTAACCGTTCATGGATATCTCGATTGATCATCGAGGTGACAGTAAAGGTATCATAGCTGGTGGAAATGACCGGAAGCTTTCTTTCGGTGGCTATCTTTTTTATTTCTTCACTGCAGGAAAACCCACCTGTAATCAATACGGCACAGCCTCTATCCAAAGCCAGTTTATGGACCTCATCACGATTTCCTACAATTAACAAATCACCATCTGAAATATATCGTTCGATTTCATTAACAGCCATTGCCCCTATGACAAATTTATTAAGGGTTTTGTAGATACCTTCGTGTCCTCCTAAAACAGTCCCCTCTACAATGTTTAAAATCTCAGAAAAGGTTAGTTTATGAATTTCTTTTTTCTCTACTTTCTCGACCCGTATGGTACCGATCCTAGGAATCGTACTAACCATTTCCTGGAGCTCTGCATCTTTTATGGCCCTATAGGCAGTGCCCTCACTGACTTCCAACTCCTGGGCAATTTGTCTCACCGATATTTTCGTTCCGACTTTCAAGCCTTCGATATATTTCAAAATCTGTTCATTTTTTGTCATTGTCTATCCTCACCTTGCGTCACAAAATTAAAAGGTATGAATCATGATTCATACCTTAATTATATCAAAATATTGAAAAATTCTCTATTATGTCAACAATCTTTACGCCATGATGCTTCTTTAAATCAATATCTTGGTAGGGCACACATCTGCTGCCATCTTTGTTCAACAGTATCCTAATCGTAGGTTTTGTAGGGAAGCTGCTGTCAACAGATAAAACAACACCCTTTTCTCCCAAGTTCGTTTTCACAACAGACCCCATAGGGAAAACAGGAACGAACTCAGTAAAAAGCTTCACCATTTTTTCATCAAACTGTGTTTTTCCGATGGATACCAGATATTCTACTGCTTCAAAGGGCCGAATTTTCTTTTTATAGATTCTTTCCGACGTCAATGCATCATACACATCTGTGATTGCAATAATTCTAGCGTATTCATGAATGTCATAGCTCTTTTTCCCAAAAGGGTATCCGCTTCCGTCAAAGCGCTCATGATGTGCTAATGCTACCATACAGGATATGCTTGGTACACCGGGAATTTTATGTAAGAAGTCATAGCCAAATGTTGTATGCTTTTTGATTTCTTCAAACTCTTGTTCATCAAGGATATCCGGTTTGTTTAAAATACTTTCCGGAACCCACATCTTTCCGATGTCGTGAAGCAGTGCGCCGATTCCAAGTTCTTTAAGCTGTGTTTTATTATAGCCCATTTTTATACCCAGTAATACCGACAAGACACAAACATTTACAGAGTGTCCGAAGGTATATTCGTCAACAGACCTGATATCTGCTAAATGAACCATAACGTTGGGATTGTTTAGCAAATCCTCAACAATACTTTCCACCACTGACAAAATTCTTTCATCGAAAGCACGGGTATCTTTTTTTATGGAGACCATGATCTGTTTAACAATCTGTTTTGCTTCCAGACGATTTTGTTCTTGAATTACATCCTCAACAACAATATCCGCGGTTTCATCTGTTTGTATATATACTTCTGTTATTCTCAATTCCTTTAGCTTGCTGATGTAGTTTTCCCTTAAAGCAATCCCCGCTGCAAGCAAGATATTTCCATCATTATCATAAATATTTTTGGCAATGATCATACCATTTTTTAAGGATTCAACATTTATTTTGTACATTCTTCCCTCCGGAGGATTGGCGAAATGAACTACATCATTTTCAAGACTTTTTCGACATTTTTCGTCATTTTACTGCATTTTTCTTCTTTTATTGCCATAATTTTTATATTATACAAAGAATTGTTGAATGGCAAGTCCCAAAAAAATATTTCCTAAATTTTGGGTCTTATTGCCTATTGTCGTGGTGAATGCGTTGTGACTATTTTACAAATAAAATGTTCGTCTTTTTTCATTTGTTTTTATAGTTTTTGGTATCAAATCGGGCGAACAGTGCTCGCCCCTACGATTATGTCATCCACAGAAGTTCCACACAATCTATTGCCTTAATAAAAACGAAAAAACTACCTAATAATTAGGTAGTTTACAAGTCCATGAGCACATGCTCAATTAAGTTTACCAATGCTTCCATTGCTTCTTGCTCGTCTGGGCCATCTGTTATAATCGTCACAGTTTCTCCCTTTGAAACACCCAGGGACATTACACCCATGATACTTTTAGCATTTATCTTTTTTGTTCCTTTTTCCAGAAATACGTCAGAATCGTATTTATTCGTCATTTGCACAAATAATGCAGCTGGTCTTGCATGTAATCCTAATTTGTTTATGATGGTAATCTCTTTAGAAATCAACGTAAATCCCCCTCTTTTTGTTTATATTTTTCTGCTATTTTCTCAATTTTCCTTAATCTGTGATTCACACCAGACTTGCCTACGGGTGGGTTCAGCATCTGCCCCAATTCTTTTAAGCTTGCTTCTTTATAAGTAAGTCTTAATTCAGCAATCTCCCGAAGTCCATCAGGAAGTACTCTAAATCCTCTCGTTCTTTGAATGTATTCTATATTCTCAATTTGACGCATGGATGCATTGACAATTTTACTTAAGTTGGCTGTCTCACAATTAACAATCCGATTGACATTATTTCGAACCTGTTTGACAATTCTTATGTTCTCCAGATTTAGTAGGGCAGAGTGTGCTCCGATGATATTTAAAAGATCGACAATCTGATCCCCTTCCTTTAAATATACCACATAGCTGTTTTTCCGCTGAACAATTTTAGCGCCTAACCCAAACTCATTAACAAGTTCTTTTAAACTCTCACTATATTCTTCACTGGTTGTAACGAATTCTAGATGATAGGTTTTTTCCGGATCACTTACTGAACCAGCGCCTAGAAAAGCTCCTCGGAGATATGCCCGCTTGCAGCATGTATTTTTCATTAGTTTTTCCGGGATGCTATAGTTTATCGTTAGCTGCCCATCTTTTTCACTAAGGATTCCTACTTTTTCAAGGACATCGTTTGCCCCCTCTTTGCTGCTAACAATCATGACGTAATGATTGTTCTTCTTTAACAATCTGTTTTTCGTGACCATAACTTCCGTATGGATACCAAAGGTCTTCTTCAGCAGTTTGAATATTTTCCTTGCTACTGCTGCATTTTCTGTAGCAATCTTCACATTGATTTTTTGAAAACCTGCCAATTGTATGGTGCCACTCATATGCATTAATGCAGAAAGCTCACTAAGCTGACAGCATGGGTCCTCAGGAATTATTCTCGATAATTCATTTTTTGTCTTCATAGAAAATGACATGTGCTCACCTACTTCTTATGTCACAGCCTTTTTAATATATTTTATATATTATATCACAATTTATTATAGTTTAAATTGAAATTATGTTACATCATTATAAAAATCGTATTTGTTTTATACTCATACCAGGAGGAAGATGGTGTAATGAAGGACCCCATCCTTTTTAGATGGGGTCCTTATCATTTTCTAACAATTCAATGGCTTTTTGAATAATTTCTCTTTCATCATCATACTTTGCCAATTCCGTTGCTCGATTCATGTGGACAAATCTTGCTTCAATGAAGCCCTCTTCCTTTAGTGGAATACATTCCATATTTCTGGCTTTCATAAGAAACCAATGTACTGTTTTATGAACAACTTCATTACTCTGCCAGCTGTTCTTAAAAGAATAATGGATTTCTCCAAGATATTTAATGGTTTCTGCCTTTACATTACCTTCTTCATACACTTCTCTAACTGCAGCAGTTCGAATATCTTCATATTTTTCAACCTTTCCCTTTGGCAGAACCCAATCGCCGTTATACTTCCGCAAAAGCAGAATAGCATTGCCAAAAACCACTACGCCGCCGGAACTTATTTCCTCCCTCACAACTTCCACTCCTTATATATATTGAACAATTCACTGCCCTTATTTATAATATGATATTCCGTGCTATATTGTTTTTCAAAACTATATATACTAAGTTACCATAATAAACTTCTGCTTTCAATGCTTAATTTCGTGTCATGAATATATAGGTCTACGCCGTTAAAACATTATATAATCGTTGCGGTACGCCGAAGGCGGCGTCCCCTACAAAAGATAATACCTTCTGTTCTAGATGCATATATCTTTGGATAAATAATGTGTCAAAAATGAAAAAAAGATTGCGAATAACTTTCCCAATCTTTTTTTTGTTGATATATCATTTCTTATATTCTCTTAACCGATATTCAAAGGTTCTCAACATGGTGTCGGACTCATCCAGTCGATAAATCCGGGCCGGCTTCATATTCTTGTCCCAATCAATACCATTCCACCATATAGCTACTTTTATATTCTTCATGGTCTTCATTAAGTCAAACATTTCATGAATCCACATAATTTTATCGCCGCCAACAGAATTGGAACCAAATTCTGTAATCATAAAAGGCTGCTCAAAATAAGTCATATATTCATTATATAGGGGAGTGTAGATATCTCGAAAGCTTCTCCATTTCTCACCAGGATAATAGGTCCCTGCATTATATCCCGTCATCCCAATAATATCAACATATTCATCTCCAGGGTAATACGTCAAATAATGATTCCATTTAAAGTTAGGAAAGGACCCATCATGGGGATTCCAAACCCATAAAACATTGTCAACGCCATTTTTTTCAAATATATCGTATATATATCGCCATAGTTGATTAAACAATTCTGTATCCTTGGATGTATAATAATTGGAGTAAGGACACCAATCACCATTCATTTCATTATTTAAGCGGAATAAAACCGGATGACCAAATTTTTTCAGATTTTGGGCATATTCATAAAAATACTGATCATATTGTCCCTTTAAGATCTCATATATGATACTGGAATTGTCTCGTCCGTCTAAATACATGGTTTGCAGGGTCAATTCCACGTACCGATTATTTTTATAGGCATTTTCCATCTCTTCCATTGGAAAGCCGGAACTGGATAATGATTGATACAGGACCAGAAAATCAAAGGTATAATCAACCCTTTTCTCAAGACTATGTAGAAAATCAAAGCTTTTAGGTGCAGAATACTCAAATATCCCCCATTTTATATCTTCAGACTCAAGAAAGTATTCGTTGTAGAAAGCCTCTGTTTCTTCGTTAAGCTTCTTTTCTTTGTTAGCAAACCTTGCCGTTGATTTCGGAACGCCTATCCGGTCAACCACTCGAAAAGAGTTAATGATATCCATATAGCTTTCAGCATTCTCGAAGGGTTTTGCAGATTTAATAAAAATGGTATAGACTTCATGACTATTCTTAGCAATTTCTGCACTCACGTAAAAGTTTTTATCGTCTTTTACGCGATATAGTTTTTCTCTGCTCCACTTTAGAATATGGGCATTCAGGTCATTGACTTTTACATTTGCTTCATATTCTTTGAAATGATCCTTATCATTTTTCATAAACTGATTACTATAGTTGATATATGCCTGGGTGGATGCATGCGTGTCGAAAAAATTATCGTAATATATTTCAATTCTGGTATCTTCATCATAAATAAGGGTTCTTACTGAGGACAAAGACACGTCCACCTGCATATGATTCGGATACTTTAAGGAATAACCGTATGCATAATCCGTATATTCATTAAATTTTTCATCAATCGGTTGTATTTCCTTAAAGTCGTCATCCGGTAAAAAATCGGCAAAAGGGACGATCTTCCCATTTTTTATATAGGTACTTATGGAATCTATTGTATCCGCATAAACAAATGTATTCATCAAACTAAAAACAAGCGCGAAGATCAGTAATCCCCTTTTCAATGTAAGCCCTCCCACAGATGAAATTTTTTAAGTGGTTATATTTATCATCATCTAAACAATCCTAAAATATTATAGCATATGCAACTCTTTTTTTACATGATTTTACCTTTTTTGCATTATGGGAATTTTATCCATATATAGATGAAAGAATACAGCCCTCGGAACATCCGAGGGCCATGTTATCATTGAAGAAACTAAATTTTCTTTGCTTCAATATGCCATATCTTTTCAGCATATTCCTTTATGGTTCTGTCGCTACTGAATTTACCTGAATTAGTCATGTTCAACAAACACATTTTTGCCCATTGGTATCTATCTCTATATGCTCTGTCAACCAGCTTCTGTGCCTCTCTATATTCATCAAAATCCCTCAATATAAAGTAATTGTCTGGTTTATGCCAGCTGGCTCCCTTCAATAGTGATCGATGCAATTCCTCAAACATACCTGTTCCACCATCATCAAAGGTCCCATCTATAAGACTATCGATAGCCCGCTTTAGACCTGGTACATTTTCATAGTACTGCAGCGGATCATAGCAGTCTTTTATTGCTTCTAATTCTTCTGTTCTTGCACCGAAAATAAAGTTATTTTCTTCCCCGGCCTCTTGTACGATTTCAACATTGGCTCCATCATAGGTACCTATTGTTGGCGTTCCATTCATCATAAACTTCATATTCCCTGTACCGGAAGCCTCTTTCCCGGCTGTGGATATCTGTTCGGACACATCCGCAGCAGGAAAAAGTTTTTCAGCATAGGATACTCTATAGTTTTGTACAAATACAACTTTTATTTTCTCATTAACATCAGGATCATTATTTACACGCCTTGCAATCTCATTAATAAACTTAATAATGCTTTTGGCCCTTACATATCCCGGTGCCGCCTTTGCACCAAAGATAAAGGTTCTTGGAACGACGTCCAACTGTGGATTTTCTTTAAGATTAAAGTATAAATCAACAATATGAATGGCATTTAGAAGCTGTCGCTTATACTCATGCAATCTTTTAATCTGAATGTCAAAAATAGAGTCTGGATTAATGTAAATTCCCTCATGTTCCAAAATATATGAGGCCAACTTTATTTTCTTTTCACGCTTGATTTCCAAGAAGCGGCTCAATACTTTTTCATCCTTCGCGAATCTCTCCAGTTCTTTTAATTCCATTAGATCTGTAGTCCATCTATTCGTTCCCAGCAATGCTGTAATAAATTCGCCTAATTCCTTATTACATAGGGCAAGCCACCGCCTCTGGGTAACACCATTGGTTTTATTTTGGAACCGTTCAGGATATATTTCATACCAATCTTTTAATTCTTGATACTTAAGGATATCCGTATGCAAAGCTGCTACGCCGTTTGTCGTATGGGTACCATAAATAGCCAGCCACGCCATTCTGATTCTGCCCCCTGAGATAATCTCCATCGACTTAATCCTCTCAGCAGAAAAGCCTCTTTCTTGTAACTCCTCGCTAAACCTTTCATGTATTTCTTCAATAATCTCATAAATCCTTGGTAAAAGTTTTTTGAAGAGCTTCACATCCCACTGTTCAAGGGCTTCAGCCATAATGGTATGATTCGTATACGCAAAGGTTTGTTGGGTAATCGCCCAAGCCTTTTCCCAGGAAATACCCTCTTCATCCGTCAAGATACGCATCAATTCAGGTATGGCTACAACCGGATGGGTATCATTAAGCTGCACTGCATGGTATGCTGCAAAATCTTCTATGGAACGGTTGGTCTTTTTAAATTTCCTTACCATATCCTGCAGCGACGCGGAAACAAAAAAGTACTGCTGCTTTAGTCTTAAAAATTTTCCTTCTTTTTTAGAGTCGTTAGGATACAATACCCTTGATATATCCTCTGCTCTATTTTTTTCGCTAACTGCTTCTTCGTACTCTTGATCATTAAACAAGTGAAAATCAAAGTTTGATATAGGTTCCGCCTGCCATAGCCTTAGGGTGTTGACATTGTTTGTATCGTATCCAATGATCGGCATATCATAGGGTACAGCCCTTACCTTTCCATCTTTGAACGAAACAATTACCTCATCTTCACTCCTTCGTATGGACCATGGATCACCATGCTTTAGCCAATCGTCAGCTTCTTCTTTCTGAAATCCATTTTCGAATTTTTGTTTAAAGATACCATATTGATACCGAATACCATAGCCTGTGACCGGAAGATTCAATACTGCACAGGAATCTAAAAAGCATGCCGCCAATCTTCCAAGCCCTCCGTTACCTAATCCTGCATCTTCTTCGCTTTCTTCCACATAATTGATATCCATGCCAAATTCGTCCAGAACTTTTTTTACCTCAGCATAAATGCCTAGATTTAATAAATTATTGCCAAAAGCTCTACCCATGAGAAATTCCGCAGACAAATAATATGCTTGCTTTCCTGTAGCGTATTCTTCGGTTGTCTTCACCCAGTCATCCGCTATATATTCCATGATTGCTTTGGAAACTGCATAATAGGTTTCCCATTTTTCAGCTTTTTCAATGGTTTTACCAAAATCCGCTTTCATCACTCGTTCAATGCTTTCCTTAAATCTATTACATTCTAGCATTCCTATTCTACCTCCCGTACAGCTTTGTTATTTCCCTTATTTTGTCTGCAAGTGCCTCCGTAATTTCTCCTTTTTTGGCTCTCCATTTCCAGTTGCTACCGATGGTAGAAGGTATGTTCATTCTCGCCTCACTGCCTAGTCCCAGAAAATCCTGCATTTGTGCAACGGCCAAATTCCCTACAGAACTCCAAGCACCACGGATGAATCCCCAATGATATCCTTCATCATCATTTAATCTTAAGTACTTGATAGCATGCTGAACATCCTTCTTTCTACCATGCTGCAGCCAGCCCATCGCTGTATCGTTATCGTGGGTGCCGGTATATACAACGCAATTTTTATCATAGTTGTGGGGTAAGTAGTCGCTTTCCTCTCTGGTGTCAAAAGCAAACTGCAAAACCTTCATGCCGGGGTAGCCTGCTTCTTCACGGAAATCAATGACCTCCTCCGTTAAATAACCTAAATCTTCAGCAATCATATCGATTGGTCCTAAAGCCTCTTTTATTGCATTGAATAGCTTAATACCAGGACCTTTAACCCACCTGCCGTTCACTGCAGTTTTTTCTCCATAAGGGATTTCCCAATAGGATTCAAATCCCCTGAAGTGATCCAAGCGAATGACATCATACAGCTTCATATTACCCAGGATACGCTCTCCCCACCAATCATAATTCCTTTTCTCCAGGGTGTCCCAACAGTAAATTGGATTTCCCCATAGCTGTCCTGTCTTAGAAAAGGCATCCGGTGGGCAGCCGGAAACCTTAACAGGTGCCTTCTTTTCATCCAACAAGAAAATATCGCTGTTTGCCCAAGTATCCGCGCTGTCCTCAGCTACATATATGGGGATATCACCAATAATCCGAATCCCCTTCTTATTGGCATATTTCTTTAGTTTCATCCATTGCCTAAAAAACAAGAACTGCAGAAAAGACCAAAAATCAATTTCTTCCCGAAATTCCTTTTTAAAATATTTCATCGCTTTTTCTTCTCTCAGTTTTATATCTTCATCCCATTCTACCCAGGATTTTAATTCGAAATGAGTCTTTACAGCCATATAGAGTCCGTAATCTGCCAGCCAACTTTGATTTTCTTTTTTAAATTTGCTGAAAGAAGCTTTATATTTGTTTTTCCCCCTAGCAAAAGCTTTTCTTAAAACAGGGATTTTGTTTTTATATATTTTCCCAAAATCTACAGATTGTTCATCGTTTCCAAAATCGATCGATGCAAAATCCTCTTGATCCAGAAGTCCTTCTTCCACCAGTAAATCAAAATCAATCATATACGGATTGCCTGCAAAAGTTGAGAATGATTGGTAAGGCGAATCCCCATACCCTGTTGGTCCTAAAGGCAGCATCTGCCAATATCGCTGACCTGCCCTCACCAAAAAATCTACAAAGTCAAAGGCTTCTTTTCCGAAGGTTCCGATCCCATAGGGACTCGGTAAAGATGTAATATGCATTAATATTCCACTACTTCTTGTAATCATGTTATTTCCCCTTTACCCTCATACTTACTATTCAAATGCCATGGTCTTACGGAATAAATGTCCATTCTCATCTACAATTTCAAAATTTAGTTTCTTAACCTTTGTGTTTCCGCCATGGTCAACGGTAATTTGAAAATCTTCTCCACACTTTTGAACCTTTATGGTCATTTCCCAATACTTACCCTTTTTGAAATCTTCTGTTTTCCCGTCGTCGTCATAATAGACATATGCTGCCTCATCTTTTACAAAGCCAATTACTGTCAATTCATCGGTATTCAAAGATTCTACATTTTGAGCATGGCATCCTATGACCAGCAGTTTGTTTTTTCGTATGAAAATCGGTGTTTCATTCAGCATGACATTTATATAGTGGTGTCCTTTATTCATGACCTTGAAAGACCTTACCCTATAATCTACTGCCCTCCATAAAAGCATATCCTCCGGCAGCCAAACATATCTGCCCTTTGCATTTTCTTCGCAGACGGGAGCTGCCATCAGTGATTCTCCCACCAGCACTTGGCTTTCCGTCCTCCGTGACATTTCATCATTGTAGTCAAAGGACAGGGGTGCAAAATATACATCTTTATGGATGAGTGCCTTCATATACTCCGCGTACAGATAGGGTACTAATGCATATCTCAGCATGATAACACTCCGCATGATTCTTATGCTTTCCTCATCATAGGCAAAAGGCTCCTGCTGCCTGGTCCCCATGGCTGCATGGTTTCTAAACAAAGGAGTAAACAAACTGAACTGCATCCATCGGATAAGCAATTGTTCATTAGCATCTTCATTGAAACCTCCGGTATCCGCACCTGCATATAGAAAGCCACACATATTCAAAGCGGGCATCATTTTTACATTTAATAGGATATGCTCCCACCAGGAATGATTATCTCCTGTCCAGATGCCGGAATATCTGTGCATACCAATATAAGAGGCCCGAGAAAATAATAAATATCGTTTATTGGTGCATATTTCTTTTAATCCCTCAGCCGCTGCCCGGGTCATATTAAAACCATACAGATTATGCACATCATAATGATTTACCTTTTTACCATTCATATAATGATAAAAGCTTTTATGGTCCTCGAGATTATTCATTAAGCTGTCAAATGTGTCCTTTAGCTGAAAAAATGAGTAAATGTCTAAATTTTCATCAACAGATTGTGAAGCTCGGTTGAATGCCTGCTGCAACCCTCTCTCTGTATAGAAAATTGCCGGTTCATTCATGTCGTTCCAAAATCCCTCAATACCGCAATCCGTCAGTATTTGATACTTTAGGCCAAACCATTTTCTCACATCAGGGTTCAGGAAATCGGGAAAGTGTACCCGCCCCGGCCATACCGCCGCCACAAAAGGCTCATCCTTCTGATCTACACAGAAGTATTTCTTTTTGATTCCTTCTTCATAAACATCATAGCCTTTCTCAATTTTAACCCCTGCATCAATAATCGGGATCAATCGGAAGCCTTTGTCTTTTATTCTTTTTACAAATCCTTCAAAATCAGGGAATCTATTCTTATCTACCGTAAAATCCTTAAAGTCTTCCATGTAATCTATATCCAAATAGACAGCGTCGCATGGAATGTTATGTTCTACGAAGCTATCAACAATCTTTTCTACTTCCTTCCCGTTGGGATAGCTCCACCTGCTTTGTTGATAGCCGAAAGCCCACTTTGGTGGTGCATATCCGTCACAGATTAACATTAGAAAATTCCTCACGATTTCCCTTCGTCCAACTTGTTCTATCACATAAATATCTGCATGTTTTCCTTCAATGCGAATATCCAAGTAATCCCTATGGGCAAAACCAATATCAAAGATAACTTTACTTGGAAAATCAATAAATATGCCAAACTTCTTTTTCCCATCCACCATCAAAAAATTATGGGCTCCGTATAATGACCTCTTATTCGGTGTATGGTTTGGGTCGTCTGTACAATAAGACTCATAAATTCCGCCCCGCCTGTTCATCCCCCTTTGGTTTTCGCCTAGCCCCAAAATAATATCTTCCGTATCCATTTTATATCGCACTCGAATAGTTTCGTCTACTTCGATTGTTAAGAAATCCAAATACCCCTTTTGAACTTCTTCCCCTTTTAACACAACGCTATCTGTTTCTATAGGTTCTCCAAACCTGTACTGCATAATATGTTCATTGATTCTAAACACCTTCACCCTACATCTTCCTCATCTCTTATTTTATTGACCCTTGGGTAATCCCTTTAATAATATGTTTTTGCATAATGAAATAGAATATGATAATGGGAATCATAGCAATAACCAGTCCAGCCAAAGCTAAATGCCACTGTTTTGAATACTGCCCGAAGAAAAAGAACATCTTTAAAGGAATGGTATGCCATTCCGGTTTGTTGATAACCAACTGTGGCAGCAGGAAGTCATTCCATATCCACATAACATTCAATATACTAACCGTTACAGTAATCGGTTTTAGTAGTGGAAAAACAATATACCAGAATACCTGGAGCCTGCTGCATCCGTCAATAATAGCAGCCTCTTCCAGTTCCACAGGTATGCTCTTTATAAAACCGTGATACAGCATGATTGACAAACTGGAACCGAAGCCTAAGTACATAAATACTAAACCGAAGGGATTTAAAAATCCAATTTTCCCCATAATCCTAACCAGCGGCAGCATAACGGATTGAAACGGAACCAGCATAGCTGCAGTAAATAAGAAAAAAAGAAAAGCACTGTATTTCGTTTTTGTCCTCACCAGCATCCATGCAGCCATTGATGCAAAAATGATGATAATGATGGTACTGGATACGGTTATTGCCAGGGAATTCAAGAATGAATGGATAAAATTCAATTCTCGAAAGGCCTCTCCATAATTTTTTAAGGTGAAGAATTCCCCAAAAGGCAAGCCCATAATATTGAAAAAAATCCCCTTTTGAATTTTAAAAGAATTTGTTACCACAAGATAAAAAGGAGCTAAGTAGAGTAATGCAACGAACATACCTACCAGTAAATATGTGGCTTTTTTTCTCTTTTTATCAGGCATTACATCTCCACCTCCCGATTTTTACTGTAATATACTTGCGTTAGTGTAATGACTGCAACGGTAATTAGGAAAATTACTGCTTTCGTTTGTGCCAATCCAAAGGTATTAAAAACAAATCCTGTTTTATAGATATTCAAGGCCAACATTTGCGTAGAATTAAAGGGCCCTCCATTGGTTAAGGCCAAGTTTTGATCAAACAGCTTAAAAGAGTTGGATAATGTCAGGAAGATACCTACCGTAAAGGCCGGTACTACCATAGGAATAATAATGTGGATTAACTGCTGCCAGCTGTTGGCTCCGTCAATTTCTGCTGCTTCAATCAGCGATTCAGGAATATTTTCAATGGATGCAATGTAGATGACCATCATGTACCCGGCCATTTGCCAAGACATTAAGATAACCAATCCCCAAAATCCGGTAGTCGTATCCGACAGCCATCCTCTAAGAAATTCAACGCCTAGTTTGCTTCCTAACGCATCAAAAGCCTTCGTAAAAATGAACTGCCATACAAATCCCAGGATCAAGCCCCCAATTAAGTTTGGCATAAAGAAAACTGTCCGTAAAAAGTTGCTAATTTTTAGCCCCCTTGTTGTCAATAGTGCCAGTCCAAATCCCATCACATTGATGGTTATAACGGATACAAAAGCAAACTTTGCAGTAAAAATGAACGCATCATAAAATTCTTTGTCCTGTGTAAATATCTTTATATAATTGCTAATCCCAACCCAGCTAGCTGCGTTATTGATGCCGTTCCAGTTTGTAAAGGAATAGTAGATTCCAAGAAACATGGGTAGTATAACAACGATCGTAAAGGCAAGCAGTGCCGGGCCGATGAAAAAACCAAACCATAACTTTGAATTTTTCATAAAGGCCTCCTTATATAGAATTAGGGGGGCATATCCCCCCTTTAATCTTAATTATTGTCTAACTTCTTCCCACTTTGCTTGTGATTCGGAAACTACTTGCTCCCACGTAAATTCACCAGCTAAATATTTTTGGATGTTTACACCTAAAACGTCCATACCCCATCCTGTAGGATAACCCATAAATACCCATGGCATTGTCTTGCCTTGCTCAGCATATCTCTTTACAGCCATACCAAGGGAATCTTTTGGTTCATAATTTTCATACCCCTTGAGCGGTGGTATAAAGAAGAATTGATTCACAATATAATCTTTACCTTCTTCTGATGTGTACAACCAGTTTAAGAAATCTTTCGCTGCCTGTTTCTTTTCGTCACTGCTCTTCTTATTAACTGCCCAATGCATAGGAACGCCAACAGGGATAGCGTCTTCTTTTGCACCAACAATTGGCATTGGCAGAATATCTAGATTGTTCGCAACATTTTCATCAATGGCTTTAACACCACCATATACCCAGTTCCCTTGCTGAATGATGGCCACTCGTTCAATAGCCAGCCCTTGTTCCACCTGTGTACTATAGTCTACAGCATTCAGTTTTCCTTTTGATTTTGCATTCGGTGAGTAATTGGCCTGCAGATCAATTAATTGTTTTAACTGATCCCCATATTTGAATTCAGCTTTTTTTGCACTGTAGGAATCAAGTGAACTTGCAAATTCTTGAGAGAACGCCACATTCGAAGTATGTAAGCCGGTTACCCAAGTTTCTTTTGCTGCATATTCGAATACGGCTTCAAGGTGAGGATATTTTTCTTTTAATTCGCCGCCCTTGATTTTTGCATCTAATGTCTTTACTGCTGCTTCCAAGCTTGCATAATCCACAATTTTCCCAGCGTCAATTCCTGCTGCTTCAAAAATTCCTTTATTATATACAAAACCATACCCTTCAATGTTAAATGGTAAAGCATATATCTTATTATCTACTGTAACGCCGGATAGAACACCGTCGAGGGCTAAATCAACCCATGGCTGATCTGATAAGTCTTCAAGCCTATCCATCCAGTCTTCTACATCCTGTGGTCCGCCGATATTGAAAATATCCGGTTCACTTCCAGACTGAACCTTGGCTCTTAACGCAGCACCATAGTCGTCACCGCCGCCCACTGTCTGGATATTAATCTTTACATTTTCATTCTGTGCTTCATAAGCTCTGGCCGCTTCCTCCAACTGCTGTGCAATTTCTACCTTAAACTGAAATACATCAATGGTTACCGGTTCAGCATTTTCTGTGGGTGCTGGCGCCTGCTCCTGAGGCTGTTTTGGTGAACATGCCGCAAACAATAGGGTTGAAAGCACAAATATCACTAAAATTCCCAATGCTAATGATTTCTTTCTTTTAAACATCATGATCCCCCTCAAATTTTTTTATCTGCCATACTTTAGGATATAAGATCCATACGATTAAGCATCCGCCTTTTGCTTCCTGCAGCGCCAAAGGTTTTTTCTTTCATAGTATTTCTCTTATGTACCATACTCGAAAACGATTGCATCCCCTCCATTCCTTAGCAATATTATGAATAACTGCTTCCTGCCATCCCTTTATTGGCAGAATAGCATGAATAACCGTGCTTTACTTATTTAAATCCCATATCCCCTTTGAACGTTACAAAATACTTTTACAAGATTCGCCTTCCAGCAGCTTTGTCTTCAGTACCACATGCTGCTTTTCTGCTTTCTTTTTAATCATACTAAACAATATTTCTGCACTCTTCTGGCCCATGTTTTCCCCCGGCTGCTTTACCGTTGTAATAGACGGATGGAAATATTTTGCATAATCAATACCATCGAACCCTACCACAGAAATATCTTCCGGTATCCTCAAGCCTCGCTTCAATATTGCCTTGGCAGCACCGATGGCCATAACATCTGATATCGCAAAAACTGCTGTTAGCTCCAATCCTTTATCTAGCAGCCTTTCCATGGCTTGATATCCTGATTCAAACGTATATTCGCCCTCCTCCACAAACGCTGCATCATAGGGAATTCCGTATTTTTTCAAAGCTTTCTTGTATCCCTCAAGTCTTCGTACACCTATGGAGATATCGTTTTCCCTTTTGGCAATAATTCCTATTCTCTGATGACCCAACTTGCATAAGTAATCTACCGCCTCATAGGCCGCCTTTTCATCATCAATAATCACACTTGAAAAGAATTTTTTATTCACATCCTCCACTGGTTTCGTAGAAACTAAAACGATCGGTGTATTGATACTTTCCATTTGTTCCTCATTGATATGATCAAACTCCCCTCCAAGACAAATCAGTCCCTTTAGCTTTTTTTCTTTAATTAGCTCTATGGCCGCATCAATGTCACTGGTATTGTCAAAATTGTAATGAAGAATCATGGAATAGCCCTTTTCATTGATTTTTTCTTCAATATTGTGAATGATTCTGGAGAAAAACGGGTTATATATTCCGCCTTTCACTAATACACCAATATCCTTGGCAACATTCCTTTTCAGGTTCCTTGCACTATTATTCGGTATATAATTATATTCACTAATAATTTTCATAATTCTTTCCCGCGTTTCCCCCTTCACATCCGGGTGGTTGTTAATCACACGAGAAACCGTACTGACGCCTACTCCGGCAATCTTCGCTATATCTTTGATATTTATATTGTCCATTAGCAAAACTCCTTTTCTTTAGTAACGTTTCCGGTAACGTTACCAGAACTTGATCTTATTTTATCATAATATTCTATTCAGAATCAAATACTTTTTTTACATTTTTCTGAAAAAACAAGACCAAAATTTGCCCTGCCGATCAACTGTAAAATATAATTGTGTACCCCCGCTGCGCCACGGGGACAGTTCCATCGTTTTCCCTTCGGTCCTTCGCTGTGCTTCGGAAACGCTCGAACCGTCCCCATGACTTTGCTAGAGAATTAAGCTCCTTGGCTACGCTCAGGATGACAGCGAATGCAACATTCTCAAAACAAAAAACAGAACCTTGCATCATACAAGGCTCTGTTTTTACGTACTTCTATTTAACTGGTTTTAATTTTGCGGTAAAATGTCTCAAGACCTTCGGCTCATAATCAAATTCTAGTCCTACAAGCTTATCTGCATTTTTATATACTTCGATGACTGCATCTGCAACAACATCCATATGTCTATTGGTATAAACTCTTCTAGGTATGGTTAATCTCATTAACTCTAATGGAGATTCAAGATTCTCTCCTGTATCCGGATCTCTACCCAGAAGGAAGGAGCCGATTTCAACGGGTCTTACACCTGCTTCAAGATATACTGCATTACATACCGCCTGGGCAGGGAATTGATAATACGGAATATGTGGACAAATTTTCTTACAATCCACGAATACGGCATGACCACCTGTTGGATATTGAATAGGCACACCTGCTTCCACCAGTCTGTCTCCAAGATATTTTACCTGTTCAATACGGTATTCCAGATAGTCTAATTCCACACCTTCCTGCATCCCAACGGCCAATGCTTCCATATCTCTACCAGACAATCCACCGTAAGTTGGGAATCCTTCCATTGGAACGATGGTAGACCTGCACATGGTATAGAGCTCTTCGTCTTCCTTAATACCAATAAGTCCCCCCATATTTACAAGACCATCTTTTTTCGCACTCATGGTAAAACCATCAGCATAACTAAACATTTCCTTTACGATATCTTTAATAGATTTATCCTGATAACCGGCTTCTCTCATCTTAATAAAATACGCATTTTCAGCATATCTGGCAGCATCGATAAAGACCTTAATACCATATCGGTCAGCTATTTCTTTAACACCTCTTATATTTGCCATGGATACTGGTTGACCGCCCGCTGAGTTACAGGTTACGGTAATAACGATTAAAGCAATTTTATCTACACCATTTTGTTTGATAAAGTCTTCCAGTTTCCCTAGATCAAAATCGCCCTTAAAATCATCATATGTAGTGGTATCATAGGCTTTTTCGGCAACCAAATTTATTGCCCTTCCACCTGAAATTTCAATGTGGGCTTTTGTTGTGTCAAAGTGCATATTTCCAAGTACATAGTCGCCCTTATTCTTGATAACATTTGGAAATACAACTTGTTCCGCACCTCTCCCTTGATGGGCAGGAATAACATATTTATAGCCGATAATATCCTGAACGGAGGCTTCTAGTCTGTAAAAGCTGCGGCTGCCTGCATACGACTCGTCTCCCACCATCATGGCAGCCCATTGTGCATCACTCATGGCACCTGTTCCACTGTCTGTAAGCAAATCAATGTAAACATCTTCTGCCCTCAATGCAAAAGGGTTATAGCCTGCATTTATTAACGCTTTCTCCCTTTCTTCCCTAGATATTAATCGAATTGGTTCAACCATTTTAATTTTAAATGGCTCTGCTTTTCTAATTGCCACAAAAACCCCTCCCTCTAATCAAATCCTTTTTCCATATAAACACTTTGTATAGGATATCTGTTGTGCTGCAGCTTTTATTTATCATATCCTATATAATTTTCATAAATACAATATGCGGCGCATGAATGATTATGATAGTACTTTTCTACATTTTTTTGAATACTCCTTCATTTTTTGTAATAAAAATATATTTTTTAATCTTTCTACGATGCAGCAATCGCCATCAAAAAAGATCAGATAACTATTCTGATCTTTTTTTGATGGCGATTATAAACCCTTCTAGCATTCTTCTTGCACGTAAGAAAGCAACTTCATTTTTGCCTGCTAATTTTTCATCACTTGCCAGTTTGGAAATAATTTGTCCAAGCTTTTCTGCATCATGCCTTACATATTGCTTCTTGATATCAATAAATTTCCCCTCAATGATTTTCATACTGCTTTTTTCAATCATTGATTTATCTTCTACAGTTAACCGAACAGGTTTCGCACCATCTTTAGCATATTTTTCAATGATTTCATAGGGGATTTCTTCATTGTTAACAAAAACATAGTCCAGATCCACATAACAGCAGTGATTCTTAATGGCTTCAATATGCCTCCATACGCCATAACCATCTGTCTCTCCCGGTTGGGTCATCACATTGGCGATATACGCCTTAATTCCTTTGGCCCTTCGTATGCCTTCTCCAATACCGTCCACTAACAGATTCGGTATAACACTGGTATACAAGCTTCCCGGTCCTAATATGATAATATCTGCATTTTCAATGGCTAAAAGGGCTTCATCCAACGCTTTTGCTTGATTTGGCTTCAAGAAAACTTGTTCAATCTCACTTTCCATTTCCAATGCCTTAATGGGTATCTGTGACTCCCCTTTGATTACCTTTTCATTTTTCAGCTTTGCGTACAAAGTTACATTTTCGGTGGTGACCGGTAGAACGGTTCCGGTAACTGCCAGTACATCATTGATTTTCTTGATGGCTTCCTCAAAATTACTGGATATACCATTCATTGCAGCTATCAATAGATTGCCAAAGCTTTGTCCTTTCAAGGAACCTTCTTCAAAGCGGTATTGAAGAAGTCTCTCCATAATAGGTTCTGTATCCGCCAAAGCTAAAATACAGTTCCTAATATCGCCTGGCGGCAGCATCCCTAAATCCTCACGGATTTTTCCTGATCCACCGCCATCATCAGCAACAGTTACGATGGCAGTAATATTCGTCGTATATTTTTTAAGTCCCCTTAACAGAATGGATAGTCCGGTTCCTCCTCCAATGACAACAATTTTAGGCCCTTTGGCCAAAATTCGCTTATCATATAGCTTTTTATCAATCAATAACCTATATCCTTGCTGGGTACTGGGAATGTCTAAAAGTTTCAATACGGAAAGAAACATCCCCTTCACTGCAAACACCAACAATACGATACCGCTTAAGGTCAGAATAACCGTAGATTCCGTAACCAATTGTTCTCCCAGCAAACGCCTGATCATTGGATAACACCCTACAACAATAAAAAATACCCCCATACCCCCAACTAGAAGCCACCGTTTGAGACGCAAGCCAGGCTTTAACCAATCAAACAAGCCCATGCTTACTCACCTGTAGGCTTTGAAGCATCTCTATGATTGACAATCACCCTATGACCGTCTTCTTTCAGTTTTTCATAAAGTTTATTGGCAATGGTCACAGATCGGTGCCTGCCTCCTGTACAACCAACAGCGATAACAAGCTGTGATTTCCCTTCCTTGATATAGAATGGGATAAGAAAATCGATCATGTCCTCTAATTTCTGAACAAAGGCTATGGTTTCCGGCCACTTCATCACATAATCACGGACACTTTGATCATTTCCCGTAAAGGGTCGCAGTTCTTCTATATAGTGGGGGTTAGGTAAAAATCTTACATCAAACACTAAATCTGCATCTAAAGGAATTCCTTTCTTAAAACCAAAAGACAAAACGGATATGGTTAGATTATCAGAGCTTACCCCATGTAGATAGATTTTTTTAATTTCATCCCGTAATTGTCCCACAATCAAGTTTGATGTATCAATGATATGAGTTGCCTTTTCTTTTAGTTTTGCAAGTTTCTCCCTCTCAGCTGCGATACCTTCAATCAGTCTTCCGTCTGGACTAAGAGGATGATTTCTTCTGGATTCTTTGAAGCGCTTGATCAAGACATCATCCGAAGTTTCTAGAAATAAGATTTCGTAGTGATAACCCAAATGCTGAAGGGTGTTTAAGCTGTCAAATAAATCATCAAAAAAACGACCACCCCGTATATCAATCACTAATGCTATTTTTTCAATCTCTCCCTTTGCATGAAAACATAATTCTGCAAATTTAGGAATTAATGAAGGCGGTAGGTTATCTACACAGTAGAAGCCTAAATCCTCCATACTTTTCATTGCTTGACTTTTTCCTGCCCCGGATAATCCTGTAATGATGACGAATTTCATCCTTATTCCCCTCCTTTGTTAGTCCTCAGCGTTAATGATTTGATCTGCTTTTAGCCCGGCTTGAACAGCTCTCTTTATACCTGCCTCAACATTCCCGACGTCCTGGGGTCTATGGGCGTCGCTGTCAATAACAAACTTTACCCCTTCTTTCATGGCCGTCTTAATATATTCTACGGTTAAATATCCATGACTGCTGTTTATTTCAAGGGCGGTTCCCCGCTGAGCTGCCGCTCTGGCCACCTCCGCCGTATCAATGCTGGCTTTAGCACCCGGGTGGGTTAGGATATCGATTGAATTTTTATGAATCGCTTCAACCACAGCCTTTGTATTCACTACACGAGCCTTCTTTTCTAAAGATGGTAAATATTTTGCCACAAGGTTCAAACCGTGCATTTTGCTTCCTTCAACAAACTGTGAAGGCATTGCACCAAAATGATAGCCCACCAAAACAATGTCTAGTTCTTTTTCAGTGTTTTTATCAATATCAATTTCTCCATCGGTGCTGATGATATTTCCTTCCAGACCTAGTTTAACGTTGATTTTGTCAGTGGAACGATTGATCTCATCAATCTCTTTTCTCATTTTTTTTAGATCCTTACGTTTTACACCAAAGCCCATATGACGAAATCCGTGGTCTGTGATAGCCACTTCTTTAAGTCCTTTTCTGATGGCTTCATCTACATTTTCTTGAATGGTTCCTTTGCCATGACTATATTTTGTATGGGTATGATAATCTGCAAAAACTTTCATCTTATATTCACTCCAGTGTTTTTCTTCTTAGATTTCTCCAATGATCTTCACTTCCGGATGCAGTTCTACACCAAATTTATCCCTGACGGTCTTTTCAATAAGTTTTATTAGGTTAATGACGTCCTCTGCCGTTGCATTTCCGACGTTAACAACAAAGCCGCAGTGCTGATCCGATACCTGAGCACCACCGACTCGTACACCTTTAAGCCCTGCATCCTCTATCAGTTTTCCGGCAAAATGCCCCGGCGGCCGCTTAAATGTGCTGCCAGCGCTGGGTAGATGCAGGGGCTGCTTTGACGTCCTTTTTTGCGTAAGATCATCAACGGTTTCCTTTATTTTTTGATAGTCTCCCTTTTTCAATTCCATATCTACTTCTAAAACAATATAACCCTTTTTCTGTATCATACTGCTTCGATATTCCAGTTCAAGGGCTTCCTTATCCAGGTAGTGAACATTTCCCATTTCATCTAGAACAGAGGCACCAACCACCACATCCTTCACTTCTCCACCGTAGGCACCGGCATTCATGGTCAATCCTCCACCCAAGGTTCCGGGTATACCGCTGGCAAACTCAAATCCTTCCAAGTGTTCTCTCATGATCATCTTTGAGAGTACAGAAAGCAAAACTCCTGCCTGAGCCGTTACTCGTGTGCCCTCAATATGAACCTTACTGAAATTTTCAGCCACTTTTATAACCACGCCCCGTATACCTTTATCCCTAACCAGCAGGTTGCTGCCATTTCCAATAATATAATACGGGATTTGATTCTCTATGCATACACTTACAACGCTTTTCAACTCCTCAAAGGTCTCTGGTATTACCATTATATCAACAGGTCCTCCAATTTTGAAGGAAGTATGCTTTGCCATACTTTCGTCTTTTATTATATTAGAAGATTGGATTTTTTCTTTCAACTGATTATATATCTTTTCAATATCCACGATAACCACTCCTTATGTTTACATTACCCTGTGATGAATCAAATTAAGTATACCTTTTTGAAATCGTAAAAACAAGGCATATCCTGTAAATGTCCTGTTTCATTTTTCTAAAAGTGAAAGATAGGACTCAACCTTTTGTCTAGCTTCATTTAGTGCTTCTTCAACGGTTTTACTTCCCAATACCGCTTGCCTGATTTGACTCTGTAGAATACCATCAATTGTCATCCAATGTGGATGCCTTGGAAGACCCTTGGCATAAGGCATTGTTTCCTCGATCCTAGCCATCATTCGATTATTTTTGTAGATATTCTCAACCGTCTTTTTAGCTGGAAATACGCCCAATTTATATAGCTCTGCCTGATATTGATCCTCCGTCACATATTTCAGAAATTTCACGCACATTTCCAACTTTTTAGGGTCCTCTTGTTTAAAAATACCATAGGCTGAAACATTATTGGCAACGGATATGGGTATACCTGAGTCCCCAATGGGGAAATTGACAACGGCATATTCAAATCCTTGTCCCTGTCGTCTCAGATCTTCCAGTACGTTAATTGCCCATGTACCCGTTGGATATACAGCTACACGTCTATCTTTTACGAAACTATCCCAAGCCTCTTTTTCTGAATTCTTTCCAAAATTATTTGGCGTCACACCATATACTTGTTTCAAGTCTACCAGTTTCTTTAAGCCATTTTGGGCCTTGTCGCCATAAAAGGAATAGTTTGATTGATCATCAAAAATCTCGGCCCCATCGGAAAGTATAATTCCCCAGGTGTTATAGTTATTAAGATCAATGTATGAATTGAATCCGAAGACATCGTTTTTGCCATCTCCATCTCTATCATAGGTAAGTTTCGTTAAGGTATCCACGAATTCTTGATACGTCCAATTTCCGTCCTTTGGTATGGGTACACCTTTCTCTCGAAATATATCCACATTTAATAGCATTGTTGTGGTTGTCATCATCCAAGGGAAACCCCACAGCTTCCCATCAAACCTTACTGCTGATAGAGCTTGAACCTTATAATCGTTCATCTCATCACCGGTTAAATAAGGATCCACAGATTCCAGTAGGTTTTGAGATATATAAGCATACTCTGTAGCTACAGGAGCAATATCCGGATACGTCTTCGTTCTAGCAGCTGTTTCCAATTCTAAAGGTCCGGTTTTTGGGTTTAACGGCCTAAAAACAATATATACACCGGGATTGTCTCTTTCGAATTTCTTAATCTTGCTGGTCATCCATCCATATCTCGTTCCATCCGTACTATCCAATCTAGGGTAGTCCCAAACAGTAATGACACCCTTCCAATCACTTTTTTTCTCCGTTTCAAGATTATTATATACCCTAGCTCTGTATTCAATAAAAAAAATCGGTCCTAGAATAAGAAAACCACTTACCAGTAGACACAAAAAAAGAGTAAAAGGTCGATTCTTACTTTTTACCATTTGATCACCCCCCTCTTAATATTTATTTTCCATTCTCAGGCTCTATGCGCAATAATATCTATTCTTAGTAAAATAATCATGAAAATAATTATCATTTTCATGATTATTTTTTTTATTTTTGGGGAATACAATGATTAGATTTTAAATTTCAGGAGGTATTATACAATGGCAGAAAGATTAGTTGGTAGACAAGCCCCACACTTTGAAATGAAAACAGTACAGGGCAATGGAAAAGAATTTGGAAAGGTTACATTAGATAACTACAAAGGAAAATGGCTGGTTATGTTTTTCTATCCCCTGGACTTTACGTTTGTTTGTCCCACTGAGATAACAGGCTTTAACAGAAGAATCTCCGACTTTCAAAAGATGAATGCGGAGGTTTTAGGGGTCAGTACAGACAGCGAACATTCCCATAAAGCATGGATCAATGCACCAAAAGATCAGGGAGGCCTTGGTCAGCTGGCGTTTCCGTTAGCTTCTGATATGACGCAAAAAGTAGCTCGAGATTATGGAATTTTGATGGAAGAAGATGGAATCGCATTAAGAGGTTTATTTATCATTGATCCTGAAGGCGTTCTCCGATATTCCGTTGTTCATGATCTAAATGTAGGCAGAAGCGTTGACGAAACCCTTAGAGTATTACAAGCTTTACAATCCGGTGGACTATGCCCTATTGATTGGCAGCCAGGAGAAGAGCATCTGTAAGATAAGAATATCTTAATGATGACCACCTATATTGATAGGTGGTCATCATTTTAAAGTTCTTCTTTTGAAAATAACCATACTTGTTATGTAAAATCATGCTTTTGTTATAAATTTTATAGCTTCTTCCAATTCTTTGTCAAAGTCAGTTGGATAATCATGTTTTAAACCTTCTATCACCTTAAATATATTGGGTATGTTTCTTTGATTTAACATTTCAACAAACTTCTTTGAGCCTTCAAAACAGTCTTCATCTTTATCACCACATATAATATAACTCTTAACACCTTTTACTTTTAATTCATCTAACAGAGTCTCCCATTCTTCAATTTCTGGCAGCCATGGTCCCACAAAAATAAAACCCTTTGCTTGAATGACACCTTTTAATACAGCGTATAGTGCAACCCTAGCTCCGGCAGAAAAGCCGCCTATAGTGATATTTTTAGAATCTATATTATAATTTTCTACCATTTTCTCATAATGTTTTTCAAACTCTTCCGTTCCCTTTTCAATGTCATTCCAACCGTAAGCATCTGAGAATTCAATATCAGAAGATTGTGGTAACGCTAACATATAATTATTCTTAACACATGAATTCCAATAATCTTCTGTTATAAGTATATTCTCTCCATTTCCATGCAATGCAATTATTAAAGGATGCTTGTTATTATCTGCTAAGTTATTAGGCATGAATACTTTCAAGTCAGGTTTAGAATTTTTCTTCGCCTCAATTTCTCTAGCCTTACATATATTCGCTAATTCGCCAAAATCCTTATAGTCATATAAAGGCTTTAAATCATCATCGCTCATTAAATAATCATATGAATACCAATAGCCTTTATCCATAATTGCCTCACGCATTATCTCCATGGCCAATTCATTTAAACCCGCTCTACAAGCTATCGCATATCTAAAATTATATATCTGCGCATGATTCCCTTTCACTTTCGAAGCATTGTCGGTAATAAAATTATATGCTTTTACGTAATCCTTTTGAAAATATAACGCTAATGTTTCATTAATCAAGTTCGTGTATGTCATCCCGCTCATTTTAAATTCCCCCATATTTTATTTTTCAATATCTCGTTCTCATACCTGAATACATTATTATGTAATGCCACCTCTCTTTAAATAAAACCACCATCTTACAATTCTATATATTCCATAGCCAATCGTAGCTCCTAATGTGTTTAAAATGAAATCATCAATATCAAAACTTCCTCTTCGTGTGATTAACTGCAATATCTCTAAAATCGACAATCCGCTCAAAAATATGATTACCAGCTTTGTGTACTTTTTACCGAAGATTAGAGGAATAAGTACCCCAAAAGGAACGAAAACACCAATATTTCCAGCTAAGTTAATCATCCATGTATTTGAATTAAAACTACTAATCTGCATAAAGTGTTTGATCGTAGACAATGGTTTCAGGTTGTACATGTATTCTGAATGTACTCTTCTTCCAAATCCCCATAGCATCCAATAACTTAACAATAACGAATATCCAATCAAAATAGTAGTTGCACTTCTTCTAAAGCATATCTTCATAATAAAACTCCAGTATAATTGATTTTACAATCACAGCAGATACGTCGATTATCCAACACATCTAAACCACATTCATTTTGGCAAAGTATCATGAAAGCTCATCGTTGAAAATTTTCTGAACATAAAATTTCATCCTTCCTATTCGATGGTGTAAACTTAATATTGTACAATCATTACTTTCTTCCATCCCATTCATCATAAAATTCTTTAAGGTATATTTCCATAAACTTATGCCTTTCTTCTGCCATCTTTCTACCAGTTTCGGTATTCATCATATCTTTTAAAAGCAATAATTTTTCATAAAAATGATTAATACTATGTCCGCTACCACTTTTATATTGTTCGAATGTTTCATGAATCTGAGGTTTTACATCCGGATTATATATTTCTCTATTCTTAAATCCACCGTATGCAAATGTTCTAGCAATTCCAATAGCTCCAATTGCATCTAGCCTATCTGCATCCTGTACTATTTTCCCTTCAATTGTGTCCATCGTCATTTTTACCTTGGCACCTTTAAAAGAGACATTTCTAATTATATATTCAATATGCGTTATTATTTCTTCATCTACATGTAAACTTTCAAGCCATTCCTTGGCAACCCTTGGTCCAACTTCCATATCTCCATTATGAAATTTAAAATCAGCAATATCATGCAAAAGTGCACCTAAGCTTACAATGAATTCATCTGCTTTTTCGTTGGCTGCAATCGCCTTGGCACTTTTATATACTCTATAAACATGCCACCAATCATGTCCTGACCCTTCACCTTCTAATTTTCCTCTCACATACCGAATCGTGTTGTCAATGATTTGCTGCTTATTGTTTTCATTCATTATATTGTTAATCCTCCCTAATTTATAGACAGTAATTCTTTTCGCCCTATCTCTTCACTTCTTTTTTATAGTGAATTATTGTAAAGCAGTTACGTCGTTCCCGCGCTTCTGCGTAATATCATTACTTCTCAGATCTAATTCGCTGTTCTATTATTATATAATTCGAATTTCAGATCGTGAGGAGTTTCTATTACCCGACTTATTTCTTCTCTTTCTATTGATAGTCCTGTTACTATTACATCACCCTCATCGATATTGTTAACTGGCGCTATCCAGAGTCTATTACTTCCATTCTCTATAACAGTTGCTTTAGATACTTGTGTTTCCATATTATACCTTACTTCTACTGCTTGAATACTAGAATCAGAAATAACTCCATAATATAGCGGAAACGGAACACTTCTAACTTTAGGGAACTTTGAGAATGATAATCCACACTTTGTGAAAAATGGCGTTAAATCTCCCTGAGCTACATCATAATCATATTTCCAGCCAAATATATTCTTTCTTACAAACACACATGAAAAACCGCTTAGATCTCTGTCAACAAACACAAATGCCCCATTAGAAACATACTCAACATGAATTATATTACTTGGTTTTGCTCCCATTTTTGTCAGAACAAACTCTGGAGTTTTTTCATCTTTAAATGAAGCAATTACTAAAATAAATATGCAAATAATTAATAAGGATAAAAAAACAACTCTTTTATTCACGGACAACCACCTTTGCTTATGACTTTATATATATTTAAAATTCTGTTTTCAACATAAACTAAATACATGGATTTCTAGCTTTAATGCTTCATTGTGCGAATACACTGTTATCTTAAGTTATCATAGTCTATATTTAATTCACCGTTAAAAATTATCCTTGCATCTCCAATGATCTCCAGCCTATTATTGTCTTTTATTCTTAAAATCATTTCTCCTCCTCTATATGAAGCCTGATATGCTTTCAATTCCTTTACTCCTAAAATGTTTGACCAATATGATGCCAGTAGGGTATGTACTGAACCAGTAACAGGATCTTCATTTACGCCTGCCCAAGGATTAAAGTATCTTGTTATGAAATGATATTTTTCATTATATGTAGAGGTTATACCTACTCCCTTTATTCCTTCAATATTCATCTTTTTCATTTGCTCATAATTTGGCTGCACTTTTAAAACTTCTTCTTGGTTTTTTAAATGGATCACTAGTTTTTTCGTGTTATTACCTAAAAATATATTTTCATAGTTTGTTATTCCCATCGTTTTTACTAGTTCATCATATAGATTACTTATTATTACTTTCGGCTCATCAAGTGGAAAATCAAGGCTTATCCCATAAATATCTTTCTTTGCTTTAAGGATTCCACTTTTTGAGTAATAAATGATTTCATCGAATAGAATTTTCTTATAAGTAAATAGCACTTCCGATGCTGCAAGCGTTGCATGTCCACATAGAGGTACTTCATTTTTTGGAGTAAACCATCTAATTTCATATTCATTCTTTTTATTATCTAATTTGGGCAGCAAAAAGGCTGTCTCTGATAAGCTAAATTCAAAGGCAATTTTTTGCATCAATTCATCATCTATTGTTTTATCTAAAATACATACCATTGCAGGATTTCCTCTAAATGCTTCTTTTGTAAATGAATCAACTTGAAATATTTCTATGGGTTCCATTCTATTCTTTTGTATTTTCATTTAGGCACTCCCTCTTATTAGGAAATTAACTATCTAATCCTTGAAGTATTTTTTCTTTTACCTTACAATAGAATGTACTATTTAGCTTTGGCTTTTTCATTGTTTTTTCAGATAGTATTATTGCGTTATTCGGGCAATGATGTATGCATTTAAAATAAAACTCACAACGGATTAAATTATGTTTAGAATATTCTTTTCCCTTTTCCCAGCAATCCCTTATACAAATGTATATACCTTGAAAGCTGAACAATTTAGCTCTTTACTATTATTTTTAATTATCTCATGTATTTTGCCGATATTGTTCTTTAACTTGTCTACAATATTCTTCTCATAGTCAACATAAACTTATAGACTTATACCCAAATCAATAATGCTTTTCAACTTATCAATAGAATCTCCTTTTTTAGGTGGATATTTTAACAGACTTAATCCAACAATACTATAATTATTTTTAATATGTTCCACTATATCATATAATTTCTCAAAATCTATACCATTTGAAGTAGGGCATGTAACGCTTGGAAATATGATTGGATCAAGAACATCTAAATCTATATGCATATATACATTATCAAATCCGATTTTTTTAATTGAATCTAAAATCATATCTTTTTGGATAAGCTCAACCGGAAAAGTAATGATGTCATTCTCTCTAATGTACTCTTCTTCGGGAAAATCCAAATCTCGAGTACCAATTAATATAAGTTGAGAAGGCTGAAGTTTTGAAAAGCATTTTTCAATTATATGTTGATTACTGTCTCCGAGTAAAGTCCTTAATGGCATACCATGAAATTTTTTGCTTGGCGATGAATCAGGTGTATTTAAATCACCATGAGAATCAAACCAAATAACTGCTAAATTTTCATTATACTTCTTATTAAGATAAGAAACCGATGCTACTTCAACATCACAGCCTCCACCTACAGTAAATATTGTACTTGGTTTAATATTATTTATTAACTCCGTTGCATCTTTTAGTTGTTTTACAATTTCTTTATATCCTAAGATGTCATTTTCAATAATTAGACTATCGCTTTCACATATTCTTATTTCTTCAAACTTATGATCCAAAAGATATGCTTCTTTTATTTTTAACGCACCATAATACAAGTCTTTCGTTCTCCCTGCGCCTTGCCATTGTGGAAGAAGTAAGTTTAAATGAGTCATTTTATTTCTCTCCTTTATTAAAACTATGTATTAATTACAATGGATATAATGCTTTTTCATAGTCCTTTACAAAATAGCGCTTGCCTCTCTTTATTACCTTATGCCCTTCCATCTCCAACAACATTCTTTGTTAGTCTATACCACCTGGATACTTTTCGTTTAATTCGCCACCTTTTTTTAATGTACGCCAATATGGAGTTATATCGCAATCTCCCAAATCCTCCCATTCCTGTGATGCATTTGCATCAATGTTGATAAAAATTCCCGCTGTAAGCTGACAAGTGAAGTCAGCGTTATGTTTTTCGCAAGAAATTCTCTGATTCCGTTTGAAGTAATAAGTTTGCCCTTGGGTATTCTCTTCATAACCTCATCATATTCGACAGGTGCTGCTATAAGCATATTGCCACTGCCGAAGCGCTTTGCCGTCTTGTTGTCAAAGCCCATAAACTCCACCTTAGACAGATCTTTTGAATTATTAAGTTTTTCATTGAAATGCTTTCTGAACATTAAATTTTCTCCATTTTTTTAGGTTTTTGTCCTTATTATTTAATCCGTCATATAATGTAGTAATTTTTGCACAAGATTTTATATAACGTCTTGAGAATGCTCGACGTGCCCTAATCACATTCCGTGTGAGTTAGCTGGTTCTTCCTTTGCTCCTGAAAATTATTATTATTTCACTGCTACGGCACAATGATAAATTATGTTATTTTCTGTCTTCGAAATAACCTTTATGTTTTCAGCAAAACCTGCTTTTATTAACAGTTTCATAATTTCATCTATTAAGTAACAACGAAATATTTCTTTGCTAAGTGACTTTTTTTTAATTTCTACTTCATCTTCAAAAGCTATCAATAACATTCCCTTCGGTTTTAGTATTTTAAATATTTTACTAAGAGTCTTTTCTGGCTCTGTCCAAAAATATATCGTATTTACTGTATAAACTATATCAAAACTATTCTCATTATATGGCACTTCATCAAAATTTCCTTCTTTAAGAATAACTTTGCCGTTTCTAATATTTTTTTTATTTTTTCTCTTAGCTATTGAAACCATCGTACTGGAAATATCAACGCCTTCAATCACCCCTTCATTCATAGATTCCGCCAATTCATTAATTAATTTTCCTGTACCAAAGCCAATTTCTAAAATATGCTCCTTTCCTTGTAATAATAGTTCTTTCTTCATAAAATTGTTTAGACTGGTATTTCCATTATCAAATATCCGAGCCATAACTAGCCGTCCAAATATTCCCGAAGGATTTTCTGCTTGTTTTGAAAAATATTCCTTAAAACTCATCCGTTCCTCCTTATAATTATTATTCAAATTACTTTTTGATTATTTTGAATACCTTTATGTAATTTTTGAATATAATGTTTTGTATTCGCACGACAGATGAACCTGATTCACAAAGCGTTTCTTCCCCCAGTGATGTTTTGTTATGCCGATGAAGCAGTGTGGAAGGCCATCATTTTTTTTATCATAAATTTAGGATAATATAAACAATATTGTAGATACATGTAATATTCTTTTTCGTACTTCTACAAAAAAAGGAAAATACCTTTTGATCTCTCAAAAGGTATTTTCATAATTATACTATTTCTTGTTCATCTTCTTCCCTGAAAAGCTCCAAAACCTCGGGGAATGGCTCTAATGCCCTTTCTAATACTCCCGTGATGAAACCAATTAACACCCCATAGTTCACAATAGCCGTATCGTTTTCTATGGCCTGATTGATTCGGAATTCCATTTCCTTTGGATTGAGCATATATCCACCACAGTGAACGATCAAGTCAAGTTTTTCATCTCATCAGGCTCCGGATAATAAGTTCCTGCTGTAGAAGCAATGCCCCCGTCCCTTAGCTTCTCTAAATGTAACATATACACCCTCCATTTTTCATCAATTTTCTTTGTCAAACCTGTGTTAATGTAAAGGCTTCAAAGCCCTTTCCTGCAAATAACGCTTCGAAGACCCTTCTCAAATAATTAGCGCCAGGACGGCGCGTGGTTTTGCGTCCGATTTCAGCTAACGGCTCCTGACTTCCCGATGTCTATCGGCTCTATTAACTTCTTACTTGCACAACCTTGAAGTCGATAGATGTTGGGAAGTCAATGTTATATGAAGCCCCAATACGGAAACTTCCTAACACTTTTTTTATGAACACTTGTACTGTCACATACTATGTTTGTTATCAGTAAGCCACTATAATTCCTTCATCATTAAATATTCAGTTACTTCTCTTTTATATAGGTTTGGAATAACTCCTACTTCAATATATCCACATTTCTCATACAATTGCTTAGCTTTTGGATTAAAATCAGCCACTACCAGAAAAACCTTTGAACTTTGAGCAATTACCTTTTCAAAATAACCTAATAATTCTTTTCCTATACCAAGATTCCTAAACTCTTCCTTAACTGCAATTATATGTAGATAGGGAAAACTATGAAATGCACCATTACGTATAAACCATATAAAGCCTAAGAATAATCCCTTGCTATCTAGCCCAACTAAGATTTCTTGTTTTGTAATGCCTTCGTTTATAGCCTGAATAGCTTTATTCTGCTGCGGAAAGTAAACTCTTCCTAAATCAGAATTCTGCAATGCTATTGCACAATCATTAAGATGTTCCATTTCTGCTTTTATAATATTACTGATCATGTAATATATCTCCCTTAATTCATGAAATAGTATTGGGGTTTCATATAACGTCTCGGATTAGCGACGTCTCTGAACTAGACCCTCAAAGCCTTTCTTAGTAGGCGGTGCTTTGCACCCAGTGAAGAGATATCTGCTAATCTTTTGTTAGGCGATGGCCCATCCCCCACATAGCATACTCAACTTTATTTTTTTCTTTCTCTCCACAAAGTAGATGTGGCATAAGGACTCAAACCTATACTATAATAAAATTGTTGAGATGATCCTACTAAAGCCTTCTTCGCCCCATTTTTTCCAACGCGTCTGATTCCCTCTAGTACTGCCGCTTTACCTAATCCCATCTTTCTATAATCAGGATCGGTTGCTACTGGTTCTATTACTGCAAAATCAGTTCCTGTATCATACCACATTCCACAATAGGAAACAAAGTTCCCATCTGGTGCAACGACAGCTATCTTTAGATTTAAGTCAACATTGGAGCGCTTCATCTCTTCATAAGCTGCCTCTTCGTCTTCATTTGAAAAAGTAAATTCGCCTTCACCATTCAACTCATGATTAAATCCTTTCCATAAAATACGCTTATATTGGTACAAGTCAAAGGTTTCCTTCATGGAAGTAATACGAAACCCCTCTGGTAAATCATACGAAGTAGATGTTTTGTCCAAATAAAAAATAGCATCATTTTCTTTTTGCTCTGTAGCAATAAATCCATTATCTGCTGCAATATCTTGAAATTTTGAATCGGTATCTGAAATTATAATATTAAATTTATCATCTTTAGTAAGATTATCTTTGGCATATAACAACATCTCTTTTTTTAAAAAAGCATATTCGGGTAAAGCTAAACAATAAGCACTTCCCAACTGACAATCAAAAGTTGCCACACCTACTATTTTGTTATCCTCTTCCCATATACCAATTCTATCTACAGCGGACTTATCTAAGTAACTATGAGTTGTCATCCAGTCCCATCTTGCATATGTAAATTCTGAATATCCCAACTTAACAAGAAAAGTTCTTACCTCATGATAATCTTCAGTAATACCTGGTTGTTTTGTATAATTTCTAAAATTGACAGACATAAATAAAACCTCCAATATAATTTTTCGCGCTCTTGCATGGTCTTTCGCCTAACGTTTATGGATTTCCGAAGTTCATGAGCCTTAGCCAGACTTGGCTTGGCGAATGAATTTGGGTGGAGCGTAGCGGAGCTGGAAATCCTGTGTTAGATGACGTACAGCTCTCCCTAAATTATTGCTTAATCCGGAAGATTAGGACCACCAGCATATAAATCTAAATCAACTTCCAGATTAAACTGTGCTAATCTCTTTAACGTCTGTTTATCAAGATGCCATCCCCACATTTGCTCTTTATATCCGTAATAAGCTATATTAATTTGCATTTCTGCCTTTTCTGGAAGATAAATGATTTTTTCCGTAACACCTTCTAAATGAGTTAATAGTTTTTCGATCTTATCTTCTAAATTATCAGCTCTCTCAGGATTTGGTTCAAATATAAAACCATTATCTTCATGAACTCTAATTTTGTTAATTTTATCACCGATTTTCCATGTTTCAGTTGGGGTGATACCTGCCAAACTTAATAGCTCATCTAAGTTCAATTCTTTAGAAATGACAACATGATAAACTCGATTACCTGGCTCCGTTCCTATCCATCTAACAGATACTTCAGGATAAGTATCAACATAAACAGCAAGAAAATAACTTTCTTCCTCGAATGGGAAGTATACAACAGCACTACCATCCTTAGTATCGTAATCTACCCTAGTAATAACCGATATACCATTTCCAAAGGGAACATTGTGTACTGAAAGCAATTGTTTTGTTATAGCGAACGTTGGATTAGTTATTTCTTCTATTGCACCCTTTATAATCAATTTCTCATTCATAAAATCCTCCAATAGCTGTAGTCATCTAACGACCCCGCACTCACGACGCCCCTGAGACATTAAGCCGCCGCCAGGAGCTTACATAGCTCTTATGTTAGTTCGTGGCGGTGGCGTGTGCGACTGCACTTAGGCTCAGGGGATGTGGTTCGCTTGCTTCATGACCTACTCCTTGAGCCCGCTCCGTGCCCTGTCCAATATTGACGAACCCTTGCATGAGTGCCTTGTTCTACGACGCCTGATGACCCTAAACTCAGAAGCCGCCATGAATGGCGGCTTCTTAAGCAAAAAACTTCGGTTACAAATTCATAGTGATTTCAAGTTTCTTAAGATCAATAGTTGCGCCAGCTTCCATCAATAAATCAAGTCCAAGCAATCCATTTATATGTCCACTTGGATCTATTACTCCAAAATCAACCTTTACTCCATTAATATTTGCTTTACCAAAGCATACCTTGTCCACATTCTTTGAAAAAAAGTTATGTAAACTTCCTCCAACTCCGTAAAATGAATTCACGCTATCTTCCGGTTCCGCAAAAATGCCAATATCATCTACTGCATCTGGAGAAATTATTGTCTCGACTGCACCGGTATCTATTACTACATTATCGATAACTTTTGAAAATCCTCTGAAATTAATCTTCAAGGTCGTGAAAATTAAACCATCACGGTATTCTATCATCATTGAACAACACCTCTGTAACCAAATATATGTTTGATTTCAACTTCTATCTTTTCTTTTGTTGTATGATAAACTAGAATATCGTCTTTTGCTCTTACAAGTTCCTTCGTTGCTTCCTTATTATCTTCAAATGCTTGTATTACAGCCATCTCATCAATGTATCGCTTATTTCCTTCTATATGTGATGCCAAAACCTGTATTTTAACAAATCTATCTGGGTATATCTTTCTGACTTCTTCCCATTTCATAATGTACACCACCTTAATTAACTTTATATCTCTATTATATCATTTATCGTAATGCAAAATAAATAGCTCCAACGCCCATCTTCTACAATCCGAGCAAGGATGCTGGCAACCCTCATCAGGTGTCATAGAGCGGCACCGTATTGCCGAAGCTCATCAGCTTACATACTTTTAACTTGGTTATAATTAAGGCTGATGAACTTTGGCAACACATTGTTATGTGAAGTTCTTACCGGAAAGGACCTACATTTATAGTACCTGTACTTTTTCAATGCATCGTATATCTTCCCAGCCATATGATACCTGAATTAATTGCTTCCCACCTCTATCAATTGTTCGAGTATCAACTAGTCTGCCACCCAGATGCTCGTAAAATTGTCTAGCAGGATTCTGTTCAAGTGTCCACAGCATCATTGTTCTTACATTGCTACCGATATAATCCGATACTACAGCATTGATTAACATCTTCCCTATCCCTTTTCCTTGATATTCTTTAAGTATGTATACGGCATTTAACTCTCTTTCATAGCTGTCATTTGTTTTAACAGTACTTGCTGCCACAAAACCTATGACACCATTTTCCGAACACTCCGCAACATACATAAATTCACTAATATGATCACCAAATAATCTTCGTTCCCAACTTTCTGCTTTCTCTTCATAAGAAAGATTTTGAAGATACGTCTCAGGCATAATGCCATTATAAGTTGACCTATTACTCTCAACTTGTACAACTCCTACAGAATATAAATCAGAGTGCTTAGCTTTTCTTATACTAATCATTTGACTCTCCTTAGTGTTCACTTCTATTTACGGGTAAGAATTTCACATAACGTCTCACATGTTACCGACGTCGCCAAGCCCTAGTGACACTTCGACTTGGGCTTGGCGATGTGACGCGATCCATCATGAACCAACCCTAAGTACCAGCATCATGAATTGACGGCTTCCTCGAATTAACCCGCTTTGACTGTCCGCACCCTTTAGTGGGAACATGTTGTTAACTGAAGTACTGGACCGGGCAGCGGTTACCACCTACACGCCAGCCGAACTATGGATGGTTGGCTGGTCGACAGTTTTCTATACCAACTTCACAAAATCGCCTGTGTAGATCTTGAAAGCATTGCTATCATCTAAATCGATATGTAATTCAAGATTGTAATTTTCACCAGTCCTAATAAAGACATTATCAAGTATCCCACCTTTAATTCCATCTATGCGAACCGAAACTTTCTGGTTCTCTTTCCAGCCCATCTGATTCGCCTCTTCAAAAGATACATGAATGTGTCTCTGTGGTATGATAACCGAATTTTCTAATACAATTGACTTTATCCCAGTTGTTACCTTTAAAGTTGAAGCCTTAGTAAAATCTCCAGTTTTATTAATAGGTGCTTGTACTCCAAGTAAGTAAGCATCTGAACTAGATATTTCAATTTGATTATGAGGTTTAAATGGCCCAACAATTCTTACATTATCAAAGCAAAAATTCGAACTACTAATTGATACAGTTTCCACACAAGAAAATGCACCCGGTTGCCGTAAATCTTTTAACTTGTGTAGCTTTGCGCTTTTACCAAATAAAAACTCGAATGTTTCCTGATTAAAATGAATATGTCTTGCCGACACCCCTATCATAATTTCTTTCATAATGAAAACACCCCAATTTTTCACTTTCATGTTGTTTTTTGACCGTGCCCAGGACGGGGCCGGCCAGGAGGTCCAGTATTTTAGTTAACGTCCCCTGACTTCCCGACGTCTATCGGCTCAATTGCTCCCGACTTCCATTACCCTCTAAGCCGATAGATGTTGGGAAGTCAATGTTAGCTGATGTTCGATGGCGTCCCCTAGCCAATAGCCATTCGTTTTGCCAAATGCTTACTAAGCAATGTTTTCAACTTCTATTCCAATTAGTTTTGCAACCTCAATTAAAGATGAGGCAATATAATCTGGTTTAATATCATATATCCATTCATTACCATTCCTGTTTAACCAGCAAGTTGTTATACCAAAACTCTTTGCACCAGCAACATCCGCAATACTATCTCCAATATGGATTATCTCGCTAGGCTGAACTTTATAATAAGATAGAACATCTTCAAATACGCTTTTTTGTTGTGAATTCTTATAACACTGGAATTCCTCTGATAAAAATACCTTGTCAAATTGAAATCTATCCAATAATGGATAAACCATGTCATAATCAGTATCACTCACCAAACAAACTGGATAATGTTTCTTAACAGCATCCATAAACACCTCTGTGTCCAGATATGAATTAGCATACCCATGTTCATTAGCTAAAATTTCTGCCCCCTTTTTCGGATCAAGTTTTATACCTTTCTGCGGGAATAATTCTTGATAACAGCTCTCAAATACTGACTTGATAGTATAAAATGATGTACTTTGTGTCACATACTTTTTAAGGCAACTAGATAGAATCTTATTAGCTTCTTCCCAGCATTCTTCTGCAAGTTCTTTGTTATATAAATCTTCCAAAATCCGTTTAAAGACCTCGTGTCGTCTGCTACTTACATCAACCAATGTCTGAAACATGTCTACACTTATTACTTTGTAATCTCTCATATGCCTTCTCCTTATGTTCATACCCTTATTGAATCCATACACAGCCATCGAATGTCAGCTAACTACTGGGCTCCCGACATGTGTCGTGAACACCTTCATATGCAGTTATTTCCTGACATATTTCGTGAATATCTCCTTTAGTTGCTACTTGATTCTATCTAATGGACTAACAATCTTTGATAAACTATTTTGGGTAACATGTGTATAAATCTCTGTAGTTTTAGAACTGCTATGCCCTAGCAACTCCTGTATGTATCTCAAATCCGTACCATATTCCAATAAATGTGTTGCGAACGAATGTCTCAATGCATGAATGCCTACATTTTTATGCAATTTTGCTTTTTTACAGGCATTTTTAAATACATGTTGTTCGGTTCTTTCTGTTATATGACTTTTCCCATCTGGGGCTTCAAACAAAAATTCCTTTGGTTTATTATTTTTATAATACTCTCTCAACTCTGCTAATACCTTGCTTGATAAAACACTATATCTGTCTTTTCTTCCCTTGCCTTGACTTATCAGCAATAACATTCTTTCACTGTCAATATCTTGTATTCTTAGCCTTACCACCTCACCTACTCTTAGTCCTGCTGAATATGTTAACATCAGCAAAACTCTATGTTTTTGATTGTCTAACGCATTTAAAATATTCTGGACTTCTTTTTCGCTCAACACAACAGGAAGTTTCTTTTCTTTTTTGGGTCTATGTATGTCATTAATTTTCTCATAGTCCTTTTTTCATATCTGAGATAAAATTTAATCGAATTAATTGCTTGATTTACATAAGAATGAGAAACACCTTGCTTATCTAATAGGTGCAATGAATATTTTTCTAACACTTGGCTTGATATTCTCTCTCCATCAAATGCAATAAACGCTAAAAATCTTCCAAAATGACTCTTGTACGATTTTATTGTTTTCTGACTATATCCTTTCAATCGCAATACCTTTTCTAGTTCTAGAGTAAGCTTTAGAAATACCTCCTGCGTCTTATAACTACCTGCTTCCTTGTTCATTTCTAAACTATATTTTTCTTTTATCTTTAATAGCAATGCATACTTCTTCAGAATACTCAAAAACCCAATATTTTTCTTGTGGATTCCACCTTCCGCCCCCAATCTCTTTTACTTTCTCTTGTTCATCTTCTTCCCTAAAAAGCTCCAAAACCTCTGGGAATGACTCTAATGCCCTTTCCAATACACCGATAATCACAAACAAAGGACAGGTACCACGTTTCCAACTAGGCTTTGAATATTTTATGTACTGTAAAACCTGTGACCCTTGAGATTTGTCGTAAACTTACCCCATCATATTCTTTTAATTTCTTTAATATCTGAAGTTGCATTTGCTCTTTTCCATTCATAATCTGTGCCAATAATGGTTTAAACTCCAATGGTCGTTGAACGTCTGACCTTTGATATGCAGATTCTCATCCGATCATAAAATGAAACTAGTAGTTCGACATTCGCTCTCTAATATAGAAGGATGTGGACCACAGTGATGACCGTAATCTTTCATATTCTTCCCAAATGAGAAAATACCATATAACGTTCCACTATTACTAATTACGATTGAAACGTTAATCTCATTTATAAATATCTATAACAATCAATTTAAACAGCTCCACTTCTTCTGTTCAACAGTTGTATACTTGCCCACATAAGTAACGATGGTGCTAGAGCATAGATAAATGCCATAAATGGTGTATCCAAATAGAAAGTTACATTCAAAGGAAACGAATATGCTGTATAGAAAACAAAGGGAATCCAATTCAAATTTGCTCCTGTATTTATTCCTCCGGTAATAGTAAAACATACTAGCCAAAGAATTAATCCTACAATCGAAACACTTGATACAGATAAGAGATCCTTTAGTTTATTCCCTTGCATTGATAATACTCTTCCAGCTGACAAATATAATATGATTGCCAATAAGAAAAAGAAAATTGCCCCTGCATCATAAAAGAAGCCTCCAAATTTAATCTTGTTTTCTATTGCAAGGCTATCAATATACGTGAAAAGCTTAAAAATAATAAGCCCGATGATTATATGAATCAAAATTGCTCTGAAATTGTTCTTATACATCTGACCACCTCAATTTGAAAATAATAAACCCTCCAAAGGCTTTCCCTAGCAAATCCGCGCATGGATGCTCATTCTTTACACCTGATTTCGTGTAACGGTTTCGCTTCACGACGTTCCTGAACCGGACCCGCAGAGCCATTCCTTCTGGTGGTGCTTGCCACCCGGTGAAGGGGTGTGGACATTATAAATACGGAAAATACCATTCGAATTAAATAAAATACATTACGAAATAATTTTTAACCGCCTGTTAAACATACAATCAGTGTTAAAATGTCTTGTACCAAAACAATGCCTTTTCATCTTTATTCTGAAAATTATTATAAAGCATTATATCAACACCACCTAAAACGAATCCATTCTTAATATAAAATCTACATGCACCAAGATTATTATCTTGAGCTTCTAGCATAAAACCTTTAAGATTTCTTGCAATAGCCCAATTTTTTGCTGTGTTTAATAGTAATGTTCCTACATTTTTACGTCTTGCTTTCTCTTTAACTACTATTCCTTCAATGAAACAGAATCTATTCCAATTCATTCGAATAACAATTTGTCCAACACACAAGCTATTATCTAAGGCATAGAAAATAGTCTTATTTTCATTACTTATATATTCTTCTACCTTTATATAGTTTTCATCGTAAATCTTGGTATATGGTTTTTCAAAAATGGTTTCCTGGTAATTCCATCTACCATCAGCAAATCTCATTTCTAACTTACCAAACACCTGATATGGCTCTTTCAAATTTTTATGGATTTCTTTATTACTAATAGAAATCTGAACGACCTCTATACTCATTGCTCCACTCTCCCTCATCAAAATGAAACAGTATTAATGTTCAATTAAATTAGCATTTAGAAACATACTATTATCTGTCGCCTAACATTTCCGTGTTCTCGACGTCTCCCAGCCTTAAGGCAACGGCCAAGCCCCTTGCTAGCTCTTAGCTTGGGCTTTGGCGAGCCCGCCGCTGCCGCGGTTAGGCTGGGGGATGTGGCGCGCCCGCCGTGAAATACGCCACTCGAGTCTTTGCGGGAACATATTGTTAGGCGAAGGGCAACATCTTAATTCTACTCTATTAAGTGTCCAACTACTTGTGTTAATACAATTTTTTCGTGCTCTTTCAAATTCATTAACTTATGCAATTTGTCTCTATCAACTAAGGATAAGACAGCTGTTCCTAAGTTTGAGGCAGTACAGTACAGGTAAACATTTTGACTAATATACCCCGTATCAACCCATGCACAAAAGCGTTGCGCTTCTTGATTTTTCAATAAAGGGCCTTTCATTCTTGATAAATCAGCAACAAATACGAGACCCATCGGCGCAGACTTCATCATTTTTTGAGTACCAATATTTTCTCTTATATCCTTTGAATTGATCATTTTCAATTCATGACAATCTTCATCATATAAAAATACGCCTTGCTTCATTACAGTATAAACTCTGATTTCTTGAGAATTACATGCTGATGGAGCAGTTCTTTTACTTTTAACTCTTCCAGTTTTATTTTTTGTGATCCCACAAGCTGCCCATAGAAGATTTGATAGTTCTTGTTCCGAAATAGGTAAATCGCTCCATTTTCTTGCGGTTCGTCTTTTTTCCAGTGCTTTCATCAAAGGAAAATCAAGTTCTTTTTGTGGTTCAGGTAGTTTAATTGTGTTTTCCATTATTGTTTATCCTCCCCATAAATAATACGAAAGCTATTTGCCTTTCGCCTAACGTTCCGCGCTTACGACGCCTCTGAGCCGTTAAACCGTCGTCTGGGACTTACATAGCTCATATGTTAGTTCTGGGCGATGACATGTGTGACTACTACACTTAGGCTCAGGGAGTGTGGGACGCAGATGAATCCGCTCCTTGCCCTACTCCGCGTACCTTTATGTGAGTGCTTTGTTCTGCGATGCCACACGCCCCGCGAAGTCAGAAGTTGGCAAGGATGTCAACTCCTCAAGCAATATATTTCTTGGATGATTATAGTTTTACTCATTTATTCACTTACTCCAATTCTGAATCTCTATAAAATTACCTTCTGGATCTTTTGCATATACGACTGTTAGTATTCCGATACCTTCATAGTCTTTCTTTATGAGTTCTCCCAATTGCTCTCCACCATGTTCAATTAACTTGTTCAATATATCCTCCACTGAATCTACATGAAAAGCAATATGTCCAAAACCTTGATGATTTATCTGATATGCATGGTTTCTAAGGCTTTCTGGCTGATACTCGAATATCTCAAGTGTTGGTCCATTTTCGTATCCCGGTAAAGCAAGATGAATTCCTCTAATCTTTACACAATCGATTTTAGTTATTTTGTCAATCCATTCACCAGAAAGATCTCTTTCAGGATATATAGGCTTACACGCAAAAACATCAATATAAAACTGCGATAACCGCTTCCAATCCTTTGCAATTAGATTTGTATGAACATATTTTATGCCCGACATGTCATCACTCTCTTTCCGTTATTCTTAAACCGCGCAAAGAAGCGCGGACTAATTTTCCATTTTATGATCACATATGAAATACTGTAAATACAAATCATATTCTTTGATTATTTTCGGCAAAAAAACAAAAATACCTTTTGATCTCTCAAAAGGTATTTACATAATTATACAATTCCTTGTTCATCTTCTTCCCTAAAAAGCTCCAAAACCTCTGGAAATGGCTCTAATGCCCTTTCTAATACTCCCGTGATGAAACCAATTAACACCCCATAGTTCACAATAGCCGTATCGTTTTCTATGGCCTGGTTGATACGGAATTCCATTTCCTTTGGATTGAGCATACATCCGCCGCAGTGGACAATCAAATCAAATTTCTTCATCTCATCAGGCTCCGGATAATAAGTTCCTGCTGTCCATTCAAAATTCAACTTGCCTCCAGCCATGCTTTCAATCCATTTCGGAATTTTATCCTTTCCGATGTCACCCTCTTGACGGTGATGGGTACAGCCCTCGCAAATCAAAACATTGTCTCCTGGTTTTAGATTCTTGATTTTCTTTGCACCAAGAACCAGCTCTCTCAATTCCCCTTTGTATCTGGCAAAGAGAATAGAGAACGACGTCATTGGAATGTCCAATGGTGTTAGTTCATTGACCTTCACGAAGGCTTGGGAATCTGTTACGACCAGCTTTGCCTTCTTGCCTAGATTTTTCAGTGTCTCTGCCAGCTCTGTTTCTCTAGTGACAACTGCAATGGCTCCATGGTCGATGACATCCCTAACCGTTTGCATTTGAGGGAGGATCATTCTTCCCTTTGGTGCTGCTTTATCAATAGGCGTTACCAGCACAACAAAATCATTGGCCTCGATCAAATCTCCGATAATCACTTTTTCTTGTTTTTCAACGTTCGCTTGTTCGATAATTGTATGTTTCAATGCATCAATACCTTCACCGTTGGAAGCACTTACTTTTACAAAAGGAAAGTTAAATTTCTTCTCCCAATCCTTTATAATTCCTTCATCGATATTCTCCACATCAATTTTATTGACAACGCCTACCAATGGTATCTTTTTTTCACGGATACGCTGGATAACATTTTCATCAAAGTCACTAATTCCTTCTTCACTGCTAACGACGATGATGGCTAATTCTGTCTTGTTTAATACCTTATAGGTCTTTTTAATTCTTAACTCTCCTAAGACCCCTTCATCATCTATCCCTGCCGTATCAATAATGACCACAGGTCCGATGGGGAGAATCTCCATGGTTTTATATACCGGGTCCGTTGTTGTTCCCGCAACTTCCGAAACCAAAGCGATGTCCTGATTGGTCAGAGCATTAATCAAGCTGGATTTTCCAGCATTTCTTTTTCCAAATATGGCAATATGCAATCGATTACTTCTCGGTGTTTCTTGCATCTTTATATACCTCCATGTCCATTTTTAGATAAGGTGGAAATCTTCTCTCCGCATCAACAACAGCTTTATAAGCGGCTTCCAAATCCACCATATTTTTTTGACTATAGATTTGATAATTATATCGATACTTTGTCGGTGTGTTAATCAGCATGATTGTATTGGCACCGGCTCTTAAAGCTTTTGACTGCCCGTCCGGATCAATGGACGCCAGAGCTGTCGTTGCAGGTATAAACACCCGTTTACATACGATTCTGGTAACAGCCACCGCTTTTAATGTCATTTCTACGCTGCCGGGAGGATATTTTTCAAAGGGCGTTCCCTTTGCAGGTAAAAACGGACCGATTCCAATCATATTAATCCCCATTTCTTTAAAGAAAAGAATATCTCGGGCAATATCTTCCGCTCTTTGTCCCGGCAGTCCAATGATGCCGCCAGAACCATTCAAATATCCCAATTCTTTCAGCCATTTTGAACACTGCACGCGATGATCATAATCATCATCCGGATGGATAAAAGAAAAGATATCACGATTTGTTGTTTCTATTTTCAGTAAGTAGTTATTTGCACCGGCTTCTTTATATAAGGCATATTCCTCCTGCGGCCTCTCCCCGATACTTAACGTTATCTTCATTCCTGTCTCTTTTTTGATTCGCTGAATGAGGGATACAATTTTATCCGGCGTCCACCAAAGATCTTCTCCTGACTGGAGGATGACTGTTTGTAATCCCATCTGGTGGAGCTGGTGAACGACTTCCATAATCTCATCTTCAGACATCCGGTATCGTTCTAAGCTGTCCAGACTTTTGCGGACACCACAATATTTGCAGTCTTTTCTACATATATTAGAAAATTCGATGGCACCGCGGATATCAACAATATCGCCGATAATTTCTTTTCTCATCCTGTCAGCTGTGGAAAGCAGTGCATCTATTTCCGCCGTTCGTTCTGTTTTAAGAAGCAGGACAATATCTTCGAAGGAGAGATCCAGCCCGTCCTCAATTTTTTTCATCACCTCAAGAAACGGCTCCGAAAGAACATTTTGTGTCAATTTGGATACAAGTCCTGAAAGCTTCTTAGGGATATCAGGGTATATTCCCTGAAGCGATATTTGATGCTCTTTCAATAAAGCTTTCGCTTTCTCTAAGTAAGCAGCCTTTACCTTGATGGCAATAGCACACACGGAACCATACTCCGCCGGTGCCGGTACCAGCTCCGTTTCCATTTCTGCATCCTTAAGTATCTTATCCCCTCGCAGCATATGATTGGTCGAGGCAGCCATAATTAAATAGTTTTTGATATCCTGATTGTTCATCGAATTCCTCCACTTGTGCTGTTTAAGCCATTAAAGTAGTATATGATTTTTTCGGAACGACGAGGGCGTCGTTCCCTACAAAAGAAAATACATTATAACATAGAGACGTCAGTCCATAGATCTAGAAATACAGGTCTCTTTCTCCTGCTTCGATTCTTTTTAATCTTTCAACTGTTATTTTCTTTATTTTTTCGTCTTCGATTTTTTCCAACTCTATTTCAATCATCTGTTCACCCTTTTCTCTGGTTTCCGATGACGCATAATGCATTAGATTTTCTTTAAAGGTCAAAATCGCATTTGGCTGGCAGAATTCATGAATATGTGCATCCTTGGCCAATTCCATAAAAGCTTCCCCTGTCCTATTCGCACGGTAACAGGCTGTACAAAAGCTTGGAAGATGTCCTTGCTCACAAATTACCTGAAGCATCTGATCCAATGTACGTTCATCACTGGTTTCAAACTGAGTAGCTTCTCTGTCATCTTCTTCATATCCACCAGGATTGGTTCTTGAACCTGCTGATATTTGAGAAACACCTAGGTTTAACAATTCATCCCTCAATTCAGCTCTTTCTCGTGTGGATAAGATAATTCCTGTATAGGGCACTGTCAAACGATATACCGCTACGATCTTCTTAATGTCTATATCAGACACGGGGTAAGGTGTTTCTTCCAACGCTGACCCTAATGCCGGTCTCAATCTTGGGATGGAAATTGTATGTGGTCCTACATGATACTTGTCATCCATATATTGAGAATGCATCAGCGTAGCCAATACATCAAATTTATAATCATAGAGTCCTAGCAATACACCAATGCCAAAATCATCAATTCCCGCTTCAAATGCACGTTCAATAGCGGTTAAGCGATAGTCATAATCTGCTTTAAATCCAGTAGGATGCATTTTCTTATATGTTTCTCTATGATATGTTTCCTGGAATATCTGGAAAGTTCCAATTCCTGCAGCCTTTAACTTTTTGAAGTCTTCAACAGGCATGGGGGCTGCATTTACGTTAATTCTACGAATATCTACATTCTCATAAACCGCCTTTACCGCATCGGTAATGTGATCTATATGCGTTTTTTTAGGGTCTTCACCACATACCATCAATATTCTTTTATGACCTTGATTTTCAATGGCCTGAGCCTCATGAACAATCTCATCAGCAGACAATGTTCTTCTGTGTAGTTCTCTATTTGCTGCTCGGAATCCACAATATAAGCAATTATTTGTGCATTCATTACTGGTATATAGAGGTGCAAATACGACAATTCTATTTCCGTAGATTTCTTCTTTAATACCTCTTGCCGCATCAAACAAAGCTTCTAATACTTTATCCTCTTCTATCTGAAGCAAAGCCGCTGCCTCTTCTAATGTCAAGCCATGACAATCCTTAGCTTTTTCGATGATCTCCAATATTTCTTCCTTAGAGACTTTATTTCCATCTTCCAGCAATTGATGTATTCTTTCCTCATTGATTATTTCATAGGTATTCATCCTTATATCCTCCCCATTGTCAGCTATCCCTTATTTTTGTGTTAATGCACTTTTTACCGTTACACCTTGCAATCTACCTAGTTTTCCCGTTAAAGCACCGATATCATCGGTGGTACCATCTACGATAATGGAAATCACACTGAGATGTTTTTCTTTATAGGGTATACCCATTCTTCCTACGATAATGTCCCCATATTGGCTGAGCAGTCTGTTGACCGCCTCAACATTGTCCTTGTTTTCAACAATAATAGCTACGGCACCAATGCGTTTCTCCACGCTTCTATACCCCTTTCTATCTCTACTTACAAAAACAAAAAACTTTCCTAAAGGTAAAGGAAAGTTTGATCTCTTATTTCTTCATATTCTCACCCTCTTACCTTTTGCTCAGACGAATCCTTGCAATTAGATTGTTTTATTGTCCTTCTGATGAATACAATCCATCAGTCAGATCCTATCATTATTGTACCTGATTTTCTTATTCTTTTCAATGTTATTTATTTAACGATTGTTTATATTTTCGTTAATACCCAGTCCTATATATGTAAAACATAATTAAAAGAAAAATTAAACCTCTGATTAACAGAGGTTTAATTTCTTTATATCATTTATTTTAGTGTTCTTTACTTACTGCAGCTTCATCACAACAACATCCGCAAGCATCTTCCTTCTTATCAACAGGGAATTTTTCTCTTGCTGTGTAGTGTGTATGAAGTAATTCATGGGCTTTATGGCTATTTGGTTTTCCTAAGAAATCTTCATATAACTTGATAATTTGTGGATTTTGATGGGATTTTCTGATGCCTAATACCATATCTTCTTCGTATAATGCTTTCGCTCTTTCTACTCTTAAATCTACTTCCATCAAGGTCTGTGCATCAACTTGAGGCTGTCCGCCACCAGTTACACAACCGCCGCTGCATCCCATGATTTCGATGAAGTGGTATTCTTTTTCACCTGCTTTTACCATGTCAAGAAGCTTTCTAGCCATCTTGGTACCATGGGCAACCGCAATTTTCACTTCAATGCCGCCTAGTGTTAAGGCTGCTTCTTTAATGCCTTCCACACCTCTAACAGCGTTGTATTCAATATTTTCAAGGTCTTTACCTTCAAGAACGTCTGCTACTGTTCTTAAAGCAGCTTCCATAACACCGCCTGTTGCTCCGAAGATAACGCCAGCTCCTGTATAGTCTCCTAACAAGTCTTGATCAAAGGACTCATCAGCAAGTTTTACAAAGTCAATTCTGGCTTGTTTGATCATCTTTGCCAATTCTCTTGTTGTAAGAACTGCATCGACATCTCTTAAGCCAGTACCTTTCATTTCAGGTCTTGCAGACTCTGTTTTCTTAGAAGTACATGGCATGATAGAAACAACAAATATCTTCTTAGGATCAACATTATGCTTTTCAGCATAGTAGGATTTGATAATAGCACCCATCATTTGATGTGGTGACTTACATGATGATAAGTTGTCAAGGAATTCTGGGTAATTGAATTCACAGAATCTGATCCAACCTGGTGAGCAGGATGTAATCATTGGTAGTTTTCCACCATTTTGGATTCTGCCTAATAATTCATGTCCCTCTTCCATGATTGTTAAATCAGCAGCAAAATCAGTATCATATACTTTATCGAATCCAAGTCTCTTTAATGATGCTACCATCTTACCCGTTACTCTTGTTCCGATTGGCAAGCCGAATTCTTCACCAAGTCCGGCTCTTACTGCAGGAGCAGTTTGCACAACTACATGCACATCTGGATCTTCAATAGCATCCCATACTCTCTCAATATCGCTCTTTTCTCTTAGTGCAGCTACCGGACATGCAACGATACACTGTCCACAGTAGATACATGGAGAATCAGCCATGCTTACATCAAATGCAGGACCTACCTGAGTCTTAAATCCTCTATCCGTAAACTCTAAAATACCAATTGTTTGTACATCCTTACATACATTGACACATCTTCCGCAAAGAATACATTTGCTTGGATCTCTTACGATAGAATGAGATTTTGCATCAACTGCTGCTGCATCTTTTACTGTTTTTTCTCCTTGGAATGGTATTTCGCCAATCATTAATTCCTCAGATACTGTTTGAAGCTCACAGTTACCGTTTCTGAAGCAAGTAAGACATTCTCTGTTGTGGTTGGATAAGATTAGTTCAACCGTTGCTTTTCTAGCGTCTCTTACTTTTTTCGTATTTGTTTTAACAACCATACCTTCTGCTACAGGATGTACGCAGGATGCTTGTAATGCTCTGGCACCTTGTACCTCTACAACACAGACTCTACATGCTCCAACTTCATTTATATCTTTCAAATAGCAAAGTGACGGAATATTGATACCTGCAACTTTAGCTGCTTGTAGGATTGTATAGTCTTTAGGCACTTCGACTTTTATATTATCAATGGTTAAAGTTACTTTTTCCACTTCGACACGCTCCTTTTCTAATAAAATGGAAGTCCGATCCATTACTTCTTCTCGATCGCTTTAAACGGACATGCAGTCATACAAGCACCGCACTTGATACATTCAGCTTGATTGATACTGTATACTTCTTTTCCTTTAACACCGCTGATACAGTTAACAGGACATTTGTTTGCACAAATACCGCACTTCTTACATAATTCCGGTGTGATTGTATATTTCAACAAGCCTTGACATACGCCTGCAGGACATGTCTTATCATGTACGTGCGCTTCGTATTCATGTCTGAAGTATTTTAGTGTAGATAATACAGGGTTAGGTGCTGTTTGTCCAAGACCGCATAAAGATGAAGCTTTGATGCTTTCAGCTAATCTTTCAAGCTTATCAATATCTTCCGGTACGCCTTTACCCTCTGTAATTTTATCTAATATCTCAAGCATTCTCTTTGTACCGATTCTACATGGCGGACACTTACCGCAGGATTCATCAACTGTAAAATCTAAGAAGAATCTTGCGATGTCAACCATACAGTTGTCTTCGTCCATTACGATCATACCACCGGATCCCATCATGGAGCCTAATGCAATAAGGTTATCATAATCGATTGGTGTATCTAAATGATCAGCTGTAATACATCCGCCGGATGGACCACCTGTTTGAACAGCTTTAAATGCCTTGCCATTTGGTATGCCGCCACCAATTTCGAAAATAACTTCTCTTAGGGTTGTACCCATTGGAATTTCTAATAGACCTGTATTATTGATTTTACCGCCAAGGGCAAATACTTTTGTTCCTTTTGATTTTTCAGTACCGATGCTTGCAAACCACTCTGCACCGTTTAAGATGATTTGTGGTACATTGGCATAAGTCTCAACGTTATTTAACAATGTCGGTTTTTGCCATAATCCTTTAATAGCAGGGAATGGAGGTCTTGGTCTTGGCATACCTCGCTTACCTTCAATGGAGTTCAATAAGGCAGTTTCCTCACCACATACGAAAGCTCCTGCACCTAATCTGATTTCTAAATCGAAATTAAAACCTGTTCCGAAAATATTTTTTCCAAGTAGTCCATATTCTCTTGCTTGATCGATTGCAATTTGTAGTCTGTGTACAGCGATAGGATACTCAGCTCTAACATAAACATATCCTTGGTCAGCGCCTACTGCATAACCTGCAATCGCCATTGCTTCAACAAGTGCATGAGGATCTCCTTCAAGTACGGATCTGTCCATGAATGCACCTGGATCCCCTTCATCGGCATTACATGCAACATATTTTTGTTCCCCTTGCGCTTTGAATGTGAAATCCCATTTCATACCTGTTGAGAATCCACCGCCTCCACGGCCTCTTAATCCTGACTTTTTGATGGTATCGATTACTTCCTCTTGTGTCATTTCAGTTAATACTTTTCCAAGAGCTTTATAACCATCAAATGCAATGTATTCTTCAATATTTTCTGGGTCAATAACACCACAGTTTCTTAAAGCAACTCTCATTTGCTTTTTGTAGAAATCAACTTCGTTAATAGAACGTACTTGATCTTCTACAACAGCTTCTTTGAATAATAAGTCTGTTACGATTCTTCCTTTTAAAAGATGCTCTTCTGTGATTCTTGCTACATCTTCAACTTTAATGTGGCTGTAGAAAGCTCCTTCAGGATATACGATAACGATTGGACCTGCTTCACAAAGACCGAAACATCCTGTTCTTACCAGTTTTACTTCCTTTGTCAAATCGTGTTTTGCAAGTTCTTCATTGAAGGCTTCCTCTATGCTCTTTGAACCTGAAGAAGTACATCCGGTACCACCACAGATTAAGACGTGTGATCTATATAATTCCATTTTCTTACCTCCTCACAGTAATTGTCATTGATTACTTCGCAGCGCCAATGGTATACTCTTGTACAACTTTGCCGTTTACGATATGCTCAGCGATGACTCTTTTAGCCTTTTCTGCTGTCATTTCAACATAAGTAACCTTTTCCTCGCCTGGTTTGTAAACCTCGATAATTGGCTCCAATCTACAGACACCAATACATCCTGTTTGGCTTACAACAACGTCTTGCAGATTTCTTGTTTTTACTTCATCAACTAAAGACATTAAAACCGGTCTAGCTCCTGCTGATATACCGCAAGTTGCCATACCAACTACAATACGCGTACCTTCTCTGTCACTTCTTATGTCAACTTTTTTTATCGCTTGCTCACGAATTTTTGCTAATTCCTCTAACGTTTTCATTCACAAATCCCTCCTGATTTAAGTGGATTTCAAAACTCTTTACCCTATAATTACTTACCGATTGACTCCATACAGTATACAAAATTCTATATATTTCTAGTATTTCTCTAAGATTCCAGGTACATCTCCTTCAACAAGTCTTCCGTATACATCTTCATTTACAGTTAAGACTGGCGCTAAACCACATGCTCCGATACATCTTGTTGCTTCCAATGAGAATTTGCCATCTGCAGATGTACCACCAACTTCAACCTTTGCTAATTCTTTTACTCTGTCAATAATTTTTTGTGCTCCTTTTACATAGCAAGCAGTTCCTAAACATACGCCAATAACAAAGTCTCCCTTTGGCTCCAATGTAAATTGTGAATAGAATGTCACAACCCCATAGATTTCAGCCAGTGGCATATTTAATGCTTCTGAAACTTTCTTTTGGATCTCGATAGGAAGACATCCAAAAATCTTTTGAGCTTCATGCAGTATTGGCATTAAAGCCCCTTTTTGACCTTTGTGCTTCGCAATTACTTCATCTAATTTTGCGAAGTTCTCTTGAGTGAAAATGTTTTTAGCCATGTTACCTCCCCTTTTCTAATGGTCTCGATTGTCCAAACCATTTCTTTTTGAAATTTTATTTTGAGTTTTGTTTTCTATGCTTTAGCCACCATTATTATAACATTTAATTTTCTATGTGTGTAGATTTTTTGTCAATCTTTCTATGTTTTTTTCACGATTTTTTCAGAAAAAGTGACATTATTTTTAACAACTGCTAATTAAAGGAAATCGTCGCTGGATTTCTGAAAATTCCAAGTTTTTAACCGTGATTATCTCTCCAAATTGTACAAGATTTTTCTAATCATTTCTAAACTTTCCATTCTATTTTTTATCTTTTATGGCAAGTTTGTTATCTAACAAACGGAGAATCGTCTGATTTTGATATTTTTAAAACAAGATGGAAAAGAGAAAAAGAAATGAGCCAAAATCAATGATCTTAGCTCACTTAAATTCGTTTTACTAGATTTAATTATGCTGAAGCTTTTTTAATAACTGCTGCACCCTTCTTGTTTTTCAAATACACATACCAATAAATACCTCCGACAAACAAAACACCACCGACAATATTCCCCAACGTTACTGGAATTAGATTATTAACAATAAAAGTTCCCCAATTAAGCTTAGATAATTGTTCTGCCGTCAGATGGGAAGCTTCTGCCCAGACAGGGTTCGCCTTTGCCATGATTCCTGCCGGTATATAGTACATATTGGCAACACTGTGCTCAAAACCTGATGTGATAAACAGCCATATTGGAAAAAATATTGCAAATATCTTTCCAATCATATCTTTAGCACCATAAGCCATCCATACAGCCAAGCAGACTAACCAGTTACACATAATACCAAGATAAAAAGCTGACATGAAGGATAGTCCAACTTTATAGGAAGCAATTTTGATGGTAATTCCGCCCAAGCCGTTTGCACCGCTGTTGAATAATCCTGATTGAACCATCATATAGGCAATAAGCACTGACCCTATAAAGTTACCTATATACACAAAAAACCAGTTTCTTAACATTTCACCAATTTTTATTTTACCCTGAAGAACCCCTACTGCAATTAACGTATTTCCGGTAAAAAGCTCTCCTCCTGCCAATAATACCAGCATAAGTCCTGTACCAAATATAGATCCAGCCAATGCTTTGCCCAAGCCATAGGTCTCTGCTTTGGCAAATAAATTGAAGGCAGCCATATTTGACCCCTCTGAAGCGAAGGCAATGAATGCACCCGCCAGCATACCTAGCAAAATCATCTGCCCTGTAGACAATTTTACCTTTTTCATTCCAGTTTCTACGGTTGAAGCTGCAATTTCAGCAGGTGTTAAAAAATTGTTCGTGCTCATCAAACCAGTCCTTTCACTATTTTCGAATAAACCTTTCTATGAAATCTCTACTATTATAATCTGTTACCGTCACCAAAGCGTCGAATAGTTTCGCCGATTATACAATGAATATGTGAAAAGACAGTTGGCTGCTGAGATTGTACAAATGTAGAATTTATTTGTCAATCGTTTTACATAGAGGAAAGCGGGTGGACAAAGTCGCAGGCAACACATGGGGACAGGACCCCAGTCCGGTAAAAAGCACACCGGACAGCGGACCAGTTCCCAAGTCTTGCCTTTGTTGATGACTTTTATAGTCGAACGACCAATGGTCGTCCCTACGTCTAACTTTTACTCGTTAGGATCTTCTAAAATTTCAATGTCATCTCCTGTCTTTACCGTGCCATTTTTCAATACTTTTGTAAATATCCCCTCCGTAGGCATGACACAGTTACCAACCTGATGGAAGATGGCACATTTGGTATGACATTCTTTACCGATCTGCGTAACCTCTTGGATAGTATCACCGATCTTTAACTTCGTTCCAATAGGCAGCTTCCAAAGTTCAAGTCCCTCTGTGGTAATATTTTCTGCAAATTTCCCGGTGCACAGTCCTTCTATTCCGATGGCTTTCATCTTTTCAATACTTTCATTACCTAAAAGACTTACTTGTCTATGCCAATTTCCTGCATGGGCGTCTCCTACCAATCCATGATCCACCTGGAAAGTACCTTCTTCTATTGTTCTTTTGGGTACGCCCTTTTTCTCGCTGATATTAATAGCAATAACCTTACCTTTCATGCTTATTCCCCTTCCCTTATATATTCACCGGATTTGCCACCGGATTTTTGAACCAATCGGATATCGGATATAACCATACTTTTATCTACCGCTTTACACATATCGTAAATTGTTAGGGCAGCAATAGAAACAGCACTCAATGCCTCCATCTCTATCCCTGTTTTTCCTACAGTTTTCGCCTTGGCTTCTATATGGATGGCGCTATTTTCCTGGTCTATCTGAAAATCCATATCAATGCCTGTTATCAAGATATTATGGCACATGGGAATGATCTCACTGGTTTTCTTCCCACCCATAATACCAGCCACCTGTGCGACTGAAAGAACATTTCCTTTGGGCATCTTTCCTTCCGTAATCAATTCCAGGGTCTCTCTGTTCATTCTTATGGATCCCCTTGCTACAGCCACTCTTTTGGTATCCTCTTTTTCTCCGACATCAACCATTCTTGGTCTGCCTTTTTCATCTAAATGCGTAAGCATAGCTACTACCCTCCAATACGGAACATATCTCTTTCAACCGGTTCGTTATCCAGCTGATTTAGTGTGTGCTGCTGTGGTTTTTGGAGAATTGCCTTCGTAAGCATTTCTCTCAGATCGTCCTTTCTTTCTCTTACGACTTCTTTTAAATCTATTTCTTGATTTGAATGAAGACATGGCTTTAGCCTGCCGTCTGCAGTCAGCCGAATTCTATTACAATATTTACAGAAATGGCTGCTGATAGGATTGATCAATCCTATTTTACCCTTTGCCCCAGGCAGCTTATAGTATCTGGCAGGACTAGACTTGTCTCCTTCATGCACAGGAATTAAATCAGGCAATTGCTCCTTGATAAAGGCATTTGATAGAAAGTTGGATTTTGCCCAAGAACTTGCCTGACCTAAAGGCATCAATTCAATAAATCGTACATGTATTTCTTCATCTACTGTCAATTGCGCAAAGCGCTCAATTTCATCATCATTAAATCCGCCAATTAATACGGTATTGATTTTTATCGGATACAGGCCTGCCTTTTTAGCTTCTTCTATTCCATCTAAGACTTGTTCTAATCTGCCCCCTCTGGTAATTTCTTTATATTTATCTTCCTTTAACGTATCCAGACTAATATTGACGCGCATCAGTCCTGCATTTTTCAGGTCCTGTGCAAACTGCTTCAGTAGAACGCCGTTGGTTGTTAAGGCTATGTCTTTGATTTCTTCAAGCTTCCCAATATTTTCAATCAACGATACAATATCTTTTCTGACGAGGGGTTCTCCCCCTGTGATCCTTACTTTGTTGACCCCCAGGGTTACAGAAGCTTTTATAATCTCGAAGATTTCCTCTAACGAAAGTATCTCACCATGTCGTTTCTTTTCAATCCCCTCTTCAGGCATGCAGTATCTACATCGAAGATTGCATAGGTCTGTCACCGACACCCGTAAATAGTTTATTCTTCTTCCCACTTGATCTTCCATTATCCCCACTCCTTCCGCAGCGGAAAGCTGTAGTTTGACGCATTATGTCTAGACTATCTAATATAAACGATTTCGCCCATATTTTCAAATCTATATCCACCCATTTTTTCCAGTTGCTGCTTTAATTCTTCTGATCGAAGTACATTTAAAAACAGCTGCACTTTTTCCTCTTCCAAATATTTCATTGGAATGACGAAATCATAATCTTCATCTCCGATTGGGATAAAATCCAATTCAAGGGCTTGTGCTGCTGAATACACCCCTATACCTACATCAGCAGAGCCTGACGAAACAGCGGCAGCTACAGCCATATGTGTGGTCATTTCCCGATCATATCCAAGCACCTGTGAAACATCTATATTTCGTTTTTTCAATTCAAAATCCGTTAGGATTCTCGTCCCTGCCCCTCTCTGCCTATTGACAAATTGAACATCATTTCTTAGGAGATCCTCAATGCTTTGAATATTTTTCGGATTCCCTTTTTGGACGATCAGTCCCTGCACCCGCTTAACACCCTTCACCAGTACCATATCCAAACCATTCAAATATCTTTTGATAAAGGAAACATTATAAACACCTGTGTCTTCATCCAGCAAATGTATCGGCGCCATATGGGCTTCTTCTCTTCTTACAGCCATGATGCCTCCTAAGCTGCCCACATGAGAAGAAGAGAGGCTAAAGCTGGAATCAAGTCGATGGATTTGATTCCCGATCATGTCCATTAACAGGTCATGACTTCCAATGGAGACGATTGTGCGATGAATGTCTCTCAGATCTTTTAACAGTTCTACCTCAATAGATTCGCCCGCTTCAATTCCTTCACTGTTTTGAGGAATAATCAGTACACCATCGGCCCGTACTAAAGACATAGTTGCACCTGCCCCTCGATTTAACGGTGTAGCAACCAATTTTTCGCCTACACTTCCAAGCTTCATTCGAACATATTCCCTGTGTTTTAACGAAGAAACGATTCGTTTTGACAAGATTGCCGTTGTTTTCGGTTTCTCAAAAAAGGGCTGCCCTAAATACTTTTTGATCAATGGTGCTGCAAAGGTCTCAAATACAAAATATGCCGATACCGGATATCCGGGTATACCTATAACCGGCTTATCCTTAATAATTCCAAGAATTGTGGGTTTTCCGGGCCGGGTAGCGATCCCATGAACCAATGCTTCCCCCAGTTCGTTGATCAATTTAACTGTAAAATCCTCTGACCCGGCTGAAGATCCTGCATTAATGATCAGCATGTCATTTTCTTCCATTCCGGAAATAATGGCACTTTTTAAAAGTTCATAATCATCTTTTACGGGGCTATACCTACAAGGTTCTCCTCCGTAGTTTTTTACCAATCCTTCGAATACCCTGGAATTAGATTCAATAATATTTCCTATTTCTATTGGTTCTCCAGGTTCGATGATTTCTGTTCCGGTAGGGATAATCCCCACTCTAGGCTTCTTCAGGACTTCAATTTCTGTAATTCCGCCGCTCAAAAGGGCCCCTATATCCACAGGTCTAATTTCATGATGTGAAGGAACGATCATCTCCCGTGCCACAATATCCTCTCCTATTGGCCGTATATCCTGCCATGGAGAAGCTGCTTTGAGAATTTCAACGGTTTCTTCATCTATCTCTACAACATCCTCAATCATAATAACCGCATTAAAAGGTTCTAAAATAGGATCTCCCGTGTCAATATAGATAAAGTCCTTACCCTTTGTTAACCGTAGAGGATTTCCTTCTGAGGCACTAAAGGTATCAGAAGCTTTCACTGCAATACCATCCATAGCGGATGCATTATGATTCGGAGATGACAACCTTGCAAAAACAGGATAGGCCGTGATTCTCCCTTGAGCATATATCACTGGGATCTTTTCCATCGTCAATGTTTTAAAATGCTGCTCCAATCTACTCCAGAAAATCGATTGGGCCTCTTCTACATCGATATTTGATAAATAAATGTTTCTTTCTTTTTTTATCATAGCAGTTTTAAACCTCCTGATCTAAAGGATAACAACTTTTACTCTTTCTCCTTTTTGAATGCCTTCTTTTCCTCCAGCAATACGTATATAACCATGGGATTTCATCATAAGCGATATGGCACCGGATTTTCCGTGAATGGGGATAGCCACATACATCCCATCTCGTTCTTCTATGGTTACCATTTGATAGGTTTCCTTTCCTGGTGACGAAGGAATGTTTACTTCGCTGACTGCATCAATATCAAACTGCTGTTTGTCATACAGAGATAAAAGCTTATTCATCAGATAGCCACCAAATATACGGAAGACGACCATGGCTGAAACAGGATGACCAGGAAGTCCAAAGACAGCCGCTCCCTTGGCCTTTCCAATAATTGTCGGCTTACCAGGTTTTATGGCAACACCATGTACAAATACGCCGGGATCACCCATGGAATCGATGACTTTTGCCGTAACATCTTTTGTACCTACCGAACTGCCACCGGATATGATGACGATATCACTATTCTCAACAGCCTCTGCTACATGGCTGCGGATCATTTCATAGTCGTCATGAATAACCTTGGTAAAGATCACTTCTCCACCCATTTCCTTTACCATGGCGGCAAGGGCGTAAGTATTAATATCCCTGATCTGACCGGGCTTTACCAAAGCAGTGGGATCCACGATCTCATCTCCGGTGGATAGTATGGAAACCCTGGGCTTTTTGAACACCTTTATTTCCGTTATGCCAACAGCCGCTAACCCTCCGATATCTTGCGGCTTAAGTATTCTACCTTTGTTCAGCATCAACTGCTCTGTCTTTATATCTTCACTTCTTCGTATCATCCCGTCCCCCGGCGAAACCGACCGATAAACGGCAATGGTGCTCTGATCAAGATTTTCCACATACTCAATCATAACGACCCCATCTGCCCCTTGGGGCATCATACCACCAGTGGGTACATAGACGGCTTCGCCGCTTCTTACCTGATAGCGTGCTTCCTTCCCCATCTCAACTTTTCCAATGATATTCAAAAAGGTGGGGAGACTTTCACTGGCGCCAAAGGTATCCTTCGTCTGCAGTGCATATCCGTCAACGGTGGATCTGTCGAATTCCGGTAAACAGATAGGTGCATAGATAGGTTCATAGAGAACGCTCCCTAAGGCTTCCGTAATATGGACCGTCTCGCATTCCAACGCTATATCATGAAAATACTGATCTATTTTTTTCTTTACTTCATCTACAGAATCTACCTGAAACAGCTTCATTTCGTATCCTCCCCATATCCTATTAGAACTTCTTCGTTGATAAAACACCTGGTTAACGGATTCTCCGGATGATAAATCATATCCCTTGTTTTTCCCTGTTCGATCACAAACCCATTGTTCATAAACAATAAATCACTACACAGCCTTTTCGCTTGTGGAATATGATGGGTTACCATAATAACCGTCATACCATCCTCTTCATTTCCTTTTCTAATCATCCTTTCCATAAGATTCATGGAAGAAGGATCAATGTTGGCAGTGGGCTCGTCCAGCAAAAGAAGGGATGGCTTATAGATAAGGGCCCTGGCCAAAGCGATCTTCTGGGCTTCTCCTCCTGACAGGGTCCATGCCTTTCTATCTTTAAGCTCCACAAGCTCCATCTCTTCCAGCATACGACTAACCATCTTTTCAATAATATCTTTCTCATAGCCTCGAATAATCAAAGGATAAGCAATATTTTTGAATACGGTCGTTCTTAGTAGATAGGGTTTCTGAAACACGACGGTTATGTCTTTCACTTTCTTTTCATTTATTTTTTCACCGTCGTAATAAATCTCACCACAAGTGGGTTCCTCCAGGCCCCCCAGCAATTGAATCAAGGTGCTTTTTCCTGCACCGTTGGGCCCTATAATTCCTAATAGAATCCCTTTTTCAATCTCCAGACCTTGAATATTCACTACATTCTTGCTGCCATATGTTTTCTTTAAATGGTCAATCCTAATTTTCATTCCTGCTCACCCTGTTGATAGTAATATAGTATTGCGTTCACCACAAAAGACAGTAATAATAATACCAAGCCGATGGCAATGGCCATGTTATAATCACCCATACTTTGAAGCATCGCAATAGTCGTCGTCATAACCCTAGTATGTCCCTTGATATTTCCTCCTACAATCATCACTGCACCGACCTCTGAAACAGCCCTTCCATATCCTGATACCACCGCTGTAAGGAGATGTACACGAAGCTCCTTCATCAGCAGAATCAATCTCTGGAACCGACTGGCACCCAAGGTCTTTCCAAGGGTTTGTACTACTTTACCCTTTTCCTTTGTCCCATTATATACGAGTCCGATAATAATGGGCGTAACCAAACATGTCTGTGCAATAATCATTGCAGTAGATGTATAGCTTAATCTCATAAAGCCCAAGGGGCCCTTTCTGGATATCATGAGAAAAACCACCAAACCTGCTATGACAGGAGGCAGACTCATTAGTGTGTACAAAAATCGTACCAGATGTCTTTTTATCGGAAAATCTTTAACCCCTAACAGAATACCAAGGGGAGCACCCAAAATCGCTGAGAAAAAAGTAGAAGTGAGAGAAACATACAGAGAAAGGAGAATGATTCTGTATACTTCTCGATCCAAAGAAATCAATAAATTTACAGCATCCTTACATCCTTCCCATAGTTCTCTCACTTTCAGTCCTCCTCGTTACTTGGCGTTTGGAATAAACAGGGGTTCTCCGAATTCTGCCTTGCCAAATTCACCAATTAGTTTTTGCCCTTTTTCAGAAAGAATCCATTCAACAAACTTTTGTGCGCCTTCATGATTAATCTTGTCGTTCTTGTTAGGATTGACAGCAATCACACCATATTGATTAAATAGCTTCGTGTCTCCTTCAACAACGATCTCCAAGTCTAGCTTATCTTTCATGGATAAATAAGTAGCCCTATCGGAAAGGGTATAACCCAACATTTCGTTGGCCATTTGAATCGTATCTCCCATGCCTTTACCGGCGGAAACATACCATTCTCCCGTTGGTTCGATTCCAGCGGCTTTCCACAGCTTCAGTTCAGCTTTATGGGTACCGGAATCATCTCCCCGTGAAACAAATTTTCCTTGTTTTTCACTGATCAACGTTAAGGCCTTTGCAATATCTGCAGCTGCCGTCTCTTTTAAGTTTAATGTATCTTCCTTCGGTCCAATCAGCACAAAATCATTGTACATGACATCAAATCTTTCTAAGCCATGGCCTGCTTTTACAAATTCCTCCTCAGAAGATTTTGCATGGACAAGAAGGACATCTGCTTCCCCGTCTTCCCCCATTTTTAAAGCTTGTCCTGTACCAACCGCAACTACCTTTGCCTCAATTCCTGTGTCCTCTTGGAACACTGGCAGCAAATAATCTAATAAACCGCTGTTTTCCGTACTGGTTGTAGTAGCCATGATAATACTGCTGTTTTCAACCTTTGGCTCCTCAGTCACTGGTGTTTCCGGTGTTTGAGGTTCCGGTTTCGCACAGCCTGCCATAACACTCAGTATAAGCAGCAAACACAAACTTAAAACTGCCATTTTTTTCATTGTCATTTTCAATTGTCATTCCTCCTCTTACTTTTGTTTGAAAGAGGCTTGTCCCCTTTCCAATTGTGGGAGGCTTAGGCATTTCTCCCTAAACCCATCGTTCCATAGACCATAGTGCCGGCTACCGTAGGTCCATGAAATCGGAGATTATGCAAATCAATCAAGTCGATTTACATAAAAAAACAATCCGGAAAGGATTGTTTTTATTAAAGAAACATACTTTTCCTTTCCAAGCACGGGAGGCATAAAAATTTCTTTCTATACCCATAGACTGCTTTTTCATGGCTCGAAAGCTTTAGAAAAAGCAGTTCGGAAATCGTTTATTTAATTTTCTTCTTATAAATTATATCATCAGAATATTCAAAATGTCATTCATTTTTTAAAATTAAATTTGAATCCGCCTGGATTCTGTATATATATTCATTCGTTCACCCCTTGCAAATCCAATAATCGTAACACCTATTTCCTTGGCAATCTTCACAGCCAAATCTGTAGGTGCCGACCGGGAGAGAATAACGGGAATTCCTCTTTTGCCGATTTTTATCAGCATTTCGGAGGAGATGCGGCCGCTGGTGATGACAATCTTATCTACTAAACTTATCCCTTTGATTTCCGCTTCTCCGATTACTTTATCAATGGCATTATGCCGACCCACATCTTCATGGAAAATTACCAGTTCTTTCCCATCACTCAGACCTGCACTATGGACCCCTCCTGTTTTTAAGAAAACCTGGGATTTGCGGTTGAATTCCTTCAGTCTCTTGATTAAATCGAATACCTGGAATTCCGCATCTGCGGTAATTTTTCTGCTTTGGAAAGAATCAAGCACATTGTAGAAGGCCGTTCCTTTTCCACACCCTGTTGTCACCGTTCTTGTTCCTAAAAGCTTTCTAGCCAAGCCATCATCATTTTTTATGACAACTTCCATTCTTCCCTTGTCTTCATGCAATGTCAATGAAACGATGTCATCCTTTTGACGAATCAACCCTTCAGACAGCAAAAATCCAACCGTTAAATAGTCTAATGCCTGGGGCGAACACAAGAGCGTTACAAATTCCTCGCCGTTCAAAAAAATCGTAAAAGGGTACTCTACTGCAATGTCGTCGTCGACAATATCTAGATAACCTTCATGAAGCCGTCTTATTTTCATCTTATTTATCATATCCATGGCCGTTCACCTTCAAAAACTGCTGATAGTCTTCCTGCTTATTGAGATTCATAAACATCTCCCAGTTCGGACTATATTTTCGGGCTGTTTTCTCCTCAATATATAATACCTCAACCTCTTTTAGCAGTGCAAAGATCCTCTTATCATCGCAAATTACCTTCTCTTCAATCTTATGAATGAGGGACTTTCCATAAAAGCTGTTAAATGGCTCAATCCACTCTCCATATCTGGTGATTACTGCTTCCACGTTCCCTTCGCAGGTTTCAAGCAGATTTTTCATATATAGAATATAATCCGTATTTATATAAGGCATATCACAGGCAATGACATAATTAAAAGCGCTTGCAGCGTGTTTAAGCCCTGCATGAATCCCGCCCAGTGGCCCAAAACCGTCTATTTCATCTTTGACAATGTTACAAGAATAATTCGCATAGGATTGAGGCTTATTGGTCACAATAATGATTTCTTGAAAGATTCCTTTCAGCTGCTCTAGTAACCTATCTATAATCCACTGATCACCAATTTTCAAAAACTGTTTGTCAAAGCCCATGCGCATGCTTTGTCCCCCAGCCAGGATGATTGCTGTATTAGCATCCTTCATTGCATTCTCCTCTCTATTACCGTAAATAGCGTCTTATGCAGCTTTTAAATGTACTCAACGCGAAATTTTAATCTCCTTGTCTCGATACGCGATACACGATACACGAAAAAGACCCTGAATATGACCCCAGTGTTAAACAGCGTGAACCGCGTACCGCGAACCGAATACGATGAACTACTCCTGCAACCTTTATAAGAAAAGAAATTAATAATAAAACCTAAATTAATCTCGTATTTTTTTAATCGCTACGGCACATACCTTTAATTCCGGCGTCTTACTAACGGGATCAAGTTCTCCGTTTGTTAATATATTTGCGGCACCCTTGGCAAAATGAAAGGGCATAAATACCACATTTTCAGTCACCACATCCGTGACGGCTACCTTTGTCTGTATACGTCCCCTTCGGGAAGAGACAACGACTATTTCACCATCTCCAACACCAAGTTTTTCTGCTGTTAGGGGATGAATTTGAATATAGCTTTCCGGAGCTATTTGATTCAACCCTTCAACCCTTCCGGTCATTGTCCTTGTATGATAATGATATAAAATACGTCCCGTGGTAAGAATAAACGGAAAGTCTTCATCCGCTGCCTCCGAAGGCATCTGATGTTCTATCCCTCTAAACAGTCCTTTTCCACGAGAAAACGTACCGGCATGCAAGACTGGTGTCCCCTTGTGATCCAATGTAGGACAAGGCCATTGGATTCCTTCATGGTCAATTCTCTCATAGGTAATACCGCCATAGGACGGTGTCAGTGTACGGATTTCATCCATGATTTCAACAGGATGGCTGTATATCTGATCATATCCAAATCTGTTAATGATATCCATTAGAATTACCCAATCAGGTTTTGCTTCTCCTACGGGTTTCACAGCCTTTCTCACCCGCTGTACTCTTCTTTCTGTATTCGTAAACGTACCGTCCTTCTCTGCAAAAGATGCAGCAGGCAGGACAACATCTGCCAATTCTGCAGTCTCCGTTAGAAAGATATCCTGCACAACCAGGAACTCCAAATTCTCTAATGCATGCTTTACATGATTCGTATCCGGATCAGACACCATCGGATTTTCTCCCATAATATAAAGCAGCTTAAAATCACCGTTTCCTGCCTTTTTCATCATTTCAGGCACTGTCAATCCTGGAGTGCTCGGCAATGATATACCCCATGCCTTTTCAAATTTGTTCAAGACATCTATATTATTTACCTTTTGATATCCAGGGAAAACATCAGGCAGCGCTCCCATATCACAGGCACCTTGAACATTGTTCTGTCCTCTCAAAGGATTGACACCGGTAGATTCCCTTCCGATTTGCCCGCAGAGCAAGGCAAGATTGGAAACAGACATGACATTTTCCACGCCTGTGCTGTGCTGTGTTATTCCCATGCAATAAAACAATCCCGCTTTTTTGGCTTTTCCGTACAATCTGGCAGCTTTTATGATATCCTGTTTTTCAACACCGCATATCTCTGCCACGATTTCAGGGGGGTATTTTTCTACAACTTTCCTCAGTTCTTCAAAGTTCTCTGTTCTTTCTCCAATGAATGTTTCGTTTTGCAAACCCTCTGTCAGGATCACATGCATCATTCCGTTTAACAAGGCAATATTTGTCCCCGGCTTAAGCTGAAGAAAGACATCTGCCTCCTTTGCCAAGTCGATCTTTCTAGGTTCAGCTACAATCAGTTTTGCGCCTCTTCTCAACGCCTGCCTCATTTTCGCTCCAATGACAGGATGATTCTCTGTGGTATTTGAACCCATGACAAAAATCACGTCTGCATTCAGTATTTCATCAATGCTATTCGTCATAGCACCACTACCTAATGTTGCTGCAAGACCTGCAACAGTCGCCGCATGTCAGAGGCGGGCACAATGATCAATGTTGTTTGTTCCGATTGCCATCCTGAACAATTTCTGCATCAGATAATTTTCTTCATTGGTACATCGAGCGGAAGAAAAGCCACCCAAGGCATCTGCACCATATTTTTCTTTGACCTCATTCATTTTTTTGACAATCAGAGAATAGGCTTCATCCCATGATACTTCTTCAAAACTTCCGTTTTTCTTAATGAGTGGTCTCTTTAGTCGATCAGGATGGTTAATAAATCGGTAACCAAACTTCCCTTTTACACAGAGGAGTCCATCATTGGATTTCTCTAGTACAGGTTCTACGCCAACCACCATATCATTCTTTGTCAATAAACGCATTTGACATCCAACGCCGCAATAGGAACATGTGGTCTGTACTTTCTCAACCTCCCAAAGGCGAAACTTTTCCTTGCTCTTAGGCATCAATGCGCCAACAGGACAAACAGAAACACAATTGCCGCAGGATACACAGGTGGAGCGCTCTAGTCCAATATCAAAGGGTGTTCCAATATGGGTTTCAAATCCTCTTTCCGCATACTCAATGGCACCGGTGCACTGCAGTTCATGGCACACCCGTACACATTTTCCACATAAGATGCATTTATTTTGATCACTGCTATAAAATTGATTTGAAGCATCAATGCCGTACTGCTTCCTATCACCTTCAAAGATGCCACCTTTGATATCATATTCATAACAGTAATCTTGAAGTTTACATTCCCCTGATTTCTCACAGGTTAGACAATCAAGAGGATGATTGTCGATTAATAAGGCCAATATGTCTTTTCTCGCATTGATAACCTTCTCGCTGTGGGTATAAATCACCATGCCTTCAGCAACAGGCGTGCTGCAAGCTGCAATAAGATTGCGGGTGCCTTCCACTTCCACAACACAGATTCTACAAGCACCAAAAGGCAGCAGCCTCTTGTCATAACAAAAATTGGGTATCTGAATACCCAGTTTCTCTGCAGCTTGAAGAATTGTTGCGTCATTTTCAACTTCTATTTGCCGTCCGTTGATCATTGCTTTTACCACTGCCATGCCCCCTTTATCTAACGCCAATGAAAAATATTATTTGTTATTATATCATCGGAGCGATAGATATGTATATATAGTATTTCCACAAAATTCAGTCTATTTTATACTTGATTGCGTATCGCCAGTTTATGGATCTAACGGTACACCGCTAAGCCGGCAATACATGGGGACAGGGCCGCAGTCTGGTAAAAAGCGCACCGGACAGTGGGCCAGTCCCCAAGTCTTACCTTCAGAATGACATGAATCTGGACTTTTTCAGTGGTCCCGGACAATCCCTCAGTCCCGCAAAAAAACAGTCAGGACAGCAGGTACAGTCCCCATGTCCTTCTATCTCTTTTCTGTTTCCTCTTATTGTTGTTTTCGTTGCATGAAAAACAGTGGTATAATATCCTTATAGCATGATTCAGAATTTTCAAAGCAGGAGGTTGTCTCCCATGAATCGCTCTGTTGTCAAAACAATCAAACCCTATATTCAACGTTCCCATGAACGATGTAAAGAAATGGGCATTGAGCTTAATCGAATTTTTAGCAGTAAAATTATTACCGGACAAGCACTACAGCAGAAGCTGGAGGAAAAAAGAGAGCTTATTATCACGGCAGAACCTTTTATGAATCAATTATATAATTTTGTCAAAGGCTCCAATTTCTTTTCTCTCCTTACGGATGAAGAAGGTTGTATCCTAAGTATAATCGGCGATGAAAGAATTCTTACAGAGGCTTTTGAACTGGAAATGATTCCAGGCGCCTATATGGATGAAGCAAACATCGGCACCAATGCCATGGGTACCGCTTTAGCTGAAGAGATACCTGTTCAAGTTTCCGGAGATGAACACTTTGTCAAAGCCTATCATCGATGGACATGTTCCGCTTCCCCCATCAGAAATCAAGAAGGTAAAATTATCGGAACCCTGGACTTAACAGGTTATAGTGCATCGGTTCATTCCCATACACTGGGTATGGTCGTAGCTGCTGCCCATGCCATAGAAAGCATGCTGGAAATAAAGACTTACACCGATGAATTGGTGATTGCTAAAAATAATATTGAAACCATTATCGATTCCATCCCGTCAGGCATCCTCGTTACGGATTTACACGGAAGGATCAAATCCGTCAATCATTATATTCCCTTCATGTTCGGCTATGAAAAGGATGAGATTCTTAGAATGAAGGTATGGGATTTATTTGAGGGATGGGACGATGTAAAAAAGACTCTCGGTGTAAAGGAAAGCTTTTTAGATGAGGACGTTTATATCAACGCCCGCAAAAACAAATTACAATATAATCTTAGTGCTTACCCCATTATGGATGGAGAAGAGCATATCCGAGAGATTATATGTGTCTTCAAGGAAGTAAAAAAAATAAGGAAGCTTGCTAATAAAATCATGGGGCGTCAAGCAATTTATACCTTTGATAAAATCGTGGGTAATAACGAAAGGTTGCTAAATACAATTAGTTATGCAAAAAAAATAGCAGACAGCAAATCAACGATACTCATTCTAGGCGAAAGTGGAACCGGAAAAGAAATCTTTGCCCAGTCCATTCATAATGATAGCAATAGACGGGACGAAGCCTTCGTTGCTATGAACTGTGGTGCTATTCCACGAAATCTTATAGAATCAGAATTGTTTGGATATGAAGAAGGTGCCTTCACAGGTGCAAAACGAGGTGGAAACGCAGGTAAATTTGAGATTGCCGACGGAGGTACCATTTTCCTTGATGAAATTGGTGAAATGCCTTTGGAAATGCAGCCTAACCTCTTGCGGGTGATCGAAGAAGGCATTGTAAGCAGGATAGGCAGTTCAAAGCAAATTCCTGTAAACGTCAGGATTATTGCTGCAACAAACAAAGATTTACGTCAGGAAGTTGAAAAAGGTAATTTTAGAAAGGATTTATACTATCGTCTAAATGTTCTCCCGGTTCATCTGCCTCCACTCAGGGAGAGAAAGGACGATATTCCACTGTTGATTAATTATTTTATGAAAGCTATTTCGAAACGACTTAACAAAAGAATGGTATCCATTCCTTCTGAATATATGGAGCATCTTCTCCAATATGATTGGCCTGGTAATATTCGAGAACTAGAAAATTTTGTAGAATTGATTATCAATACAGAAAGCTTACCGGCTGATTTATATCAGAAGAATTTCAGTCTGAAAGCAAATACTTCCAGCCACCAAGAAGTTTGTCTTTCGTTAGAGCATGTGGAACATCAGCATATCCTTTATGTTCTAAAGAAATATAAGGGAAATATTACCATGGCAGCTGACGCCCTTGGAATTGGACGTAACACCCTCTATAGAAAAATCGAAAAGTTTAATGTGGATTGTTCCATGTTGCAGCATCGTTCCAATTAACATAGCGTAGGAGGTGATTGATGGTGGAAAGATATAAACGAAACATGACTATGCTATCCCAAGAAGAAAACGATGAATTAAAAAGCTTCAAGGTCTGCGTCGTGGGCTGCGGCGGACTTGGCGGTTACATCATTGAAATGCTGGGCAGGTTGGGTATTGGCAGTATTACGGCTGTGGACGGAGATGTTTTTGAAGCGTCCAATCTAAATCGTCAAATATTGTCTGATATGTCCTCTTTAGGAATAAGTAAAGCAAAAAAAGCCCAAGAGCGAATGGCCTTGGTTAATCCCTTGGTGGAAATACGACCTTTGCATACCCGGTTATCAGGGGAAAATAGCCGAGAAATTTTACAAGGTCATCATGTCATTGTAGATGCCTTAGACAATATCCCCTCCAGATTTATTCTACAAAAAACCTGTGAGGCCCTGGATATACCGTTAGTCCATGGAGCCATAGCAGGCTGGTATGGTCAGGTAACCACCATCATGCCCGGTGATCGCACTTTGGACGACATTTATACCCAAGGCACAGCGAAGGGTGTTGAGCAGGAGTTGGGCAACCCCTCCTTTACGCCTGCCCTTATAGCTTCGATTCAAGTCAGTGAGGTATTGAAGGTACTGATTCAGCGGGGAGATCTGCTTCGAAGAAAGATACTTTATGTCAATCTTTTAGATCAGGAATACGAAATCATAAATTTGTAGAGAATTGGTTATTGGTTACTGGTTATTGGTTACTGGTTACTGGTTACTGGTTACTGGTTACTGGTTACTGGTTACTGGTTACTGCACGATTTTATGAGCATTCTATTTTGTTATCAACGTTTTTTGTGTTTTAGCGGGCGAACAATGTTCGCCCCTACTTCTAACCACTAACGTCTAACTTCTAACTAAATAATTTAATAAGGAGGATTTTATGTTTACATTAGGCATCATCATATCCAGCGATAAAGGCTCAAAGGGTGAACGGGCTGATCAAAGCGGTCTTGTTATCAAGGAAATCATGGAAAGTCACCAATATGAAGTAAAAAAATATGTGATTCTACCTGATGAGCAGGATCTCCTGGCTCAGGAAATGGTTCATATGTGCGATGAATTAAAGCTGGATCTGGTCCTTACATCGGGAGGAACCGGCTTTTCCCAAAGAGATATTACACCGGAAGCAACCCTTCAGGTCGTAGAAAGGCTGACTCCCGGCATCTCTGAAGCCATCCGTTATAACAGCCTGCAGATTACGCCTCGTGCTATGCTTTCTAGAGCAGTATCCGGCATACGAAAAAGCACCTTAATTATTAATCTTCCCGGAAGTCCTAAGGCTGTAAGAGAAAGTCTGGAATATATCGTTCCATCTCTTCAGCACGGATTGGAAATCTTAAAAGGTACAGCGTCAGAATGTGCACGAAAATAACCAAGGTGAATCACCTTGGTTATTTTTTGTTTTCTATTCATCAATGTCTAATAAAGAAGGATTCATCTGCTTGAGAAGCTTTGCATTCAGTGCTTCCGCAGCATTAAAGCCCATTTGTTTTTGCCGATGATTCCTGGCGGCCACTTCCACCAGCATTGCCAAGTTTCGTCCCGGTTTTATCGGTATGGTAAGCTTTGAAATCTGGATGCCCAGTATATCCATATATTCTCCATCAAGGCCCAGCCGGTCATATTGTTTTTTATCATCCCAGTTTTCCAGTTCAATAACCATGTCAATATACTTTTGATCTCGGACGGCACCTACCCCATAAAGCTGTATGATATCCAGAATCCCAACCCCGCGGATTTCCATATAATGCCGAATTAGTTCCGGAGCACTTCCTTCTATGGTTTTTTCGTCTTTTTTCTTAATTTCCACAGCATCATCAGCAACTAACCGATGTCCCCTTTTAATCAGTTCCAAGGCAGTCTCACTTTTCCCCACGCCGCTCTCACCAATCATCAAAATTCCGATTCCGTATACTTCCACCAAAACGCCATGTCTTGTTATAACAGGAGCCAGTTTATCTTCCAGATAATTGGTTATCTTGGCTGTAAATTTCGTGGTGGGCACCGTTGTCCTAAAGAGGGGTCGATTGTATTTTTTCGCTGCGTCCAGTATTTCTTGATAAACATCTAAGCCCCGCGAGAAAATAAGGCAAGGTATCGGATAGGCCAGAAGTCTTTCAGCCCGTTCTTTACGAACCTCTGTGGTAAGGGTGGAGAAAAAAGTCCACTCAACCCGGCCGATTACCTGTACCCTCTCATAAGCAAAATACGTATAAAACCCCGCCAATTGCAGTCCAGGTCTGTTTATTTCACTAATTTCTACATGAAAATCTACTTTTTCAGGCATATAGATGACTTCTAAATCCATATCCTTTATAAATTGATCTAATAAAACCTTATCCGCCATGGTAACACCTACTCCTCTTCCCTTTTTTTCTTTTGAAAATGCATATATACTTCCTCGGCAATTCTCTTGTTCATCCCTTTTACTTCAGAAAGCTCCTCCACCGATGCCTGTTTAATTTTATCGATACCTCCAAAATGTTTCAATAATGCAATTCTTCTATTCTCTCCTATTCCAGAGATATCATCCAATATGGAAGCAATAACCGTTTTACCTCGAAGACTTTTATGATAGGTAATGGCAAAGCGGTGGGCTTCTTCCTGTATTTTTCCAATTAATTGGAATGCAAAGCTGTGTTTTCCAACGCCAGCTTCTCGATTGTTGTAGACCAGATCCCGCGTCTTGTGTTTCTCATCCTTTACCATCCCAGCCGTAGGAATGTCAATCTGCAAAGCTTTTAATACATCCAGAGCTGCATTGACTTGACCGATACCACCGTCAATCAAGATCAAATCGGGCATTCTAGAAAATTTACCTTCCTCATCAACAATTCCTTTTTCTTTTAAATTTTCTGCTTCCTCCAGCCCTTTTTTGAACCTTCTGAAGATGACCTCCTGCATACTTCCGTAATCATTTGGACCTTCTATGGTTTTAATTTTAAACCTACGGTAATCGCTGTATTTGGCCTTCCCATTTTCAAAAACAACCATGGATCCAACAGACTGTACGCCTTGGGTATTGGAAATATCATAAGCTTCTATGCGATAGGGTATTTTGTCCAATTCCAGATAAGAAGCCAGTTCTTCCAATGCTCCTTCACGTTTGTTCTTTTCCAGTTTTATTTTTTCTTTAAAGTGCATAAGCATTTCTACTGCATTCTTATGAACCATTTCAAGAAACGCTTTCTTTTCCCCTCTCTGAGGGCTCTTAATATTCACTTTAGATTCTCGCTTGGTTGACAGCCACTGTTCAATAAGCTGTTGATCTTCAATTTCATCATGAATAAAAATTTCCTTTGGTATATAGGTGGTTCCGCCATAAAACTGCTTGATGAATGAACTCATGATTTCTCTTCTATCATCATCGGGTGTGGCTGTAATCATATAGTGTTCTCGCCCCATTAGCTTTCCTTGACGGACAAAAAACACCATAACACAAGTATCTTCTTCATCCCTGGCCAAAGCAATAAAATCTTGATCATTCTCCGGTGCAAGAACCACTTTTTGCTTTTCCATAATTCGCTGAATCGCTTGAATTTGGTCCCGATATTCTGCAGCCCTCTCATACTTCATATCTTCTGCTGCTTTTTTCATCTTTTCTTCTAATGTCATGATCAGCTCATCTTGCTTTCCGCTTAAAAAGAGAATGATTTCTTGAATGATTTTCATATAATCCTCATGGCTGATTTTCCCTGTGCAAGGACCATGACACTTCTGTATATGATAATTGAGACAAGGCCTTTCATGGAGCTTTTCAAGATTTTTGCTGCAGGTACGGATAGAATAATACTTTTTTAATAATTCCAATGTCTGATTCACTGCACCCGCCTGTAGATAGGGCCCAAAATATCGAGAGCCGTCTTTTGTCATTTTTCTGGTTACCAATACCCTTGGAAACCTTTCTTTCATGGTTATTTTAATATAAGGGTAATACTTATCATCCCGCAGGAGAACATTATATTTGGGCCTGTGCTTTTTAATCAGGGTGCTCTCCAGCATCAACGCTTCCAGCTCAGTATCTGTTAATATATACTCGAATTCTGTAATATTGGACACCATAGCTTTAACCTTGGGAGGATGATGCTTCAAGGATTGAAAGTATTGTCTCACTCTATTCTTCAGTGAAATTGCCTTTCCAATATAAATAATCTCTTCATTTTCATCCTTCATAAGGTAAACCCCCGGTTTATCCGGAAGCTTTTTTAGTTGTTCCTGTATATCAAACATTTTATCATCACCACTTTTTCATTCCATGTATAAATCTCAGCATTATTGTTCATAATCCAGCTAACAAATATTCCTAGAGGGGGATTCACATGCAAACGAAAGTAAAAAAGCTTGTCTTTATTCTTATTCTTACGGTCTGTATGACTTCAGCGGTTTCAGCATCTATAGGCTCTGAAAGCCTACAGGTACAAAGTCAAAGCATGATTATCAAAACCAATCAGAAAAATGATCTGATTACCGATGCCTTAATTCATGAGGAGCAAATCTATATTCCAGTCAACACCCTTGTGTATATGGTAAATGGTTCCTACAATTACGATAAGATTAACAACATCCTGGAGATACATTCCTTTCGCGATTTTGATGAAGCAAATCCATCGATCGGTGAGCAGTTTGTATATGGCCAGATCCTTTCCATTGATTGGGAGGCTAACGCCATCACCATCGAAGAGCATTATGATGACCGTCATACATACCTGCAACCAACACTGCCAGTATCAGAGGATGCCGTCTTTATTCTTCAAAGAAACAATAAGCAGATGAACATTTCCTTCGAAGACCTTCGGGTTGGCGATGTCCTCGGCGCAGTTGTTAATGCAGAGGATAAAATTAGAGGTATCATTATAGCTGATTAGTTGGAAAAGCCAAGAATAAAACGCTACTTTCTATTCTTGGCTTGCTTTGTTTTCTTCAGGTGCCCTTTCAATACAGTCTTCATGATCTTATGCTCTTCATGTCGATCTAACCGCAGGAATTTACATCCCATATAAAAGCCGTCTTCCCTTTTGTCACTCCTCAATACTTCCAGGGTTACCATTATTTCCTCCGCTCCCAAAGGCAGTTCGGTAACAACGACTGTCTGTTTCGGCAGAGAAAGCTGCGAATGAAGTAGCGCACCTCCAGCACTCAAGTCCTTTACAGTACTCGGAATATATTTATCACATACGATCTCCTTATTTTGAAATCCTCTAATATAACAAGTGATGTTTAGATTCATTTCCAATCGTATTTGCTGTCTTTTCTCAATAGTATCTATCTTTTGTTTCATGGGGTTTTTAATTTTAATAAGTCGATGATCAATCTCAACGATCTCCGTCATAAAAGAATGGACGGTTGTGTTAGGGTTCGATACGTAGCACAGTGCTTTAATGCCACTCTGCTTGTCCATATTCAGGTCATAATTCGTTTCAAAGGTTATCCAGTCTTCTTCAACATGGTATATTTGACCTGTCAGCTCTACAGCCATTTCCGTACTTAGTTTTATGCTGGATTCCTTCTCAATCTTCACATAATCACCCATGATTCTCCCCCCGAACTTCCAGTCAATTTCCAAGAATCTATCGATCTGTAATCACTATTATATCAAATAAAGCCTAGAAATTTCTCCTAGACTTTATCACTTTTTTCAAATAATTTTTTAAGAAACATACCTGTATAAGACGTCGGTACCTCTGCTACTTCTTCCGGAGTCCCTTCAGCCACAATTTCGCCTCCACAGTCTCCTCCTTCAGGGCCCAAGTCGATCACATAATCGCAGGTTTTGATTACATCAAGATTGTGTTCTATAACCAAAACAGTATTCCCTGAATCCACCAATCTATTAAGAACACCAATCAGTTTGTGGATATCCGCAATATGAAGGCCCGTTGTTGGTTCGTCAAGAATATATAAGGTCTTTCCTGTACTGCGTTTGCTCAATTCCGTAGCCAGTTTAATTCTTTGGGCTTCTCCACCGGATAATTGGGTTGAAGGCTGTCCAAGCTTGATATACCCTAAGCCCACTTCGTACAGTGTCTGTAATTTTCGTTGAATGCCCGGTATATTTTGGAAGAATTCAAGGGCTTCTTCCACAGTCATATCCAACACATCGGAAATAGACTTCCCTTTATATTTAACTTCCAGCGTTTCACGATTATAGCGTTTTCCCTTACATACATCACAGGGCACATATACATCCGGTAGAAAATGCATTTCAATTTTGATAATACCGTCTCCTTTGCAGGCTTCGCACCTTCCACCTTTTACATTAAAGCTGAATCTGCCTTTCTGGTAGCCTTTCATTTTCGCCTCCGGTACCTTGGCAAACACGTCACGGATCATATCAAAAACTCCAGTATACGTAGCGGGATTGGAACGGGGTGTTCTTCCGATAGGAGACTGATCGATGTCAATCACCTTATCGATATGCTCCAAACCCTTAATGTCGTCATGGTGACCGGGTTTGCACTTTGCACGATGCAGCTCCATGGACAGTCTTTTATAAAGAATTTCATTGATTAATGTACTTTTTCCCGAACCGGAAACCCCGGTTACACAACTGAATATGCCTAAAGGAAAGTTTACGGTCAAATGCTTTAAGTTGTTTTCTCTTGCGCCAATAACGTTGATCCATTTTCCATTTGGTTTTCTTCGGATATCCGGTATCTCGATTTGCTTCTTTCCACTTAAATACTGACCTGTAATGGATGCTTCACTGGCCATGATATCGTGAACCGTACCCTCGGCGATGATTTGGCCTCCTCTGGCACCGGCACCTGGCCCGATATCAATGATATGATCGGCATAAAACATCGTATCCTCATCATGCTCTACCACAATTAATGTATTTCCAATGTCCGTTAAATTTCTTAGAGTCTTTAGAAGCTTTTCATTATCTCTTTGGTGAAGTCCAATACTGGGTTCATCTAGAATATACAATACACCCACAAGACTTGAACCGATTTGTGTTGCCAGTCTGATTCGCTGGGATTCTCCTCCGGACAGCGTTCCAGCTGTCCTGGATAAGGTCAGATAATCCAATCCCACATCCACCAAAAACTTCAAACGTTCATGAATTTCCTTTAATATCTGCCGTGCAATCATCTTATTCTTTTCTGTCAATTGCAAGTGCTCAAAAAATTCAAGGGCTTGCCTTACGGAGAAATCCGTTACATCCGCTATGTTTTTATCAGCAATTTTAACAGACAATACCTCTGGTTTTAACCGGGTTCCCTGACAGCTATCACAAGGAGTTAGGCTCATAAACTCTTCGATCTTTTCCCGCATATAATCTGAATTGGTTTCTTTATATCTACGCTCAAGATTTTTTACGATCCCTTCAAAGGGCGCTCTATACTTTCTCATGCCTCCGAATTTGCTTTCGTAGGTGAATTCAATGGTCCTTTTACCGGTTCCGTATAATAGGTCCTGTATAAACTGTTCCGGTAAAGTCTCTAATGACATCTCTGTATTCACACCATATTCCTTCGCTAAGGCATCAATCATTTCAAAATAATAAGTACCTTCTCCCGAATTAGACAATGGAGCAACGCCGCCTTCTTTAATAGACAGTGATGGATTGGGAATGATTAAATCCGGGTCAATCTTCTGCAGGAAACCGATGCCGTTGCAGTGGGAACATGCCCCATAAGGGCTATTAAAGGAAAACATCCTGGGCTCCAGTTCCTCAATTCCGATACCATGCTCTGGACAAGAAAACTTTGTACTAAATGTCATATCTTCTCCATCGACGATATTAACAACAACTAAACCTTCTGATAACGACAACGTTGTTTCTAGGGAATCCGTCAATCGCTTTTCAATTCCTTCCTTAATAACCAATCGATCCACGACTACTTCTATGGTATGTTTTTTTGTTTTTGCCAGCTTAATCTCTTCGCTCAGTTCTTTGATTTCTCCATCAATACGTACCCGGACAAAGCCGTCCTTTTTAATGCTTTCTAAAACTTTGGAATGCTCGCCCTTTCTCCCTCTAATAACAGGTGCCAAGATTTGAATTTTCGTTTTTTCCGGCAGCTCCATGATTTTATCAACAATCTGATCCACAGTCTGCTGCGCAATCTCACGACCGCATTCGGGACAATGGGGCGTTCCTACCCTGGCAAATAATAGTCTTAAATAATCATATATCTCTGTAACTGTCCCCACAGTGGAACGGGGGTTTCTGCTGGTTGTTTTTTGGTCAATGGATATAGCCGGAGACAATCCCTCAATGTAATCCACATCAGGCTTTTCCATCTGTCCCAAGAACTGTCTGGCATAGGCTGACAAGCTCTCTACATATCGTCTTTGTCCTTCAGCATAGATGGTATCAAAGGCCAAAGAAGATTTACCTGAGCCACTCAAGCCAGTCATTACAACAAATTTATCCCGTGGAATTTCCACATCGATGTTCTTCAAATTATGTTCTCTTGCACCTTTAACAATAATCTTATTTTTTGACATAAATACACCTCTACTCTAGCTTCTGCTTCAGTTCAAGTACCTTATCCCTCAGTTCGGCAGCTCTTTCGAACTGAAGATTCGCCGCTGCCTCTTTCATTTCATCCTCTAATCGTTGGATCATGTCTTTCAATTCATCTTTATGAATCTGTTGAATTTCCTTGTCAATACCGTACTTGACATTCTCTTCGGCAACTTTCGTGGCTTCGATGATATCTCTTACTTTCTTTGTGATGCCCTGTGGTGTAATACGGTGTTTTTGATTGTATTCTTCCTGTATGTGTCTCCTTCGGTTGGTCTCACCAATAGCGCGTCTCATGGAATCCGTTACTGTATCGGCGTACATGACCACTTTACCGTTTATGTTCCTTGCAGCTCTACCAATGGTCTGAATTAAAGAAGTTTCAGATCGCAGGAAGCCCTCTTTATCTGCATCCAGAATCGCCACGAGAGAAACCTCCGGCAGGTCAAGACCTTCTCTAAGGAGATTGATACCAACCAGTACATCAAATACACCCATACGCAGGTCCCGGATGATCTCCATACGTTCCAGCGTCTCAATATCAGAATGCAGGTATCTGACCTTTATATCTACATCTTTTAAGTATGCTGTCAAATCCTCAGCCATTTTTTTCGTCAGTGTTGTTACCAGTACCCTCTCACCCCTACTGACTACTTGATGAATTTCGCCCAGCAGATCGTCGATTTGTCCTTTGATAGGACGAACAAGGATTTCCGGATCAATCAAGCCGGTAGGACGAATAATTTGCTCAACAATGGTTTCGCTATGTTCCCGTTCATAAGGCCCGGGCGTGGCGCTGACATATACGATCTGGTTTACCAGCCCTTCAAATTCGCCAAAATTCAAAGGTCGATTGTCATAAGCAGAAGGCAGCCGGAAACCATATTCAACCAGAGATTCTTTTCTGGACCGGTCTCCTGCATACATTCCTCTAATTTGTGGAATGCTTACGTGGGATTCATCGACAATGATTAAGAAATCATCTGGGAAGTAATCTATCAACGTATAAGGCTTGCTGCCTGGGGGTCTTTGGGAAATATGTCTTGAATAGTTTTCAATGCCCTGACAAAAACCCACTTCTTTCAACATCTCAATGTCATACATGGTTCGCTGTTGTATTCTTTGGGCTTCAATGAGTTTCTCATTGGCTTTGAAATAGTCTACTCTTTCTTTTAATTCCGCTTCAATATCTCCAATGGCTTTATCCAGTTTATCCTTTGTTGTAACATAATGGGAAGCTGGAAAAATAGAGACATGATTTCTTAGACCGATGATTTCACCGGTAAGGACATTAATCTCTGTAATCCGCTCTATCTCGTCTCCAAAAAGTTCAACCCGTACAGCATTTTCAGAGGATGACGCTGGGAATATCTCCACCACATCACCACGAACGCGAAAAGTTCCTCTAACAAAATTGATATCATTTCGTATATATTGAATGTCAATGAGCTTTCTTAAGATTTCATCCCTGCCTCTTATCATCCCCGGCCTTAAGGATAATACTTGATTTTCATAATCAATGGGGTCGCCAAGTCCATAAATACACGAAACACTGGCAACGATGATTACATCCCTTCGTTCAAATAAAGCAGCCGTTGCGGAGTGCCTTAACTTATCAATTTCTTCATTAATTTGTGCATCTTTTTCAATATAGGTATCTGTATGGGCAACATAAGCCTCAGGCTGATAATAATCATAATAACTGACAAAATACTCTACAGCATTATCCGGAAAAAACGCCTTAAATTCGCCGCATAATTGTGCCGCCAGCGTTTTATTGTGGGCAATGACTAAGGTTGGTTTTTGGACAGTTTCTATCACATTGGCCATGGTAAAGGTCTTTCCTGAGCCAGTTACCCCTAGAAGAGTTTGATGCTTCACACCCTGCTCAATCCCCTGACTTAGGGCAGTAATAGCGCTAGGCTGATCGCCAGTAGGTTTATATTCTGAAGAAATTTTAAATATTCCCATCCGTTTACCTCTTTTCTTTTATTCCAAGTCAAATTATAACATATCCGTTTCTCGGACTTAGGATGCAATATTTACCACGACACAAACATTTGTTCGCAGGTTTTATTATATCTTTTTGTCTCATCTATGTCAATGTATTCCAAATCATTATGTGTCTATCTTTAGAATTCGATTATATGACAGATCATGCTGATTTCGAAGATCCATGCCATTCTGGCTGATAGCTCATAGCAAGACCTAAAACTTTTATGCTATATATACGCATTAAATATTTTACATTGTAGGGGTCGCTGCCTACGGCGACCCATTGCGACGTATGGGCTGAACCGGGCTGCTGTAGGCAGCAGCCCCTACAAGATAAAATGTAATCTTTTTATTGTTTTATATATAGATATCTATGGAAAAAAGCCAGTTTCTTAAAACTGACTTTTTATTTCAAAAAGGGAGGATGTTATTTTGTTTCTAAAATTTAATAAATATTTATATCGTCTGACAAAACTTTTCTACATAAACCTCTATTTCTTCGGCTGTTCCCATGGACAGTACAGCTTCAGCCAGCTTTTTCACGGCTTCATAGGATAGTGTTTGGATCAGCTTTCTTGCAGGCAGGATGGATATAGGGCTCATGCTGAATTCGTCCAATCCCATGCCCAGAAGGATTGGGATCATTTTTTTGTCTCCTGCCATTTCACCACACATGCCTACCCAGATGCCTGCTTTGTGTCCATTGTCTATGACGGTTTTGATCAGTCGTAGTACGGCAGGGTTGAATGGGTTGTACAGGTGGTGTATTTTTTCGTTCATTCGGTCTACGGCACAGGTGTATTGGATCAGGTCATTGGTACCTATGCTGAAGAAGTCCACGTGTTTTGCCAGGATGTCACTGATGACTGCGGCTGATGGTATTT
>JBMOKU010000015.1:0-118037 GCA_049324315.1 Bacillota bacterium | reverse complement strand
ATCTGATAACTTCCTTTGGTAAAGTTGACATAGAAAAACTCCTCTCTGGTTTGGTATTATTTTCTAATTCTTACCAGAAAGGAGCTTCTTATATCGTCCGCCCACAAAATATTTTACAGTCTCATAAAAAAAGTGCCGGGTGTCACGTAACCCTTACCGTAAAGCATTGTTGTTCATATTCAATATCTGTTTCTTGTAACGAGAATCAAGTTCACAATTTAACTCGTTATGAGAAATCACTGTAAATTCATATTTTCCTGTGTCCTCGTTTATATTTGCATTAAGCTCACACAATCTACCTTTTGCCCATGTTTGTTGTTCTTTGTTGCTTATCCAAGAAATATCTTTGGATGGATACTCTATTTCATGGGTAGGTTTGTCCATATGATTACTTCATTTACTTAGTAAGATTCCATTCACTGTTTAACATGCCATAAACAACATGACTTACATAATGATCATATAGCCACTCTTCATCTCTTAGCGTTCCTTCGTTCTTAAAGCCTAATCTTTCAGGTATTGCCCTACTTCTTACATTCTTTTCTGCACATCTTATCTCAACTCTATGTAAGCCTAACTCTGAAAAAGCATAACCAACCATAGCTTTACAAGCTCTTGTCATTATGCCAAAACCAGTATATTCAGAACCTAACCAATACCCAATACTTACTTTCTTATGAGACCAGTTCACTCCATGATATCCAATTACGCCTGCAAAATTGCCTTTATACCATATGCCTGTTGTAAAGCCATCATTATTAGCAAACTGTATAAGACATGAGCTAATGAATCTTTTGACGTCTTCACAGCTCTTTGTACTGTCCACCCACGGAAGCCATTGCCTTAAATAATCTCTATTCTTTTCAATCAATAGGTAATCTTCTTGTGCATGTCTTTCTTCTAAAATCCGTAATTCAATATCTTTATCTATTGTCATTTTAAACATAGTACTCCTCCTAGCATATGTTACTTCGCTGACCTTAAATATTATTTATAAAGGAGCTCCTTAATATCTATTAGTGCTTTATCCATTTCTGGACCCTTTACACCTACCATATTCAAAAAGATGCTCTTCTTTTCTAATGATTCTTTCAACATTTCAATGAAAACACCTTGACCCTCAACTTCTTGATCGTTTTTTGATGTTGTATTAATACCACAACTGGGAGATCGATTTATACCTATAATTCCCAAATTTGAGAATCCATTTTTTCTATACTCTTCTATCTGATAAATAATCTGTTCTACCAGCATATTCATTTTTTCTATTGATTTAGTTTTTTCTAACTCATGACGTATTCTAGTATTTTCAACAACTACGGGTCGCTCACCACCATGAATATCTCCCCGGTCTAACCCTAAGCAATGTAACTCAGGACAAGGTAATTGAACTATACCTACATTTGCTTGAAGTAGAAGATTTAGTATACTTTCATTTGTTCCTGGGAAATTAGCAGTACCATCTGAAATGGAATTTTGATTTAGAATACAGTGTGCTACTAAAACAATTTTTTTGCTTCTAGCATCAGAAAACATTTTATTCTTCCCCCATCCAGACAACTTGAATTTCAGTAAAGACATCAAATTGCAGAGTTTCTTTATGTGATTTTATGACTAGAAACTACTCATATACTTCAAAAGTTTCTTTAAGTCTTTTCGCAACTGACTACCATTCCTCAGCATAATCCTCGTTATATTTAAAAAACATGACAAATACTTTATTATCAAGGCTTGTATGAGTCCTCATACAATATGTCTTGGTACTATATATCAAATAAGGCAATATAATTCTATTTTCTATGTAATAAATGCCTTTTTTCATTTGAAAATACATAATTGGGCTAAGTATTATCAGATCTAGAACTGATGCTAATACTCTTTTCCAAAAACCTACAAAGATATATTCCTGATCCTTATTTCTTATTTGTTCCATTATTACACCTCACATTTGCTTTCATGATCGATTGATTGCTTAATATCAATACATATAATTAACTCATGAAGGGACCTTCTATCTATATATTAATACTAAAAAGAGAAAATAGATGTTAAAACCTGTCGGAGAAATGAAAAAATAGCTCTTTCCGAATCAACAATCATCTTGTATTAAAATAGCAAAATCTAAAAGACACATTTATCTGTACTCAATGTAGAATTTTGCAGTAATATGTCTAACGATTTGTCAAATAAAAACTTGGCCATGCAAGTTGACATAATTATATTATGTCAACTTGCATGGATCGTAAAAATTCTACTGCTCTTTTATTGCCATGATTCTCAGATTTTTGAATCCTGTCTTTTTATAGATTCCAAAACTTTCGATCTAGATTTCTGTACTGTATAGCTTCGGCAATATGGTGTAGTGATATCTGATCACTACCTTCTAAATCAGCGATGGTTCTACTTAGTTTAATAATACGATTATAGGCTCTGGCACTTAAGCTAAGTTTATGGAATGCATCCTCTAATAAAGCCTTTTCAACTGTACCCAGTTTGCAGTATTTTTTCATTAGACTAGGGGTTAGTTGGGAATTGAAAAAAACTTTCGTATTTTTATATCTTTCTAATTGGAGCGTTCGCGCCTGATCAACCTGGATCTTTAACTCCTTAGAACTCTTTACATTTCCCCCTTCCTCTAATTCCTTATATTTTACTGGAAATACTTCAATATGCATATCGATTCGGTCCAATAATGGACCGGATATCTTCATTAGATACTTCCTTATTTGCTGCGGTGAACAGCTGCATTGATGGGATGTATCACCATAGAAACCGCACGGACAGGGGTTCATACTGGCAATGAGAATAAATTTTGAAGGGTAAGTAAGCGTACCATTAACTCTTGATATGGTTACAATTTCATCCTCCAGTGGCTGTCGTAATACTTCAAGCACATTTTTCTGGAACTCTGGCAGCTCGTCTAAAAACAATACACCATAATGTGCTAATGATACTTCCCCAGGCTTTGGAATTCTACCTCCGCCAACTAAGGAAACACTTGAAATGGTATGATGCGGAGATCTAAAAGGACGAAATGTAATAAGAGCGCTGTTATCTGTAAGCAGTCCTGCAACACTGTGTATTTTCGTTACTTCAAGGGCTTCTTCATAGGTCATATCAGGCAAAATCGTGGGCATTCTTCTAGCCAGCATTGTTTTGCCAGACCCTGGTGGACCTACTAAGAGAATATTGTGTCCTCCGGCTGCTGCTATCTGAAAGGCTCTTTTAATTGTTTCTTGCCCGACGACATCACTGAAGTCTTCTGAGTATAAGTTAGATGGATTTTGATGAAAGTCTGAATTGAAAGGTAGCGGGTCCAGTGTAAAATCACCTTTGAAGAATTCACATATCTCTTTAAGGCATTCAAACGGATAGATTTCAAGGTCAGGAATGGCAGAAGCCTCTTGGGCGTTGGCTTTGGGTAATATAATTTTCTTTATTCCATGGTTCCTTAATGCAATAACTAATGGTAAAACACCGGTTATTTTGTTCAATTGTCCATTTAATGACAGCTCCCCGATAAAAGCATAATCTCGAAGATTCGTATGATCAATCTGACCAGATGCTTCTAAAACGGCAATTGCCATAGGGAGATCAAAATGGGTACCTTCTTTTTTTGTATTGGCAGGTGCAAGATTAATGGTTATTCTTTTTAATGGATACTCAAAGCCCGAGTTCTTAATAGCACTTCTAATTCTTTCTTTAGATTCTTTTACAGATGCATCCGGCAATCCTACGATAACCAAAGCTGGAAGACCATTAGAAATGTCTGCCTCTACTTCTGTAACATATCCATCAATACCAAATAATACGCAGCTAAATATTCTTGATAACAAAATATAACCTCCTTAACTACCCGAAAAAAGCAACTATCCATAATACTTCCATAAAATAGAATATTTCCCTTCTTAATTTCTTCAAATTTTGAAAATATTTGTAATTATTTAGCAGATTAAGCGTAATTCAAAATAATAGCTCCCATTAGGGAGCTATTTAAGTTCGATAATATTTTCTATGTGATTAATAGAAGGCTTAGCATCTTCATGGAGCAATACTTCGATTGCATCAAATCGAAAATTGGATGACGAAAGATTTTTTGCTGCAAGATAGGCATAAGCTGTTTTAATCAAGTGAGATTGTTTTTTATAGTTTATTGCTTCAATCGGCCTACCAAAGGATAAATTTTTTCTTGTTTTTACTTCTACAAATATATATGTATCCTTGTCTTTAGCAATAATATCTATCTCGCCAAAATGATTACGATAATTCATTTGAATAATTTTATAGGCTTTCTTAACTAAATAATCTCGGGCAATTGTTTCGCCTTTTGAACCAATGGTTTTTCTTTTGTCATTCATCATATCTTCCCTCACTGGTATCCAGACGAATAATAAATGCGAGTATTTCAGCAACAACTTGATACAGTTCAGGGGGGATCTCTTCACCTAATGCTAAGTGATTTAACTGTCTGGCTAATTTTTCATCCTTATAGGTTGGAATGTTTGCTTCAGCGGCAACTTCTTTTATTTTCTTTGCAACTTCGCCTTTGCCTTTAGCGACAACCACTGGGGCGCTGTCTGTTTCAGTGTTATAACGTATAGCTGCCGCGATTTCTTTGTTTTTATCTGCCATGGAATCACACCTTCAAATCAATAGAGTGTATTGCCTTATCTGATAAAGATTCTTCCGGAATGCTCATAAGGGTATTCTTTCTATTGAAAACTGCATAATGGAAATTTGTATTATCAAAACCAAATGAATCTAAGCCGTTCTTCAAATTACTTTCATGTTCTATGAAATAGCTTTTAATTGCTTCGCTGGCAAATCTAAAATTACAGGTTAGATTTTTATGCTTTATTTCAATAAGTGCCTGCACTGTGTCCAGTGTGTTTGTATCTAGAGAAATGAATAGTCGAATATCGTGGGGGTCTATTTTTCTTTTCTTTTTATCTTGATCACATATAAATAATTCTAAGTTTTTATATTCATGATCAAGCTTTATTGGTAATTGAATGTAGGTTTGAGTTTGATTAAGCTTATTCAGAAAATCAATGCTATCTTTCATATTTTGTATATCTTTTAGGATAACATGCTTGTCCGATCTGTTTAAAGTTTCAATCGTTTTTTGTGCAGATTCAAGGTTACTACGTAATTCATCAATGATTTCTTTGGGATTAAAGTTCTTATCTACTATCTTTTTCGTGATTTTCTCAAAAATATTTTTAAATAATTCACCGATATCCTTTGTTTCCGCATGTAAGGATAGCTTATCAATGAAATTTGTTAATTGTTGTGACAGCATGAAATCATGATAGATTAAATTGTTTACATGCACGGCATTAGAGATGTTTGTTTGAAAATTATTTTTTATCAAAAACAAAAGCTTTTCGTAGTTCATACCTTGTATATTAAGATCATTTGGCTTAAAAAGCAGCTTTGAACTTACTGCTGTTTTCTCAACTTTCATCGTTTCATTATCTAATACGATGGGAGGTCTTGCAGTATTGTTATCGCTGATGATATTCCCTTTAGGCTGTACAGTTTCATCGGCGGTCGTCGATTGAGGGGATTTAGGAACAGAATTGTCTAATTTCAGCATGAATTCTTTTATTACATCATGAATATTCTTATCAAGCATGCTTGGTTGAAGCAGCGTGGGCTGTTGTTCTAAAATAGATGCCGTTTTTTCATAGTAGGACTTCAGCTTAATAAAATCCATGATTGTATGACTATTGATCGGGAGGTCGTATTTATATAATTCTTTTATTAGTTGGAGAATTTCTTGATCAACAGGAATACCTTCTTTTGCCAGTAAACTGCTAACTTTACTTAGAACATCCGAAGGACTGACAGTTTGAAGCGAATTCCCATTACTTGAGTCATCCAATGGTTTTAAAACAATAAGATTGTTTTCGCTTTGCTTTACAATAAATCTAAGACTTTGATTTAATTGATCTTCCAAAGGTATGGATGTTTTAGCTTGAATAACCTCTCCGCCCAGTAATTTGAGCAATATGGTATCGCCATCAATCTTCTCGATAGCACCTTTGATGATCTGACCAACTTTTAAGCCTGGATTTTCTCCCTCAGTATTAGAAGCTATTTTTATTTGTGATTGTGTTATCCTCATTTTCATCACCCGTAAAATTTTTGATAAATGTCTTACGATGTATTGGGGTAGCTCCTATTCTTCTTATGGTTTCACAATGTTCTTTGGTTCCATAGCCTTTGTGTGCAGCAAAGTTATAAGCTGGAAATTGCTCATGATATTGATCCATGATCCTATCTCTTGTAACCTTTGCGATGATAGATGCTGCTGCGATGGATATGCTTAGTGAATCACCTTTGATAATGGACTGCTGCTTTATATCTATATCGGTTAATTGCACTGCATCGATTAATAAAAAATCCGGTAATAAAGAAAGATTTTTTACAGCATCAACCATAGCCAATTTTGTGGCATTAAAAATATTGACGCGATCGATAATCGTGTGATCAACTATCCCAACGCCTACAGCCAAAGCTTCATCATAAATCAAATCACACAAGGTCTCTCTTTTTTGAGGTGATAGCTTTTTTGAATCGTCAACATCATCAAGGTGATGATTAGGAGGCAGGATAACGGCAGCAGCTACCACAGGTCCTGCCAAAGGACCGCGTCCGGCTTCATCAATTCCTGCGATGAAACGGTATCCTTTAAGAAACAATTTATTTTCATACTCCCATAGCTTTTGAATCCTTTTTATCTCGTTCTCTTTCTTTTCTAGCTTTTTTTGGAGATCTTTTCCGATTTTTTGAATGGACCGTCTTTCGTCCTCAAATAACAAAGGGAGGTATTCATTCCATTCTTCCATGGTTTTACTGTTTAAAAGATGAAGTACTTCTTTTGTGGTAAGATTTTTTATGTTCATATAAACACAAATTCCTTTCTTAGCGTAGTCTCTGTTTATTATAACATGAATTATGATTCAGTTTTATATAATAAAGCGTACAAAAAAAGCACCATTCATTCAATAGTGCTATTTTCATCATTTGGTTTTTCTATGGAAATAAACCCTAATTTACCGCTTCTGAATTCATCTAATACGATGTTTGATATACGAAGATAATCAATTCTTCCACCTGAAAGAATACAACCTCTGGATTTACCGATGTTCTCCATGTTGGTAAGTGGTTCTTCTTCGATACTATCTAATTTATAACGTTCCATTAGACTGACAGGATAATAGGTGCTTAGAAATTCGATTAGCTTAAGGGCAATGGTTTCTATATCTAAAATCTCATCTTTAATGGAACCTGTAAATGCAAGTTTAAAACCGATTTGTTGATCTTCAAATTTTGGCCATAGTATACCGGGTGTATCTAATAACTCAATATTTCCCCTTAATCTTACCCATTGTTTCCCTTTAGTTACACCAGGCTTATCACCTGTTTTTGCACTCTTTTTCCCAGTTAGTTTATTAATGATTGATGATTTACCTACATTGGGAATACCCACAATCATAGCTCTTATAGGGCGGGTTTTTATCCCTTTTTCCAACAGTTTGTTAATTTTTTCTTTTGTACTGTTATGGATTTCATGGATAAGCTTATCCAAACCATCACCATTCATAGCGTTCACCGGTACAGCAGCAATGTTTTCACTGACAAAGAACTTTATCCATTGATTTGTTATACTGGGATCTGCTAAATCACTTTTATTTAGAACAATTACTCTTGGCTTATTGCCAAGGATCTCATCGATCTGTGGATTTCTACTGCTTAGTGGGATTCTTGCATCAAGGAGTTCGATAACAACGTCAACAAGCTTAAGATTTTCCTTGATTAGTTCTTTTGTTTTTTTCATATGTCCAGGATACCAATTAATATGCACTTCTTTCACCACACTGTCAATGTATTTTACTCAATTTTTGAAAAGGCCAGATCATGTAAAAAGCCTTACCCTTAATGGCATCTATTGAGACAAATCCGATATCTTCAAAACGACTATCTTTACTATTATTTCTATTATCTCCAAGTACAAAAACCGTATCCGCAGGTATGACTCTTTTCGTAAAATCTCCTAGGGTTTCTTCTTTAGTGTAGGGTTCTTGCAAGGGTTTATCATTAACGAAGACCTTACCATCTTTTATTTCTACAGTGTCACTTTCAACGGCGATAACCCGTTTGATGAAACAATACGTTGGGTCATATGTATATTGGAAAACGATGATATCTCCATGTTTTGGTTGAGACAGGGAGTAACTTACTTTACTAACGATCAAGCGATCATGATCTTGTAGGGTAGGTAACATAGAGTTCCCATCCACCTCAATAAACTCAAATACAAAACTCTTTAGGAAAACTGCCAAAATTAAAGCAATGAAAATGGATTCAACCCATTCCCTAAGTAAAGACGTATTTTTCCTAGACATAGACCAAGTCCCCTCAAAAAAATACTTATGATGAATAAAGGGACTGTAAACAGTCCCCGGGCAATTAGAATTTCTTTTCTTTAACTTTTGTTGCAGCTTTACCAGTTCTTTCACGTAAATAGTTAAGTTTAGCTCTTCTAACAATACCTTGTCTTACAATTTCAATCTTATCTATTTTTGGTGAATGTAATGGTAATGTTCTCTCTACACCAACACCATAGGATATTCTTCTAACAGTGAAAGTTTCTCTAAGACCGCCATTTTGTCTCTTTAAGACGATTCCTTCAAAAACCTGGATTCTTTCTCTGTTACCCTCTTTTACTTTTAAGTGTACTTTTACTGTATCACCTACATTAAAATTGGGAATATCATTTCTTAGCAATTCTTGTTCAAGTGTGTTAATAATATTCATGCATGTCCCTCCTTCCTTCCTAGACGTTCTTGCTAAGACTTAGAGAAATAGCAGAGGACCGCCCGTATTACCATGTTACATTATAGCACATGAAACATGTGAAAACAACAATTATTATTCAAATTCACATTCTTTAATAATGCTTTGAATGAATTGTCTTTCCTTATCATCAACGTTTCTATTGTCTAGCAGTCGTTGAATTAGGTCCGGTCTGCTGCGGAATGTTGTCTTAATGGATTGTACTTTTCTCCATTCGGCAATCTTTTTATGATTTCCCGATAAGAGTACATCCGGAACTTTAAGACCTAAAAACTCAGATGGTCTTGTATAATGTGGATATTCAAGGAGTCCTTCAAAAAAGGATTCATCCTGATAAGATTCTTCTTGTGGAAGAACACCAGGAACCATCCTGGCCACTGCATCTATAACGACCATAGCAGGCAGTTCACCACCGGTAAGCACATAGTCACCAATGGAAATTTCATCTGTTACCCAATAATCGATAACCCTTTGGTCAATACCCTCATAGTGGCCGCATATGAAAACTAAATGCTCTTCGGTAGACAGTTCCATAGCCAATTCTTGATTGAATGGTTTTCCTTTTGGAGACATATAAATGATCCTGCTATTTTGAAGATTTATAGATTCTAATGCACTAAACAGCGGCTGTGGGTGCATTACCATACCGGCACCGCCACCATAAGGATAATCATCGACTTTCTTATGCTTATTTGATGAATAGTCTCGTATATTTAAAATATTTATATCTAGCAACATTTTCTCTCTGGCTTTACCGATAATGCTCTCGCCGAGAGGAATAGAAAACATATTGGGAAACAAGGTTAAAACATCTATTCTCATTCAATCAATCCTTCAATAGGTGTGATAATCATGGTACCTTCTTTGAGATCTATATGTTTAACAAAAGCAGCTACCGCCGGTATAAGAAATATTTTTTGAGGATTTTTGATGTCCTCGACTTCATATATATCATTTCCAGCAGATTGGATAACATTTTTTACGTTACCGACTAACTCCCCTGCATCAGTGAAAACTTTCAAACCAATTAGGTCACAAATAAAGTAAGTATCATCCGGCAGCTCTCTAGCCATGCTTTTATCTATTGTCAAATAACAGTTTCTATATTTTTCTGCAGTTGTCATATCATTAATTTCTTGAACTTTTAAAATGACGAGGTCATTTTTATATCTAACTTTATCAATATGCAGCTTCTGATCTGTTTCATCTATAAAAAGCCATTTGATTTCTTCAAATCTTTCTTTGTAATCCGTAAGAGGATACACTCTTATTTCACCTTTAATTCCTTGCGTGTTTACAATTTGTCCAAGTTTTATACGCTTCGTCACCTTTTTCACCTATCCTTAAGGCACTACTTAATATATGTAATTCTATGTGTCATAGAAAGTATCTCCATTAGAAACCAATAACATTCCTATGTGTGATAAAAGGATTAGGTATGCCTAATCCTTTTATCATAGTATTATTGAATGATTTCAACAACTACTCTTTTATTTTCCTTGGTAGCTGCTGCTTTTACAACTGTTCTTAAGGCTTTGGCAATTCTACCTTGTTTACCTATCACCTTACCCATATCTTCTGGGGCAACTTTGAGTTCTACAATAAGAGATTGTCTTCCTTCAATTTCAGTAACGAATACTTCATCTGGGTTGTCGACTAAAGCTTTCGCAATCACTTTTACTAATTCACCCATCTACTACACCCCCTGAAAGCTTTATTATGCTTTCTTTGCTTGCTCGAACTTTTCTAAAACACCATATTTCTTAAATAAATCTCTTACGGTATCAGTAGGTTGAGCACCATTTTTTAACCACTTCATAGCTTTCTCGTCATCGATTTTTACATCAACTGGCTCAGAAACTGGATTATAATATCCGATTTCTTCGATAAATCTACCATCTCTAGGTGAACGAGAATCTGCAACTACAAGTCTATAGAAAGGTTTCTTTTTAGCTCCCATCCTTTTTAATCTGATTTTTACTGCCATAGAATTCACCTCCTTTAAAAAGTTATAATTATTTTCCAAAGAACGGAAATCTCATTTTTCCACCCTTTTTCATTCCTTTTTCCATGTCTGCAAACTGTTTCATCATTTTCTTTGTTTGTTCAAACTGTTTTAGTATGTTATTTACTTTCTGGACAGATGTACCGCTTCCCATTGCAATCCTTTTTCTTCGGCTTCCATTAATAATCGACGGATTTTTTCTTTCTTCTTTTGTCATGGATTGAATGATTGCTTCAACATGAACCAGTTCTTTCTCATCAATCTCCAGATTCTTTAGCGCTTTAGAATTAGCACCGGGAATCATCTCTAATATCTGGCTTATCGGCCCCATGTTTTTCATCTGCTGCAGCTGATCTAAGAAATCATCAAATGTAAATTCCTGACTGCGAATCTTTTTTTCCAGCTCTCTAGCTTTCTTTTCATCAAAACTTTCCTGAGCTTTTTCAATCAGACTGAGAACATCACCCATTCCGAGAATACGAGAAGCCATTCTATCCGGGAAAAATGGTTCTAAATCATTTAGTTTCTCACCCATACCTATAAACTTAATAGGTTTTTCTGTAACGGCCCTAACTGATAATGCGGCCCCACCACGGGTATCCCCATCCAGTTTTGTTAATATAACACCATCGATGCCCAGTTTTCCATTGAAGGTCTCTGCAACATTAACGGCATCCTGCCCTGTCATTGCATCGACGACAAGGAGTATTTCATGGGGTTTTACATCTCGTTTGATGCTTTGGAGCTCTTCCATAAGATTTTCATCAATATGCAAACGGCCAGCCGTATCAATGATTACAAGATCATTTCCATGTTTGTTTGCATGCTCAATGCCTGCTTTTGCAATATCAACAGGACTAATCTTATCACCCATGGAGAAGACGGGCAAATCTAATTGTGCTCCTACAACCTGTAACTGTTTGATGGCTGCAGGACGATAGATATCTCCGGCGACGAGTAAAGGGCGTTTTCCCATTTTTTTCAGGTAATTACCTAATTTACCGCCGGTTGTAGTTTTACCTGCTCCCTGGAGGCCTACTAACATGATGACAGTAGGCGGCCGTGAGGCAAAAGTCAATTTGCTTTGTGTTGTGCCCATTAATGCCGTCAATTCTTCATTTACAATTTTAATAACTTGCTGGCCTGGTGTTAGACTTTCCATAACTTCATGACCAACAGCTCTCGTTTTAACTCTTTCGATAAAATCTTTAACTACTTTGAAGTTTACGTCAGCTTCTAATAAAGCCAGTTTCACTTCTCTCATAGCTTCTTTCACATCATTATCTGTAAGCTTTCCTTTGCTTTTTAGCTTTTGTAATGCACCCTGAAGCTTATCGGCTAAACTTTCGAAAACCATTCATTTCCCTCCATTCGGTAAGGGTTATCTTTCTATGATATTTTCAGCAATTTCTTTTATATCAGATAGTGCTTTCAGTAATTCCTTACTATCAAGCAATGCGTTGTACTCTTTGTTCGTAGTACTATCTATAATTGAGATGATTTTTTCTATATCATTACGATTTTTATTAAATTTTTGAATCAGCCCAAGTTTATCTTCATAGTCCAGTAAAATTTTCTCTGTACGTTTGATCGTATCATATACAGCCTGTCTGCTAATGTTCAGCTGTTCTGATATTTCTCCTAAGGAAAAGTCATGATGGTAATACTGCTGAACAATTTCTTGCTGCTTAGGAGTTAATAACTGTCCATAAAAATCATATAACAGCGTTATATGAAGGATTTTATCAAACATCAGGAACACACTCCTATATGAATACATCTGTAAAGGTCTTTTACTTTACAGATGTATTCTATACTAGAATTATTGTCTTGTCAATTCTTTTTTATTCTTCTTCACCAAATAGAGCACGAATAAAATTTGTAGGAACAAAGCTTTGAAGATCATTCATACCTTCTCCTACACCAATCAGTTTTACAGGAATATCTAACTCAGAACCGATAGCTAAGACGATTCCACCTTTTGCAGTACCATCTAGCTTTGTTAATACAATACCGGAAATGTTAACGACTTCTTTAAAGGTTTTGGCTTGTTGTATGGCATTCTGCCCAGTGGTTGCATCAAGAACCAAAAGAACCTCTTTATAAGCATCGGGATATTCTCGTTCTACGACTTTGCTGACTTTCCCCAGCTCATTCATTAAGTTTTTCTTATTATGAAGTCTTCCGGCTGTATCACAAATCAGAACATCAATTTTTCTAGCTTTTGCTGATTGTATTGCATCATATACTACAGCGGCAGGGTCAGCTCCTTCCTGATGTTTAATCACATCCACACCAACGCGCTTGCCCCATATTTCTAATTGATCAATTGCAGCTGCCCTAAATGTATCACCGGCAGCAAGGAGAACTTTTTTCCCAGATGATTTGAATCGATGTGCTATTTTACCGATGGAAGTTGTCTTACCCACTCCGTTAACCCCTACGACAAGTATAATCATTGGTACATTATCTGTTGGTATTTCATGGGGTTTTCCTCCATCTAAAACATCAACTAGAATCTCCTTCAGCAGCTCTCTTAAATCCGATGCTTCGGAGATCTTTCGCTCTTTTGCCGTTTTTCTTAATTGGTTAATGATTTCTAGTGTAGTATTTACTCCGACATCTGAAGTAATTAAAATTTCTTCGATTTCTTCAAAAAGTTCCTCATCAACCTTTTTGTAGGATTTCAGTACTTGATCAACTTTATCAGCAATACCTTGTTTTGTTTTACTTAAACCTTGCTTTAAACGGTTAAAGAAACTTGTTTTTTCAGAGCCAACATTTTCATCTTCTTGAATTATGTTCGTATCTTCGTAATCATTTTGAGGATCTATCTCATGCATATCGGTTATATCTTCATCTTCAAATACTCCATCCTCGAAATTTTCGTACTCACCTTCGTTGATCTCGGATTCTTCTAGAATTTCGACATTTTCTTCAATAGACTGATCTTCTTTATTTTGATTCTCTACGGTTTGATCACCTTTAAGTTTTGAAATGATTTTTTTAAACATACTTAACCTCCATCATTTGTTATAATTAGCTGGCTCGTTCGGTCAACTTGACAGAAACTAGTTTCGATACACCATGTTCCTGCATCGTTATGCCATACAAGGCATCAACAGCTTCCATGGTACCTTTCCTATGGGTTACGACGATAAATTGCGTTTCTTTAGAAAACTCTTTAAGAAAATCAGCGTAACGATACACATTGGCATCATCTAATGCAGCTTCAATTTCATCAAGTATACAAAATGGCGTAGGCTTGATTTTTAAGATAGCAAAGAGCAGAGAAATTGCTGTCAACGCTCTTTCCCCCCCTGATAATAAGGATAGATGCTGCAGCTTTTTACCCGGCGGTTGAGCAATGATTTCTATTCCTGAGGTTAATACCTCGTTTTCATCAGACAGTTTTAGTTCTGCCTTGCCGCCACCAAATAATTTTCTAAATACTTGATCGAAATTTTCTTTAATCAATTCAAAATACTCAATGAACTGATCTTTCATAATATTTTCCATTTCCTTGATGACCTGCTGAAGTGATTGCTTGGCTTGGATAAGATCTTCTTTTTGCTCCTTTAAAAATGTGTATCTTTCTGTGACTTCTTTATATTCTTCAATAGCATGAACGTTTACTGTGCCTAATTCTTTTATCTCGTTACGCAGCGTTTTTATTTGTTTGGTTGATTCCGTTAGATTTATTGTTTCGTTCTTGTAATCAAGGGCTTCAAGATAGGTGATTTCATATTCCTCCCATAAACGATTACAATAAGTTTCCTGTTGAATTTCTAATCTTGCACGCTTTACTTCAATTTTATGCCGGCTATCTTGAAGGTCAGATACTTTCTGATTGACCCTATTTAATTGTATATCTAATTCGTCGTACTTATCATGAATCGCTTTTCGTTTTTCCCTTTGTTGAGATAGGTTAAACTCAAATTGCTGTCTTAATACATCTGAATCTTTTATCTCAATTTTTAATAGATCTAATTGATCTAACAGGCTCTTTTTCTGATCAGATAGTGCTTCGGTTTCTTTTCTCTTTGTTATCGCTTCATTTTTTTGTTCTTGTATTTTTTGTTCTAAATTTCGAATGTTAAGTTCATGATTACGTTTTTGCTGTTCTATCGAGGCAATTTCAACTTTAAGATTTGTAACTTCAATGGAGAGTTCATCTTTTGTGTTCTTTTCTGTGTCATAGTCGCTTTTAAAAGTAACAATGCTATCTTGGATGGATTGCTGTTTTTTTTCAAGATCAAGAATTTCCTTCTTTTTCTCATTCAAAGATTGATTCATTTCTTCTTGATCAAGGTTCAATTGCTTTACCTCAATCAATAGTTTGTTCATGTTTTCTTCTAAGATTAAGTCTTCTTTGTCAACCTGTTTACGCTCATTTTCATTATTAATTAATGCAATTTCTATCTGTTTTACATGTTCATCTATTTTTTTCATTTCTTCTATAAGCCTATTATGTGAAGCTTCTACTTGTTGTAGCGTCTTCATGCACGTTTCAAGGTGCATTTGTTTGTTTTGAATAGCTGTTTCCAACTCTTCAATTTCTCGCTTACGGCTAAGCAGGTTTGAGCTTTTACCCTGATAGCTGCCGCCTGTTATAGCACCACCAGGATTGATGATATCTCCATCTAATGAAACGATTTTATACTTAAATCCTGTCATCTTTGCAATATGAATCCCATTGTCAATTTTGTCTATTAATATTACTCTTCCCAGCAAATTTTGAAATATCTCTTTGTATTTTGCATCAAAGCTTATCATATCACTGGCAAAGCCTATAAAACCCTTACTTTTCTCTAACGTACCCGAATATGAAGGACTGCTTTTTATACTGTCCAAGGGTAAGAAAGTGACCCTTCCAAGGTTATGTTTCTTTAAATAATGAATGATTCTACTGGCATCATCAGCCATTTCACAGACAATATTTTGCATTGCTCCACCCAATGCCACTTCAATAGCAATTTCATACTCCTTAGGAACATGAATAAGCTCTGCCACAACACCGCAAATACCTCTTCCTAAGACGGGGTTGTTTTTCGTATGAATGAGGGTGTTTTTAACACTTTTGTGATATCCGTCATAATCTTTCTGCATCTCATCCAATAATTTTTTCTTGGTCTGATACTCTGACATCTTCTGCTGAATGCCATATTTCTCTTTTTTAAGTTGATCAAAGTGGTTTTGTGTTTCATTAAATTTACGATGCAACTCTTTTTTGTGATTTATATGGTCATTCAACTCTTTTTGAATCTTTTCACCGTTAAGGGTTATATCTTCTTTTGTAGAGCTTAACTGCGTTCTTTTCTCTAATAGGTCAAGTTTATCGTTTTCTATTTGCGCTGTTCTCTTTTGTATACTTGACATCAAAGACATGATACTGTTGATCTCGCTTTTTTTGGTGGCAATTTCATTCATTAATTCAATAACTTGACTTTTCGATTTTTCAATTTTTTCTTCTTGATAAATCTGGGATTGATTCAATTCATTGAATATATTCATCTTATTATTTAGCTGTTCTTTTAAATCATTGTAGGCTTCTGACTTGTCTCCTAATTCACTTTTCATCGTATTTAATTGCACTTCAAGCATCTCATTATTCGTATCAATGCCATGAATTTCTTGGTTCAATCTATCCATATCATTGAATATATGCTTTATTTTTTCATTGCATAGACCTATTTCTCCGTCTTTTTTCTCCAAGGTGTGTTTGATGCTATAAAGCTGGTCCTGCATTTGAGAAATGGATTGATCTAATTCTTCAATCTGCAATTTCACTGACTTATATTCATTTTCCAACTCTTTTTTATTGTTTATATCATCCTGCAATTGTCTATCTATAATCTCTTCTTGTTCCTTTAATTCATCAATTTTGTATTTTAAGGACTCTAATTCATGAACAATTAAATTAATCTCTAGAAGTTTAAGCTCTTCTCGAATTTTTATATAACGCTTGGCTTTTTCACTTTGCTTTTCTAACGGCCCGATACGTGTTTCCAGTTCATCGACAATATCATCAACTCTGGTTAAATTGTGATTCGTATTTTCCAGTTTCTTTTCAGCTTCTGTTTTTCGGGTTTTATATTTTACAATACCAGCTGCTTCTTCGAATATAAGTCTTCTTTCTTCGCCTTTGTTACTTAATATTTCATCAATTCGTCCTTGTCCAATTATGGAGTAGCCGTCTATACCTACCCCTGTATCCATAAATACTTCTCGAATATCTTTTAGCCTACATAGTGATCGGTTAAGGTAATATTCACTCTCTCCAGAACGATAAACCCTTCTGGTTACCGTTACTTCAGAAAAATCGATGGGTAAACGGTTCTCAGCGTTATCAAGGGTTAAGGATACTTCAGCCATGCCCACGGGTTTTCTTTGGGTAGTACCTGCAAATATGATGTCTTCCATTTTACTACCCCTTAAGGTTTTGGGACTCTGCTCTCCTAAAACCCATCTCACAGCATCGGAAACATTACTTTTTCCACTGCCGTTAGGGCCAACGATCCCAGTAACGCCTTTTTCGAATTCTATTTCAATCTTATCAGCAAAGGATTTAAATCCTTGTATTTCAACTTTCTTTAGAAACAGAAAAATCACCTCTTTATACAATTTAAAACCTACCCCCTGTTGGATAGGTTTTAAAAGATAGTCTTGACGTACTGATTAATATTATAGCATACTTTATCATTGCTATTTAGAATAATCATGATATCACCATCAGTCAACTGATTATTACGATAAATTTCAATTTTTTTCAACTGATATACATTCTTCAAACGGATAATATTTTCCTTCTTTTGTCCTACAACATAGGATAAGGTTCTATCATTGGTTTCTATCATAAGGACATTTTCTACGATAGATTGATACTGCATAAGTAGAAACGAAATCATATCATAATACATACTGGCTTCCACTAATTGCCTGAATGACGGGTGAAAAGGTCCAGCAACGATGTTTTTGCCTATGATCATTTCGTCTGTCGGCTGCAGTCCTATGCGGATTACAGGTATATGATGACGGGCAAACTTAAGCAGCATGGTTTTACAGAGCTGAACAGCTTCAGCTATGGATAAAGGTTGATATGTACCGCTTTCGTATAAGTATTCCAGGTAGGTATCCTTAATAACCAGTGCAGGATAGATCCTCACAAAATCAGGACTTAATGCGATAACCTTGTCTGTAGTAGAATTTAACTTTGCTGCATCATCTTGAGGAAGACCAACCATTAATTGTATACCTATTTGAAGATGAGATTGTTTTAGATATTTCATTGCCCGCGCAACGTCTTCTACAGAATGACCGCGATTGCTTGCAGCCAGCACATCTTCAGAGAGAGATTGAACACCTAACTCTACAATGGTGACACCGTATTGTGTTAGATACGCTGTCGTCCACGGATAGATATAATCCGGTCTGGTAGAAATCCGTATATCTTGTATGACACCTTTCTCTTTCCAAATGGATGCGGAATAAAGAAGTTCTTTTTGCTTATCTATGTTAATGCCAGTAAAGCTTCCGCCGTAAAAGGCTACTTCTACATGGACAGCATCTCGATTTTTGATGGCGTTAAGATATATTTGAATGGTTTCTTCCACGATCTTACCCGTTGTTTCTTGATAATTACCTGTTATTCTTTTTTGATTACAAAAAACACAGTCATGGGGACAGCCTTCATGGGGGATAAAAATAGGAATGATCACATGTTTTTTTTTCATTATGTCATAACCTCTAAGAGGGCTTCTTTAGCGGCATGCTGCTCCGCTTCTTTTTTACTTTTACCTGAACCTTTTCCAAGAATCTGTTCCCCAACTTTAACTTGTACATGAAATACTTTGTTATGGTCGGGACCTTCTTCGTTTATGACCTCATAGGAAATTCTTTCTCCATTTTCGCTTTGAACCAGCTCTTGCAAGCTGGTTTTATAATCTTGAAATATTTTACCATGGATGGCATCTTCAATTGTGGATCGTAAACTATTTAAAATAAATTTTCTGGCTTCGACTAATCCGCCATCAAGATATAATGCGCCGATAATTGCTTCAAATGTATCGGCCAGAATAGAAACCCGTTCTCTTCCGCCAGTTATTTCTTCACCCTTACCTAACAAAATGTATTTTCCAAGACTCAATCGGGTTGCGCAGGCTGCCAGGGAGGGTTCACAAACGATGCTGGCTCTAATTTTTGTTAATTCTCCTTCTTGCGATGTATTTAAATGGTTGTAAATATAGTCACTGATAACAATACTTAACACTGAATCACCTAAGAATTCTAGACGTTCATTATATTTAATCTTTCTTTTTTTATTTTCATTGGCATAGGAGCTGTGGGTAAGAGATTCATTTAGTATTTTTATATTTTGAAAATGATAATTAAATTTTTCTTCCAATTCCTTTAATAATAGATTTCTGCTTTCGTTCATATAATGCATATAGCCACTCCTTTATAAAATTGCGTTTTGGCTGTGATCCATTATTATTTTACACTTTTTTGCCATTATTTAAAAGTACTCAAAAATAACTATTTTTTAGATGCTGCATGCTGTTTTGTATCTGCTTCATCATGGGGACAGTTCCATCGTTTTTCTTTTAGAAGTAACGGACGCGCAATGCGCGCCCCTACAGGAAACGCTCAAAACCTGCCTCTGGCTCTGCTAAGCAGCTGCTGGACAAAAAGAAAGAGAGTCACTAAGACTCTCGTAATGAATATACTAATTATTACTTTTGAAATTTCTTAATAACGATAGAAGCGTTATGTCCACCGAATCCTAAGGAGTTTGAAAGTGCATAATTTACTACCTTACTCTTACCTACATTAGGAACATAATCTAAATCACACTCAGGGTCAGGCGTCGTATAATTGATGGTTGGAGGAATGAAATCCTCTGTGACTGCCAATAAGCAAGCAATTGCTTCAATGGCACCGGCCCCTCCTAAGAGATGACCTGTCATTGATTTTGTTGAGCTTACAGAAAGTCTATAGGCATGCTCGCCAAATAATGACTTTATAGCCATGGTTTCAAATTTATCATTGTATGGTGTTGATGTTCCATGGGCATTAATATAATCAATAGCTTCTACAGGGATACCTGCATCCATAATTGCGCTCTTCATTGACCTTGCGGCACCCTCGCCGCCTGGTGCAGGTGTAGTTATATGGTATGCGTCAGCACTCATACCATAACCGATGATTTCACCGTAGATTCTTGCTCCTCTGTTTACAGCATGCTCATATTCTTCTAAAATAACAATGCCTGAACCTTCACCCATAATAAATCCATCTCTGTCTTGATCAAAAGGCCTGCTTGCTGTCTGTGGATCATCATTTCTGGTAGACATTGCCTTCATAGAGCAAAACCCAGCCATGGATAAAGGTGTGATAGAAGCTTCAGCACCACCGGTAATCATAACATTTGCATCTCCACGTTGGACGATCTTGAAAGCTTCTCCGATAGCGTTGGTTGACGATGCACAAGCTGTAACGACAGTTGTATTTGGCCCTTTTGCACCAAATGCCATCGAAACTTGGCCAGAGCCAATGTTTGAAATCATCATTGGAATAAAGAAGGGACTTACTCTACCTGGTCCTTTGGATGCCATTTTTTCATATTCTTTTTCTAATGTTTCAATTCCACCGATTCCGGAGCCTAAGACAACACCAAACCTATCGGCATCAATTTTGTCTAATTCCAATCCGGAATCTTCGATGGCCATCTTGGAAGCAGCAACAGCGAACTGGGTAAATCGATCCATTCTTTTAGATTCTTTTTTGTCAATGTAATTGTTCGGTTCAAAATTTTTAACTTCAGCTGCAATCTGCGTAGGATAATCAGTTGCATCAAATTTCGTTATTTTACCAACGCCGTTTTTTCCGGCTTTCAGAGCTTCCCAGTATTCATTCTTGCCAATTCCTATTGGGGTAATTGCACCTATACCTGTTATAACAACACGTTTACTCAATAGAAAAACCTCCTCAACATAATGTTCACATATGACCACAGATCTATATAAAATATGGATTAATTTTCAATGCCATTTGTTTTTATGTTGGTCCTGACATAATGTCAGGACCATAAGATTACATATTTTCTTCAATGTACTTGACGATGTCACCAATATTTTTGAATTTTTCTGCTTCTTCGTCGGGAATCTCAATACCAAACTCATCTTCTAATGCCATTATGATTTCAACTGCGTCTAATGAATCAGCTTCAAGATCTCTCATCATTGAAGTCTCTGGCTGAATATTATCAGTGTCATCTAAGCCTAATTGCTCCGCAATAATTTCAACTACTTTTTTAAATACCATGATCCGTTCACCTCCTCTCTATAAATTACATGACCATTCCGCCATCAACGTGAATGACCTGTCCTGTTATATATTTCGAATCATCTGAACATAGAAATGCAACAACATTTGCCACATCTTCTGGAGCACCTAAAGCTTTCATGGGAATATTTTGAATCAATGTTTCTTTAATTTCATCAGACAAAACATCTGTCATATCTGTTTGAATAAAGCCAGGGGCCACGGCATTTACATTAATACCCCGGGAAGACAATTCTTTAGCGACTGACTTCGTAAAACCAATAACACCGGCCTTTGAGGCTGCATAGTTTGCTTGTCCGGCATTCCCTGTTACACCTACGACAGAAGAAACATTAATGATCTTCCCATTTTTTTGCTTCATCATTTTCTTTGTAACAGCTTTTGTGCAGTAATATGTACCCTTGAGATTTGTATCAATGACCTGTTCCCAGTCCTCGTCTTTCATACGCATGAGAAGACCGTCTCTTGTGATACCTGCATTGTTTACCAAGATGTCTAGTGTAGGGAATGTCTCTTCAACCAGCTTAATCATGTTTTGTACATCTTCGCTTTTTGACACATTGGCTTTAATCGCCATAGCTTCTCTTCCCATGTTTTTTATTTCGTTTACAACTTCTTCGGCTTTATCGGGGTTGCTGGTGTAATTGATGACAATATTAGCGCCTAAGGATGCAAGTTTCAACGCGATTGCTTTTCCGATTCCTCGAGAGCCTCCAGTAATGATAGCAGTTTTACCAGATAATTTCATTTTGAATTCCTCCTATATATTGGACAGTGCTTTCACAACATTTTCAAGGGATTCTTTATCTTCGATATTGTATAGCTCAGCACGCTGCCCAGTCTTTTTCGTGATTTTCTTTATAAACTGGCTCAAAGACTTTCCAGGTCCAATTTCTACAAATACATCGACACCATTATTTAACATTTTGATGACAGTATCTTCCCACAATACAGATTTGCTTACTTGATTTACCAAGAGCCCCTTAACTTCATTTTTTCCGCCATAATAATTAGCATGGGTATTTGCAATTACCGGTATTTCAAAGTCATGAATTGAAATCTTATCTAACTCATTTGCCAGTTTCTCACCTGCAGGAATCAACATAGAACAATGGAATGGTGCACTGACCGGTAATATTACAGCTTTTAGAGCACCTTTTTGTTTTGCGATCTCACATGCAGTTTCAACTGCCTTTATTTCACCTGATATAACGATTTGTCCCGGACTGTTAAAGTTTGCTGCTTCTACGATACCTGTATTACCAGCTTCTTTCAAAACGTCCTCAAGTATATCCCTTTCCATTCCCAAGATAGCTGCCATTGTGCCAACCCCTAAAGGAACAGCCTCTTGCATATATTTTCCTCTTTTCTTAACCAGTGCAACAGCGTCTTCAAAATTGATTACTTTAGAAATAACTAAGGATGCATATTCACCAAGGCTGAGACCGGCTGTAACTGCGGGCTGCAATCCTTTTTCTTCTAAGACTTTGGCGATGGCAATACACGTGGTTAAGATTGCAGGCTGCGTGTTCTCCGTTTTCTTTAATTCATCTTCTGGTCCTTCGAAACACATTTTTTCCATATCATAACCTACAGCTTTACTTGCCAGGTCAAAAACTTCCTTTGCTGTTTGAAAATTTTCTACAATGTCTTTTCCCATACCAACATACTGTGAACCCTGCCCAGGAAAAACAAAAGCTATTTTTGACATTCCTATCACTCCTCTTTAAGCTGCAATATACTACTTGTAATTGTCAAGCGCTTCTTTGCGTCTGCTACGATTTCTTCGATGATCTCTTTACATGGTTTAATATCTTGAATCAAACCAGCTATTTGACCGGACATAACAGAGCCATTTTCTATATCGCCATCAATGACGGAAAGCTTTAATCTTCCAGAACCAAGGCTTTCAAGTTCTTCTATCGAGGCATTTTCTTGTTCTTTCTTTCCATATTCTTTAGAAAATTTGTTCTTCAGGACTCTTACTGGGTGTCCGGTACTTCGCCCGGTGACCACAGTGTCCCTATCTTTTGCTTTCAAAATAAGTTCTTTATATCTTTCATGGGCAGTGCATTCAGATGAGCAAATAAATCTGGTACCTATTTGTACGGCCTTTGCACCTAATGCAAAGGCTGCGGCCATACCTCTTCCATCAGCAATGCCTCCTGCAGCGATAACAGGAATTTTCACTGCATCAACAATTTGTGGGACAAGTACCATGGTGGTCAGTTCGCCAATATGGCCACCTGCCTCGGTACCTTCGACGATGACAGCATCTGCACCGATTTTTTCGACCCTCTGGGCTAATGCTACGGAGGGCACAACAGGAATTACTTTGGTGCCTACTGATTTGAGCCTGGACATGTATTTCCCAGGATTACCCGCCCCTGTGGTGATAACGGGGACTTTTTCCTGAATAACAAGATCGATTACTTCATCAACATAAGGTGAAAGCAGCATCACATTGATCCCGTATGGTTTATCTGTTCGTGTTTTTATTTTTTCAATCTCTTTTCTAATGAATGAAGCTGGTGCATTTCCTGCTGCAATGAGTCCTAAACCACCAGCATTAGAAACGGCAGCTGCCAGTTCAGCTGTTGCAACCCATGCCATCCCCCCCTGAATGATAGGATAGCGGATATTTAACATACGACAAAAAGTTAAATTCTCCATTGAATCACTCCTTAGCACCTTACTTGTTCCATTTGATAACTGTGGCGCCCCATGTAAGTCCACCGCCGAATCCTACCAGAACAACGTGGTCTCCTTTTTTGATTTTGTTCTCCTTAATTGCTTCATCAAGAGCAACCGGTACGGAAGCAGCTGATGTGTTTCCGTATTTATGCAGATTAACATGAACCTTATCCATAGGCATTTTCAATTTTTTAGCGGCAGCTTCAATAATTCGGATATTTGCCTGGTGAGGAACAATATAATCGATATCGTCGGCGGTCAGACCAGCTTTTTCAATAGCCTGCAGTGCTGCTTTGCCCATGACTCTAACGGCAAATTTAAAAACTTCGCTGCCATCCATTTTTATAAAGTGTTCGCTTTCTTCAATGGCCCGAACAGATATCGGCTGCCTGGATCCACCAGCAGGAACATATAAGAATTTCCCGCCTTCACCGTCAGCGCCCAAATAGGTTGATAATATACCATGACCTTCTTCTGTTGGTCCTAGCACAACGGCACCTGCGCCGTCTCCAAATAACACACAGGTATTTCTATCTTTCCAGTCAACGATTTTAGACATGGTTTCCCCACCAATGACTAAAACTTTTTCGTACTCGCCTGTTGCAATAAACTGTTTGCCAATGGTAATACCATAAAGAAAGCCGGAGCAAGCTGCTTCTAGATCGAAGGCTGCAGCGTTGACTGCTCCAATGTTTTTCTGTACGATACATGCTGTTGATGGAAATGCCATATCCGGTGTGAGGGTGGCTACAATAATCAAGTCAATTTCTTCAGGGCTTATATTTGCGTCTTTACAGGCTCGCAGTGCAGCCTCCGTAGACAAATCGGATGTAGCGATGCTTTCGTCAGCCACACGTCTTTCTTGGATACCGGTTCTGGTAATAATCCATTCCTCTGTTGTATCAACTGTTTTTACAATGTCTGCATTTGTAACGACTTTCTCGGGCATATAACTGCCAATTCCTAATATACCGACTGACCTGAGTTTATTCATGAATTTCCTCATCTCCTATTTTACTGATTTCTTTGTTGATAATTTGGACAACTTCTTTTTCTACAATCACCTTGCCCTGCTTGATGGCATTTCTTATGGCGTTGGCATTTGAACTTCCATGGGCTTTTATGACAGTTCCATTGATACCAAGTAGCGGAGCTCCACCATATTCGGTATAGTCTAAGTTTCTTTTAAATTCTTTTAATGCAGGCAGCAGCAGCGCGGCACCAATTTTGCTCAAAATTGTTTTACCAAACAAATCCTTTAGCATAGACATTAAAGTCATGGCTACACCCTCAGTTAGCTTTAATATAACATTACCGACAAAACCATCACATACGATAACATCTACGATACCATTGGGGATTTCTCTGGCTTCTACATTGCCATGAAAGTTTAATGAACTGCTGGATAATTGTTCATAAGATTCTTTCATCAGCTCATTCCCTTTAATTTCTTCAGTGCCTACGTTTATTAAACCAATCAAAGGATTATCTATACCCATGACTTTTTCTGCATAGATAGAGCCCATAAGGGCAAAATCCATCAAATTTTGGGGCTTACATATTGTATTGGCACCGGCATCAATTAGAAGGGATATACCCTTTTTAGTAGGATATACCGTAGCAATTGCAGGACGGTCTATTCCCTTAATTCTTCCTATTCTCAGTAAGCTGCCTGTCAGTAATGCGCCTGTGTTTCCGGCAGAGACAAAGGCATCTACTTCCTTGTTTTTAACAAGATCTAGACCAACAACCATTGAAGAGTCTTTTTTTTGTCTTACTGCTTTTATTGGTTGATCTGTATTCATAATGATTTCACTTGCATTTTTTATATGTAGCCTTGATCTGTCATATGTAAAGTCTTTTAGGATTTCTTCGAGATTACTGGCTAAGCCAACCAATACGATTTCTATATCAGATTCGTTTAATGCATCAATACAGCCTTTAATAATTTCTAAAGGCGCGTGATCGCCACCCATTCCATCAACTGCGATACGCATACTGGATTCTCCTCTCTACTACGCAATACTTACCAAAACAAACTTGCCTCTGAAAACTTGTTCTTGTTTAACATGAATTTTCACGTGAACAAAATATTTGTTTCCTCTTATTCTAGTAACTTCTGCCTTTGCCACTAATTTTTCTCCGGCAACTACTGGTACCCTGTATTTCATATTGGCTACACCCGTTAAGGCAACATCAGCATTGATAACGGACATAGCCAAAGATTCGGCCATGGCAAATATATGATGACCGCGGACGATTTTTGTCTTTTTGAATGCCATATCTTCCGTGGTCTCTAAAATTGAAATACCATTTTCATTTAGATTTAAATCGATCAACTCACCAATGATCTCAGCTTCACCCAAACTTTTTACTTTAGAATAATTCTTTTCCGCAACGTTTTTAATTCTTTCTCTCAACTCTGGAATACCTAGTTCTAAGCGATCTAATCGAATTGTCTGAATGCTGACATGAAAATAATCTGACAGTTCTTCATCTGTAACAAAAGGGTCACTCTTTAATTTTGATAATAGTTCGTTTTGTCTCTCTTGCTTTGATTTCTTTTTCTTCATATTCCGATTCACCTCTTTAGTACTAAAAATTAGTACCAAGTACTAACAATAAGTATACAGTAATAATATATGCATTTCAACCATATTTATCATAAAGGACAAAAAAATAGTAATGATGATTTCACATCATTACTATTTTTTCATTATTGTGCCTTAATAACCTCTTTGTCTTGATAGAATCCGCATGCTTTACATACTCTGTGGGATAATTTTGGTTCATGACACTGTGGACATTCTACAATATTTGGAGCTGTCATTTTTATATTTGAAGCTCTTCTTTTATCTCTTCTCGCTTTAGATGTTTTCCGCTTAGGTACTGCCATTATTTCCACCTCCTTAATCTTGTTGTAGAAATTCTTTTAATTTTTCAAGTCTTGGGTCAACCGTATCATGCGTACAATGGCATGAAGACGTATTTAAGTTAACACCGCAGACAGAACATAACCCTTTACAGTTTTCATGACACAAAATTTTGATTGGCAGCGTCATGATTAACGTGCTTTCAATGATATTCGTAATATCAATCATGTTATCATGGATAATAAAATATTGGTCCCAATCAATATCTGGAGAATCCTCAGTTACTAGCTTAGCATCGATCTCACTTGCTATAGACATCTCGAAGTGGCTGAGACATCGATGGCATGTCAAATCTACTGTACATTCTATGGTTCCCCTCAGGAATATTCCTTCTTCATTTCTAACAATATTTCCTCTTAATGATACTGGAGAACACAATTTGATTTCATCGCCAGAAAACTCAATTCTGTCAAGTGTATCTTCAAGTTCTAAAGGGATAACACTATTTTGACCCTCAGTTAAAGCATTTAAACGATAGTGCACATGTATCACCTCATAACATTGACAGATTTTATTATACAAATGGTCATTTCATTTGTCAAGCTAAATTACTTGATAGCTATGGGTTTTATCAATCTTATTCATATAATTTACAAAAGGTAGGAGTTTCATCCTACCTTTTTGTCTATTTTACTAATTCAAATGTATCTCTGGCAATCACTAATTCTTCATTTGTTGGGATAACCATTACTTTGACAATAGAATCGTCCGTACTTACAACGACTTCTTTACCTCTTGTATTATTCTTTTCAGAGTCGATCTTAATTCCCATAAATTCTAACCCTTCGCAGATGGCTTCTCTGTTAGACGCGGAGTTTTCTCCTAATCCTGCAGTAAATACCACAGCATCAATACCACCCATTGCTGCTGCATAAGCAGCGATATATTCTTTAACGCGGTTATCAAAAATATTAAGAGCCAATTGAGCTCGCTCATTTCCTTCTGCTGCTGCATTCTCGATATCACGGAAGTCACTGCTGACACCTGAGATACCTAAAACACCGGATTTTTTATTTAGAATATTGTCAACTGCATTAATATCAAGATTTTCTTTATCCATAATAAATTTGATAATAGCAGGGTCAATATCGCCGCATCGTGTCCCCATGGCAAGTCCTTCTAATGGTGTGAAGCCCATACTTGTTTCAAAGGATTTTCCGTTCTTTATTGCAGCAACACTGGCACCATTTCCTAAGTGGCATGTAACAATTTTAAGATCTTCGATATTCTTTCCTAGCATATCAGCGGCTCTTTGAGAAACAAATCTATGGCTTGTTCCGTGGAAGCCGTATCTTCTAATACCGTATTTCTCGTATAATTCATAAGGAAGAGGATAAATATAAGATGATTTAGGCATTGTTTGATGGAAAGCCGTATCAAAAACTCCAACCATTGGAACTGTTGGCATTAATTCTTTACATGCAGCAATTCCCATAAGATTTGGAGGATTATGTAGAGGAGCAAGGTCAATGCACTCTTCCATTGCTTTTATCATTTCATCTGTAATAATGACTGAAGAATTGAATTTTTCACCGCCGTGAACAACACGATGACCTACAGCTGATATTTCACTCATGTCTTTAATTGCACCATGCTTTTCGTCAACAAGTGCATCTAGTACAAGACCTAGTGCCACCTTATGATTTTCCATAGGCTGTTCAATAACCGTTTTACCAGAAGCTGGTGTTTCATGTTTAAGTACAGAGCCTTCAATTCCGATTCTTTCTACAAGGCCCTTTGCCAATACGCTTTCATCCTTCATATCGATAAGTTGATACTTTAAGGATGAACTACCACAGTTAATTACTAAAACATTCATTTCAAACATCCTCCTTAGTATTTTTTAAACAAATAAAAAACGCATAAAAAAACAGAAATCCTTCCTTTTGCCAATACTATTATAAACCAATGAGATTTTTTTTCAAGAGTTGGATCACAATTCTATAATAGATTTTGATATTATATGCAAAATTTAGTAATATTATAAATAACGAATAGCAAAATGGAGGATACCAGATGAAAGTACTAGGTTTAATTGTTGAATACAACCCCTTTCATAATGGACATAAGTATCATTTGAATAAGGCAAAGGAAATGTCAGATGCCACCCATGTGGTAGCGGTCATGAGTGGAAATTTTCTTCAGAGGGGAGAGCCTGCCTTACTTAATAAATGGCTTAGGGCTGAAATGGCTTTGTGTGAAGGTGTTGATCTTATTATAGAGCTTCCTGTGGTCTATGCTTGCAATAGTGCAGAGCTTTTTGCTTATGGTGCCGTTTCGCTGTTACATCAATTAAATGTTGTGGATGTACTATGCTTTGGCAGCGAAGTAGGACAAACCGACGGCTTAATTGAAATTGCAAAAATATTAGCAGAGGAGCCAGAAGAATATCAAGACTTACTTAAAAAATATCTTTCAAATGGTGTTGTATATCCCAAGGCCAGACAGCTTGCTATTGAAAAGATATCAGATGATGATTTGCATAGTCTAGTACAATCACCTAATAATATACTAGGTGTGGAGTATATTAAGGCCTTATTGCGACTTAATAGTAAAATCACCCCTATGACCTTAACGAGAATGAATGCATCCTATAACTCCATTGATATGGTTGGTAATATATGCAGTGCAACAGCCATACGCAATTATATTTATAGAAATAAAGAGTCATTAGAATATCTTGAAAGTTTTATGCCTCCCAATAGCTTCAATATATTAACGCGAGCTTTTGGGGACGGCTTGGGTCCTATCTTTTATGCTGCATTTAACGATATGATTCTTTATAATTTACGTACGTCAACAACAGAAGAGATCAAAATAATTCAAGATGTTGTAGAAGGATTGGAGAATAGAATCAAAGACGCCAGTATGAAGACCGCAGACTGTTTGGAACTATTAAAGAAAGTCAAGACCAAGAGATACACCATGACGAAGCTTCAAAGGGTTCTCATACATTCTTTGTTGAAAATAAAAGAAAAGGATATTGTACGCTTTAATCAGCAAGGTGGAAGTCGATATGCAAGGATATTAGGATTTACGGATAAAGGGGCTCAGTTAATTAAAAAAATAAAAACACGTTCTTCAATTCCAGTCATAACAAATATAAATAAAGAAGCACTAGATTGTGAAATCAGCAAAAAAATGATGAGTTATGATATTATGGCTACCGACATCTATACTTTAGGATACCCAGAAAAATCCCGAAGAATAGGTGGCTGGGATTATTACGAGAAGCCGATTATTGTGTAATAATAAATAGTTTCCCTTATATATATATCATATAAGCACATATAGGGGGAATTAACATCTATGCAATTACTGGGCATATTACTAATCCTAATGGTTGTATTTTTACTAAGAAAATCAAAATTTGCTGATAACGTGGCCTATTTATTTACAGTATCTATCGTAATTGGCCTTATTATATGTATCATTAGTTATCCACGAGAGTCGGTTGAAGCGGCCAGGGTTGGACTTTCTACATGGCTGCAGGATGTTTTACCAGCACTGCTGCCTTTCTTTATTGGAGCAGAGCTCTTAATTAGATTGGGCATTGTTCGGTTTATAGGCATTCTTCTAGAACCGGTAATAAGACCAATCTTTAATGTCCCCGGAGAAGGTTCTTTCATTCTGGCCATGAGTATAACATCAGGATATCCTGTGGGCGTAAAACTGGCAGTAAAATTAAGAAATGAGGGTATGATTACAAAGGAAGAAGCACAAAGAATCATATCATTTTGCAGTACTTCAGGTCCTCTCTTTATGTTAGGAGCTGTTGCCATTGGCATGTTTCATAATGTTATGTTAGGGATTATCATTGCAATATCCCATTATTGTGGCGCAATTGCAGTAGGAATCATGTTTCGGTTCTATAGAAGACATCAATCTTCTAACAAAATTAAAAAAGATAGTGGTAACACAATGATTGATGCGATTAAAAATAATTATCATAAAGTTCAGCAAGAAAAACCGTCTTTAGGATTTATGCTTGGGAGTGCTGTGAAAGATTCCATTGAAACCCTTCTTATGGTTGGTGGTTTTATCATACTTTTTTCAGTAATTATTCAGCTGTTAACCATAACTGGGTTTATCGATAAATTTGCTCTACAGTTCCAGGGTATCTGGGCGTATTTTAGAATAAATTCTCAAACACAAAGAGCAATTGTCAGCGGTCTATTTGAAATGACAATTGGATGTAAGCTGTTATCTCAGATCGGCAGTATTTCTTTTCTTCTTCAAGCTGTAATTGTATCGATGTTGATCTCATGGAGTGGCTTTTCTATCCATGCACAAGCTGCCAGTATCATCAGCAATTCAGATTTAAGTACACCAATTTATATTCTATCTAAAATGATGCATGCATTATTTTCAGCAGTATTTGTAACACTTACAACACCGTTAATATTTGCTATACTTGATCCTGTTGATCAAGCGGCATTTTTTCAATTCAATGAGCATGTTTTTTTGTTTAAATGGTCAGAAAAGCTATTACTTTCATCAGAACTATTCATAATGATGGTTATCGTTCTATTGCTTTTTTCACTAATTACGTACATCGTTTTTTACTTTTATCGGCGCATAGAATCAAGATATAGGATTTGTAAATAAGTTACTGGATGAACAATAATACTGCCCTATGTTATACAAAAAGAGAAGGAGTATTACCCCTTCATTCCTTTTAATTCTTTTCTATTTTGTCTGACTGTTTCTACTAATTTAGACATTTCAGTCTCAATTCCATCTAGCAGATCATCGGCATATTGTCTTGCGCCAATACGTATTTCTTTGGCATTCACTTGGGCTTGTCCAATGATTTCTTCTGCTCTTTTTTGGGCTAGCCTTGTAATTTCATCTTTTTCCACCATCTCTTCAATATGGACTTTTGCATCTTTTATAATGGTTTCAGCTTCTTTTTGTGCTTCAATGAGGATTCTTTGTCTTTCCTCTTTAATCCACTGCGCTTGTTTGACTTCGTCAGGTAATTGAATTCTTATTTCTCTAATCATATCCAGTATTTCAGAGCGATCAACTAATGCTTTTCCTGCAAAAGGTATAGAAGAACTATTTTCGATTATATCTTCCAACTCATCTAATAAACGCATTACATTCATTGAAATATCCCCCTTCTGGTTATTATTTATATTTTTGCTGCATAGCCTTTAATACACTGTCAGGTACCAACCCTTTGATGCAGCCATTAAACTGAAAAACCTCTTTTACAAGACTGGAACTTAAGTAAGAGTATTCACTGCTAGTCATTAAAAATACTGTTTCTACGTTAGGACTTAACTTTCTATTCATTAAAGCCATCTGAAATTCATATTCAAAATCAGATACAGCCCTTAATCCTTTTACGATAGCATGAATATCATTTTTATTTACATAGTCTACTAAAAGTCCTGAAAAACAATCAATTTCTACAGAAGGTAGATCCTTTGTTGCATTCTTTAAGAGTTCCAGTCGTTCCTCAACAGTAAAAAATGGCTTTTTACTAGTGTTTTGCAAAACAGCGACAATTGTTTTATCAAATAGGTTTGAAGCTCTTCTTATTATATCAAGATGTCCATTGGTAACCGGATCAAAGCTGCCCGGATACACTGCTATTTTCATTATACATCCTCCTCAGTATAGATAGAAATAGTCGTATTGCCGTATTTCTTCTGTTTGTAAATAGATATAGAATCAATTTTTTCAGGCAAAATATCTTTCGAATCATGTTCAATAACGATAATACCATTGTCATTAAGAAGCTTTTCTCTCAATATGGTATGAATACAAGGCATAATTAAATCCTTCAGATATGGGGGGTCAAGGAAAATGATATCAAATTTTATTCCCTCTTCGGATAATCTGTTTAGAACCTTGAATGCATCAGAAAGAATTGCCATACTTTTATCCTGTAATCCTGTTTCGGCAATATTTTCTTTTATAATTTGAATGCTCTCTTTACTTTTATCCACAAAATACGCTTTAGCAGCGCCTCTGCTTAATGACTCAATGCCAAGATTACCTGTTCCTGAAAATAAATCCAACACAATACTTTCAGGAATAAATCCGTGAATCATACTAAAAATAGATTCTTTTATTCTATCGGTAGTTGGTCGTGTATTCAATCCTTTTGGCGCTTTAAGACGTCTTCCTCTTAGTGAACCGGCAATCACCCTCAATGAACTTCTCTCCTTTCGACAACTATATTTTAGCATAGAAGTAATATTTAAACAAAAAAATATTTGCTAATAAACTGGAAAAACGTCTTTTTATGTCAAGTAAATCTAATATAAATGATAAAGAAGAGACAAGCGTTGTCTCTTCTTTATCATTTATATTACTATTAAAAATTATTTACCAGACATTTGTCTTTCAGCCATTTCTACAAGACGCTTTGTCATATATCCGCCAACATAACCATTTTGTCTTGCTGTTAAATTACCTTTATCCATTGCCTGATAATTTCCTAATCCTAGCTCGCTAGCAATCTCAAACTTCATCTGACTAAGAGCAGCTTTTGCTTCAGGAACTACTTTTCGATTTCTTCCAGTATCATTAGCCACTTTATTTCACCTCCTGTCACTTTGTTAATATTAATTTAACCACTACATCTAGAAATATATCTAGAACATTTTAGCAGTAGAGTAACAGGATGGAAGTTATTATTACAATCCAATATCTTCAAAAAAATTATGATACTTTTTATATAATACATCTTTTAGTGGTTTGTTCTTTTCCAATGTTAGAAAACGATCTTCTTCCAGCAGCATACAAGCTTCTTTTTGAGCTTCTTTCAGTATTTTTATATGTTTAAAAAGATTTGCAATTTTTAACTCTGGGATACCATGTTGTTTTGTTCCAAAAAAATCACCTGGTCCTCTAAGCTCCAAATCCTTTTCGGATATGACAAAACCATTGTCGGTTTTTTCCATTACATTCATGCGCTCTATACTCATTTTGTTATTGGCATAATTAATTAGAATACAGTAGGATTGATGTTCACCTCTGCCGACACGACCTCTAAGCTGATGAAGCTGTGCCAAACCAAAACGTTCACAGTTTTCAATGATCATCATTGTTGCATTTGGAACATTAATCCCTACTTCAATGACCGTGGTAGACACGAGGACATCAAGAATTCCGTCTTTAAATTGTTTCATGATCAAGTCTTTTTCATGGGCTTTCATTTTTCCATGTAAAAGACCAACTTTATATTGTTTTAAATATTGATTTTTCAGTTCTTCATAAACACTGTTGGCAGATTGTGCTTGTATACTTTCTGATTCTTCTATAAGCGGGCAAACAATGTATGCTTGTCGTCCTTGATCAATTTGCTGAATGACAAAATCGTAAACCTTTTTTCTTTTCTTTTCATCGACACCATATGTTTTTATTTTTTTCCTACCGGGAGGTAATTCATCAATAATCGATATATCTAGGTCCCCATATAGAATTAAAGCAAGGGTTCTGGGAATGGGTGTAGCAGACATGACCAACACATCAGGGTTTGTCCCTTTATTTGAGAGGATAGATCTTTGGCGAACGCCAAATCTATGCTGCTCATCGGTAATAACCAAACCTAAATTGCGAAACAGTACTTTTTCTTCAATAAGAGCATGGGTGCCGATAATGATGTCAACCGTTCCGTCAGAAATAAGATGTATTATTTCCTTTTTCTCTTTTTTAGATATACTTCCTGATAAAAAGGCAGTTTTAATACCTAGCGGTTCCAATAACGCTTTTACAGTTTGAAAATGCTGCTCTGCTAAAATTTCCGTTGGGGCCATGAGCGCCCCTTGATAACCGCTCAGAACAGCTTTATATAAGGCAAGAATGGCAACAATTGTTTTACCTGATCCCACATCACCTTGTATAAGTCTGTTCATGATCTGATCGCTTTCCATATCCCTTTCGATTTCTTTAAATACTTTCATTTGCGCATTCGTTAAATGAAAAGGTAATGACTGTATAAAATCATCTATTAATGTTGATTTTTTAAAAACGATTCCCTTTTTTTCATGGATTGTATTGCTTTTAACGATGAACAATGCCAGTTGGAGCAGTAATAGTTCTTCAAAAACTAGTCTGTACTTGGCGATTTTTTGGTTTTTCATATCGTTTGGAAAGTGAATTTTTTCTAACGCAAACGGAATACTGCATAGTCTATTTCTTATCAGAGTTTCTTCTGGTAAGTATTCTTCAATCAATTGACTATACTTATCAATAATCTCGCTTTGCAAATTTATAAAATCCTTCTGGCTTAGTCCGCTGGTTAAGCGATAAATGGGAACAATCTTGTTAAAAGATGGACTGCCCTTTGATTCAAATTCATAATCTGGATGGAGAATTTGTATTGTACCGTAGTTTATTTTTACTTTTCCTTTTAAGAATAGCTTAGCACCTATATGAAACGTTTTTAAGATAAATGGCGCGTTATAAAAAATTGCATATCCGGGAGTACTGTCATCGGCGATAGGAACACTGTATATTTTTAAACCCTTTCGAGCTGACTTCATTGTAGCTTTGCCTGTTACGGTCACGTAGAAACATGCGTTCTCTTCATGGGTTGTTTCTGACAATTTTTTGATAGACCTGCGGTCTTCATAATCACGGGGAAAGGTAAATAGCAAATCTTCTATTGAGAAGATTCCCATTCTCATGAAATGTTTGCTTCGAACAGATCCAACTCCCTTTAATGTTGTAATGCTTTGTTTTAGTATTTCCATAAAATCAGCTCCCAAATAAGTGAACAAAGTCTTCCGTTGGAAGATTTAAAGGAAGACTTTGTTGAAACACATGACGGAAATTATGACTTAACCACAATTTATGAAAGTACATAATTTCCTATATGTTATAAGAAATGACAACAGTCATTTCTTATTCAATGGAAAATAAATAATAATATAAAGGCTGACCGCCATAATATACTTCAACATCAATGTGGTCATGAATTTCTTTAATTTCCTCAGCTAATGCATTTGCAGCCTGTTCATCTACTTCTTCTCCATAAAAAATGGTTAATATTTCATCATCTTCTGTAATCATATGGTTTAATAGTTCTTTTGAAACGAATTCAATATTATTGCCTACAGATTTTATGTTCCCATTATGTATACCCAGAATATCATCTTTTTTTATAATGATACTATCAATTTGCGTATCTCTAACAGAAAAAGTAACTTGTCCGGTTTTGACCCTTTGAAGGACATTCGTCATCAGCTTTTCATTTTCTTCTGCACTCAATTCGCTATTATATGCAAGGATAGAAGCAATTCCTTGAGGAACAGATTTTGAAGGTATGACAATAACGTTTTTACTGCTTAAGGCTTTTGCCTGATTGGCAGCCATAATAATATTGCTATTATTAGGATAAATGAAAATATTATCAGCCTCAATGGCGTCGATGGCTTTTTTTATTTCTTCTGTACTTGGATTCATTGTTTGTCCACCAGCTATGACGACGTCAACATTCAAATCCTTAAAAATATCAACTAAACCTTCTCCCATTGCCACAGCAATCATTCCAAATTTTTTACCATCAACGGGGTCATCTGCCGCACTGGTGTTTTCTTCAAAGATTTTATTGGAATGCTGCTGTCTCATATTATCTATTTTTATATTAACCAGGCTGCCTTCTTCTAAACCATGTTCTAAAACTTTTCCAGGATGATTTGTATGTATATGTACTTTGACTAATTTCTCATCTCCTACAACTAACATGCAGTCGCCATATTTGCCGATTTTCTTTTTAAAACCTTCGATACTAATATTTGTTCCATTTATGATAAACTCTGTGCAATATCCGAATGTAATATCTTCCACTGTTTCTTCTTTATGCAGCTGAATAGTTTGTGATTCTTTAGCAGGTGCTATATCCACTTCCTTACCTGAGATTGCTTCGTAAAAACCCATAAATATGTAAATAAGTCCCTTGCCCCCTGCATCTACTACCCCTGCCTGCTTTAATACTTTCAGCATTTCAGGTGTTTTTGACAGCACGATTTCACCATGCTGGATAATCTTATGCAAAAAGTCTGTGATATTGTCTTCCTTTTTTGATAGCTCTACTGCTTTTTCCCCAATTTCACGGGCAACCGTAAGGATCGTACCTTCAATTGGCTTCATAACTGCTTTGTAGGCTGTATCAGAAGCATTTTTTAAAGCATAAGCAAAGTCATGAACATTGAGTTTATCTTTTCCCTTGCACCCTTTAGCGAAGCCTCTGAATAATTGAGAAAGGATGACACCCGAGTTACCTCTAGCTCCCATCAAAGAACCATTTGCTGCAGCCTCTGATATAGACTCAATGGTGATTTTTGAAGCTTCTTGAACCTCTTTGGCTGCGGCATTTATTGTAAGGGTCATATTTGTGCCTGTATCACCATCAGGTACAGGAAAAACGTTTAAAGCGTCTACTATATCTTTGTTAGATTCAAGGGAATGCTTTGCCTGAATGTACATTTTTTTTAGCATGATTGCGTCAATATATTTAGTTTTCAAAATAGGTACCTCCTTATGTTACTTTTCTACCCGCACTCCTTGTACGTTTACAACAACCTTTTTTACTTCAATACCTGTTACATTTTCTATATTATATTTTACTTTATCAATTATGTTATTTGCAACAGCGGATATATTGGTGCCAAATTCAACAATAATAAATAGGTCAATGTGAATGTCATTATTCTCTGTATATACCTTTACCCCTCTGCCCATATTTTCTCTTTTCAATAATTCTGCAAGACCACTGGCTGCATTTTTTGATGCCATTCCAACGACGCCATAACACTCTGTTGCAGATATTCCAGCTATGGACGCAAGTACTTCATTATCTATGATTATACTGCCTATTTCGTTTTGTAATTTGACTGTCATTCTTTTACCTCCCTTTTTGCTTGAACTATTTAATAATAGCAGTATTTAACAAATTAAATCTATTATGTATTATTCTATATGAATTAAAGTAACTATTCAACTTCAAATTGGATTCTACTAAGAAATCCAATATTTTCACTTTAGCCTTGCACAACGCATTGGATGTGTGGTAAAATAAATATGTTTTCAATCAGTGATTTTAAATTGCACATTCACTCGAAGGAGGTGTTATAGATGTCAAAAGCTTGTTCTATATGCGGAAAAGGAAGAATTTCTGGGAATAATGTAAGTCACTCCAATCGTCACACAAGAAGAACATGGAAGGCAAATGTAAAAAAAGTTAAGGCGATTGTAGATGGGACTCCTAAAAGAGTTACTGTTTGTACAAGATGTCTTCGTTCAAATAAGGTTGAGCGAGCAATTTAATCGCAACGAGAGGGAAGTCTACCATTGGTAGACTTTTTTTAATGCAATAAGCGTGAAAAAGTTTTTTCTAACGATGATTCAAAATTCGTTTTATCATTGCAATCAAAGATAATATTTACTCGTTATATGGCAGATAAATAAACCTTAACAAAAAAGTTTATATCCTATGAAAATAAAAATGCAGCCAAAGATGACCATCCATGCAGCAAAGGGGAGCAGGATAACCCCAATAATGATAGCACCTATGATACATAAAAGGATACCTAATAGTTTTTTATTACATCTTCTTCTTCTACTCATATGAAACCTCCTATATTACTTTAAACAGAAGCAATAGAAAAACGATGCACAAACCTCCTAAGATGCAATACCAAACCCATAGTGGTATAAACTCGATCAGAATAATTGCACCTGCTAATGCTAAAGAAATGCCAAAAATCTTTCGGAGAAGCCTTGGCTTGTTCATATCCTCACCTCTTTGAATGCCTGTTTATCTTTATAAAATGCATGGTTATTATATTGTATTCGACCAGGTATGTTTTTGACACAAAAAAACCTACTATATGCAGTAGGTTTATTCTATGGCCTTTATTACGAGTAGAAGTCCTTTTTTAATTCTAATAAAAGCTTGTTTGTTTTGAAATTGATTACTAATTCCTATTGTATCCCCCATTCGCAGCGTAGCATCGACTAATGGGTATTCGAAGCCTTCAAGGGTAACGCCTTCAACTGTTTGTGTAATAGGAATCAAAGACATGTAAGTCTTATCATCCCCCTGCACTTCCAAATCTTGATTAATAACCGTAATATCATTTGTTTCGTTTAAGATTCTAGCCTTTATCCCTGTTTGAACAAGAGGAATAAGAAGCATGATATTTGCTAACGTATGATCCATTCTACTTCCGATGGCGCCTAAAAAGGTGATTTCTTTACAGCCCTTTGATATTGCATATTGGACTGCCAGATCAGTGTCTGTGTGGTTTTTCTTTGTAGGAAATTGGTACAGTTCAACTCCCTTTTGTAAATAGTATTCTTTAGACGATTGATCAATTGAGTCCAAATCTCCAACGATTATATGAGGCGTTACGTTGATTTTTTTTAAATATTTTGCACCACCATCTGCACAAATAATAAGATCGTGATGTAAAATAGTATCTCGAAAGTTATGACCATAGTCAATTGAACCATTTGCAATAATAACAGCTCTCATTTAAAAACCTCATTCCAATGCGTTATCCTAAAACTTCTCTAAATTTGTTCATGGTAGCCAGAATATCTGATGAATGGAAAATAGCAGAGCCTGCCACCAGAATATTTGCACCGGCATCAGCCACTTCCCTAGCATTTTCTAACTTAATGCCTCCGTCAACCTGGATATCTATGCTTAGTCCTTGTTGTTGAATCATGCCCTTAAGGGTTTTCAGCTTACCCAATGTGGATGGTATAAATGTCTGCCCTCCAAATCCGGGATTTACAGACATCAGTAAAACCATATCAAGCTCTGCTAGAACATATTCAATCGTTGATAAGGGCGTTGCAGGATTAAGGGAAACAGAAGCTTTTATGCCAAAGGATTTAATATACTGAATGGTTCGATGGAGATGCTTACAAGCCTCAACATGGACTGTAATAATATCTGCTCCTGCTTTTACAAACTCCTCGATGTAAAGATCAGGATTTTCTATCATTAAGTGAACATCAAATGGCAGCTTTGTTTCTTTTTTGATACTATTCAAAACCAAAGGTCCTATGGTTATATTGGGCACAAAATGTCCATCCATAATATCAATATGTAGAAGATCTGCGCCTGCATCCTCAACTTTTTTTATGTCACTGGCAAGTCGAGAAAAATCTGCTGACAGAATAGATGGTGCGATTTTTATCATGATTAATACCTCCTGCTTTGCCTGATTTCTTCAATGAATTGTATATAACTGTTATATCTTGACTGACTGATCAAGCCTTCAGCTACACCGTCTTTAATACCGCAATAAGGTTCACTGATATGACGACAGCCAGTATATTTACACTTCTCAAACAATGGTATAAATTCTTTAAATAAGTATTGAAGCTCATCCTCAGTAATAAAATCTATATTTAATGTACTAAAACCAGGTGTATCAAGGACCCAACCGCCAAATGTTAAACGCAACAGTTCTACATGTCTTGTTGTGTGTTTCCCACGCTCAATTTTTTGACTGATTTCACCGGTTTTTAAACGTAAGTTTGGTTGAATGGCATTTAGTAATGAAGATTTCCCGACACCGGAAGGTCCTGCAAAGACAGAAATCTTATTTTTAAGGAAGCTTGAAAGATCGTCTAAACCAATCTCCTTTTTAGCACTGGTGGTCACCACAGTGTAACCTGCTTTACAATAATCTTCCATAATATCCTCCATATGTTTCGGTATACCAAGTTCGATTTTATTAAAGCATATGGCGATGTCAATTTTCTCACTTTCTGCTAAGACAAGAAAGCGGTCTAAAAGAGATAAATTTGGATCAGGCTGTTGTATGGCAAATACAATAACCGCTTGATTTACATTGGCCACAGGAGGTCTAATTAATTCAGTATCTCTACATAGAATATCTTCAATGACACCTTGGTTTGATAGGTCATAAATAGAAATTTTAACCCGATCTCCTACCAAAGGCGTTCGATTTTCTTTGCGAAACTTACCCCTTGCTTTGCATTCATAAATGCCATTTTCAGTTTGAACATAATAGAAACCGCCGATTCCTTTTATGATTATCCCATTAATCACTCAAAGACCCCGTTTCAAAATTTATTTTTTTTGTTACATATTGATCATCAAAATATATTTTTACTGATGCCTGCCCTCTTCCTTGAATAGGTATCGTCTCGCTACCTTCGGATTTTTTTTGCATTCCACTGTATACTTCCGTAGATATTCCATTTTGTATCACTTCAATTTTTAAAATAAACTCATCTTTCTTGGCATTATTGAAATAGATCGTCAAAGGAACAGTTTTCATTTGGAGCTCATCTTCCTCAGATGGCTGTACAACATTTTCTTTTCCTTTACTAACCGTCAGATCTACTGTTTTATTTTCTTCTACTTGAATACTCGGTTGAATGCTTTGTGATATAACGATATCTTTTTCTATGTTATCATCAAATTTATAGTCTATCTTTCCGAGAACAAGCCCCAATGTTTCTATTGTTTTTTTCGCTGCTTCAACGTCCTCACCAACTAGATTAGGCATAAGGAACATTTTTATTTCAGGCCCTTGACTAACAATAATATTTACTTCTGTCCCCTCCGGTACCTTCTTTCGAGGTTCAGGATCCTGACTTAGAATGACACCATTTGGCAGTGAATTATTTTCATATTTAACAATTCCTTCTGCAAGATTTGCATTGCTTAGGATATATTCCAGTTCATTGATGGATTTATTAATTAAATTAGGTACTTCTACCAGCTTAGCACCTTTACTAATCGTCAATTTGATAGGAAAACCCGTTTTTACAGTCTCACCTGCTTCCGGTTCTTGGGAAATAATTTCTCCTGCATCAAAAGATGAACTATATTGTTCACTGGCGATTTCTGCTTTTAAGCCCAGATTTTCAATATTTATTTTAGCTGCTTCATAAGTCATCCCAACTAAATTTGGAACCTCTTTTTCTTGAGCAGTAAAAAATGATTTAAAGAAAAGGCCTCCTGTAAACGCTAATGCTAGAACAAAAGCTACGGCGATGGCAATAATGGTTAAGGTCTTGTTATGTTTCTTATGAACTACAGGCTGTGGCTCTAATGTTTTCGTTGTCTTTATATCCTTCTCTTTCACAACTGGGATTACTTGGGTAGGACAGTCATCATCCTCTTCAAATTTAACAAAACCACCAGATGGCTGTCTTAAAGCCTGATTTAAATCTTCTAATATTTCTTTAGCATTATTATATCTTTTAATTTGATCTTTCTGAATTGCTTTTAAGATAATATCCTCCAAAGCTTTTGGGATATCTGGATTAATGAGGGTAGGCAGTGTAACATCCTCATGAATATGCTTTAATGCAACAGAAATAGGGCTTTCACCTTCAAAGGGAACTCTTCCTGTTGACATTTCATACATGACAATTCCTAACGAATAGATGTCTGATTTTTCGTCTGTATATCCACCCCTGGCTTGTTCAGGAGAAAAATAATGTACAGAACCAATTACATTACCCGTATTTGTTACCGTTGAGGATGTAACGGCTCTGGCAATACCAAAATCTGTTACTTTAACTCTGCCGTCATCCGTTACAAGGATATTATGAGGTTTTATATCCCTGTGGACGATGTGATTTGCATGGGCATGCTGTAATGCCAGTGCAATCTGTTTAGCAATATTGATGGTTTCGTCAATAGAAAAGGGCGCTTTTTCCTTTATGATCTTCTTTAAAGTTTTCCCCTTTACATATTCCATGACAATATAATAAATATCATTTTCTTCTTCACCAACATCATATATATTAACGATATTTGGATGGGATAAGCTTGCTGCAGCTTGAGACTCTCTCTTAAACTTACTGATAAAATCCTCATCGCTGGTAAATTCCGGCCTTAATATCTTAACTGCCACATATCTGTTTAACAGCTGACACTTTGCTTTATAAACTAAAGCCATGCCTCCGCCGCCTATTTTTTCAATTATTTCATAACGGTTTCCCAATAATCTTCCTATCATTTTCTCACCTCGATTCTATTTACTGTACTAGATTTTTATTGCAATAATCGTAATGTTATCATGTCCGCCCCGTTCGTTGGCCAAAGAAACCAAGTGCTCACATCCAGCTTGCATATTGGAACAATGAGAAAAACACTCAAGTATTTCTTTTTCATGTATAAGATTTGATAATCCATCGGTACACAAAACCAGAATAGCTCCGGATTCTAAATCGAAATGTTGTATATCAACGGAAATCTCTTTTTCCGTACCTAATGCCCGGGTTATGATATTTCTTTGAGGATGTACTTTTGCCTCATCTTCTGTAATGCTTCCATTTTTAACCAATTCCGCGACTAAGGAATGATCCTGCGTAATTTGTGAGATACAATTATCTTTTAACACATAAGCTCTACTATCTCCAATATGCCCTATATATAGTTTTTGCAGCAGTAAACCTAAGGTTAAAGTTGTTCCCATCCCCTGGCAGTCAACATCTTCATTTGCCTTGGCATAAATTTGTTTATTTGCGTCTAATACTGCCTTTTTTAGAATTGCATGAACAGATTCTGTAGTCGTATTTTTTTGATTTTGAATTTTTTCTTCGATGTATGTACTTATCGTGTTAATAGCGATATTGCTTGCTACTTCACCCGCATTATGTCCTCCCATACCATCGGCCACCATAAAGAGATTTATTTTGTCAGATACATAAAAAGCATCTTCATTAATATCTCTTATTTTCCCTATATCCGAAATAACGCCGAACTCCATGTAAACACCTCGCAAATCAGAATGATCATTGATGATAAACTGATATATTATTTACAAACCATATTATAACATAATTATTGTCACTTTCCACAGAAACCTGTCAAGAAAAAACTTTTTGCATTTTACATATAAAAAAACCGTCTATATTATGGGTATTGGGATATAGTTGAAGATAAGCGTTGTTACTCTGTAGTTTTTCAGGAAGCAATTCATTTATGTCGATCAATTTAAACTGCTGATTATTTCTTATAAATGCTTCCACAACACCCATATTCTCCTCCGGTGCTATCGTACATGTACTGTAGATTAAATATCCTCCAGGTTTCACATAATGACTTGCAGCTTCAAGTATTTCTAATTGCAGAGCAGCAAGCGTTTGGAAATCTTCAGCCTTCCTTGTGTATTTAATTTCTGGTTTTCTCCTTATGATCCCTAAGCCTGAACACGGTGCATCAACCAAGACCTTATCTGCTTTTTCGATGAGGTGCGCATCCGTTACTTTGGCATCAAATCGTTCTGTTTCAATAATTGAAATTCCCAGCCTATCAGCAGCAGCACGAATAAGTTTAAGCTTATGGTCATATATGTCTCTTGAAAGTATCTTTCCTTGGTTTTTCATTAGTTGAGCCATATGGGTACTTTTTCCCCCGGGAGCGGAACAAACATCGATAACAAATTCACCAGGCAGCGGATTAACCACATGGGCAACTAGCATAGAACTCTCATCTTGTATCGTAAAATATCCATTTTCATAACTTTTTAGTTTATCAATTGAAGATATATTTTCAATGTGTAATGCTTCTTCCACATATAAACCGTCTACTCCCTTAATACCGTCAGCAGCTAAAATATTCACAGCTTCTTCTTTATTCATTTTTAATGTATTCATCCTAATGGATAGAGGTGGCGTTTGATTATTTGCAGATAATAATGCTTCGGTAAATTCTTGACCATACTCTCCAACCCACTTTTGCACCAACCACAACGGATGGGAATACTTAATGGATAGATACTTGACTAAATCTTTTGAAGGATTAGGTAATTCAATGTTGTTTTTATTTCTTAAGTAATTTCTTAATAATCCATTAACGAACCCGGATGCTTTCACATTTTTTTGCTTTGCAAGTTTGACACTTTCGTTAACAGCTGCTGAATCCGGAACCTTATCAAGATAAATTAACTGATACAACCCCATTCTTAAAATGTTTAAAATGGATAAATCCAATTTATTGATCTTTGTTTTCGATAAGTGGTCTATAATAAAATCAAGATATATTTGATTTTCTATCACGCCATATACCAATTCTGTAATAAATCTTCTATCAATTGCTTCAAAACTATGGTGTTCTAACTGTTTGTTAATGGCAATATTTGAATAGGCACCTTTTATGTAAATATTATCTAAAATTTCCAAAGCATACTTTCTTGCATTCATATGAAATATTTCCTCCTCGTATAAATAATGCACCCAAATGGGTGCATTATTTTAATCTCTTCTTCCTCTAATCATCAGAAGTCGCAGCAAGTGTGCAATAGAAACGGCTGCAGCGGCAACATATGTTAGAGCAGCTGCATTCAGTACCTTTTTCGCAGGACGAACTTCTTCAGATAGCAACAGACCATTTGCTTCAAGGGCTTCAAGTGCTCTACTACTTGCATTATATTCAACAGGCAGCGTAATGATATGAAAAACAACTGCAGACAAATATAATAATATGGCTAAATCAATAGCATTTGCCCAACCCAATAAAAAGCCTGCAAAAACTAACAGCATCCATGACTGAGATGCAAAGCTGGCTATAGGCGCTATTGTATTTCTTAATGTTAGCGGAATATACTCTGCCCCATGCTGCATAGCATGTCCAGCTTCGTGGGCTGCTACGCTAATAGCTGCAATGGAATTGCTGTTATGTACCTGGGGTGATAATCTCAAAACTCTGGATTTGGGATCATAATGATCAGAAAGATAACCACCTATGGGTTCGACACGGATATCCCTTAACCCATTTCTATCGAGGATCATTCTTGCCGCTTGAGCGCCTGTTATACCTTGGCTGTTCATGACGCGCAAATATTTGTTAAATGTGCTTCTAACCTTTCCTTGGGCATACATAGCCAGAATAATTGCCGGAAAAAGTAAAAACATACCTGGTCCAAAACCATAGTAGGGTGAATAAAAAAAATTCATTCTTAAGCTCCCTCCCCCATAAAGCATTTGATTGCATTTTCAATCTTATCAATGTCTACACACGTATTGAAGCATGGCCCTTCCGGTCTATCATTCAGAATACCTATCACAGGTATTTGTTTTACATCAAGAATACCGCTGCTTAAATCTCGCTCGCAAGCAATGGCTACAATGGCTTGTGGCTTTGCTTCCTTAATCATCTTTCTGGCCAGGGTGCCGCCATTGACAACAACGATGTTTACAGGGTATTTCTCCTGCAATGCCAGAATTCTATCGATATCGCATAGTCCACATCTTTTGCAGTTATGGATGCTGCCGGTTATTTTATAATTACACGTATTTTTTTGCAAACAATGGGGTAAAAGTATCAAAATATTATGAGGATCAATTTTTGCTTTACGACTCATGATGATTTTGTTGTTCAATTCCGAGAATACTTTTCTCAGTTCATCCTTATCCATGTTTAATAACCTGGAAAAGCGAATAACAGGAGAAAATAATAGGGACATCGATGAATAGACCATCTTCCTATATGGAGTCGGAACAGATTGATCGTTTAAAATGCGTATGATACAAAATGTATTTATCAGTACAAAAATACATGTACAGGATGCGATTATTAGTATTATAAGCAAAACAAACTTATAAAATACTATGCTGCTTGAATGTATCAAATATAATGATACACCTGACATAAGGAAAAAAACAAAAAAAAGTATGAAAAGTGAAAAGATGAAGTTGGCTTTTTTTTGATGAGAATTATTAAACAACATCCTACTCTCCTAACATTACATTTTCTTGAATCGTATGTCCACGAAGATACTCATCAACCATCATGCGTCTGCTATTTGGAAATTGAATTTCTTGGATCAATAACAAACTATCTTTGCAGCAAACCAGTAAGCCATTCTGATCAGCACGGACAATGCTTCCAGGAGAACACTGACACGGGCCTTCAACAAGAGCGGTTTTCCATATTTTAAAGGTTTGGCCTTGATAAGTGGAATATGCTGTCGGCCATGGATTTACACCACGAATTAAGTTGTGTATCTGTAAAGCAGGCAGATGCCAATCAATGCGTCCTAATTCTTTATTCATAATAGGCGCATAGCTGCTGTCTTCTTCCCTTTGCTTTTCCCACGGGGCGGTACCGGCTTCAACTCTTTCGAGGGTCTCGATTAGCAAATTACTTCCGAGGATGGCTAATTCATCGTGCAATTCTCCAGCTGTTTGTTCACGTATCATGATTTCTTTCTTTAAAATCATATCACCTGTATCAAGACCGATATCCATATACATTGTTGTAACACCGGTTTTTGTTTCATTATTAATAATTGCCCAATTGATAGGGGCAGCTCCCCTATATTTGGGTAATAGTGATGCATGAACATTAATACATCCCAACGGCGGAATTTCTAGAATCTCTTTGGGGAGTATTTGCCCAAAAGCAACAACCACGATGCAATCTGGGGCAAGCTCTTTCATTATTTGGACAAAGTCTTTTTCTTTCACTTTTTTAGGCTGAAAAACTGGAATACCATGCTGCAAAGCCATTTCCTTTACTGGGGGCGGCGATAATTTTTTTCCTCTTCCCTTGGGTTTGTCAGGCTGTGTAACAGCAGCAGCAACAATATGTCCATTTTTTATAATTGCTTCAAGACTCGGTACGGCAAAATCTGGTGTTCCCATATAAACAATTTTCAACAACATCACCTACTTCTCAAGCTTATCCGTGAACAAAATGCCATCAAGATGATCAATTTCATGGCACAAGGCTACTGCCAGAAGATCTTTGCCTATAATCTCAATCTCTCTGCCTTGACGATCTAATCCTTGTACCTTTACTAGCTTTGGTCGCTTTACTTTACCAGTAATTCCAGGTACACTCAAACAGCCTTCCGATTCTATTTGCTCCCCGGATGCTTCTAAAATTTGGGGATTCATTAATACGATTATACCCTCACCAACATCAATGACAATCACTCTTTTTAATACGCCTACCTGAGGAGCAGCTAACCCCACACCATCCGCGTCATACATCGTCTCAATCATATCATCAATTAACGTTTGTATTCTTTGATCTATCTTATCGATAGATCTTGATTTTTTTCTTAAAGTAGGATCTCCATCTTTTAAAATATTTCTTATGGCCATGTTATACCTCCTGTTAGAGCATGTTATAAGGATTTGAATCAATGATAATTGAAATGTTTTCTTTATAATATTTTTCTTCACCAAAAACTGTTATATACTTTATTATATCTTTAAAAAGATTTTGGTCAACTGGGTCAATTTTGATGATAATTTGCCAGCGGTAATTCTGTTTGATCTTCCATAATGGAGCTGGATGAGGACCAAATAAATGTTTGTTTCGATCATTATACTTCTTCTTGATGATTTCGTAAATTTTTTCGGATAAGAATTGTGCCGTCTGTTTAATGCTCAGTTCGTTTTCTCCAGAAATAACAACATTCAATAGCTTGGCAAAAGGTGGATAATAGAGTTCTTCCCGAAGTTTTATTTCCTTTTCATAAAAAGAAATATAATCATGCTCCTTGGACGTTAAAATTGCATAATGATCAGGCTGATAGGTCTGGACAATTACATTGCCCATTTCTTCTCCCCTTCCGGAACGGCCTGCTACTTGCGTAATCAATTGAAAAGTTCTTTCGGCCGCGCGGAAATCCGGTAGGTTTAGATTCATATCAGCTGCAATGATTCCTACTAGTGTTACATTAGGAATATCAATTCCCTTTGCAATCATTTGTGTACCGATTAATATATCGATTTTTCCTTTTCGAAAACTATTGAGCGTCTTATCCATAAAGCCTTTCTTTGATGTTGTATCCAAGTCGAGCCTAGCTACTTTGGCTTCTGGAAAATATGTTTTTGTCATCTGTTCCAGTTTTTCAGTGCCCATTCCAAAATACTTAATATAATTGCTTTTACAACTCGGACAAATCTTTGGAGGCGCAGCTACATGACTGCAGTAATGGCATGTAGCCACGTTTGATTGTCGATGATAGGTTAGGGATATATCACAAAATGGACATTTGACAACGTAACCACAATTCCTGCAGGAAATAAAGGTAGAAAAGCCTCTACGGTTAAGAAATAGGATAATCTGCTGCTGATGTTCTAACTTAAGAGAGATTTCACGAAAAAGCGTTTCGCTAAAAATTCGCTTGTTTCCTTCTTTTAGTTCATTACGCATATCCACGATTAATACCTTTGGCATTGGTTTTTTATTATACCTTTCTTTCATTTCAACCAAAAGGTATTCTTGATTTATGGCCTTTGTATGGCTCTCAATTGAAGGAGTGGCGGAACCTAAAACGAGAAGACTATTATGCCACTTTGCACGAAATTTAGCGATTTCAATGGTGTGATATTTGGGCGTACTATCAGATTTATATGTATTTTCATGTTCTTCATCAATGATGATAATACCAATATTTTCGAAGGGAGCAAAAACTGCAGACCTTGCACCTACAACGATCTTAGCTTCTCCATTTTTTACCCGTCTCCATTCATCATATCTTTCACCTGTCGTAAGCTTGCTGTGGAACACAGCTACTGTTTCTCCAAAGCGACTTTTAAAGCGTTCAATCATTTGTGATGTTAAGGATATTTCAGGGACTAAGAGTATCGCTTCTTTCGATTTTGCCAAGGAGTTTTGTATTAATTGCAAATACACTTCCGTTTTACCGCTGCCCGTAACACCTCGTAATAAAAAGGCTTGATGTTCATTATTTTCGATATACGGTTTTATCTTATGAATAACAGCATACTGCTCTTCTGTGAGGAATGAAGGCGTTTTCGAATATAATTCCATATCCAGATAGGGCGTTCTTTGTTTTTCAGTATGAAGAATATCAATATACCCTTTATCCTCTAGTGTTTTTAATAAAGCGGAGGAAATGTTCTTCTTTTCCTTCAATTCACTCCATGCAATTTCTTTATGATGACTTAAAAATTCCAGTATTTCCTTTTGCTTTATTGCATTTTTACTGAGTTGGCTAATTCCTGCGATACCAGCGTCTGTTAATGTAATGTGTTTTTCATAAGCAATACCTATATGTTTATTTTGTGAAGATGTGCCGGGAGGCAGCATACACTGAATAGCATCAATATACTTACATCCATAATTCTCTTTCATCCAATGGCAAAGTTGGATCATTTCATCAGATAATCCGGTATTATGATCGAAAACTTGTTTGATTTCCTTTAATTTTGTTATGTCTACAACAACAGAACGGCTTATGTTGATGATATAACCTTCTAAGGTTTTGTTACCATTGCCAAAGGGAACCAGGACATTACACCCGATCTTTATTTTTTCTCTTAAGAAATCTGGGATTAAATATGAGAAGACTTTATCTGTTTTTTTACTTTTATGCTTTATAATGACTTCGGCATAGACTCTATCATCCATAAGACGGATTCCCCCAAGGATCATTTGTAAAAACTTATGTTAATACTATTATAATTATTTCATATAAGAATAGCAAAGGAGCAGGTCAGCCTACTCCGTATGATATATTGCTTTAATTTTGCCTAGAATAACATCAGCCAGTTCTTTTTTTGACATCTTCTCATAATGTTCTATATGATCTTCCTTGTCTATGATTGTAACAATGTTTGTATCTGATTTAAAACCGGCACCATCAGCGGTTAAATCATTGGCAACGATAAAATCTAGTTTTTTCTTATGAATTTTATTCTTTGCATTTTCAATCAGATTCTGTGTTTCGGCGGCAAAGCCCACATGAATTTTTTGATCTGCTTTTACTTTACTCAATTCATAAAGTATATCGTGATTTCTTGTTAATTGTATAGCAAAATCTCCGTCGCCTTTTTTTATTTTATTGTCAGCTACAATAGATGGTCTGTAATCTGCTACTGCAGCAGATTTTACCAGAACATTACACCAAGGATAATAATCAGTTACGGCTTGATACATATCTTGAGCAGATACAATATCGATCCTTTTCACATTTGTGGGTGTTGGCAGGTTTGTAGGACCCGATATAAGGACAACTTCTGCCCCACGAAGGGCGGCTTTTTCTGCAATTGCATATCCCATTTTTCCAGATGAGTGATTCGTAATATAGCGGACAGGATCAATTGCTTCTCTTGTTGGGCCGGCTGTGACAATCATCTTTAAACCAATCAAATCTTTATCTGTATGTAATAAACGTACAGTCTCTTCTACAATGGTTTCAGGTTCTGCCAATTTGCCTTTGCCGTAATCCCCACATGCCAATCTGCCAACGGCTGGCTCAATGAATTGGCATCCACAGTTTCTCAGCTTTTCTATATTGGCTTGTACAATTGGGTTTTCATACATATTGGTATTCATTGCAGGTGCAATCAAAATAGGGGCTTTGGTAGCCATGACCGTGGTGGATAACATATCATCTGCAATACCGTTTGCCAACTTACCAATAATATTTGCTGTAGCAGGCGCTATAAGAAATAAATCTGCTTTTTGAGCCAAAGCAATATGCTCCACATCCCATGTTTTTGGTTCTTCAAACATATCTGTTATAACATAGTTTTGTGAAAGTGATTGAAACGTCATAGGAGCTACGAACTCCTGAGCAGATTCAGTCATAATTACATGGACATTGATAGAAAGCTTCTTTAAGCGGCTTACAATGTCAGCTGCCTTATAAACCGCAATGCCACCTGTTACACCCAGTACAACTGTTTTGTTCGTAAACATGACGACACCCCGTTATTTATCTGATTCTAAACGTCTATACGTAATCTTGTCTTCAGCTATTTCATGTGTTGCAATGGTTACCGGTTTGTTAGACGTTGTTTTAGTCAGCTTTTCTGAGCCATCGATAATCTCTCTGGCCCTTTTTGCAGCAGCTACTACTAACGTATAACGACTATCAACTCTTTCTAAAAGTTTATTAATTGATGGATGTAGCATTAGAATTCCTCCTTAAACTTATGAATTGTATCTTCAATATCTGCAGTTACTTTGCATCTTTCAGCTTTAATGATAGCTTTTACCTTATCAACAGCTCGTTTCACATCATCATTGATCACACAATAGTCATATTTTCTAACAAAATCAATTTCTTCAAATGCCGCCTTAAACCGTTTTTCAATTGCTTCCACGCTTTCTGTACCTCGTGCAATAATTCTTTTCCTTAATTCAGACATAGAGGGAGGCAATATGAAAATAAAAACGCCGTCTGGATATCTTTCTTTTATTTGAAGTGCACCCTGAATATCGATTTCTAGAAGTACGTCTTTACCCGCCTTTATATGCTCTAATACATAATTTTTAGGTGTGCCGTAATAATTATCATAAACCTTGGCGTATTCCAAAAAATCTCCATTCGAAATTTGGCTTTCAAAGTTCTCTTTTGACATAAAATAATAATTTATTCCTTCTGTCTCACCTTGTCTTGGCGCCCTGGTTGTAGCAGAAACAGAAAGTTGAATGTTAGGTTCTTCTATCAATAATTGTTTGCATATGGTACCTTTCCCTGCTCCGGAAGGACCCGACACGACAATTAGTAATCCGTTGTTCATCTTGTATAGTCCCCTTTTTCATCATTCTTTGATCATTGTCTCAATAGGTTCTTTATGTGTTTCATCTTTTGATGTTAATCTATGGGCAACTGTTTCAGGCTGAACTGCAGAAAGTATAATATGATCGCTATCCGTGATAATAACTGCTCTTGTTCTTCTACCATATGTAGCATCAATCAACATGCCACGGTCTCGAGCTTCTTGAATAATTCTTTTGATTGGAGCTGATTCAGGACTTACGATAGCTACTAATCGGTTGGCTGATACAATATTTCCGAAACCGATATTGATTAATTTAATTCCCATATGCTAACCTCCTACTCAATATTTTGTATCTGTTCACGGATCTTTTCCAATTCACTTTTTACTTCAACCACGTCATTGGTAATTTCCAAATCATTAGATTTAGATCCGATGGTATTGATTTCACGATTCATTTCCTGTATTAAAAAATCTAACTTTCTTCCAACAGGTTCATCTTTTTTTAGCGTATTTTTTAATTGTGTTATATGGCTAAAAAGTCTCACAATTTCTTCCGTAATGTTACTTTTATCTGCATAGATTGCAACTTCCATACTGAGCCTGCTGTCATCTAATTCATAAGTATCTTCCAATAGTTCTTTAATTCTTTCCTTTAATTTAACCTTATATTCCATGATTACATCAGGCGTTTTTTTCTCGATTTTATGGATAATTTGTTCGATCAAGTCGCATCTCTTTAGTATATCTTGAACAAGCTTATTGCCTTCTTCTATTCTCATGTTCATCAAACTATTTACGGCCTTTAATGAGGCTTCTTTTAAACACTGCCATATAGCATCTTCGTCCTCTTCTTTCATCTCAAGCTTAAACACATCTGGGAGTTTGGAGAGAAGTGAAATCGTAATATCATCTTCTAAGTTAAACATACGCCTCATTTGATCTAAAGAATCATAATATTGTTTCGCTAAAGGTGCATTGAATGCAATCTTCGTATCGCCTTCACCAATATTTTCCAGACCAATATATATCTCAACTCTACCGCGTTTAACCTCATCTTTTACAATATCTTTAATTTTCTCTTCCAGATACGTAAGTCTCTTTGGCATTCGAACGACAAAATCATTATAACGATGATTAACAGACTTGATTTCAACTGTAAAATGGCGTTCGGTATCTTTAGCTTCACCTCTTCCGTATCCAGTCATACTCTTTATCATCATTTTCCATCCTTCCGTTTTTTCTTTACGATTGTTAAAACCTGTCATTTTACTCTCATAGCTTATAATTATATCATTTTTATTTACAAAAAATAAGATACATAAACAATTTTTCTAAGAATTATAGAATTCTCCATCACAAATAAATTCTGCCTTTCCTTCCATAATTATTTGCTCACCTTCTATAATTTGAATTCTCAACACACCACCAGGGACTTTCACTTGAACGGAATCTCCAATGTAGCCTAATAAATGTGAAACAATGACAGAAGCACAGGCTCCAGTACCACAAGCCAAAGTCTTGCCTGCTCCTCTTTCCCATGTATCAACTAGAATATGCTCTTGATCGATAATCTGTACAAAATTCACATTGGTTTTTTGAGGGAACATGGCTAAATTCTCAATTTTAGGTCCTAAGGTTTCTATATCAGCTTTTTCAATATCTTCAACAAATATAACCGTATGAGGCACACCCATTAGCAGGCTGGATATTTCCACAAGCTTTCCGTCTATTTCTACTTTTTCAAGCAATAGTTTTTCTTTACTGCATACAGCCGGGATAGAGCCAGGATCAAAGGACCAACTTCCCATATTAACAATGATGTTATCAACAAGACCCTCTTTGATGTCAAACTGAATGGTTTTATTACCGGCTAAAGTTTCAACAGTAAGAGGATTTTTCTGCGCAATATTTTTTTCATAAACATATTTTGAAAAGCAGCGGATACCATTACCGCATAAAGCTGCTCTTGAGCCATCAGAGTTGAAGTAAAGCATTTGAACATCGCAAGACTCAGACTTCTTTACAGCCATCAGCCCATCTGCACCAACGCCAAAATGCCTATCACACATTTTTTCTGCCAACGTATTAAGGTTAAGAATATTATTATCCAGTAGATTAATAATAATAAAATCATTACCAGCCCCATGCATCTTAGAAAATTTCATCATCCATCTTCTCCTTTTAGAAAAATGTAACATGATATTCCTTTTATTTAAACTTTTTCTAGTATTATACCATAGGTTTTAGAATAAAAATCATACTTCTCTTCAAATATAAGATTATTTTTGTTAATCCTATAAATGAAAAACTTTTGCGTTCAAAATAATAATGTTATACTTTACTGTAAGTATGAATAATTTGGAGGAATCATTATGCCTTTAGACGGATTTGTCATTTCAGCAATTACACATGAATTAACGAATTGTTTAGTCAATGCACGAATTGACAAGATTTATCAACCAGAAGTAGATGAAATTCACATGCTATTAAGAAATGCAGGTGTCAACTATCGACTTCTAATTTCAATAAGCAGCAGCAATCCTAGAGTTCATCTCATATCAGAACAAAAACAAAATCCTGAATCTCCCCCCATGTTTTGTATGTTAATGAGGAAGCATTTACAAGGTGGTAAAATTACGAATATTGAACAGTACCAATTTGAACGAATTATATACATCGATGTAGAGAGTTATGATGAATTAGGATGCTTAACAGTAAAACGTATGGTTGTAGAAATTATGGGAAAACATAGCAGTCTTATACTAATGGATAAATCAAACAATAAAATAATTGACAGTATGAAACGGGTATCATCAGATATCAATCGATATCGAGAAATCCTTCCTGGTAAAGCTTACATTCATCCACCGGGACAAGATAAAAATAACCCAAATGCGTTAACAAAAAATAGTTTTTTACATCTTTTTGAAGCGAAGGAAGTAAATCTGCCTTTATATAAAGCAATTTATACGAATCTTCAAGGCGTTAGTCCAACGTTAGCGAAAGAGATATGCTATCGTGCAAATGTCGATAATGAAATCAATAGCCGTCTTCTGTCAAATGAAGAATTAGAGGATGTTTGGAATGCGATCAATTCACTGATGACCACTTTAGATTCTGGGCAATACACGCCAAGCCTCTATTTATCAAAGGACGATCAGCATGTAGTCGATTTTTCATCTATCTCTTTACATAGCTTGAAAAGAGTTCATGAAGAGGCTCATTATCATTCTATTAGTCAAGTATTGGAAGAGTACTATCTCAAAAGAGATCTACATGAGCGTTTAAGCCAAAAATCAGCAGATCTTAAAAAAATAATTACCCAAAATATCGATAGACTGCAAAATAAGACTCAAAAATTAAAGGAAGAGCTGACAGAAGCTGCAAACTGTGATATTTATCGTATCTATGGTGAATTATTAACAGCTAATATGTATTCCATACAAAAGGGTGATGAAAGAATTGAAGTTCAGAATTTCTATGAGGATAATAAACGAACAATTATTGAACTTGACCCTATGCTCTCTCCTTCGCAAAATGCACAAAAATATTTTAAAAAATATAGTAAAATGAAAAAAGCAATCAAAGAGATTAAGAAACAATTAATGGAGACCAATGAAGATCATGCATATTTTGAAAGTATATCCAATCATCTTGACAATGCAGCAAATATTCAGGACATCAATGATTTAAGGATGGAATTGGTTGAGGGCGGATATATAAAGCGGAGACGTCTTCCATCAAAATCGAAAGCATTAAGTAGACCTACTTGTTTTCTATCCTCCGAAGGACATAAAATACTGGTGGGAAAAAATAATAAACAAAATGATGAGCTAACGCTTAAAATTGCTTCGAAAAACGATCTTTGGTTTCATACCAAAGATATACCTGGCTCCCATGTTATTGTACTAATGGATCATGGGGAAATATCCGACAAAACAATCGCAGAGGCGGCGGAACTTGCAGCATTCCATAGTAAAGGAAAGATGTCTAGTAATGTTCCCGTCGATTATACAGAAATTAAATATGTAAAAAAACCAAGCGGCGCAAAACCCGGGATGGTCATATATACGAATCAGAAAACAATTTTTGTTACGCCAAGGCAAGGTTTGACTGAAATACTAAATAAATGCCCTAACCAATAATGGTCAGGGCATTTATGTTTTTAATACTTATTGCGGTAAAGCCTTATTAATCACAATGCCTAAAATAGCGGCTAAACTTAATCCTGTAATGCTAATATTTTCTGTAATGGAAATACCCACAGGGACATCTGTAACCACGGAAGAACCGATTCCTATAACCAGAATAATTGACGGGATAATTAGGTTTCTACTTTTTGTAAAATCAATGTTTCCTTCAGCGATTGTTCTCATACCGATACTTGCAATCATTCCAAAAAGGATTAAGCTAATTCCACCCATAACGGCTACAGGTATTGTTTGAAGCATAGCACCAAATTTTCCGATAAAGCTCAAACCAATTGCAACGCAAGCGGCTAATCTTAAGATGGAAGGATCATAAACCTTTGTTACTGCTAAAACACCAGTATTCTCTCCATAAGTTGTGTTTGCTGGTCCACCGATCATTCCGGCAAATATTGTGGCTAATCCATCGCCTAACAATGTTCTGTGCAGGCCGGGATTTTTAAAGAAGTCTTTTCCTACAACCGCACCATTTGTTGTAATATCACCGATATGCTCCATGAATACTACAGCAACAATAGGAACAACAACTGCAATAGCTCCTAAATCAAACTTAGGTAAAGATATTTGAGGGAAACTGATGAACGACGCTTGTTGTATTGCAGATGCATCTACTAAGCCAATAAAGCTTGAAGCAATATATCCAACAACGACACCTGCTAATATGGGCAGCAGCTTAAAGAAACCTTTTGCAAATATAGAAACGGCAATTACAGTGGCTACCACCAGGACTGCAACACCCCAGTGACTTGACGCCATTCGAATAGCAACAGGACTAAGATTTAACCCGATTACCATAATCATTGGTCCTGTTACAACTGGCGGCAGAAAACTTTTAATTTTCTCCACGCCATAAATCTTTACAATAAATGAAAGCAATACATAGACAAAACCCGCAGCTACAATGCCTCCTTGAGCATAGGCAAGATCACCATAGGTTTCGGAAATTAACTGGATGACAGGGATAAATGCAAAGCTTGATCCTAAAAATACAGGAACATTTTTATTGGTTGTAAAATGAAAAATTAGCGTACCACATCCTGCAGCCAATAGAGCTACGGCGGGATTTAATCCTGTTAGTATTGGTACTAAAACTGTTGCTCCAAACATTGCTAAAACATGCTGTAAAGCTAAAATCATTTTTTGCTCGATCCGTACTCCTTCAAATTCCATGATTGTTTTGTTCATTTCCATAGTTCTTTCTGTCATTACATTTTCCTCCTCTGTATGATTGAAATAAGGAGGGAGATACGCCGTGGAATCTCCCTTATCAGCCTCGCAGGACTGATTTAAAGGTGAATGATGAGTCTATTCACAGTTTTTTTTGCTTATGGTAACATCATTGATGTTATCAACGGAATCAAAATGAACATGTATTACTTCATCTTTAGCAGTGGGGACATTTTTACCCACATAATCTGCGCGGATTGGCAGCTCTCGATGCCCTCTGTCAATTAAAACAGCTAGCTGAATAGCCTTAGGTCTGCCTATATCAATTAATGCGTCCATTGCAGCCCTGACGGTTCTGCCAGTATATAAGACATCATCAACAAGAATAATCGTTTTATCATTGATGTCAAAATCTATATGCGTGGAATGAATGATTGGATTATCATCAAGCTTGCTGAGATCATCACGATATAATGTAATGTCTAACGTACCGACATTCACTTTTACACTTTCAATAACTTCAATTTTTTCAGCCAAACGGTTTGCAAAAGGAACACCTCGTGTCACAATTCCAACTAAAACCAGGTCTTCAACACCTTTATTCTTTTCAAGAATTTCATGGGCAATTCTCGTAATAGCCCTTTGTATGGCGTTCTCATCCATGATTTGTGCCTTTATTTTCATTCTATCACCTCATTTCATAAAAAAGACTTCTCACCCTGGGCAAGAAGTCTTCAACGCACGATTGAAACGATTGCGTACATATAAACTCCTTACTAACCTCACAGGGCTAATTTAAAGGTTTGAATTCTAAAATAGATTACCATAATCGTCTATTTTTGTCCATATTTATTTTCAAGTATATTAATGAGCTTATGCAGTTCATCGGGCATATCGGAATGAAACTCAATATATTTTCCTGTTCTAGGATGTATGAATCCCAATGCTTTAGCATGGAGAAATTGGCCATTAAGTTTGAATCTTTCTTTTTTAGGTCCATATACCGGATCACCAACCAAAGGATGATGAATATAGGACATATGTACTCTTATCTGATGGGTTCTTCCTGTTTCAAGTTTTGCTTCAATGAGTGTATATTCAATGTATCTTTTCAAAACAGTAAAATGAGTTATGGCATCTTTGCTATTTTTTTCTGTTACAGCCATCCGCAATCTATCAACGGGATGTCTTCCGATAGGGGCATGAATCGTTCCCTTCTCTTCCTTGATATTTCCGTGCACTAAAGCTACATACAAGCGATGTATCGTATGTTCCTTTAATTGCTGTGCTAAGCTTCTATGGGCATTATCGTTTTTTGCAATCATAAGAAGTCCACTGGTATCCTTATCAATTCGGTGTACAATTCCTGGACGTATAACTCCGTTGATGGTTGAAAGGGATTTGCAGTGATACATAAGGGCATTAACCAATGTTCCATGGTAGTTGCCTGGTGCCGGATGGACAACCATGCCCTGTGGTTTATTTATGACGACAACGTCTTCATCTTCATAAACAATATCCAGGGGGATATTCTCAGGCTCAATTTGAAGGATTGTTGGTTCGGGGATTTCAACTTCAATTTCATCACCTTCTTGAACCTTATATTTTTTTGTTTGTTCAAGAACACCATTCACCCTTACCTGATTTTGTTCAATGAGCTTTTGAATATAGCTTCTTGATAGATTCTCTAACTGTTCTGAAAGATATAAATCAATTCTTGTTCCATCGTCAAATGCTTCCACAAAAAGTCTTTCGATGTTCAACGCTATCTTCCTTTCTCCACATATGACTGATCGATAAATAGCATATAGTATGCCAGAAGTCCGGCACCAACCACGATGGAAATATCAGCAATATTAAATACGGGCCAAATCCTAAAATCAAAAAAGTCGACTACATAACCAAATCTCATACGATCAATCAAGTTACCTATTGCCCCGCCAATGATTGCACTTAAACTATATGTCAATAACATATGCATATTATTTTGCTTCCGAGCAAAAAACAAAATACCTGAGATCACCAGAACGGTCATAACAATAAAGAACATTTTCTGATTTTGCAGTATGCCAAAAGCAGCACCAACGTTTCTAACATAGGTGAGGTGAAAGATACCTTTTATAATAGGGATTGACTCATTGACTTGAAATCTAGTATGTACAAAATACTTAGTGACCTGGTCCATAGCAATGATAAATAAAATGAAGAAATAGTTCATATCATACCTCCTTCTACAATGTCATTCTTGATTATAACACACATAAAAACAAAAAGTGAAGAATCCTCCACTTTTGATTTACCTATTTTTTCTTCCTCTGTTCACTTGGGATATCTTTTCGATGCTCATTTTCTAATTGCCCTACATAATAATCACCACTAAATTGATCTACTTCTTCAACAACACCGGATATATTTTCATCGTACATGTTATTATCATAATAATCTAATGCCATGTTGTGAGCTTCTGTTTTATTGTATCTGGCCACAGCTTGCCATGCGTCTTCTCCATCAAAGCCATTATAATCATCAGTATCTTTGAAGCTCCTTCCGTAGGGAGGATATAATACCTCTTCTTCAACAGGTCTCGTTTCAATTTCCCAGTCAATAGAAAGCTTATGTTCTTCACAACCCATGCATTGCAAAGCAGTAGGTAATATCTCCAACCTTTCCTGGGGGATATCCTGTCCACATGTTAAACATTTACCATAAGTCCCTGTGTTGATTCTTTCTAAAGCATCATCAATTTCCTCTAAACGAAGTTTTTCGTTGTCTTTTAAGTTATAGTTCATCTCCATTTGAAATGTTTCACTACCTATATCAGCAGGGTGGTTGTCATAGACGGATAGTTCATCAAAATACTCTTGCAGGGATTCATTAGGCTCATTTTCATTCATCCTATCTATTGTTTGAAGAACTTCATCTCTTTCGGACAAAAGCAGCTTTTTGAAATGATCCAATTGACCGATATCCAAAGTAAATGCCTCCTTATCTATAGTTGTCAATGATGTTCAGCAAATCAGCAATATATTGTCCTATTAATGGGAGATTAACAGTCTGTCTCAATATATAGAATAGTATGGCGGCTAGAACAGTTAATCCGATCGCAGTACCTAGTCCCCTTGCTAATCCACCGATAAAGTTAGTATATAATAATTTTCTGGGATTATTCATGATTTCAACGTATTCTGCAATTTTTGCCCTTTCCATATTTAGCGCTAGCTTCTCAATTCTTTTTTCAAAATCATCCATTTTCTTTTCATCCATTTTTATCACCTTCTCATTTTAAAATAGCAAGCTTGAAGGATTGAATCAATGAATCCGAAAGCCCTAAATGAAGAAAAGATAGAGTTTTAATAAATTCTCTATCCTATTCTTAAGTATATATGATTCTTCGTTTTATTATGTATTGAAATCGGTAAGCGAAAGTTATAACAGCGTATCTAAACAATCTTTTAATGTAGATATTCTCTTTGCCATTTTTTCGAAGGAAGGAAAGTCTAATGACTGCCTGCCGTCCGATAAAGCTTCATCAGGATTTGGATGTACTTCTATCATAATACCATGTGCCCCAATGGCTAAAGCTGCTGTTGACGCATAAGGAACTAGTTCTCTTCTTCCTGTCCCATGGCTAGGATCTACAATGATTGGTAGATTGGTCAACTGTTTTAAGATAGGTATCGCCATTAAGTCCAATGTATTTCTCGTATAATTTTCAAAGGTTCTAATGCCGCGCTCACAGAGAATAATCTCTTGGTTTCCTTCACATGCAATATACTCTGCAGCCGAAAGCCAGTCTTCTATGCTTGCCGCCATTCCTCTTTTAAGCATTACAGGCTTATCTGTTTTTCCTACTTCTCGTAATAAACTAAAATTTTGCATATTTCTTGAACCAATTTGAAATATATCAATATATTTATATGCCAAACTCACATCTCTTGGATCCATAACTTCAGAAATTACAGGCATATCTGAAGCATGTCCTGCATTACAGAGCAGCTTTAAACCTTCCTCGCCAAGTCCTTGAAAAGAGTATGGTGAAGTTCTAGGCTTATACGCCCCACCTCTTAGAATTTTTGCTCCGGCTTTTTTTACAGAAAAAGCAGTTTCCACTATTTGTTTTTCTGATTCTACCGCGCAAGGTCCTGCAATGATAAGAAATTCATTTCCTCCAATAATAATATTCTTTACGTTTATTGTTTTTGGCATAGAATTATGTTTACCTACATATTTAAAATCCATTTCACTCATCCTTTTACTTAATGTGCTTTAACATATCTATGGTAATTTCACTGGAATTGTGAGCAGCTTCATGGACAAATTCATTAAAATTAACATCAGCGGTACCGTCAGCTTTGTCTGAAATGGCACGAATGATTACGAAGGGAACCGCATTTACATAGCAAACATGTCCAATAGCAGCACCCTCCATCTCTGTACAGTAGCCTTCAAATTCATTCCATAATAGTTCCTTTTTTTCACTGGAAGCCACAAAGATATCACCGGACAAGACCCTGCCTTTTATGGTTTTATGCTTCCGATTCTCTTTTAAACCTGCTTTCATTGCCACATCTATTAGTGTTTCATCAGCTTTAAAGATGTATGTGTCCATTCGGGGAATTTCACCCAGTCTATACGTTCCAAAGCTTGTTACATCAAAATCATGCTCAATAACATCTGTTGAGACAACAATATCGCCAACTTCTAATTGTTCATATATTGCACCGGCAACACCTGTATTAATAATTGCGGAAGCCTGATACTCGCTGATAAGTATCTGGGCGCACAGTGCTGCGTTTACTTTACCAATGCCGCTTCTTACAATGACAACGGGTCTGTGCTCAAGTTTACCCTTGAAAAAAGTCATACCTGCTTTTGTTGTAACATTTTCTAATTCCATTTTTTCTTTAAGTATTGCAACTTCCTCATCCATTGCGCCAATAATTCCAATCATATTCATAAAGATTGTCCTCCTATCTTTTTACTCTTAGATTATTATACCCTGTATCGATTTACCGTCAAGGTAATTCATTAAATTTAAGTTGATCAACAACAATATTATTACCCAGGAAATTAACATAATTCTTTTTTTGTCAACAAAAACATATACGAATCGTTTCGTTTCGACAACAAATAAAAAATTAGTTCAAAAGAATGAAAACCCCGTCAGTTATGACGAAGTTTTAAAGGTAAACTCGTATGATCATTGGTTTTCGATATCAACAGCTTCAAGTATACGATCCTGTTCGATAATTATTTCTTTACAACTTGTTGATACTGCTTCTAATTGAGCTTCTAACAGTGTTCTAAATCGAGTATTAAAAATATGAATTTGCTTCTTAATTTCCTCGTACTCTCTTCGCGCTTTCATGATTTCTTTATTTGATTCAGCTATAATTTCTTTTGATTTATTCTCTGCTTCTCTTACAATCAATTCAGCTTTTTTATGGGCATTGCTGGTTACTTCTTCGGCAGTACTTTGCGCTACAACAAGGGTGTTATTGAGTGTCTTTTCTAAACTGGCATATCTTTCTATTTGCTCATTCAATAGTGCAATCTTATCCTTTAGTTCAATGTTTTCCTTGTAAAGCTTCTCATAATCGATAATGATCTTATCTAGGAATTCATCTACTTCACTCTCTTTATATCCTCTTACACTTTTCTTAAACTCTTTATTTTGTATCTCAAGCGGTGTAATCATTTGTATCCCTCCTTATATCATTCGATGTATGACGATTCTAAATCTATTACTCTTTGTTTTATTGCCAACTTGATTCAAGATTAATCGACCTCTTCCTTGAAAAGAGATGATATCGCCTTCTTTTAACAGATAATCTCCACTATTTATGGGTTTCCAGTTGACCTTAACCCGATCGTGATTAATGAATCTTGATATACTTGTACGAGACTCACCAAAGCCAGAACTCAAAATTGCATCTAATCTTAATGATTGAACTGTTGTCTGAATAACTTTAAACTTATCGTCTTTTCGATTTATTTCATCAAAGGATATTTGATGAATACTTACTGGGTATTTAGATATTTTGTTCAGGTGAACTTCAATATAATTGCTAATTTCAGAAAGTACGACGATATCCACTTGTTTGTCATGGATAATGATATCACCAATTTTCTCTCTTTTTATGCCTAGACCAAGAACAGATCCTAAAACATCTCTATGAGAAATATCATGGTTATGATAATCTCCTTGGATACGGAGAGCTTGTAATGGACATTCTATATCTTTTTCATCTAGAAAATCCGGATAGATCAAAAATATATTTCGTTCTGGATCATGATATTTTTCGGGAATCGTAAATCTGATATCATGAAACTTTTGCAAAATTGGAATACTGAGGGATAATTGATAAGGATCGAGAAAGTCTGTGTATTTCGGGGCAAAGCTTTTTTTAACACTCATGGCTTTATTGATAACCTTCATAACTATCACTCTGTCTTCAGGTCTTTGAATATGGTGCAATAAAAATGCATTTTCGTTCAACCGCTTCACATCCTAAAGCAATTTTAATATGATACTTTCTAAAATATTTAGCGTGAAGACTGCCAGTAAAGGAGAAAAATCAATATAACCGCCACCGACACCAAATTTAAACAATAAATTCCTAAAGGGCGCTAATATAGGTTCTGTCAGTTGATACACGATGTTAACAAGCGTACTTTTATTATGTAAGTTCATCCAGGACAGGATGATTCTTATAATAATTAGAAAGGTCAGCACCTTAAAAAAGTAATGAATTGTCACAATTAAAAGCCACATATTTCCACCATCCATATCATTTTTGCCAAGGGAATAACCCTTTATTCTTTAGTTCTTCCTTCAAGTTCCCTGTAATATCAACATTATTTGGAGCCAAGATGAATATTCCTTTTGATACTTTTTGAATATTGCCATCTAATGCATAGACTGCACCATTGACAAAATCAAATATCTTTCTAGCCAGCTCTTGATCAAGATTTTCTAAATTGACAATGACAGGTTTTCTATTTTTTAAATTGTCTACAATATCAGGGGCCTCTTCAAAATCAACTGGTTCGTATATAACGACTTTCATCTGCGTTGTGGTATGGATATTTACAATTTTATTCTTTTTTCCTGAAATAGGAATGATCTCATCATTCCCTTGAATGTCGTCTTCAATGATATCCTCATCATCTTCTTCAAAGTCATCAAGACCCATAAAGTACTTTACTTTATCCATAAATTTATTTGTCATTTCTAGTCCTCCTTTGTTTTGTTAGCGATAATTCCGAGCGCCAAAGATTCCTGTTCCGATTCGAATCATATTTGCGCCCTCTTCGATGGCAACTCTATAATCGTTGGTCATCCCCATAGACAAAAACTGCATATCTATGTGAGAGAAATCTTTTGTTTTAATTTCATCAAAAATATTTTTAAGTTTTCTAAAGTAAATTCTAACATTTTCAGGCTCTTCTTCATATGGGGCAATAGTCATTAATCCCTTTACTTTAATGCTTGGATAGCTTTTTAGTTCAGCAATAAAGTCCATTACAGTTTCAGCTTCAATCCCAAACTTAGTTTCTTCATTGGCAACATTTACTTGAACCAATACATCCATGATGATTCCATGCTGCTGCCCGCGTTTATTAATTTCTTGGGCTAAACTTATGGAGTCTAAGGAATGTATCAATGCTACTTTATCAATAATATATTTGACTTTGTTTTTTTGTAAATGTCCTATCAAGTGCCATTTGACATCATGGATATGATCATATTTCTCAAGGATTTCCTGTACTTTGTTCTCGCCGATATCTGTTATACCTTCCATAATGGAATGGTTTATACGGTCTATATTTATGGTCTTTGTAACTGCAATGAGTCTAATTTCATCTGGACTACGTCCGATATTGCGACATATATCCTTGATTTCGTTCTTTATGTATGAAATATTATCTTGAATATAATGCATGAATAAACCTCCTACTGTACTTCTCTAATACACATACTGTCCTTCGTGAATTTTTACAGCATTTCTTACAACTTCATCATATAATTTGACTGTACTATAGGTCTTCGTTTCATCTCCTTCTTTTTCGTAAAACACATTGCTTTCCAGTATTGCATATTCATCGTCATATCCTAAGATCTTTATCGGTTTATATTTAGCATTGCGATTTATATCCAATACATAAACTCCCTCTCTGCCGTCTTTTTCAATAATGCAATCCTTTTGTATTTTTAATCCTTCATAATTAACGGCAACAACGTCTAAGGAAATATTTCTTGTCTTATAAAAATCCGGAATAAACTCATCTATACGGAAGATCATCATGTTTTCCTTGTCATTTTCAATAATACGGTATACTTGTCCAGTGATATCTCCTTGAGCAAATTTCAATGTGACAGTTTTTCCTACCTTATAATGTCCTAATGTTTGCGGATCCACCCATGTGATCATATACCAAATATTATTATCAACAACTTTAAATAGGGGTTGCTTCAATATAGTTTTTGAAGTTCGTAAGTCCGATACATTTGCTTCAAAGCTTTTGAGTTTCTCAATATTGATTTCAGTCATATTATGAGGAGTTAAGATGGATTCGTAACCATCAATATGATAACTGATAATTCCAGAAGTTGGACTGCTAACATTGACCAAGGAACTGTTAATTTTATTTTCAAGTTCTTTTTCTTCTGTCTTCAAAGTATCTAAATTTTTAGAAGCAAAGCTTTTATCACCATCAATAATTCTTAGTTTCTCCATCTTACTATTTAATTCTTTTTTTAATTCTTCAACCTTGAGTAAGTCACCTTTACCATTATATTCTTTCAATTCTAGGATAATTTTATTTGCTTCATCCGTCAGCTTTTCGATATCATGAGAGAACAGGTTCGTACTATCTTGATTCAAGCTATCAATTCTCTGTTGGATTACTTCTAATTTTTTTCTTGTAGACTCATCTACGATATCTTTAGATATTTCTAGGATTTTGTATCCCTTCTCTACTTTCTCACCTTCTTGAACGAAATACTTTATGTCACCTTCACTATTGGAATGAACGATAGCTTCATCTCTTACAACATAAAAATTTAAATGATCAACCAGTTGAATGCTGCCATACTTGATGACTTCTGTCTGTATTGTTGAACTTAACACAATTGGTGAAAATGTTATGATGAAATATAGGATTACAATCCCAAAAAACAATAAACCAAAAAAGCTAAATCTACGACGTCTTTTCTTATCTTTCATTTTTTCACCTGCTATATTGTGGCGTTGACACACTTACTTATTTATTCTTCGTTGTTATCAATTTTCCTCCATAAAAAAAGTAAGAATTTAATATAAAAATCTGATGAACAAGGCTTTCGTTAGGGAAGTCAATTTCCAATATATCATAAAAAAACTGTTGCGCCGAGCAACAGTTAGAAAAATTTTCCATATTTACTAATAATGCGAAAATATTTTATACCTTGAATTTTTATGGTTTCAACTTTATCTCCCTTTGTTATAAGTACAATACTGTTTTCCTCGATATTAGCACCTAAAACCAGGCCCTTAATCGTCAATTTGTTGTGAAGTTCTATCTTCATTTCATCACCGGCCTTTATGTTTGTATTACCGATACGAAATATGGTAGCTTCTATATTATCAATATCATCCTGGGTTACAGACTTATGTTCAATAACCACTTGCTTGTTTGACAAATAGTATTTTTCTTTGAGCACTGATAGTATAAACCCTAGAACCGACAAAAGAAGAAGCATAATTGTGACCTCGATTAGCCATTGTATGATCATAAGTCTTCCACTCCTCTCAAATCGAAAGTAAACTTATAACAAAATACAACAATAGAAAAATAGAAAAGCTATGAAGAACATAGCTTTCCTTTTCATTGGTCTGAGTGGAGAGACTTGAACTCTCGGCCTCTAGAACCCCATTCTAGCGCGCTACCAAACTGCGCCACACCCAGATATTATTTACATAATAATATTATACATAAAAAATGAATTTATGCAAGGGAAAAGAGAAAATAAATTATAGACAGGTTTTCCTGTCTATAATTTATTACAAGATAATGCAAATTAAGCCACCGCTGCCATCATTCACGATTTTCTGCAGCGTTTTTTGCAGCTTGCTTCTGGCATCTTCAGGCATCAAGAATAGCTTATTCTGCAGCTGTTCTTTAACCAAATCATGAAGTGTTTTACCAAACATATTTGTATCCCAAATTTTCTTAGGATCTGACTCGAATTCATCGAGAAGATATTTCAATAATTCTTCACTCTGCTTTTCTGTTCCAACGATTGGTGATACTTCTGTTGCAATATCTGCTCTTATCATATGAAGTGAAGGGGCATTTGCTCTCAATTTAACACCAAAGCGATTTCCAGACTTAAAGATTTCAGGTTCTTGTAACTCTAGTTCCTCTAAACGTGGAGGGACCAAGCCGTAGCCTATTTCTTTAACATCATTTAAGGCCTTTTCAACCCTGTCATATTCTCTTTTAGCTCTAGAAAATTCTTTCATCAAACCCAGTAATTGATGCTCCCCTTCAATTTGATAACCAGTTACTTCTTCTAGAACACTATAGAATAAGCCATCCTGGGTTTTCATTTTGATATGGGCAATACCCTCTCCTAAATCAATATCATTTAGACCAACTTCAGAAATAATATCCAGTTCCATAAACTTTTCAGCAGCATCACGAACGTCATTAATTTTGCTAAGATCTTTAGCCCATGTCTTAACGGTTGAAACAATCTTATTCTTAATCCAGTGACTGCCATCCAAACCTTCTACCCAGCCAGGAAGTGTAATATTAATTTCTTTAATAGGAAATTCAAATAAAACATTCTCCAAAACTTCATTGACATTTTCGATACTCATTCGAGCGCAGTCCGTTGCGATCACAGGAACATTATACTTTTCTTCAAGTTTATTCCTCAGTAATAAGGCTTCTTCAGAAGCAGGATTGGTAGAGTTTAAAATCATAACAAATGGCTTTCGTAATTCTTTTAACTCTTTAACTACCCTTTCTTCTGCTTCTATGTAATTTTCGCGATCTAAGTCTGTTATGCTCCCATCTGTGGTGATTACAAGTCCAATGGTTGAATGATCCGTGATAACCTTTCGCGTTCCTATCTCAGCAGCTTCTTCGAATGGTATTTCTTTTTCAAACCATGGGGTTGTTACCATCCTCGGCTTACCATTTTCTTCATGTCCCATAGCGCCTCTTACTAAGTATCCAACACAGTCGACGAGTCTCACCTTAAACTTTGCATTATCTTTTATCGTCAATTCAATGGCTTCGTTGGGAACAAACTTTGGCTCTGTTGTCATAATGGTTTTCCCAGCGCCACTTTGCGGTAGTTCATCCTTTGCTCTTTCTTTTCTGTAAGCATTTTCGATATTTGGTATAACAAGTAAATCCATAAACCTTTTAATAAAGGTAGATTTTCCTGTACGAACTGGACCCACAACACCTACATAGATATCACCCTGTGTTCTCTCGGAAATATCTTTATATATATCGTATCTTTCCATTCATTTCCCTCCTTCTATTAGATTTATATTTATATAAATGTGTATGTGCTTTAGTCACCCCTCCTAATGGTATATTCAGAGAAACCTGTACTAACAATATATATATATGAATGGAAAGATTATATTATGACATAGGTATTTTGAATTTATTGTATTTCGGAAAACAAATAGAAAAAGCTGCCAAATCATTTAATTGACAGCTTATAGATGTTTGACAAAGAAATTTAATTTTTCTTCGGAACGACGAGGGCGTCGTCCCCTACAAATTACCATCCGGAATCTTGATTTATAACAACTTCTTCAATTTCATGGGTTTTGCTTCTCATCATTAAATTGACAACAGCTTCTCTAACATCATTCTCTTGATATAAGATTTTATATATTTCGCTGGTAATAGGCATTTCAACATCGAATTTTTTTGAAAGTTCGTAGGCAACTTTTGTCGTCACGATGCCTTCAACAACCATCCCTATGGATTGGACCGCCTCATCCAACTTCTTTCCTTGACCCAATAATATACCGCATCGCCTGTTTCTGCTATGCATACTGGTACATGTAACAATTAAATCACCAATGCCTGTTAACCCTGCAAAGGTACTGAGGTCAGCGCCTACGACTTGCCCAAGACGAGCAATCTCACGGATGCCTCGTGTCATTAAAGCGGCTTTAGCGTTATCTCCAAAGCCTAACCCGTCGGATATACCTGCACCCAGTGCAATGACATTCTTAAGGGATCCACCCAGTTCAACGCCTACAACATCTGGATTGGTATATACTCTTAGCTTTGGAGAAATAAAAACATCCTGTATATATTCGGCCGTATCCTTTTTACTTGAAGCAACAACTAAAGTAGTGGGCATATCTCTGCAAACTTCCTCTGCGTGAGAAGGTCCTGAAAGCATTGCATATTCGTTATAAGGTAGTTCATCCTTTACGACTTCAGAAATCCTTAATAGTGACGAGTTTTCCAATCCTTTTGCGGCATTTACAACGATTTGCTTTTCGTGTATTGAACGCTTCATGTCTTGAAGGTTTTGTCGCACAGCTTGTGAAGATACTGTCATCAGAATAATTTCCGTATCTTTAATGGCGTCATGGATATTATCAAAAAGAGTAATGTTGTTTGGTAGAATAACACCTGGTAAATATTTAAGGTTCTCTCTTGATTTAACCATTTGACCGTATAACTCTTTATTTCGCATCCATAAATTTATCTTATGTCCTTGTTTAGCTAGAGAAATAGACAAGGCAGTACCCCAACTACCTGCTCCAATAACACTTATAGAAGTCCTCATAGGAAGGCTACCCCCTTATTTCATTTTTGATTTGCTTCCAATTTTTGACTCAGTTCCAAGTTTCAACCTTTTAATATTTTCTTTATGACGATATACTGCAAAAATGGCTAATACCAGTGCGAAAACAGCATATTTAAAGTTTGAGAATAGGAGAAGCAGCGGAAATAAAGATACGGCGATTACTGAACCAAGGGAGACATATTTTGTTTTCACAACGACTAATACACCAACGATAATACAGATAAGCGCAGTAAGTGGATGGATGAATAATCCGACACCTATTGTTGTAGCTATTCCTTTGCCCCCACGAAAGCCTAAAACAATAGGCCAGTTGTGCCCAATAACAACGGCAAGGCCGCACAGAAGCATCAGGTTTTCACCACCAATTTTTTTCCCAATCCAGACAGCTACGATACCTTTCAGTGCATCTCCAATAAAAGTAATGAGACCAGCTTTTACACCTAATGTTCTTAATACATTTGTACTCCCTGCATTACCGCTGCCGTATTTTCTGATATCAATATTTGCCCAGAATTTTGCAACAATAACAGAAGTGGCAAAATTCCCGATACAATAGGCTATTAAAATAGCCATGATTTTCGTAAACATTATTCATCCCCACCCTTTGCTCGATATTCAATAATAATTGGTGTACCTTCAAAGCCGAAGGATTCACGGATTTTGTTTTCGAGATAACGTGTATAGGAGAAATGAGCCAAGTCTTTATCGTTTATGAATATCACAAATCTTGGCGGTCTCACGGACACCTGGGTAGCATAATAAATCTTTAGACGTCTTCCTTTGTCTGATGGTGGTTGTGTTAATAATGTAGCTTCGCCAATAATATCATTTAGGATACCTGTTTGAATCCTCAGAGAATGCTGATTGGAGACAAATTTTACATTCTCCAATATTTGCGGCATTCTTTGCTTTGTTTTTGCAGAGACAAAGATAATCGGCGCGTAATGCATAAATGCTAAGTTGTTTCTGATGTTCTTAATATATTGATTCATGGTATTTGTTTCTTTTTCAAGCACATCCCATTTATTTACAACAATCACAGAAGCTTTTCCTTGTTCATGGGCATATCCGGCTATTTTCTTATCCTGCTCTGTCAAACCCTCTGCAGCATCAATGACAATAAGACAGACATCAGCTCTTTCGATGGCCCGTAAAGATCTTATCACACTATATTTTTCAATATCTTCATTTATTCTACTTTTTTTCCTGATCCCTGCAGTATCAATAAATACGTAGTGATCATCGCCAATAGAAAAGGGCGTGTCGATAGCATCTCTTGTGGTACCGGCAATATCACTGACAATAACCCGTTCCTCTCCTAGGATTGTATTAATGATAGATGATTTACCTACATTTGGCTTGCCGATAACAGCAACCTTAATGGTATCATTCTCATCAGACAGATCAGCTTCTTTAGGAAATCGGTCAATGATCTCATCTAACAAATCACCCAATCCCAATGCATTTGCAGAAGAGATGGGCAGCGGATCGCCTAATCCCAATTGGTAAAAATCATATATGCTATTTGCAGCATTTGGATTATCGACTTTGTTTACAACTAAAAGCAACGGTTTGCTTGATTTTCTTAGCATGTTCCCAACCTCTTCATCCGCTGCTGTTAATCCCTCTTTTCCATCCACCATAAATAAAATGACATCTGCAGCTTCAATGGCTATTTCAGCTTGACGTTTCATTTGCTTTAATATAATGTCGGCAGCTGCTGGTTCAATCCCTCCTGTATCGATCATTGTGAATTGATGGTTCAGCCATTCTACATCTGCATAAATTCGATCCCTTGTTACGCCGGGCTTGTCTTCAACAATGGATATCTTTTTTCCGGCAATTCTATTAAAAAATGTTGATTTGCCAACATTAGGTCTACCTACTACTGCAACGACTGGTTTGGCCATAATGGCACCTCCTAAAATTATTCTAATACTTTTGCTAAAAAATCATAACCGTCTACTTTTGAAATCGCGATATCTACCTCAAGCGATCTGTTTAGATCCGCAACAGTAACGTCATCTAAAAATATCGTATCATCCGCTTTTAGCATACAAGCAGGAATGAGGAGTTTTTCTCCCAGTTTTTTACCTTTTAATTGATTGATAATATCTTTTCCGGTTAAAAGGCCCGCTACAGTAATGGATTCTCCGAAAAATTCATTTCGAATTTCGTGAACTGTAATTGAAACAGCACTTACTTTACTTTCAATACGTTTACATAGATCATCCATGAATGTTTTTGCAGATTTTCCGGTGACAATGCTAATATGCTTCCGTGGGTAATCTGTATCAGTACGAAGTTGTTCAAGTGCATCTGTTAATTCATTTTCGAACTTTGACATCAGACCTACACCATTTTCTAGCTGAGGAAAGCCCTCATAGCTATCGTAATCAGGCACAGGTTGGCCTGCAAGGATGTAAAATTCGTCTGAAGGATATACAAAGCGTGTATGTATTGAAGTCAATAGCTTTTTTTGCCATTGTTCAATTTGTAAGATCACTTCTTTTGCTGATGATTTGTCATAACCATTCAGTGGAAATAGATTGTTACGGTGCTTGCTTAAACCTACCGGTACGACAGCAAGACTTTCAATACAAGGGTAAAGCTTCACTAAATCTCCTATGGTATTATCCAAATGTCCTTTGTCATTTATATTTCTGCATAATACGATTTGGCCATTCACTTTTATGTCAGCTTCAGAAAGTCTTTTTAATCTCTCATAAATATTACCCGCAAAACGATTATTGAGCATTTTCATTCGCAATTGTGGATCTGTTGTATGTATGGAAATATTTAAAGGACTAATGCGATATCGAATGATTTTTTCAAAATCTTCATCTGACATATTCGTCATCGTAATAAAATTTCCCTGCAGAAAAGATAGTCGCGAATCATCATCCTTATAATATAGGGTCTCTCGCATATTTGGAGGGAGTTGATCAATAAAACAAAAAATACATTTATTCGTGCAGCTTTTCGCTTCATCAATAATTGGGTTGTGGAATAAAATGCCTAAGCTTTCGTCATATTCTTTGTAAATCGTATACTTTTTGATGGCTCCATTTTTTTTCTCTATGGTTAGTTCAACCATTTCATCAGAGGTCAGAAATATATAATCAATAATATCTTTTACTTTTTGTCCATTTATTTCTAACAGCCTATCACTTTCTTGAATACCTACGCGTCCAGCAATGCTTCCCTTTTCCACTTGAGATATTATATGAGCATACATATTATTTTTCATTTTACACCTGCTTATAGTCTAGTTTTAGTACCAGATACTAATATTGTACCATAGATATATAAATAAAAACACTATTTTTATGCTAAGTTATGGTATCATGTATCATACAAAACCGTCAAGTGCCCTGTCATAATTAATGTCTTACGACAACATAAACACCGTTTCCTAAATCATGTACCATTCCCATGGTAACCTTTGCTACAAGCAGTGAAATTCTTTCCTGACTTTCTTCAGATTCGACACAAAAAACGGGAACCGTTCCGCAATCCACGTGTTTTTTATCAAGGGTAATAATAGCAACGATTGAATCCTTAATACCAATATCCAAAGCAATCAACCTCCCATCTTCTTGCTTTCTATTTTTGCATCCAATGGCTTTCGCTTTGCAGTTTCTAGAACTGGCGTTCTCTTGACTGCTTCAATCAAAAGTGAAGGATCTTTTTGCATAGGGATAATCGCCATAACAATATTTCCATTATGAGGATTTCTACGGGCTATCGGCGTAAAATCAGGCTCATCAACGTCTTTTCGAATTCCTAGCAAGATTGCAGCATTATGTTGAATGGCTTGCCTTTGCCCAATATTGGATAGTGTTGCACTAGCGTTATCATCTTTAGGGATTAGTTCTACTGCTAATCCATTTTCTTCATAGATCTTTCTTGAGCTTTTTAGGCCTACGTTCATGATAATTACATCGTTTACCATGAGCAAGGGACCATCAAAGTGAATATGTCCTTGCTTTACTTCTGCGATTTCCATAATCATTTGTCTCTTAAGTAGATTCCTTAGGGTATGAAGTGTTATAAAGCCGAAGATGATGCCAAAGATAATCTGATATAGTATGGATAAATTTATCTTATAGGAGACAAAAATAGCGATACTAGTGGTTAAGGACGTAATAATAACCATATAATTTCGAGCTTCAAATGCTTTTGCAATATCTTCTATGTAAGCTGTCCCTCTAGGTATCAGCTCTGTACCTTCAATGTTATCTAAGCTCTGCCTTTCCATATTTCGTACATCTCGGAATTGTTGGGCCGCTAAAGCTAAAAAAGTCACAGCACCATATTCTTTTTCAAGCAGTGCCGGCAAAGCTACAGCACCTAATGAGGAGGCAATGATACTCAAAGTTAGATGAGATAAAAATCCTTGAGGATAACTGGGATACTGCCTATGATCTATTCTCATCATATACAGCCTTGCGATCATCCCCATAATAATTGATGTTATGATTAGCAATTCATATTTCTCCATAAAGACCTCCTTGTTGTTTTGCTTCTCTATTTATTATTTACGAACGGAAGGCTTTTATAACAAAGAAAAAAGCCAAAGCATACGCCATGGCTTAATGATATAAAACATCGTATTAATTATTACTTCATCCAGTAGTCTCCGGTTTGAATATAGACTACTTTCTCACAGACATTTTTTGCATAGTCTGCAATTCTTTCGATATGAGTACAACAAAAGATAAAATATGTTGATTGGGTAATTTTTTTAGGGTCTTCCATCATATAGGTTAACAGTTCACGAAAGACTTGATGAAAAATTTGATCAATTTCATCATCTGATGCCCAAATTGACTTTGCTAGCTCTACATCTTTTTTAACAAAGGCATCTAGAGCACGGGTGACCATATTTGCAGTCAAATCAGCCATTCTTGGAATATCAATCAAAGGTTTCATATACTTTTGATCGGATAATTGAATTGTAATTTTAGAAATGTTTACTGCATGGTCAGCCATTCTTTCAAGATCGGCAATTAATCTTAGAATAGAGCATATTTCTCTTAAATCAATAGCCATTGGTTGTTGCGTAGCAATAAGCTTAATGCACTTATCTTCAATTTCTTCTTCAATCATATTAATATGTTTGTCATTATCGATTACTTTATTTGCCAAAGCAACATCCTGGTTTTTTAGTGATTTGATGGCATCTCTGATAGCCTCTTCTACCATGCTGCCCATTTTCAATAAATCATCATGAAGTTTTCCTAATTCGTTTTGTAAATGTAATCTAGGCACCACTCATAACCTCCCACAAAATTGGTATCAAAGCTTAACCGAATCTACCGGTAATATAATCCTCTGTTCTTTTATCACGAGGTTTTGAAAAAATGTTATCCGTTAAATCAGTTTCGATAATATCCCCATTCAAGAAAAATGAAGTATAATCAGAAACTCTTCCTGCTTGCTGCATATTATGGGTTACAATGACGATTGTATACTGCTTTTTCAGTTCTTCGAGCAAATCTTCAATTTTTAAGGTTGAAATAGGGTCTAAAGCTGATGTTGGTTCATCCATGAGTAAAACATCCGGTTCTACAGCTAGACATCTGGCAATACACAATCTTTGCTGTTGTCCACCAGACAGTCCTAATGCAGGTTTATCCAATCGATCCTTTACTTCATCCCAAAGAGCTGCACCTTTTAGACTTTTTTCTACGATCTCATCAAGCTTTGCCTTTTCTTTTATACCATGAATTCTTGGACCATATACGACATTTTCATATACTGTTTTAGGGAATGGGTTTGGCTTTTGAAATACCATACCCACATTCTTTCTTAGATTGATTAGATCACATTTTTCACTGTATACATCAACACCGTCTAATAAGATTTCGCCAGTAATCCTTACACTGTCAATTAAATCATTCATTCTGTTTAATGTTCTTAGAAACGTCGATTTTCCACAACCTGAAGGGCCAATGAGTGCTGTTACTTTGTTTTCAACAATGTCCATATTAATATCATGTATCGCATGGAAATCTCCATAAAAGAGATTAAGATCACGTACTTTAATCTTTACTTTATTCACCATGATTGAATCCTCCTTCTACGATTCTACCTTCGTTTTCTTCATATAACTGTTTCCAATAGCATTTGCTGCAAAATTGATGATTAAAACGACCACAATTAAAACAGTGGCGGTGGCAAATGTCTTTTCTTTCGATAATCCTTCTGAAGCCAGTAGATATAAATGCACGGACATGGTCCTTGCAGGATGCATAATTGATTTAGGTAAGCCTAAGGAGCTCCCGGCAGTCAGCATAACGGCGGCAGTCTCCCCAATTGCCCTACCAATACCCAATATTAGCCCGGTTACAATACCGGGGATACTGCTCGGAAGAACAACTTTTACAATGGTTTGCCATTTGGTGGCACCTAATGCAAAACTGCCCTCTCTATAGGATTGAGGTACGGTTTTAATAGATTCTTCAGTGGCCCTAACAAGGGTTGGCAGAATCATCATTGCTAAGGTAAGTCCACCGGAAAGTATGGACCATCTGAACCCTAAAAAGATAACAAAAAAGACAAATCCAAATAGACCAAATATAATGGATGGAATACCCGCTAGGGTTTCTGTGCCAAAACGGATAATTTTAACTAAACGATTCTCCCTTGAATACTCTGTTAAGTAAATGGCTGCAGCTACACCAATGGGCGTGGCAATGGCTATAGATACAAACGTCAAATAGAATGTTCCAACAATAATTGAAAAAATACCGCCTTCTCTTCCCATTCTACTTGGATCCTTTGTAAAGAACTCCATGTCAATATGCTGTATACCATTAAATAAGACATATCCTATAATAGAAATCAAAATAGCGACAGTTAGAATAGCAGCCAGATAGATACAACCATACGCAATTTTTTCTTTAACATTTATTTTTCTCTTTTTATTCGTAATCAGTACTTTTCCTGTTGTTGTGTCAGCTTTCAAATCCATCATCCTACTCCCCTCCAAGCTTTCTTGTTATTGCAGTGGCACTGACATTGAGTATCATGATAAATATGAACAAGATAATTCCTGTGGCAAAAAGAGCTTTTTGATGGGTTGGGGTAGCATATCCCATCTCCATGGCTATGGTTCCAGTCATGGTTGATACGGAATCAAGAATGCTGCCAGGAACTCTAGGCATATTTCCTGTTATCAGAATAACTGCCATTGTTTCGCCTACAGCCCTACCCATTCCCAATACAATAGAAGCGATAATACCCGATTTCGCAGCCGGTATAATGACCTTTGATATCGTTTGAAAATGAGAAGCGCCAAGGGCCAAAGAGCCTTGTTTATATTCAACGGGAACAGAACGGATAGCATTTTCGGATATATTAACGATCGTTGGCAATATCATAACTGCTAGAATGATTGCACCGGCTAAAATACTATATCCAGACGTAAAAACATCCGGGTTAAATGTCTGAACAAGAGGTAGAAACTTTGTTCTAATCAGTGGTACAAGTACAGCGAGACCGAAAAAACCGTAAACTACTGACGGTATTCCGGCCAATAACTCTACGGCCGGTTTAAAGACTTTGACGATGGGCTTTGGTGCAAGCTCTGCTAAAAATATGGCACATGCAAGTCCCATGGGGACACCTATTAATAACGATCCAACCGTTACTGAAATTGACCCAATGATCATTGGAAATGCTCCATATTCTCCATTTGAAGGGCTCCAATTCTTACCAAATAAAAAATTACCTATTCCATAATCTATTAATAGAGGTAATCCTTCTTTGAAGATAAATATTGTGATTAGTAATACGGATAGTGTTGCAATGGTTGCACAGATAAAAAGTATGAATGCTATTGCTTTTTCGTAGCTTTTCATGTATAAATCTCCTTCCCCAGTTCTTGTTCTCTATTTAAGGATATTGCTTTTCTTTTATGCAATGATTAATTCTATGTTAAATTTATGTTAAGTTACTTGAAAAGCCAGTTTAATGCTTTATTACAGTAAATTTTCAAAAAAAAGATAAAGAACAACTAACGTTCTTTATCTTATGATCCTTTATTGATTTTCTGCCATTTGACTGCGATTGTTGTAGATATTTAAGCCGGCTTCCTGAATCATCCATTCGATAAACAGTCCATATCCTTTGGTGGGATCGTGAACAAATACGTGGGTTACTGCACCAATCAATTTTCCATCTTGGATAATAGGGCTGCCGCTCATTCCTTGGACAATTCCGCCACTTTTACTTAGAAGTCTTTTATCCGTGATTTTAATAATCATACTTTTGGTACTGGGAGTCTTCTGACGATTTACTTTTTGTATATATACCTCATACTCTTCAATTTTATTGTTCTCAATCGTTGTAAGAATTGTTGCCGGTCCCTCGTGAATTTGGTTTTGAAAAGCAATTTCTAAAGGTTCAGGATAAACAGGATTGTTTAACTTATCATATGCTTGTCCATATATGCCAAAGGAGGTGTTTTTTTGAAGATTTCCAATGGGTTTACTTGTATCATAGAATATTCCCTTTATCTCTCCAGGTTTACCCCTCTTTCCCTGTTCAATGGATGCAACCTTAGATTTAACAACTTCACCACTATTCACTGTTAGCAACAATCCGGTATCTATATCTGTGATGGCATGACCAAGGGCACCATACTTCATAGATTCAGGATGAAAAAAAGTTAACGTACCTACACCTGCTGTTTTATCCCTTACCCACAATCCAACTCTATACTCACCATCATCCTTGCATTGTACGGGGGTAACTTTTACATTGAACTCTTTTTGTTCTCGCCTCACTCTTAGTAGAATTTCATTGTTTTTATTCTTATTAATGATTTGTGTCACATGTTCTGCATCTCTAACTCTTTCATGATTAATTTCTATAATGCTGTCACCGATGCACAATCCTGCGTCTTGTCCCGGGTTATAACGCTTTCCATTGATTCCTTCAATCTCTTCAAGACCAACCACTAATACACCTTTTGTGTTTAGTCTTACACCAACTGATTGTCCGCCAGGAATAAGCTTTATCTTAGGGACAACATCAACCGTCATTGTCCTTAAAGGGATGACGCCCAATAATTTTACATTGATATTTGTTCTGCCTATACCAATAGGTTCAAGAAAAACTCGACGACGTAAATTATCACCATATCGTTGAAGTTGAAGTAACTTTTCACCTGATTTTCCCTCACTTATCTGTAAAGGAAATCCAATATCTAATGCTTGTTTTTCACCTTCAAACAATTTGAACTGTTGGGGATAATCTATAACATCCTTCAATGTTAACGTATAGAATGAGGCGATTAATAAAACAGTTAACATCAGCGAAAAAAGGCGTGTTTTTTTGTCATTCCTCAATAATTATCACGCTCCCATTTTTCCGTCAATTCGCTTAAGAGATTATTAATATAATCTCTGTACTTAATTTGCCTCAATCTAATATGATTATGCTACTTAAATATTGTCATAAAATCATCAAAAAACAAAAATAGGTTTCTAAAAAACCTATTTTCAAACAATCCTTTTTTTGTATTCATTTCCGAGTTTCAACATCTCTTTAGCATGTTTCAACGTCAAGTCGGTGACTGTAATGCCACCTAATAGTCTGGCTAGTTCCAAAACTCTGTTATGCTCATCTATTTTCGTAAGCTTTGTTACTGTTTGTTCATTGTTGGATACTTTTTCAATATAATAATGATGATCAGCCATTTGTGCAATCTGAGGTAGATGGGTTATACATAATATTTGGTGGGTCTTAGATAGCACGGCTAACTTTTCACCAACCACATTGGCAGTACGACCACTAATTCCCGTATCGATTTCATCAAATATAAGGGTAGGGATATTATCTGTTTTTGCTAAAATGGTTTTAAAAGCCAGCATAATTCGGGACATTTCTCCACCGGAAGCTATTTTATGAATAGGCTTCACGGGTTCACCCAGGTTTGTAGATATAAGAAATTCTACTTTGTCGATACCTTTCGAGGAATAAATATATTTCTCATTTTTATCATAGTTAGGATGAATATGAATCTCAAAAGTGACTTTTCCCATATTTAAACTATCTAATTCATCTTTTATCTTATTCTTTAGGATGATCGCCGATTTTTTTCGTTCACTACTTAATTGTCCGGAAAGCAATCGCAACGATTCTTCCTTCTCACTTATTTTGTCCTTATATGATTGAATCAATGCTTCGCTATTGATTAAGGTCTCTAGTTCTTCATGAATTTTATTTCGATATGCAAGGATATCTTGTACTGTTTTACCATATTTCCGTTTCAATCCATGAATGATCTCCAGTCGTTTTTCAATTTGCTCCAGCTGTGCAGGGTCAAATTCGATACTATCCCTATATTTTCTAACGTCTCTTGAAACATCCTCTAATTTAAATAAACTTTCCTGAAAAATAGAATGAATGTTTGTGATCTTCTCATCAAAGTCTTTAATACCATCTAATTCTTTTACAATTTGACTCAACTGATCTAAAATTGTAGGATACCTATTTTCTCCTCCGTATGACATTTCATATGCTTTAGACATAACGGAATAGATATTCTCACTATTTGATAAAAGGTTGAGTTCATATATGAGCTGATCTTCTTCATTTACCTTTAATTTACACTGATCAATTTCCTCCAATTGAAACTTTAGAAGATCAATGGTTCTTTCACGTTCTAACTCATTTCCACATAATTCAGATAATAACGTGTTATATTTTCGTAGTTCATGATACTCTTTTTCTACAGATTTTCGTAATGTGATGATTTGTTGGTCCCCAAACACATCTAATAGTTCAAGATGTGTATCCGCATAAAGGAGAGATTGATGCTCATGTTGTCCATGAATATCAATAAGAAACTGACTGACTTGTTTTAGCAGAGATACAGTAACAACTTTGTCATTAATACGACAGATATTCCTACCATTTATATAGATTTCACGGGTCATGATAATTAGATTTCCGTCGTCAAGCTGAATGCCATTTTCATCTAATGTTTTTTTCAATATAGCATCACAGCTTTCAAAAACCAACTGTATCGTTGATTTATCACAACCTGAGCGAATATAACTCTTGTCTGCTCTCTCTCCCAAGGCTATACTGACGGCATCTATCAAGATGGATTTTCCGGCCCCTGTCTCACCCGTTAAAACATTTAATCCATGATCGAAATTTACACTTAATTTATCAATTAGAGCAAAATTCTCTATATATAATGATAAGAGCATTCTATTTCCCCCGTCATTACTTCATCAATTTTTTAAATCTGTCAACGATTTCAGGAACATGTTCCGCACCTCTAGTAAGAATAAATATTGTATTATCTCCCGCTATCGTTCCAACGACTTCTTTCAAATCTAATACATCAATAGCTTCTGCAGCAGCATTGGCAGCACCGGCTAATGTTTTTACCACCACCATATTACCTGTCCAATCGATAGAGACAATAGAATCCTTGAATATTTTTATAAGTCTATCTGAAATAGCGCTTTCCTGCTGTTTCATAGAAGCATACTTATAACGACCGTTTTTAGCTAAAACTTTTATTAATCTAAGTTCTTTAATATCCCTTGATACAGTTGCCTGCGTAACATTAATACCGCTCTTTTTCAAGTGTTCTGCTAATTCTTCCTGGGTTTCAATCTCATGGTTTTCAATTATTTCTAAAATCCTACTATGCCTGGAATACTTCATAAATACCTCCCATTTTCTTTCGATTATTCGTTTGTGAAAAAAATATATTTTACAAAATATTTATACAATTTATGAATATACTACAATATTCTACATCCTTCTATTTTATCCTTTAACTATTTTTCGTTTTTAAAGAAAAATTAGAAAGCAGAAGTAACCTTACAGGTTACCTCCAACGTCTAAAATATTGTGGGATGCAAGTACCACATTGTTTACTGTACTTTCAAGATCAAACATGGGAGAACCTGTTTCGTTTATGAAATATGCAAGATATTCAATGTTTCCTTCGGGTCCTTTTATCGGTGAAAAGGAAAGACCGACAATACACAAATCGTTTTCTAAGGCAAATGATAGTATCTTTAAGATAACCTCTTTATGAACCTGAACATCTTTGACGACTCCCTTTTTCCCGACTTTTTCTCGACCAGCCTCAAACTGTGGTTTTATCAAACAAACAATTTCTCCCTTTGGTTTGAGTAATTCTTTTACAACAGGCAAAACAAGCCGAAGTGAAATAAAAGATACATCAATGGATGCAAAGTCAATCTCTTCAGAAAAAGCATCCTTTTCCACGTACCGAATGTTCGTTCTTTCCATGGACACAACTCTCGGGTCATTCCTTAAAGTCCAAGCAAGCTGACCATAGCCAACGTCTATAGCATAAACTTTCTGTGCACCATTCTGAAGCATACAGTCTGTAAATCCGCCAGTAGAGGAGCCAATATCTAATGCAACTTTACTATTAAGATCTATGTGAAATTCATTGATAGCCTTTTCCAGCTTAAAACCGCCCCTACTGACATAGGGCATAACATTTCCCTTAATCTCAATCTGAGAATCCCTGTCTACCTTTGTTCCAGGTTTATCTATGCGCTGATTATTTACAAAAACAATGCCTGCCATAATGGATTTTCTTGCTTTTTCGCGGGTTTCAAAGTTCCCATCTTCAACTAAAAGCATATCTAATCGTATTTTTTCTCCCATAAATTTCGCCCCTATTTACACATTTGCATAATAAGCTGCAGTATGGTTTCTTGATCTAAACCATGCTGTTTTATAAGCTCTTCCGTGTCGCCGTGCTCAATAAACTTATCAGGCAGACCAAGTATTCTGATATTTTTTGTAGTCATTTTTTTACGATTAAGTAATTCCAATACTTTTTCACCAAAACCACCACTGATAACATTATCTTCGATGGTGATAATATGTTTAGCTTCTAAAGCCTCATTCAAAATAGTTTCTTCATCCAGGGGTTTTACAACCCGAATGTTAACTACCGTACAGCTGACTCCTCTGGCAATAGCTTGAACTGCTGCATCATAGGCATTTCTTACCATATTTCCAACAGCGAAAATACAAACATCTGAACCCTTCATCAATACTTCAGCTTTCATATCATCAACAGAATAGTTCTTACTTATAGCGGTAAAATCATCGCTTTCACCTCTCGGGTATCTGATGGCTATGGGACCTTTGTGTGTTACTGCATAACTTAACATGCATTCTAGCTCCTTCCCATCTTTAGGAGCCATAACTGTCATGTTTGGGATATGCGTTAAATATGACAGGTCAAATACACCATGATGAGTTTCTCCATCGTTCCCTACCAATCCACCACGATCTATACAGAAAACCACAGGCAAATTTTGGATACATACATCATGGATAATCTGGTCATAAGCCCGCTGTAAAAAGGTTGAGTAAACTGTAAAAACAGGCTTTAGACCATTAGCAGCTAATCCTGCTGCAAATGTAACGGCATGCTGCTCTGCAATGCCAACGTCAAAAAAACGGTCCGGATGGGTTGCCGAAAATTCCTGTAGACCTGTCCCAGAAGGCATAGCCGCAGTAATGGCCACGATATTACGGTCTTTATTCGCTAATTCTACAATTGTATTTCCAAAAATTGCAGAATAAGAAGGGGTTTTACTTTTTGAAGAGAGAAGCTTTCCTGACTCAATTGTAAAGGAACCTACACCATGGAATTTGTCAGGATTTTTCTCTGCAAATACATAGCCTTTACCTTTTTTTGTTATGACGTGTATAAACACAGGCCCACGAACTTTTTTTGCCCGTTCAAGAACAATTTTTAACTCTTTTATATCATGACCATTAACAGGTCCAAGATAGGTACATCCAAGTTCTTCAAAAATAATTCCTGGAACAAGAAAGTACTTTAAGCTGTCCTTTGCTTTTTCTGCCGTCTTAAATACAGCTTTTCCAACAGCAGGAATTTTATTTAATATGTTTTCAACATCGTCTTTTACTTTAAAATAAGCAGGATCAGATCTAAGTCTGTTCAAATATTTTGATAGCCCACCAACATTTTGAGCAATAGACATCTCGTTATCATTGAGTATGACGATGAAGTCTGTTTTTGTATGACCTGCATGATTTAATGCTTCAAATGCCATGCCACCTGTTAATGCGCCATCACCAATGACTGCTATAACCGCGTTTTTTTCTTTTTTTATATCTCTTGCCATAGCCATTCCCAAAGCGGCAGAAATAGAAGTACTACTGTGACCGGTTTCAAAGGCATCATGAACACTTTCGTTTCGCTTTGGAAACCCACTTAGACCTTTGAATTTTCTCAATGTATTAAATAAATGCTTACGTCCTGTTAGCAGCTTATGAACATATGATTGATGTCCAACATCCCATATGATCTTATCATCAGGGCTGTTAAAAACACTGTGTATAGCTAATGTAAGCTCAACAACCCCTAAATTTGATGCAAGATGACCACCTGTTTTTGAAACACTTTCCACTAAAAATTTTCTTATCTCTCCAGCCAGTTCGTGTAACTCAAAATCATTTAGTTTCTTTATGTCAACAGGTGAATCAATCTTTGAAAGTAAACCGCCCACTGCCTTCATCTCACTTTCTCTTTTGTTTCCTTCTACGAAATCATCAAGTTAGCAATAATAATCCCTAAAATTGCTCCTGCAAAAACTTCAAAGGGTGTATGTCCTATTAATTCTTTCAACCGCTGTTCACCAATGGGTTTATGATTATGTCTGTCTTCAATGATTTTATTCAGGATGATTGCCTGTTTTCCCACTGCTCTTCTTACACCGGAAGCATCATACATGATAACCAAAGCAAAGGTTAATGCGATTGCATATAGCATTGAATCCCACCCTGCTTTGAGTCCTACAGCCGTTGAAAGGCCCATAACCAATGAAGAGTGTGAACTGGGCATGCCGCCAGATCCAACAAATCGATATAGATTGATTCTTTTTTCTTGTACAAATGTAATGATTACCTTTAAAGCTTGTGCTACAAACCATGACGCTAATGCTGCATTCAGTATTTCATTTCTAAAAATCTGCTGAAGAAATGTCACTCGACTTCCTCCTTGTCTTAAAATTCCCTTTTTACGAGAAAATCCGCCATATCGAGAAAGAACCTTGCTTTATCTTTCTGATTATGAAAAACGGCTACACTTTTTTGATGTAATTCCTTAACCTTTTCTATGGATGCCTCCATTCCATGAATGGAAGGATATGTGGCTTTGTGCTTTTCGAGATCGCTGCCGACCTTCTTGCCAAGTTTTTTTTCATCACCAATGATATCTAAAATATCGTCAGTTATTTGAAAGCCTAAACCTATGTTTTTTCCATATTCGGTCATTTCTTGTATTTCTTTGTCAGAAGCACCGCCGATGATGGCCCCTGCTTTGATGGAAGCAATGATAAGTGCAGCTGTTTTGTTATTATGAATAAAATCAAGAATATCGCTATTGATCTTCTTGTTCTCGCTAATCAAATCTACTACTTGTCCACCAATCATGCCATTTACACCGGCAGCAGCAACAATTTCAAAGGCAGCAGCAGCTTTTCTTTTCATGCTCATTTCATCAGCGTTCCATATTTCCTTAAACATAATCTCATAAGCGAGATTTAGCAGACCATCTCCCGCCAGAATTGCTATTCCTTCGCCAAATACTTTATGATTTGTCAGTTTTCCTCTTCTGTAATCATCATCGTCCATAGCCGGCAAATCATCATGAATTAATGAATACGTATGAATCATTTCAATGGCACAAGCAAAAGGGAGTACTTCCTCCTCCTTGCCTCCAACATATTCATTGGCAGCCAGCATCAATACGGGTCTTAGCCGCTTACCACCTGCAAAAATACTATATCTCATGGCCTCAAATACTAGTTTGTGGTGATGTCCTGTATCTTTTATATATTCGTCTAACGCAATATCTACTTTTTGTATTTTCTCTTGCATAAATGATTCCATTGACATTTTATTCACTCCTAAGTTCCTCAAATTCTATTTCCCTTAAAAGTCCTTGATCATCAGAAACCAAAGCAGTTATCTTTTGTTCTGCCTTTTCTATTTGTAGGTTACACATTCTATATAAACGAATACCTTCCTCGTACAAGTGCAGCGCCTCATCTAATGAGGATTTTCCATCTTCCAATGCACGAACGATTTCTTCCAGTCTTTTTATTCCTTCTTCAAAGGTAACGTCATCCTTTATATTTGAATTTATCAAGAGCTCTCTCCTCCTTTTTATGACCTACAACAGTACCGTGTATGATACCGTCACTTAAGATAAGTTCCATATGATCACCAGTTTTAACTTGTTCAACAGAATAAATTGTCTGCTTCGTGTCAGCATTGTGTATAATGCTGTAACCTCTTTGTAATGTCTGGAAAGGATTTAGCGCATATAGTTTTTCACCATGATGCAGCAATTGAAATTTGTTTTTTTCAAGAATCCGATTCAGAAACAAATCATGATCTCTTTTCAATCTGTCTAGGTATTGTTTTTCACCTTGTACCCGATTTTGTATTGGCTTTAATAACCTATGAGCACCGATATAAGATAATTTTTCATATTTCTGAACCAGGTAATGATTCATAGCACGATCCATCTGATTCTTAAATCCGTTCATCGCTGATAAGATATCAACAAGTCTAGGGACAGCCAACTCAGCTGCAGCAGAAGGTGTTGCGGCCCTCATATCCGCAACAAAATCTGCAATGGTAAAATCTGTTTCATGTCCTACGGCAGAAATAACGGGAATCTTTGACTGAAATATACTTCGGGCAACTTTTTCTTCATTAAAAGCCCAGAGCTCTTCTATAGATCCCCCGCCTCTACCAACGATCATCAACGCAATATCGTTTCTTTGATTGATGTCTTCAATAGCTTTGCTAATCTGAGAACTAGCCATTTCTCCTTGTACAAGTACCGGATAGACAACAATGCTGACATAGGGATTTCTTCTTTTAATGACTGAAAGAATATCTCTTACTGCAGCTCCGGTGGGAGATGTAACAACAGCAATTTTTGGGGGTAAAAAAGGAAGGTTCTTTTTTTGATGGATATCAAATAATCCCTCTTTTTCCAACTTGCTTTTTAGCTGTTCAAAGGCTAAGTAAAGTGCGCCCATTCCTTCAGGTTCAATTTCCCGGACATAAAACTGAACTTGACCATCCCTTTCAAAAGTTGATACATATCCCTTTACGATAACATGTAGTCCTTCTGAAATATCAAATTTAACTTTCATATAGTTATCTCTGAATAGAACGCAATTAATCTTACTTTTTTCATCTTTAAGGGAAAAATAACAATGTCCGCTGCTGTGCTGCTTAAAATTAGATACTTCGCCAGCAAGATTAATATGATTTAGGATTGGATCTGATGTAAGTATTCGATGAATATAACGATTTAATTCTGATACTGAAAGGGTTTTTAACCGCATGTTTCCTCACCTTTAACAATAGCCTTTCAACTGAAGAGCGTGAATTTTGTTAGTTTTTACTTTCATCCTAAGAAAGATCCAAATACGTGGTTAGCCGTTAGCAGTTAGCCGCATTCGGGTCATACTTAAGGGAAAGAAACAGATAATCTTTAGTACCTATAGAGAACGATAATACCTCAAACCTAACAAGGCAGTACCGACGGCATTATCCGTACAAAGTTCTCTTTTAGCAAAATATATCGTAAAATATTTGTTTTGTCGATTGGTAAAGTATTTGTTCAAAAACTGACTGGAAGCCACGCCCCCAATGAATATAACATTTTTGATACCTGTCTGCATACAGCAGAAGGTAATTGCTTTTTCTAAAGAAAGGGCTATATTCTCTAAAACCGCTCTAGCAATATTGTTTGGATTCCTATTACTTTGAATAAATTTTTGTGCCATGGTTTCTGGTCCAGAATAACTGATGATGCCTTGCTGAACGGAAACCGTAATATGAAGATCATCTTCATTTGCAGCTAATGCCAAATTGTCCATGCTCTTTCCGGCTGGAAATGAAAATCCTAAAGCAACACCTACGCGATCAATAAACTGTCCTGCACTTAGGTCGGAGGTTCCGCCAATGATCTCGACGGCGTATGGACCAGCATGATTTTCATTTTTATGTATCTTTAGAATTTCTGTTGTACCGCCTGACATATGTACAGCAATAAAGTCGGTTTCAAATGATTCATGAATTGTACTGCAGGCAGCTTCAATGTGATTTTCTTGGTGGCTGCACGCAAAGTATGGACAGTGCAATGTTTTTGCAATTGTTTGTCCGAATGACTGACCAGCAAGAAAGACCGGCATATAAGAATTCTCTACAGGTCTTGGTTTACTGCTGGCTGAAACTGTACAGATCTGATAATCCCTTGTAAATTTTTCTATCTCGTTAAATAAAATAGGCATATTGTTAACATGTTGAAAGAGGGCATCTGATTGTCTTAATCCCCTCTCTCCTATTTTAACATCCAATATTTTTCTTTTGTCCAATAGAATATTGCCCTTAAGATCAACCAATGCAATTGACGTAGTATAGTTACTGGTATCAATTCCAAGTACCATACCCTTATCCTTCATCATTGCTTCACCACGATGCTGCCCAATATGCCATTAATGAAGCTTCCCGACTCTTCTGTACTATATTGTTTAGCCAATTCTACCCCTTCGTTGATTGAAACGCTATCTGGTATATCCTCCCTAAACATAATTTCAACAACAGCAAGTCTAAGAATTGCCAAATCTACTTTTGCAATGCGATCGAAACGCCATTCCTTCGTATACGCAGCTATTTTTTCATCTACCATTTCTTTATATTCAATGAATTTTGTACCTATATCCCTAATAAACATGATTTCTTCTTGATTTTCAGGCAGATCTTCAATATATCTTTCTAAAATGGACGGAGAATAATCTCCTTGAAGGTCCATTTGAAACAATAATTTCATTGCAGATTCGCGAGCCATTCTTCTACTCATATACAGCCTCCTGTTCTATTTTCACTGGTAAATTCTTTAACTATTGTCCCTCAATTTTGACCTTATATGTAACTATGATCTAAAATTTCCAGGAGGTAGAATTTTATCTAATATTGCTAATACATCCTCTTTACGATCTATTTTATTGCCGATAGAATATCCAATGTATATACATAAACTAAGAAAGAGTGTTTTTATCAAGCCAATGGTAATAACCAGAACACCAAAAGACAGACCGACAGTAACACCAATGAATTTTCCATGGTTTCTAATCAGTAATTCGAAGATTTTTTCTTTATCCATTGTATTACTCCTTTACTATTCTACTCTACCTTTACTGATTGTCGAAACATTCTCAATGTATACCTTCACTTCTTTGACATGAACACCTGTATATTCTTCAATATAGTCTTTAATGTTTTGCTGCAGTTTAACAGAGGATTCAGGTATATTCATATCTCCTATGGTAGAAGCATGTAACGAGATAATAACCCCTTCGGCGATTTGATCTACACTTGCTTTGATATCTCTTAATCCGGCTGCTGACCTGGCAATCTTCAAAGCCATACCTTCAATTGTTTCGAAAGATATTTTTACTTCGCCATATGCTGTATGCCTTACGATGGCATTTCTTTTCCTCCTACTTACCCATAAGCCTGATGCCAAAAAACGCAGGCTAGCGGATAAGAAAAGAACAGGAATAAAAATATTTTGCCAAGTTAGACGATAAAAAGCCAGTTGTGAGCTTGTCCACTGATAAACATTTTCACTAAAAGGCATGGCGATAAATAATAAAGCTAATGCAGCAACAAATAAGCTATACAAAGCTAAAAGAATTCTTTCAACAAGTTTCATGGAATTCTCCTTTCTTATGTGTATGTCCTTTTGAAAATTTAAACTAACCCTCTGACAAGTCAGAGGGTTAGTCAATATTATCATCTATTTAACTCTAAGAATGGCAGGATCATCTTCTTTTCCGTCCTTCTCAATATTCACACCTTGAACATGTATATTCACTTCAACAACCTTTAGACCGGTCATTGTCTCTATGGCTTTTTTTACACTTTCTTGAATTTTCCAAGAAACATCAGGAATCTTGACACCATAATCAACAATTATGTATAAATCAATAGCAGCTTCTTTTTCTCCAACTTCTACTTTAACGCCTTTAGAAAGGTTTTTTCGACCTAACATTTCTGCAATTCCACCCGCTATACCACCGCTCATACCAGCAACGCCAGGCACCTCTGTAGCTGCTAATCCGGCTATGATTCCAACGACTTCATCTGCGATTTTTATTTGACCATAATCTGGACCCTCTAGTTTGTTATCTACCATGATTCCTACACCCCCCAATATTAGGAATAAAATCTTCAATGAATATTATACCAAATTAAGTTTTTATTTACAAACCAAACTAGAATTTATTTAATATTTTTACATTGAGCAAGGGAACTTTTGTTTCCCGAGTAACGATATCAAGTATTTTTGCTACATCAGAATCCGTTAGCTTTTCTGTCTCCACAATCACATTGACAGAGTTTTCCGTTATAAACACCAATGCATCTTCAAAGCCTTTTGCCTTTATTAAGTTTTCTACAATTTTTTCTTTATTCATAATATCAATCAATCGCATTTTAGCATTGTTGGCTTCTTTTCTGTTCTCATCGTCTGTATTGTCATTATCGATGATTTCATTCAACATAGATACCATTCGTTCTCTCTCAATGGAAGTATTTAACCTTGCTTCGATAAAGTAATTGCTTTTTTTCATATTTTTATTGCTTGTTATGTTACTTTCAATATTTGTGCTGGCCTCTGTTACAACATTGCCTACAACACTCTGGGTACTGTCAACTACATTCACGTCTAAAGCCGATTGTTCTGTTTCTTGTTCATTTTGTTCCATTTGATTTTCTTCATCTACTTGCACATTGCTCCCAGCGTCGTCTTTCATCTCTTCTTCAAGCAGTTCTTCATTCAGCGTGTCCATCGTAACTTCTGCCAATTTGTTTTCTTCATATCTTTCAAAATCAGAAGATGTTTCCAGTAAAGAATATTTATTAATTGCATAATTAAAATAGCTAATTACAAACAACACCATCACAAGCAGCGATAAGAAAATATTTTTTCTTTTCATACGAAACATACAGCTTCCCCCCAAGATTTATTTTTTTTCATAAACCATTACTTTATGTGCCGGAATTTGAAAGATTGTTTTAACAGCCTCAACTAATGCATTCTTCACTTCAATATTTCCAGCACCCTCAGCCACCACGACCACACCTTTAATTTGAGGCTTGATTTCTTTCAAGATAATTAATTCTTTGTCATCCCCACTGACAGTAACAATATTCTGCGTTGTTTCTTCCTGGGTTGTTGTTCGGCTTCCACCTTGTGCGTCCTTTTCCTCAGTTATCTGATTGGACCGCGTCATATTCGATGCAGGTATTACTTCTGAACTGCTTTCATAGGTAACCATGACTTCTACTTCACCTACGCCTTTAATTTCATGTAGAATGCTTTTTAATTGTACTTCTACAGTGTCTTTATATTGGGTATTCTGTATTTGTTCATTTTTACTTTCACTCTTAGCGCCATCGGTTTTCTCAGTAGCATTTGAGATATCTTTCATGAGATTACCGCCAAACAGTGTATCCCAAGACAATAAAACAATGACACAGATAATAATGATGGCAGTGAGATTGTATATTGTCTGTTTATAATTTCTGTTCAAAATCATCTGTTTGATTTTTTCAATTATTTTCATAGATTTTCCCCCTCGCTTTAATGACTTGTCTCACGTACATTAATATGTATATTCCTATCATTCACATCATAGAAGCTGGAAATACTATTTTTTATTTCTTGAATTTTTTTATTGTCTTCTTCAAAATTTTCATCTTCTTCGTTTGCTATATTATCTTTGCCAATAATAATATGGATACCAGTAACCGGTTGTATGTCCTTTTCTATGCTGTGGTCCTTTTCCATACTTGCAATAGATATTTCAATCCCTTGGATTTGACCAAATTTATCGCTTTTGCTATTTTCATCAATGACGACCGTAACTTTTTCTACTGCCATATCAAAATCCCTATACATTTTATCTTTAATATGCCCTTCAACCTTTGCTTTGTAATACTGCAGCATTTGCTTTTCCTGAAGTCCCCCTAGATTATCTTTAGCAATGGTAAGAGAGGTTTCATCGATAAGTAAGGAAGTACGCATAATCTCATTTTCAATGTCAATTTTTCCATTCATTAATTCAATGACGGGATTGAGTACGACTAGCATTACGAGAAGGCCTACAATCATTTTGATATATTTTTTCATACTGCTATTGGGTAGCAAAATTTCAATAAATGAGATGAAGATGATAACCGTTGCAATATTTAAAATCCATGTTCTTATAAACGCTGCCAAGCTTATCACCTACCTCATCATGACCGTTATATTTCCTGCGCTTATAATGATGGTTATTGCCATGAAAAACATAATGGCCACAGAAAGAACGGTTCCGAATAACATGGTTAAGGAATTGCTTAAATCATTTAAGCAGTCAACCAAACGATTATCTGTAATAGGTTCAATCATTGCACTGGCAACTTTATAAATAAGAATGAGTGTAGCTATCTTAAGAAGTGGTATAATTACCAGAAGTGCTAGAGCAAATAAACCAAACCCTCCTATAGCATTTTTAAGTAATAGAGAACATCCTAAAACTGCATCAACAGCATCTGTGACGAATCCACCAACCACAGGGATAAAGCCAACAGCAAATTTGGCGGTTCGAAGGGTTACGCCGTCTGTTGTAGAAGCGGCCACTCCTTGTATGGTAATAATTCCGACAAATACTGTTAATAAGCAGCCAATGGCAGCAACACCGATTTGCTTCAGTAATGATGCAAGCTTTGAAACCTGAATTTTTTCTGACAGATGATTAACAATGGACAGTATAGACGAAAAGAAAATGAGCGGAAGTACAAAATCTTTCATTAAGGAGCTAATAAATCCTAACGATGCGAAAATGATTGGTTGAAAGATTGCTGTTGCTGTTAATCCACCCATTGCCATCAATAGCGTTAGAAGCACAGGTAATAATGCCTGCATGAAAGTTACCATATCGCTTATCAGACGGCTTCCCGTACTGATGGCTATTGTAAAGCTTTGAATAGCTATGGCGACAATAACCAAATAACATACAGCGTGTGCCAATTTTGCAACGGAATCACTTTCAAATGCATTGGATAGATTGCTCAAAAAAGCACATATAACGGCAAGAACAATAATTTTTGTCAGCAGTCCAGCATTTGCAATAACTTCTTTAAACAAGTATTTTAGCAGGCCATCGAATATATCCTTAAGGGAAAAAACATCTTCACCCTTTATAAGGGAAAAAACAATGTTTTCCATATTCATTTTGGGAAGATATTCTTCTATATCTGCATTAATTTCGTCCATCATTTCTTCTAATTCTTCAGTGTCAATATTCTGCAGCTGTTCCATGATTAATTCATCACTGATTGATTGTGTTTCAGCATCCTCATCGAAGGCATAGGATGGCGTAGAAAACAGACAAATAATCATCGTTATTATCACAAGCTTTTTCATCATATTCACATCCTATGGCATTAGTCGTACAATTAAATTTAATAAGGCTAGCAAAATAGGTATAGCAAGTATCATAATCAATACCTTTCCAGCCAGTTCAATTTTCGAAGCAATAGCACCTGCGTCAGCATCTCTACAAATCTGTGCTCCAAATTCTGTAACGTAAGCAATACCGACTATTTTAAAAATGGTTGTAATGTAAACCAGATCGATATCGATTTTTCTTGCAAATAGATTCAGCACCTCTAAAACCGATGCTAACCTAGTGACGATAAAAATGAATATGATCAGACCAGTTACGATACTAATCTGCAGTGATATCTCTGGCTTTTCTTCCTTAAGCATTAAAGATAATATCGTGGCTACAATCCCAATACCGACAATTTTGAATATTTCCATGGTAACCTCACCTTATTATGTTTTAGTAAAGCTGAAACATTGTCTTTACGGTGGTAAATAAATTGTTAATTAGTTGAATCACCATCAGCAGCACAATGACAATGCCCGCGATGGTGGTCATGGTAGCCTGTTCTTCTCTGCCCGAGTGTACAAGTACTTGATTTAATACAGTGACTAAGATACCAATCGCAGCAATCTTAAAAATCAAATCGATGTTCATGTCCAATTTCCCCCTTAGGTAAATATCTTTTAAATCAAAACAATAACGATTCCTATACCAGTCAAGATACCTAGACTTTTGTACAATTTTTCATTTTTACATTTTTGAGAAACTGCATCTTCTTCTTGCTTTTTTAACAAGAAATAGAGATGATGAAAATTTTTCTCTTGGTATTCTCTATCTGTTGTGCCAAGCATTTTTCCAAACTCTTTTAGCACGTCAATATCTTCCTTGTTTAATGGAAGATCAACTGCATACTGATCTACTGATTGGTACCATGCCTCTGAAACCGTGATACCCATCCTTCCAAGTAATAATGTGTGCATCTTATGAAATATAACTGAAATAGACGGATACGAGCGTTCTGCTATGGTTTTCATCGCTACAGGCAGTGGTTTTGAAGCGTATAGTGTTTCTACCTCCAGCATTTGCATGGCATGATGCAAGGATTTCAAGCATTTAACCCTAAGTGTATATCTATGGGAAAGCAGCATGCCTATGGCGGTGGAAGACAATATAATGACCAAACTAACCAGAAACTTGATCATCATGGATCCACCCCCTGCCATTTGACGTAGACTGCATTATTTTCTTATGATCGATGATTTCCTTTATCGTTCCTACTTTCGGCTGATTAGACAAAATAATGTACTTTTCGAAGACACTGCTTTCTAACAAACGACTGACATGGGGCCGATCCAACAGCTCGTGAAAGCTGCTTCCATGGACTGTCGTGATTACCTTTACACCTGCATGCAGCGCTTCTTCAATGGCTGACACATCCTCTTTCTTCCCTATTTCATCCGTCACAATAACTTCTGGCGACATAGAGCGAATTAGCATCATCATACCTTCTGCCTTCGGACATGCATCTAAAATATCTGTTCGCATACCTACGTCATTCTGTGGTACTCCTTGGTAACAGCCGCAAATTTCCGAACGTTCATCGACAACACCCACTTTTAGTCCCTTAACTTTCAATTGTGGAATACCATTGCTTAGGTTTCTGACAATATCCCTGAGCAGCGTGGTTTTACCACATTGTGGGGGCGAAATAATCAAAGTGTTATGACAAAAATGTGAAGGTCCTATGAGGTTTTTCATAATGTGATCAGATACCCCTATTTTTTCCTTAGAAATTCGGATATTTAGTCCTGATATATCCTTTATTGTTCTTATATAAGGACCATTTCTTATGACGCGGCCGCATATGCCTACGCGATGACCACCTTTCATGGTGACAAAGCCATTACGGATATCTTCTTCCAGCGTATATACAGAATAATCTGTTATGAACTGAAAAGCATTTTCGATATCATCCTTTGTCACGATATAAGCTTTTTCAATACAACGATCAAGTCCACCGTCTACATTTAAAAAGTACTCTCTTTTACCTAAGCTAAGAAGCAGTGGTTTGAGAATACGAAATCTGATTTCTTCAATATCTTTCATGCGACTGTCTGTCACATACCGTAATAATTCTCTGATTTTTAAAGGTAATGCTTCCAATATTTCATTTTTCATATAATGCATAGGCGTATTTTTACTTACAAAGTTTTTATCTTTTGAATCATTCATAACCTGTCCCTCCTTTCTATTAATAATATTTACGTTGAATAGATAATATGCTTATTTTCTTTTACAAATAAGCGAATGAAAAACAACATAAAAAAACTGATATAAACGGATTTACCGTTCATATCAGTTTTTTGTTTGATAGATTCAATTAATGGCAGCAGCCGCCTTCATGATGCTCATCTTCTTCATCATCACATTCTTCGCAGCCACAATCACAGCAGCCTTCTTCTAGATGTAGTTTTTCATGACAGCTTGGGCAGATTACTTCTGCTTCGTCTTCATCATAAATTAAATCTTCATCAAGATAAATGGTCTCACCACAATTTGGACAATCGACCTCAACGAAATCAATATCTTCATCATCTTCGAAGTCCTCGTCATCTTCTTCATCCAGTTCTCCGTAAATTTCGTCTTCCAGATCTGCCAGATCCTCATCAACAGCTTCCACATATTCATCGATTTCAGCAACTTGACCATTTAATTCGTCCAAGGAGTCTGCAAAATCTTCTAGTACATCAATAATGTTTAAAAGCAGCTTTCCTTCCTTTGATTTGTCACTAATTTCCATTCCTTCTGCCAAACCTCTTAAGTAGGAAACTCTCTCATAAAGATAATTCATGGTGAAACCCTCCTTTTGTTCATCTATTTTTTTAAAACCAATAGGAAATTAAAACCTTAGATTTAGGATGCCTTAACAGAAGGCTTTTTATATTATTCCCTATGCTCTTGATAAATACTCGCCTGTTCTTGTATCAATCTTAATTTTGTCACCCTCATTAATGAAAATTGGCACATGAATTACTGCACCTGTTTCCACTGTTGCAGGCTTTGTAACATTTGTTGCCGTATCGCCTTTTACACCAGGCTCTGTATAAGTAACAACCAATTCGACAAAGTTTGGTGGGTCAACTTGGAACGCTTTTCCTTTGAAGAACTTCACAGTAGCACTATCATTTTCCCTGATATATTTGATTGCGTCTTCTACTTGCTCTAGTGTTAAAGGAATCTGTTCATAGGATTCATTATCCATGAAATAGTATAGATCTCCATCTGCATAGAGATATTGCATTTGCTTTGTCTCTATATGAGCCTTTGGAAATTTGTCATTTGGGCTAAACGCTTCCTCACGGATAGAACCAGTAGTAACACTTTTGTACTTAGTTCTTACAAAAGCTGCGCCTTTACCAGGCTTTACGTGTTGAAAATCAACAACGACAAAAGGTTCTCCATTTATCTCAAATGTAACACCTTTTCTAAAATCTGAAGCTGAAATCATTCATATCCCTCCATTAGCATTTGTATAATGTGTATATTCATCTACTGGTAACAATAAATCCAGCAGCAATGGACTTTGTAATGTGACTTGGGGACGGTTCGAGCGTCACCGTAACGCAGCGAAGGCCCGTAGGGAAGACGATGGAACTGTCCCTATGTCACATCTAAAGTTCAATTAATTCTTTAGGTGACTTGGACAATATCTTGCAGCCATCTTCTGTTACTAAGATAAGATCCTCAATCCGTACACCACCAAAATCCGGTAAGTATATACCAGGTTCATCCGTTACAATCATGCCTGCTTCCAGTTGGTCTGTGCTGGCAGGTGATAACCTTGGTGATTCATGAATCTCCAAGCCTACACCATGGCCTAGACTGTGTCCAAAATAATCTCCATAACCATTCTTTGCAATAATATCTCTCGCGATTTTATCCACATCAAATCCAGAAACGCCGGGTTTTATGGCAGTCAGTGCAGCCTCTTGTGCTTCCAGAACGATCCGGTAAATCTCTTTCTGCTTATCTGACGCGCTTCCTACAACCACTGTTCTTGTCATATCTGAGCAGTAGCCGTTGTATATACAGCCAAAATCCAATGTTACAAAATCACCGTCTTCAATGATTTTGTCTGATGCCACACCGTGGGGAAGTGATGATCGAACGCCTGATGCAACGATACTTTCGAAGGAAATGCCTGATGCACCTTTCTTTTTCATGAACATTTCCAATTCTAAAGCTACATCAATTTCCTTTACCCCAGGTTTAATAAAGTCACATATATATGTAAATGCTTCATCTGCTATTTGAGCAGCTTTCTGTATATACTGAATTTCCTGATCATATTTTTTGATCCTTAGCGTATTGAACAAGCCTTTAAGGGGAATTAATTCAGTTGCTTCAAGCTTTTCCTTCATCTCTAAGTATTGACCATAGGTGACAAAATCTTCTTCAAAGCCAAGATTCCTTAATTTTAAATTATGTAAGATAGAGATAACGGTCTTACTGTTGTCATGCTGTACAATTTCGTACCCTTGACATTGATTAGAAGACTGTTCAATATAGCGAAAATCTGTAATAAAGTATGCCTTCTCTCTGGTAATCAGTGCATAACCGGAGCTGCCGGTAAATCCGCTGATATACCTGCGATTCTCAGGTTTATAGATCAAAACAGCGTCTAAATCCTTCTCTTTCATCCTGTTTCTCAGATTTTCAACTCTTTGCAGCATTATAGTCCCCCCAGATCAAAAATCATTGCCATATATACCAGTGTCTACCAACACCCGCAATCCTATACTATGATAACACACTTTTATTTATTTGGATAGTTTTTTCGTCATTATTACATTATTATAACCATCTCTTAATAATTTTTGCTATCATTTACTCTTTTCTAATTCATGTCTTGGATATTTCGAAACAATGGCGATGGCATCAATAATAGCCTTCATCACATCTGTTTCAAACTGTATATACATCTCATTGATTCTGGTGTATATCTCACCCTTTTCCGTAACCACATAATGAGGCTTTAAATGGTTTAAAGTAATAGCTTTAATATCATTGATGCATTTCTCACATTTACAGATGTTATTAAAGGCTTTTAGCATAGATGGTAGAATGTGATCCACCACGTCTTCCATATAATTTTTTAACATATACAACCTCCGTTCTAAACTTAATAATAGAAATATTATACAAATAGTTAAAAAATCCTTCAAAAGAGACAAAGAAATGGATTTTTCCATTTCTTTGTCTTACATTTATAGTATATTTGGTAATTGAACGATTTGGATTTGAATTGCATTATTCGTTTGAGGATGATGATATACTTCACTGGATGATATTTCAGCTATGACATCTTCAATTTCCAAATCATACGTTGCATTGCTGATATCAGCCTCTTTAATGTTATTTACATTTACAGAAAGGATAACATAATAGATACCCGGTTGATATCTGGAAGCTGTAGAGCTTAATACGATATCCTTGCCATTTTCTATTGCAACGCTCTTAGTGTTATCACTGTTGAAGCTGTTATCGTAAGTGTCTTCAGCGGTGCCCTTCTTTTTCAATTCAACAAAGTTATAGGTGAATTGTGGTGCAATATCGGTAGAAGTATCCGTTAGATTTACTGTAAGCTTTTCAACTTCATGCTCCAGCCCAATTTCTATTTTGACTAGAACCTTTCCGTTATAGAGCTTTTGTGTATTAGATCCGGCTGTATCCACAATTTGAATAACTTCATCTTGATTCATTACGCCGTACTTACCGTTTGCAAAGGGTGCTACAGAAACAGAGCTGCCTCCATTGGTTCTGACAATTTTGATACTTGATATGATGTTCGCGACCTTCTCTAATGAAGACTGATTTCCAGCGTCATCTGTAGCTGTTGCAATAATTGTAAGTAAGCTGTCTTCCAGTGTACGGATATCGATACCCGTAACTACATAATCGCCACTATCATCAGCTGTTACTTGTGCTGATGTTACCGAATTGCCGTTTTCGTCTCTGATTTCAACCGTAACAGTCGCTCCTTCATCGGTTGTTCCGCTAATGGTAACATTGCTTTTTTCACTGCTATCGATGATATTGTCACCCATAATCGGTGTATCAATCGTTATCGATGGTCCTATCCTATCGGCAACGGTGATTAGTGCCTGATCACGAATAGTTTCTCCGTCTATAGTTACAGTGATGGTAACATTTGCTTTGCCAATGGAAATTCCTTGTAATGAAGCTGATTCACCATTCCCTGTTACCGATACAACACTTGTGTTGTCACTGCTCCACTGTATCGAATCATAGCTAATACCATTAGGCAAGTCAATACTGGCTAGAATGTCGGTTGTACTGCCATATTCGATGGTTGTATCAGGTATGGTGACATCACCAACGATTACATTACAGTCCGCCTCGTCATCAGCAGTAGCAGCAGTTATATCGACAATTCCTACATTTGTGGCATGTAGATTAACAACAGATCCAGTTCCGCTAATAGAAACAATATCATTATTAGTGCTTGTCCAGTTAATATCTTGATGCGTTGCAAACTCAGGTGTAATCGAGGCTGTTAATTGAACGGTATCCCCTCTTTTAACAAGCTTGCTTTCAGCATTTAGACTGATATCTCCATGAATCGGTAAACTGATCTCTTCTACTGCCCTTGCATCCCTTGTATCCACGGCGATTATCCTGATGTCAACCGTATTACCCTCAATATTGTAATCATTAAATGATCTATTAATCGTGGTTCCATTTGCTACTGTTTGCTCATAAACTTTTTGGTCCTCAATCCAAACTTCCGTATCAATTTCACTGTCTAACGGGTCATAATCCTCCACTGTATATTCAACGCGTATGGTTTTATTGGAAACGACTACCTTATCTGTAGCAGCATTAGGACTTATAACATTGATCTCCGGGTTGTGATTAGAACTGAGGAATGCTCTATACATGGTATTGACAAACAATTTCTGTTCTTCATCGGGGAAATTGGTATTTGTATGTCCAGTGCCTGAATAGGTAACATTACCTTTTGAGTAGGTATAATAGTGGTACCAACTATCTTCAATATCCCTGTTTCCGCCTCTTAGATTATACCATACGATTACATCTTCATCTTCTAGATTAAGCGTATAGTACTGATCATGGGTTTGATTAATTCTAATATTATCATCGAGAATGAAAGGATATTGGGTAAGAATGCCTTCATTTACTTTTGCTGTTTCCGTCGTTACCTGTGGTGCACTGAAGCCTAAATTGTGAAGTTCGTTTAACTGTCCTGCTTCGTCCATCAGATAGTTTATAAATTTGGGTGATGAGTTGGTATTTATCAGTGTGTCATGGGTTAACATCGTACTTTGGCCTGTCTGTATAAATCGCTCAACTTCAGCCACGGCTTGATTGCTTATTCCTCCGTCCCCGTAAGAATCTTGGAATCCGAAGATAACCATATCATATTTTCCGTTCAAAACACTGTATCCATATTCGCTATTTACTTTATTAAACTCATTCATGTTTACGACATCTATTTGGATATCATAATCATCCGTGTGTAGATAGTTTTGATTAAACTGGTTCGTATTGTTCAAGCTCGTACCACTATTTCTTACCTGAAGGACCTTTACGACTGTCTTGATGTCTCTAAAACGATAAACACCGGTTTTATAATCTTTTAAACCTGAGTTGTTGCCGACGACCTCTAACATCCAATAATGAATCGTAGAATAGCCTCCCGGCAGCGTATATGAGACTGAACCATTGGAAGCATTATTCGCAGCGACAAGCTCATCCGACTCAAAATTTTTGTTGAAGTTTCTGTCAATATACAAATTAGCTGTTAAGTCTTCTGATAGCACTTCTTGATTATCTATTGTAAATTGATACTGCAACGTATCACCTGCATGATAAACATGACTGCTATTCTCTACATAAGATATTGGACTATTCGTTAATGATATTTCAGGCCTATTGAGCGTACTTGCTAGTGACGTTATCGCCGGAAAAGCCTCCTGGGCCGAGGTTACAATCCTTACATTATTACGACCAGATGATCTAAACGGATTAAACCTAGCATATAAGTTGCTATCGTTATGATTGAAAATATCATTATGTAAAATTACAGGTTGTCCTTTATTAATGAAGTCATGAATAATCTCATCGGCTTTCAGATTGGTAATATCATTCATGATACCTTTTGTAGCATGTGCGGCTGCCCTTTTTTCCTTTGTGCTCCTGTCAAATTCCATTACAGAAGTTGGATCATATTCTCCGCTTCCCATGTAGATGACATCATATTTTCCGTCCAGTGCTTCTCTTAATGCTACAAATTTCTTCATACTAAGGGTAGTAAGCTCTATGTTACTTCCTTGGCTGATAAAAGGTGCAATATCTGACTCTCCGCTGTCTGTTATCTCTAAGATATTATAGGAACCGGTAAGCACAACATTTATGTTTAATTCAGAGAAAAGCACGGTTTTTGTATCGTTCGAACCATCTACATTATATGCCAAAGAGGCCGATTGATTACTAAAATTGAAGGCACCCGTTCTGTTGAATATCACCGGTAAGCTCTTGACGGATTCTTCTATTTGATAGGTTCCGTTATCTTGACGTGTTAATACTAAATCGTCCCATGTACCGATCACATGCCATCTTCCGTTTTCCTTAACTGCACTGAAACCCTGTGGAATATTTGCTGTATCGACATCGATACCTTCAGGCAATAGTTCACTAAACTGAGCATTTTCCAATGGCACCTGATTGATTATTTCGTCAGCAAAGGCTGCATAAATGGCACCAAGATCATTACCCGTATTTGCATAGGCGTAGTTTCTTCCCGGTGCGATCTCATCGGCACCACTGGCCAATCCCATTCTCTGAAGATTATCACTACTTACACCATTTGAAAAACCAATGACATAGGAGCTAAAATTCCCTTCATCCTTAATCATTTCTCCAATTTCTTCAGCATACTGTAAACATCTTTCATTTTCTTCATTCCATTGATTATGTCCCTTTTGAAATACATTTTCTCTATTATTCTTTGTAAACACTTTTAACCGATCTATAGGATTACTAGTACCTGCTATAAAAATATTACTACTTGAATTTGAAGTGTGGGACTTAAAATTTTCACTTGTATATGGCCAGTAATCATCATAATTTGAGTAGTATCTAAACCAGCTATAATAATCATTAAGTATATTATTTTTATCTACAATTGTTCTAAAAGTAGGATCACCATCTGTCAATGACACAATATACTTTTGTGCATCAAGATTTGGAGAATTCTTTAATAACCAATAAGCCATTCTTAATCCGTCACCAGTATTTGTGCCTCCATTAGCACTTAAACTATCTATAGTTGACTTCAAAGAATTAGAATATGATGTTGTCGATTTCAACTCTGATTCAAGGGTTGCTTCATAATCATAGGACACAATACCTATTTTTACATTTGCTTGATTTTCAAATCGATCAACAAAGTTCTTTGCAGCAGTTTTCATATAGGTAATTCTTTTATTATTATTATTTGACGTTTCATTTCCGTTAATATCCCAATCCATACTTCCAGATGTATCAATTACCAGAACAATCTCCTTTGGCGTTTGTCCGATAATCTCCGATGGTAGATTCACAGCGTTACCACTAACGCGATATTCAATCGTTCCGAAATCTCCTAGGTTGTATTGGGCGTTGGCACTTCGGACAGCATTGGTAATGACATCATCCAATTGAATTGTTTGATTCATTTCCCCATTATACTGACCAATAAAAGTAAAAGTATTCTTTGCATAAAGGGTGGCATTTTTGTTTCTCTTAGGTTCAAACGTTGATTGAAAGCTGCCCAAGTATTCTCCTACAACGTTTTTACCAGGAGTATTTCCTGTATGACCATTGTAAATGATTGGTATATTCCCATCACCGTTCCGATACAAACCTGGTAACGTACACTGTAAGACCCAGTCACTTATATCGCTGCTGGTTGTATTTTCTAGTACAAATTCAATATCCACATTACCTGTTTCTTTATAAATGTAAAACTTTGCGGTTACGCCATTAATATTATTTCCGTTGGAATCTTTGATAGTATATTTGATATTGTGTAATTCTTGAATTTCTTCAGGCGGTGCATTGTTACTATTATTGCCATTACCAGCAAAGCCAACATGAGGTACTGCAGCTATTACCATCATAAAAATCATGACCCAGCTTAATACCTTTTTCATCTTATCCCTCCTTTTTAAACTCTTCTCAATATAGATAAAAAAGCTTCTCCTACATTTTTATTTTCAAAGCTGACGCACACCTCGTTCTATGGGGAAGGCTCCCAATTCCGAAAGTATACTTCGTTTGTCAGCATTACAGACACATTGTTTTTTTTGGTGGTTATAGTGATTTGAATGCCTGCCGCGTCTGCTGGACCAGAAGCTGATGATGGCAAAAAAGTTATCTGACAATTCTCCACGTACATGGCATATTGGTTTGTAGTAATATTATCAATAGCAATTTGAGGTACACTTTCACCTTCCACTTCTCCCCTTTTTAGATTTCTTATGGTACTGCTGCGGTCATATTCATATTTAATATATTTTTTGTTGGTAAAAATTCTAAACACAATTTCATTTATGGTTGAAGTTGCCCCCACATAGGCTATTGACTCAATCCCCTCAGCCTCAACAACTCTGTCCACCAATTCGTTCATGGCTATCTGAGCTTGGTATTGAACCTCCATCTGATCATCGGCATAATGAAAGGTTTTGACGTTTGAGACCAAAAATGTTCCGATGGTACTGACAACGATTCCGATAATTCCTATAACGACGATTAATTCTACAAGGGTAAAGCCTTTTCTATTACTTCGTAAATATCTCATCTCTAAGCAGCACCCTCCCACTTGACGGTACAATTCTTATTTCCATATGTATGCCTCTATTGATATCTTTAAACTTGATGGTGCCAGATGCACTTGGCGCTCCGTTGTTGCTAAAACGAATTTCCGTGCTGCTTGAATCGTCATCTGGGCAATTGTCCTCAAGTATATACCCAGTGGGCAAAATTGTTTTACGAATTTGTTGTGTACCTTTTAATACCCTATATTGATTTTCTTCTAACACAATATGATATGAATTGCTCTCTGTCATATTTCTCAATCGGACATCTCGTATTGCATAGCAAAGCGTCATTGACTGTGTTTTTAAATCAAATGTGGACTTTCCAAAGGTCGGCTTTACCAGCACAGCCAATATCGCTACTATTGCCATAACGATCACAAGCTCAATTAAGGTAAATCCCTTATTTTCATTCAAAAGATCTTTCATATAGCTCACTCACTTTGTTTAACCATTGTCTTTCGGCCTTCACAAAGCTGTCAAGATTGAATATATAGGATTAACTTATTGAATGATATCCCAACGTATTTTCATAAGGTCCTCATAGACGATGTAGGACTCTATGTCATCAACTCTGGCCTCTGTGGAGTATAAGAAAGTAAAGGGACTGCCGTTGTTAACGAACTGGTCGCGTAAGTTCTGTGTGTCGTATACCTTCTTGTAAATAAAGTTCTCATCGTGGACAATACGTTTTGTTTTACTATCCTGAAAGTTAATATCTTTCTCTGCTATAATTGTTCCATAATAGTTAAGCTTACCTCTAAGGATAACATCTCCTTTGGTAATGATGATGCCTTTGATGGTTTCATCGTTGGTTGTATTAAGATCAAGATCATCCAGATTATATATAATCACATCCGAATCCCCTATTAAATCACTATTGGAACCATCGGGTCCAATCAAGGCAATGGTTTTAGTAGAGTCATTATTTACAAAAACAAGTTCTTTTTTGCTAGTATTCATATCTGCAATATTCGTCAAAAATGAGAATTTCCCTTTGTGACCTGAACCTGCATTATGAATATATATCCTTTCAGATTCTAAGGGATCGCCCATATAGTCTACGGCTTTTCTAAATTCTTGTGACTTATCGCTAAAATAGTGTGTTCGTGAAATATCTATTTTACTTGGAAACAAATTTCTGCTACGCATATATGCGCCTGTTGAGAAAAGTATGTTGCTGTCACCTGGTAGTGAGATACCACCACCGCCGAAATTCAACCTATTCGGAAATTGTTTATCATAGTAATAGATATACCGACTTTTTTCTATAGCAGTTAAATCCGTGTCATCATTTTTCCTTACTAACATTAGTGGTGGATAGTCTACGAGTTTAACACTACCATTAAATTCACTCTCGTCTTCTGCAGTTGCCGTATCATCCACTAGATTAATCAGTTCTGTATAGCCTACATAATTACCTTTGATGGAAACACTTTCTCCTGACTGATATGGACCGCCGGTGGGGCTTTGGGCTTCATCAACGCCGATATACACCGTACCGCCGATGAATACGTTACCGGATATGCTTAAAGTAGATCCTCCTGTTCCTATATCACTGCTATTAATAACAATACTGCTGCTATTATCATGGGTCGTTGCTATACCGCCCCCATCGGAAAAGCCAAAATAGCTGCCGATGATGGAAATGCTGGACTGGGTGCCATTTAATACAAGATCATCCTTAGTGTTCACCGTCCCATTTATCGTGATGATTGCTCTATTTATGCCATTATCAATAGTCACACTGTCGCAGTAGATGTCTCCCGAAATTATGGAGGTCGAATCGGATTGATCAATTCTCATGGTGCCACGGGTAAATAGATTTCCATTCATTGTAAGATTACCGCTGTTTCCTCCTGATCCAATGATCATCCCACCATTATCTATGGAACTCCCATAGGCATATACATCGCCAGTTATCCCTACATTTTGTCCTTTTATCTCGACATCATTCTCAGTGGTGATGGCTTTATGAAAGAGGATATTGTCATTAATGGTTCCTTGAACGTTTTTAACAAAATAGGGCGCATTGTATTGCGCTACTTTGATGGCAATGGTCGTTTGAAGTATTCTTTGAGCGCCATTATGGGTAAAGTCGGATTTTAAGGTTATATTGGCAGTATCATATTCACCGCCAGTCATTGAAACATCTGGTTCACCTGACAAGACAAATCCATCAGCAGTTCCCACAAGGGAAACCTTGGCTTTTTGTGAATTGATGTTACTATCTACAGTGATCGTGATATCTTTGGTGAAATCATTTTTATCTGGATCAGTAGTATTATCATTAATATTGTTAATATAGACATTTAAAGACTCCGCATAGCCCACCCGAAACCACTTTTCCATCAAAGGCTTTACAGCAGCTTCATCCACTGTGCCATCAGCCTTTAGATAGGGACTGTCATAGTTTGTATTAGGATCGTCATCTAACTTATCTACTTCTTCTTTTTCCAGTTCCTGCGTGATTAATTGATCAAGTTTGTTTTTTACCTCATCATTTCCAGCAAGGATGGCAATCTCGATTCTCTTTCCAATCAGTGCCTTAGCTTCTTCCAGACCGGATTCTGTCAAATAAAAGGAGATTTTATGATTTTTATCAAAAATCTTCATACGAAAATTGACGACGCTTAAGGATAAAACACTAAGTCCCAGAATACTCAATACAGAAAGAGCCATCAGTACCATAACGAGGGTTGAACCCCTTTTCGTTGTAAGGATTGATCGAATCTTCATTAGGTACCTCCCTTCTTATTCGATGGTTACCAGCCTTGCAAGTTCAACCAGTCTACTACCATTGTATGTCGCAGTTACGATCACACGATAAACCTTGTTTTGATTGGCATTTGCAACAGAACTGTCATATATCAAGTCGTAGGAGCGTACGGCTCCTAATATTGTATTTACTATGAATTCAGCAGTGGGAAGCGTATTGCTGTATACTTTGTAAATATTAACTGTGTGGCTTGTATTATTGGTGACATTGATGTTTACTTTCACATCTAGGTTACAATTTATTTGAATGTTGATGTCTCCGATATTTGTATAAGATAGATTCATAAACTGTGTAGTAATAGGAGAAGGACCAGAATTATTAGTATGCTTAACAACGATATTACTATCTGTTACTTCAATGCTAATTATATCACCAGTAAGCGCTGTTAGTTTAGTTCCGCCACCCGGTCCGATTTCAAAGCCAGCTGTCATCGAGATAGCACTTAAAGGACTACTGCCAGTTGTTGAGGTATGACCTGGATTATAAAATTCTATGATAGAAGTATTAAAAGTAACGCCATTATCAGTAAAGGGTAAAGGTGTACTACCTATATAGTAATCTATATTACCAGCCACCTGCTCTATGATTGTTTTTGCCGTTTGATTAGCTCTTAACTGCCTTTCAGACATGGCATTATTACGGATGGTAGTAACAAACAGGTTGCCTAAAGGTGCCACTATAATGCTAAGAATGGCAATACTGACAATCACTTCTATCAGGGTAAGACCTTTTTTATTCTTAAAGAGTCTGCTCACAATGATCTCTCCCATTGTTATTTTTCAACAATGACATTTCCAAATTTGCTGGCGATATTGACCCTTGGTTTGTTTGAAGGATCATTGTCAATGTCTACAACCAATTTTAAATCAGTTTTGTTCACGATAGATAGATTAATCCCATTTTTATCCTCTTCACTATTCCGATCTCTACTAATGATGTTTAGTGAAACAGTCTTGCCGTTTGGTGTAAAGGTCACCATATCATTGTCGTAATTTTTAGGATAGCTTTCTCGCTGGGTCTTGTATTTAAAATAATACTGGTTATCTTTTTGAAGTATTTGGAATTCTACAGCTTCATATCCGTCGTTGTCAGCATAGACATAGCTTTTCATACTCTTATCCTCAGATTTTCCAATCATCACCGATGGCAAATCTGAGGAGATAGGAAAAGTTGTCATAACAAAATCATGTTTAAAGTTATTGTTCTCTACAACTGTATCGGTCTTTTGGTTTCCAGATACATAATCGTCGTATGCCGTAAAAGGATTATCTTTTCCATATATATTTTGTATATCCCAATCCAAGAAGCTGTCATCCTCTTTGTGAAGCTTCTCTACGGAATAAAAATCAAGAATGATATTTCCTGCTACCATCGAAGTGTCTTCTTTATTTGCTATATTGACGCTTCTAATCAAAATCTCTTTGTCATAATCTTCAATTTTGACGATAAAGTCCATCAGATTTTGATAAGTACCCTCAAACTGCAAAGTGGCACTCATTTCCTCAAGATGGTATTTGGATGTGTCTTCTTGGTTATTGGCACTTTGCTCTGTATTGACAGCCTCAGTATTGTTTCCATCACTTACAGCAGGCGTGACTGGACTGCTGCCATGGTACTGTTCTGCCAGGTCCTTTAGATAATACCCCTTGGCATCTGCATTCGAGGAAGCGCTTGGAACGGCACCGATAAACTTTTCTGAAAAAGAAATGCTCTTTGACTTTAAACCTGCGTCCTTCAGCATCCCATCTAAAACTAATATAATCTTCTCTTGTATCATTTCAGGAAAAAGCCTTTGACTCAGCAGCATCGCCTTGTTATTGAGGATTTTATATTCTTCATGTACTTTGTTTTGAGGTGATATATCGATCAATACTTGATTGTATTTTGTTCTTGTTTCTTCTAACCTTGCATTCAACTCTGCAACTTTAGAAAGATCAGGAGATAATATATATCGATAATAGCCAAATATCAAAGAAGTGCCAACTAAAACACTTAGCAATATCTTTTCCCGTTTAGTCAACCGTTGAAAATACGCCTTTAAAGAATCAAAAGGAGATGTCCCATTGCTTTTCTTTATCAAGTCAATCTCTTTTATCTTCTTCAAATTAATCTTCATCTCTATTCACATCCTTCAGCGTACATTTCATGGTAAAAGACTGGTTTGCAGACTCAGTGGCTTCCTCTTGTATCATATTGACGTGAACACTTTCAAAAATCCCTAATTCTATTAGGTTATGCTCCAGTTCTGCCACGGTAGAACGATTCTTTGCAATTCCTTGAAGCTGTATTTCCTGCTCTGCTATGGATACCATCTTTAAGAAGGCATCTTGGGGCATTGCTGATTCAATGGAATCGAAAAGAGCGCTGTCAATGCGGTCGATGCTGTTTATCTGCTCATTGATTTTTTCTACAGCGGTATAATAAAAATTCATAATCTCCATCTTCTTCTTTTTTTCAGTGACATCAGCTAATTTCTCTATAGTTTCCTTATCATTGATAAACTGCTCCATCTGCATAATTTCTGCTTCTATTTTTTTGATTTTCATCATATTGTTTACAGAAAAACCAATCACCACGATGGCAGCGACCACCGCAATCGCTGCAATCATATACTCCTTACTCTTTGAAATCTTACTCTCTTTTATATAGGGTGAAAAAAAGTTCAAGTCCAGCATCTGTTTCACCAGCCTATCTTCTTATAATGGCACCAATAGCATTAAGAAAATTTTCTATGCTGACTGGGTCGTTTTTTCCATTTTTATTTGTCATGATAACATTGCCTAATCTCTGAATCCGGTAGGTCGGTATACGCAGGGATAATTCCAGATATTTATCAATACCGTGAAGATTGGACCCTCCACCGTAAATATAGATGATATCAATTCTATTTCCCATACTTCTTGTGTTATAATACTGAAACAATCGTTGAATTTCTTGTATCCAACTATCAAGGGATGTTTTAATAATGCTGTCAAGACTGTTCGAAAGTAAAGACTGATTCTCTACTTCCTCCATCTGGTACATATGCTTTCTTTGTACTGCCTCATGGAGTGGCAAGTTCAAAGAATCCGCAATCATAATGTCAATCTGTTTTCCGCCGATGGGGATAATCCTGTTAAATTGAAGGATTCCATTAGAAATAATATTAATATGGATATTTTCACAGCCAAAATCTATCACAGCGACAGTCTTATCCAGACTGGAATTTTCATCGTTAATTGCCACAGTACCACTGAATAGCTTGGAGACTGCATTGGCATTGATATCTAAGGCGATGGGTTTTAATTTCTGCTCCTGAAACATGTGAAGATAGTCTTCAACAATGATTTTAGGAAGGGCAGCCACCAAAATTCTAGCTTTCTTAACTTCGTTTTCCTTATATTCCTCAAGCATCTTATATTCAACCACATAGTCTTCTAAATTTACGGGAAAATACTGCTCAATTTCAAATTGTATCATGGATTTCAATTCCGCTGAGTCAACAGCAGGCAATACAACCTCCCTGGTGATCAAGGAAGTACTCTGAAGTGTACAGATCACTTTCTTCTCTCGAATTTTATGGGTGGTAATTATATGACTGAGCATGCCTCTCAATCTATAGGCATCAAGAATTTTTCCATCTTGAACTGACTCCCTAGGCGTTTCGATTTCATACATGGCATCAATCATAAGCTTGTTTTTACTGTGATTTCCAACAACCACCTTAGTTTTTGATGTACCTATATCGACGGACATAACCCGTTCTTTACCCATTATTTCACCCCGTCATTTCTACATTTATGTTAAAAAAATACATTGCATCCTTATAAGAAAAATCTCATGATATACCATTGAATGATGGCATTGCCAAAAAAAATCGATAGAAGAGCAGCTATCCCTATAAAAGGTCCAAAGGGGATATAATCCTTTCGGCCCTTAAGTTTGCAGAATATTAGAAGCATGGATACAATGGCTCCAATGATAAAAGAGAAAAAAGTAATCAACAATATGTGTTCCCATCCTAAATACAAGCCCAACATCCCCATGAGCTTGATGTCACCACCACCCATGGCTCCATGGGTTACAAGGGCAATAAGAAGAAATAGCCCTCCTCCTAGAAGGAAGCCAATGATTCCGCTGATCCATGAGACATCACCTATATGAAATACCAGCCATACAATACTGGCAGCCAATCCAAGGAGGATGATTCCATCGGGAATGATCTGATGCGTAAGATCAATGAAAAAAACAATGATCAGCAGACTTGAAAGTAAAGCATATTTTGCAAACACTAAAGAAATGCCAAATTTCATAAATAGTATGAGATGAATCATGGCATTGAATAATTCAACAATAGGATACTGCAGGGAAATCTTTTCCCTACAGTATCTGCATTTACCTTTCAGCGATAGATAGCTGAATACTGGAATTAAATCTTTGATTTTTAACGGATTCCCACATGTTGTACAGTGAGAAGGGGGGAATGCGATGGATTCATTTCTAGGAATGCGGTAGATGCATACGTTTAGAAATGAACCAATTAGTATTCCATATAATATAATCGTTGTACTCCAAAATAACATCATCTTTTTATCCTTTTGTTTTAATCACAGTTAAAATTGTTCAGAAGAGAAACCGTAAGAACCGTCTTTATCGCTTCCAAAGATTATTTTGATATAGTGTAAGCAACTCCAGGTGTAGCCTCTCCATCCATTAAATTAACGGTAACTACTCCTGTAGTATTACTATATCTGAGCTGAAAAGTTGCATATAATTGAGATGTTAATAAGGTATTTAGGTCTGACGTAGTGTCTTGAGTATCATCAATCAAGCTATCATCTTCCATATTCCCTAAAAGTGTATCAGCCCCAGTATTATCTGTTACAGATGCTTGATTTGGATTTCTTGCGATATAAATTGCAGCAGCATTGGCAATTTGTGATGCCAATTGTTCATCTGCAGCCTGCCTAGCTTGTTCTTGGAAACCACCTAGTCTCGGAACAGCAATCCCTGCTAAAATGCCCAAAATAGCAATAACAACAACTAACTCAATAAGTGTAAAGCCCTTTCTGTTTCTTAACATTTTATTAATCTTTCCAATCATGATATTTCCTCCTTATATATAGATTTTTTATAAAGTAAAATATAATAGCCCCTCTATTCCCCCCTTATTTGCTTAATCATATATCTATTCACGCAGTCGTGTCTTCTTTTGTCAAAGACAATTCACTGCAGAACAATCATTAAACAAAGCTACATTTGTACTGTGTTTATCATATCAAACATCGGCAGTACCATAGCAATCACGATGGCACCGATAACCACAGCCATGATGACAATCATCAAAGGCTCCAGCATGGTAGTTAGCTGAGTGAGTGCGGTCTCCACTTCATCATCATAGAAATTGGCAGTTTTGTCCAAAATATCGTCAAGAGATCCGGATTCTTCACCAATGGCGATCATAGAGTCTACCATTGGTGGAAATAGCTTCATTTTACGGATAGGCTCTGCCAGTCCTGTCCCTTTTCGAATCTCATCCTTTGCCTTTAGGATACCGTCTGCCGCAACGCTGTTACCAAGAATTTTCGCTACAATATCCATGGCCTGCAGCAGGGGTATTCCACTGACCAGTAAGGTGGACAGCGTTCTTGTAAATCGCGAGGTCATTACTTTGATAGAAACCTGGCGTATGATGGGAAGTCTTAGCTTGATAGTGTCAAACATCAGTCTTCCGTTGGAGGATTGCAAGATTGATTTTACTCCAAAGATACCTCCGATGAATACTGCTAGCCACATATACCAGTAGATTTTCAGCAATGCACTGACCCTGAGCAGTATCTGGGTGGGGAGCGGCAACTCCACACCAGAGCCTTCAAACATCCCGATAAATGTGGGCATAATAACCGTAAGTAAGAATACAACCACGCTTATAGCTACAATGCTTAAGATGATGGGATAGGCCATGGCACCACGGATTTTGTTCTTAATTTTGTTTTCTTTCTCATAATGAACAGCCATTCGATTCATGATAACATCCAAGTTACCACTGAGCTCCCCAGCCTCAACCATATTAACCAGCAATTCTGGAAAGATCTCTTTATGACTGCGGAGGGTTTCGGAGAATGCCAGTCCCTTTTGTACATCTTCATAAATCTGAGCAGTTACCTTTTTCAACTTTTTGTTCTCTATTTGACGGCTGAGGATATCCAAACAGCTTACGATAGAAATTCCTGCATTGAGCATGGAATAGAACTGTCGGCAAAAAACAGCCAAATCCTTTGTCTTTACTTTACCAAACAGATCAGGAAGTTTAACTTCCCGTGATTCATCCATTTCCTTGATGGATACCGGATAATGTCGCTTTTGGCGCAGCATTTGGATAACTTCATCACGCGACTTGCCAGTATAGGTTCCTTCTATGCTTTCTCCAGTGGTGCTGACAACGGCTTGATATTTATAAACCGGCAAAATCTTTCACCTCTTATCTCTTTCGTGATCATAACTTGTTTGTTGATAGAGGCAACTAGATGCCGATAAATCGCTCCAGCATTTCTCGATCTACAGCGCTGGATAAGGCTGAATCACGGCTAATAATGCCCCTGCTGTATAAATCCTTCAATGCATTGTCCATGGTTTGCATACCATATTTGATACCTGTCTGAATCGATGTATTGATTTGAAAGGTTTTTCCTTCACGGATCAGATTCCGTATGGCCGGTGTAGCAACCATGATTTCCAATGCAGCAACTCTTCCATCTCCAGATGTATGTGGCAGTAGCTGCTGGGATATGATCCCTTCGAGAACTGTGGCCAGCTGTACCTTAATCTGTGCTTGTTGACTGGGAGGAAAAACATCAATAATCCGGTCAATGGTTTTAGCCGCACCCATGGTATGAAGGGTAGAAAAAACTAAGTGTCCTGTTTCTGCAGCCGTCAGGGCAATACTGATGGTTTCCAGATCCCGCATCTCGCCTACCAAAATGACATCCGGGTCCTGTCGCAGGGCAGCTCGAAGGGCATTGGAAAAACTAAAGGAGTCATTCCCCATTTCCCTTTGATTGACGATGCTGAGATTATGCTTATGGAGATACTCAATGGGGTCTTCCAGCGTTAGTATATGACATTTTCTTGTCTTATTGATATGATCGACCATCGTTGCCAATGTTGTAGACTTACCACTTCCTGTAGGCCCTGTTACCAGAACAATCCCCCGCTTCTTCTGTGCCAGTTCCTTCAACACAGCGGGCAGCCCCAATGACTCCATGGTAGGTATAATCAAGTTTACCACACGGAAGGCTATACCGTAACTCCCCCGCTGCTTATATACATTGACACGGAAACGTCCCAGACCGGCATTGGAATAAGATAAGTCCATCTCTCCATGTTCCTCTAGATATTGAAGCTGCTTTTCATTAAGCAGTTGATTTACCAAATCATGCGTATCCTTTGGCATCAGAGCCGGATAATCTAACCTTTCTAAACGCCCGTTGATCCTCAGTACAGGCGGTACGGCCACGGTAATATGTAAATCTGAGGCTTTTGCTTGTACTGTCTTATCAAGTAATTCTAATAAATCCATTACCTTCCACCACCTAGTCCGGATTATATGCAACTCTTAATAATTCTTCAGTTGTGGTCACTCCATTTAATATCAACTGTTGGCAATTCTCCCTCAGGGCTATAGTACCCTGTTTAACGGCAGTTTTTCGAATGGTATCAAGGGATGCTCTGCTATCTATCAATTCTCTAATTTCGTTATTAACTGGGAGAATCTCATGTATGGCTGTTCTTCCCTTATAACCTGTATGGTTACATGCACTGCAGCCAGTTCCTTTATAGAATACGTGGTTATGATCTTCTAAACCCAGCATTTCCTTTTCAAATGATGATGGTCCGTAGGGCATGGCGCATTTAGGACATACCCTTTTTACCAGCCGCTGCGCGATCACGCCTACTACTGATGACGAAACCAAGTAAGGTTCAATTCCCATATCAACCAACCGTGTAACTGTGGATGCGGTATCATTGGTATGCATGGTACTTAACACCAAGTGCCCGGTTATCGCTGCTCGAATAGCGATTTGAGCTGTTTCTGCATCTCGAATCTCACCGATCATGATAACATCTGGGTCCTGTCTCAATATTGCCCGAAGTCCGCTTGCAAAGGTAAGTCCTGCCTTCGTATTTACCTGTACTTGGTTGATCCCACGTAATCGGTACTCTACAGGATCTTCCACCGTTATCACATTGATATTGGGTTTGTTTAACTCCCTCAAAACGGTATAAAGGGTTGTCGTTTTACCGCTCCCTGTAGGACCAGTTACTAAAATAATACCATTGGGGTTTTTAATAATCTTGTCAAATAATGCTAAATTCTCATCTGTAAATCCTAACTGACCCTTGGTAACTAGAAAACCACTGCGATCTAGAAGTCTGATAACAATTTTCTCACCATACACAGTGGGAAGCACTGAAATCCGTAAATCAACTTCTTTTCCATCTACAACTGTTTCAACCCGACCATCCTGGGGAATTCTTTTTTCTGCAATATCCATCTTGCCCATAATTTTGATTCTCGTTGAGATGGCAGAGTGAGCAGATTTGGAAGGCGTCATAATTTCCTGAAGCTCTCCATCTACCCTGAATCTAACTCTTACATTGTCTTCATAAGGTTCGATATGAATATCACTGGCTTTCATTTTAACGGCCTGTTGTATGATGGAGTTGATTAGTCTTACAATTGGAGCATTATTTATCTCATTCAGTACATCATCATCTAGTTCAGAAATATCATCCATGTTATATTGCTTTTTGAAATCTTCAATGGCCTTTTCTGCATGCTGCTGACCATAATACTGTTCAATGGCATTTAATATATCCTTCTTAGTAGCAATCACTGGTTCTACTTCAAGTCCCGTTGCAATTCTAATATCATCCATGGCAAAAATGTTCAATGGATCTGCCATGGCAACCACAATCTTACCCCTATCCTTTTTTATAGGTATTAAAATATGCCTTTTCGCTAAAGTCTCGTTAATAAGCTTGGGTATATCGGGATCAATAAAATATTTTTCCAAATCCATATGAGGAATCCCCAACTGAAATTCCAATACCTCTATAATCTGTTTTTCTTCAACATAGCTTTCTTCTATCAGCAGCTCGCCCAGTTTTTTACCTGTCTTCTTTTGAAGCTGTAGGGCGCTGTTTAGCTGCTCTTTTGTAATTAGCCCTGCATCTACAAGTAAATCTCCCAGTCTTTTTCTATTTTGGTTAATCATATATGATTTCTCCTATTTTCCGTAATGACTCCATAAAAGGCAAAAATGCAAAAAAACTAACTACATTACCATAGTCAGTCGGTTACGCCACTACATCCACATGACATAAGCGTCCATATATAGTCATGTTTCTTCTGTTCTAACGCATATCTATTTTCTATGACTTTAGTCCTAATATTATATGAAAATTCGACGGCAAGCTGCGAATTCCTTCTGGAAAATATTAATTTACATAAATAAAATTAATTTTACATTAAATAAACGCTACAAAAAAAGAAAAAACATGGCGTTATAAACCATGTTCTAGTTGTAGAATTTTGATAATAGCATTCTTTCCACTTGCCGCATAAGCTTTCTCAAGGTATATCTTTCCTGACTCGTAGGTACTACCAAGATCGTGTAAAGCTTCATTCTATTTCCACCAAGAATATCTGTAAACATTTGATCTCCAATGACCGCTGTGGTATCAGGTGTTGTATTCATCCATGACATTGCTTTCATAAAGGCTGCCCCTCTTGGCTTCACAGCTCTGTGAATGGCTGGCAGCTTAAGCTGTTCATTGAAAGTAACCACTCTATCTTCTGTATTGTTGGATACCAAACATACTTTAAATCCTTCGTTTTCTAGGGATTTGAGCCAGGCTTTGGCTTTTTCACTGGCATATTTTTTATGCCATTCTACCAATGTATCGTCAATATCTATAATAACTCCCCTTATGTTTTTTTCCTTAAGTACACGCAGATCAATATGAAATATAGATGGCTCATATTGTTTTGGCTTTAGTAAGTTAAGCATTTATTCATCTCCTTGCTATAATGTATGCTGTTAAAGCTGTGTATAGCTTTTGCGAAACGGCGAGGATGGATACCACTGAAAAATAACGCTTCGTTCAGAGCAACACATGGGGACAGGGCCCCAGTCCGGCAAAAAGCACACCGGACAGTGGACCAGTCCGAGACCACTGAAAAAGTAGCCTTTTAAAATCCATTTCTCCTAGCATAATACTACTTCTTTGCTAATATTAATTTTGATAACAAAAAAGTACAATTTAATAGTAAGT
>JBMOKU010000014.1:0-18252 GCA_049324315.1 Bacillota bacterium | reverse complement strand
TATGGTTTCTTGTCAACTCCATTATACCAAATTAAGGGGGTTTTTGCTTTTTTATTCAATTAATACTTAATGACTTACATTTATTTACATCGTTTTTCAGTGGTCTCGACCAGTCCCCAAGTCTTGCCTCTTCTGCTCACGTCCGCTTCGCCACGGGGACTTCCCTTCCAGAAGTAACGGACGCGCAATGCGCGCCCCTACAGGAAACTCCTCAAACCGTCCCCATGGCTCCGCTACATAGCCTAAATCTTTATTATATTCTAATGTTATTTTATTTCTTCCACCAACACCTCATAAGGTTTTCCGTTTACCTTTAGCTGAAACTGTCTTGTACTGATGACTTTTACGTCCTTGCAGCTTCCCTTTATGGCGGATATCTTATCTTCAAAGCTTTTTAGCAGTTGATGTGCTTCCTGTATGGTCACTTTCTTAAATCGGATGGTATCACCGGGCTTTGCCTGGGCAATTTTACTTAGATCTTCCCATATGACGTTGCCTATCTTGGTATACCCGCCTGTGGTCTGCCGGTCTGCCATCATGATGATGGGTTTGCCATGACCCGGTACCTGTATGGCACCAAAGGCTATTCCGTCTGAAATGATATCTCCACCCTCAGTATGTTCAATTTCCTCACCGTCCAAGCGGAATCCCATCCGGTCACATTCATTGGTCACGGTATATGGATTGGATAAAAAGGTTTCAATACCCTTGGGCGTAAAAAGCTCATCCTGAGGCCCCAGTACGACCCGTACCTCAAAGCTGTTTGTATATTCCGGGATATACTGTTTGGGCAAGACTCTTCTTTTCAAGGAAGAAAGGGTATGCTTTGAATGCCCGATGTTTATTACATCACCGGCTTTTAACGGTCTCCCTTCATAGCCTCCGATCTTTGCCTTTACGTAGGTAGATTTGCTTCCCATGGCCATAGGGACATCAATCCCTCCGGCAAAAGCGATATAGCACCGGCATCCCTTTTTCATTCCGCCAAAGGACAGTATATCGCCCGCTGTAACATAGATACTTCTCCACATTTCAACGGATTGTCCGTTGATGGTAGGAGATAAATCGCCTCCTGTGATGGCAATGATTCCTTCGTTTAAAAGTTCTATCTGAGGTCCCATCAAGGTGGCTTCCAATACAGCCTCGTTTTCTTCATTTTCAACGAGGATATTGGCAGCACGGTGGGCAAAGCTGTCCATCACACCGGCTACAGGAACGCCGAACTGTTGATATCCGTATCTTCCGCCATCTTGAACGGTGGTTAAAAGACCAGGATGGTTGATTCTGATTTTTCCCATACTATTCGGCCCCCCTTTCCACTGCGTAGCTTCTATATTGATAACTGCCGTCCTCTACAGCCTTTTCGATCTTTGCATATTCTTCCCCATCGATTGGCACAAATCGGATATAGTCGCCTGCACTTAATAAAATAGGGGCTTCTCTATTGGGATCATACAGCTTGACAGGGGTCTTACCGATGAGCTGCCATCCTCCTGGACTGTCTATGGGATAAATGCCCGTTTGATTACCTGCTATGCCCACGGATCCACCGCTTATTTTCGTCCTGGGTGTCTTCAGTCGGGGCGTAGCGATTCTTTCATCCATTCCTCCAAGATAAGGAAATCCCGGTGTAAATCCCAGCATATAGATAAGATATTTTCTCGAAGCGTGGATCATAATAACGTCTTCTACTGATACACCATTATGGTTGGCTACATTTTCAATGTCCGGCCCATATTCTCCACCGTACAGCGTCGGGATTTCAATAACCTTGGGCAGCGGGATTTCGATGCTGTCCAGCTCTTGTTCAAGGGTCTGCAGTGAATGGGTTAAATCTTGATATTGTACCATCAATGGATTGTAGTGTATCATCAACGATCGGTATGTTGGTGTCATTTCAATGATGCCATTGATTTTCTTTCTTTCAATGGCAATCATCATGGACCTGACTTTATGGTTGATTTCTTCTGAGATGGTATTTCCGAATTCTAATAATAATGCTTTATCTCCTGCTGTTAAATATTTGGTTTCTTTATACATACCATTGCTCCCTCCAGTGCTTTCTTTCTCTATCCCCTAACTGAACAGGGCTGCAATACCTTTTAATGAAGCAATGCCTGCATATGTGGCTATTAGAACAATGATAACCCCAAATGCAATCATCCACAGAGGATGCTTGTAGGATCCTACGATGTCCTTTCTTTTTGAAGCTACTAAAACCGTACCAATGGTCAACGGAAGTATTAAACCATTTAATGAACCTGCCAGGATCAATAATTTTGCAGGCTTTCCTATGGAGGCCATAATAAGGGTAGAAATAACGATAAAACCTATGATAAAATGTTTTTCATTTCTTGCGATATACGGATTTAAGGTTTTAAGAAATGATACGGAAGTATATGCCGCACCAACAACCGAAGTGATGGCCGCACACCAGAGTACGATACCGAAAAACTTATAGCCTATCATTCCCGCACCATGTTGGAACGCAGATGCCGCAGGATTGGCAGGGTCCAGCTGCAAGCCCTTGCTCACCACGCCCAGGACTGCTAGGAATAGGAAAATCCTCATAACCGATGCAATGAGAATACCTGAAACAGAGCTTTTTGTAATTTGAGGTAAGTTTTCTTCACCTGTGATGCCTGCATCAATCAGTCTGTGGCCGCCGGCAAAGGTAATATATCCTCCAACGGTTCCACCCAATAATGTAATGACGGGTAAAACCAATGCCCCAGGGTTCTCTGGAGCTACGCTTCGATAGAGGGCTTCTCCCACCGGTGGGTTTGTTGTAAAGGCCACATAAGCGACGATAAGAATCATAAGTCCGCCCAGTATCTTCACGAATCTATCGATCACTGCACCTGCATCCTTCGATAAGAAAATAATGATACCAATGACGCCACTAACAACAGCTGCCACGCTAACATTCATACCGACCAAAACATTTAATCCCAGGGCGGCTCCCCCGATGTTTCCGATGTTAAAAGCCAGTCCTCCCAAGGCTACCAACACAGCAACAAAATATCCCAGGCCCGGTAATACTTTGTTTGCAATATCCTGGCCCCGCAGGCCGGATACCCCGATAACTCTCCAAACGTTTATCTGGGCACCAATATCGAGAATGATCGAAAGAAGAATTGCAAAGGCGAAGCTGGCAGCAAAATCAGCGGTGAATTTTGCTGTTTGCGTTAAAAATCCAGGTCCAATGGCTGACGTTGCCATGATAAATGCTGCTCCCATGATGGCTCCCGCATTTTTCCCATGACCTTTCCCTATCTTTTCCAACTGTTCTTTTGACATATCCATGATCTTTACCTCCTATTTAATAAAATTTGAAAGCTTGGTAATGGTCACACCTTCTTTTTCCAGTGTCTCTCGAATTTGTTTTACAAAGGCTACTGCTTCCGGATTGTCTCCGTGGACACATATGGACTGGGCTTTGATTTCGATATCTTCTCCGGTTATGGCTGTCACTTTCCCTGCTTTCACCATTCTTACAACCCGGGAAATAGCAAGATCAGCGTCATGGATCACAGCCCCCGGCTTGTTTCTGGTTACCAATGTACCATCGGCATTGTAAGCTCGGTCAGCAAATACTTCACTGGCTGTTTTCAAGCCCACTTCTTCTCCTGCCTTGATCATTTCACTGTTGGCCAATCCTAAAAGAATGATGTCCTTATCCACTTCATGAATCGCTTCTGCGATTGCCTTTGCCAAGCTGTAGTCCTTGGCAGCCATATTATACATGGCGCCATGGGGCTTTACATGCTGAATCTTTTCTCCCTGAGACACGGCAAACGCCATGAGGGCACCTAGCTGGTATTTTACATAGGCCTTTACTTCTTCAGGTGTAACCGTCATATTTCTCCTGCCGAAGCCCATTAAATCCGGATATCCGGGATGAGCTCCTATCCCTACGCCTTGCTCCTTTGCGATTTCTACGGTTTTTTCCATCACAAGGGGATCTCCTGCATGCCATCCACAGGCAATATTGGCAGAACTGACAAACTGGATCACCTTTTCGTCTAATCCAATGGTATAATTTCCAAAGCTTTCTCCTAAATCGCTATTTACATCTACACGTACCATTTTTTTCACCTCCCAATTATTTTGCCTACTACAATATGCAAAACCAATGCCAGTACCATGAATGACATCTTTACTGTATTTCGCAGCATAATTATTTGAATTTTCCACCAATTGTTCGATTTCGCACATGAATAATGAGCGTTTTCGCAAATCATGTGCAAAAACGCTCATTTCTATACAGTACCTACTCAAAATACTTTTCCATCTTCCTCTTAAGGGCAAACCGACTGATTCCCAATAGCTGAGATGCCTTAGAATAATTGTCTTGGGAAAGCCTTAGCGCCAGCTGTATGTATGCCATCTCCATCCTTTGCGTTTCATTGTCTAAGGAGAAGCTTCCGCTTAAAAGTTTATTTTGCAGCTCATTCTCTTCATGAATAGGCTCCCGCATATTTTGATGCTGTTGCTGGATCTCTATGGGTAAATGCTGCAGATCAATGGTTTCATCGTCGTAAAGAATGATCATTCTCTCTATAATATTCTTTAACTCTCTTACATTCCCAGGCCATTGATACCCGAAAAGCTTCTCCTCTGCACGGGATGTTATTCCTTTTATGTTTTTGCCAAATTTTTTATTGTATTCGGTTATGAAGTACTCCGTCAGTAGCAAAATATCTTCCCCCCTCTCCCGCAGCGGCGGAAGATGGATGGGTACAACATTCAAACGATAATACAGGTCTTCTCTAAATTTTTTCTTCTGGATGGCTTTTTCCAGATCCCGATTGGTTGCTGCGATGATCCTTATGTCTACTTCAATGTCGTCTAAGCCTCCGATTCTCTTAAATTTCCGCTCTTCCAAAAATCGCAGCAGTTTTGCTTGTATTTCCAACGGCAGTTCCCCTACTTCATCTAAAAATACGGTTCCCCCATCGGCTAATTCAAACAGGCCCTTTTTTCTTGCTCCGGCTCCAGTGAATGCATTCTTTTCAAAGCCAAACAATTCACTTTCCACAAGATGCTGGGGAATGGCTCCGCAGTTTATCTTCAGCATAGGTGAATCCTTTCGCCCACTGTTTTTGTGTATGGCAGAGGCAACAATCTCTTTGCCTGTTCCCGTTTCTCCCCGTATCAAAACCGTCACTTCATCGGCTTGTGACAGGATATTGACTTTTTCATAGATTTCCTTCATACTGGGATGCTTGCCAATCATGGAAAGATGGTTTTCTTCCTTTTCCTTTTCCAGTAGATAAAGCTTTTTCTGCATCTCCATATTTTTTAATGCTTTAGAGATCAAAAGCTGGATTTCATCTAAATCAAAGGGTTTGTGAATATAGTCAAAGGCCCCGTTTTTTATAGCAGTTACTGCTGTCTGAATGTTTCCATAGGCAGTCATAATGATAACTTCTGCTTCTTTATCCACTTCTTTGATTTTCTTGATCACTTCCAAGCCGCTTTCTTCCGACAATCTCATATCAAGAAAAATAACATGTGGCTTAAAGCCCGCCAGCTTCCGGAGACCTTCTTCTCCTGTATAGGCTGTATCCACATCAAATCCCAGGTCCTGCAGCCCTTCCTTTAAGGACATACAGAGTACCTTTTCATCATCAATGATTAATATCCGCTTTTTCATTGCACGTCACCACCATGTATTGGAAATCTTATTTTAAATATGGTTCCTATATTTAGCTTGCTTTCCACTTCGATTTCACCGTTGTTTTCGGTAACCAGCTTGTGGACAACAGACAACCCTAGGCCTGTTCCCTGTGGATAAGTGGTATAAAAGGGGTCAAATATCTTCTCCAGATCCTCCGGCCCGATACCGCAGCCGTTATCGTGGAATTCCACAGACACAAATTGACCCTTTTGGTAAAAATAATTCTCCAGTATAATGTTCAATGTACCATTCCGGTCCATGGCCCTGAGGGCATTAGCAACAATATTTAGAAAAACTTGCTCGATCTGCCCTTTATCCACAAAGATATTCAGGTTTTTGGCATTTTCCATGATGTTTATTTTTATCTGCTTCTCTGTGGCCGCTTTCTTAGTGAGATAAAGGGACTTATGCAAAATTTCCATCACATTGGCAGCTTCATAGTTCGGCAGCCTAGGCTTCGCAAAATCCAATAAATCCGTGATCAGATTATTTAATCTGTCGATTTCATATAAAACACCGTTGAACAAATTTTCATTGGACACTTCTTCAGGGGTAGACAGCCTTTTTTTCAGTACCTGCATCCCTGTTTTCATGCCAGCCAAGGGATTTCGAATTTCATGGGCCAGGCCTGCCGCCAATTGTCCCACGGATGTAAGCCGATTAACACGCTCAATCTTCTTTTCGATTTTCTTTCGCTCCGTAATATTGTTAAAATTGCATATAGCCCCACTAATACGCTGTTCTTCTGTTTTTAATAAGGATGTGGTTACATCTAAATAAAGCATATCCTTATTTTGCTGCTCTTGAAAAGCATAGACATGGTTAATTGTTTTTTCAATGCCTATGGTATCCTTCAGCTGGGCAATCAAAACTTCTTCCAGCCTTTCATCACCATCCTGCCATCGAATGTCATATTGAAGCATTTCTTCTGCAGTATGATTCATCGATATAATATTTCCATTCCTATCAATGGTAATGATTCCTGTAGACACATTTCTCAAAATATCTTCGTTGAACTGTTTTATTTCCATGAGCTTGGATGTGTTTTTTTGAAGCTTGCTAATCATGTTATTAAAGGAATGGGCCAGAACGCCGATCTCATCTTTTCTTTTGATGAAGATTTTCTCTTCCATATTTCCCTTAGCAATGCGGTTGCATGCATCTGCCAATATTTTAATGGGCTTGGAAAGATTATAGGCGATGAGTATCGTTGCTTGCATGGAGACAATTAGCGAGATGATGACAACTAACAGGTTATACTTTTGTCTCGCTACCAACTCTTCAGAAAATATGTTTTTGTTCAGTCCATACCCCATGGTCCATCCCCACGGGTTGTAGGTTGTATAGGTAAAAAACAGTTGCTTTGTTTCAACAATCCCTTTGCTTTCATTTCGTTGTATCTCACCAAGGATATTCTGTAAGGCACTATCCCCTGGTTGGAAGTGATTGATAAGGATCTCATGATTTTCTAAAATGACTAATCCCGGCTGCTCTAGTTTCGTGTAATATTCCACAGCTCTCTCTTTCGCTTCTTCCAAAGAAAGGGTTTTATCTTCTACTTCTTCATTTAACGTTTCAACCCATGCAATGTTTTCCATCAAATTATCTTTCATGTTCTTTTTCTGATTATCTGTTAAGAGGCGATATCCATTCCAGTAGGATACAACGCCCAAGCTTGTAATAGAAAGAATGATCAATACCATAAAAGGAATCAGAATTTTATTTTCAATGTCTAGTTTCAATAGAATCACCTTTTCTGCCATAAGTATAGCTGCTGATGGTGTAAAACAGAAGGATAGCCACGATTACACCCGGTAAAGCGGGGTGGATCATGTTGTTGGCATTGACATCTCCAAATCTATATTTCAGCGTAACCGCAATCATTGTAGTCAATCCCCCTAGAAAAGACGCTACTGCACCTTCCTTGGTGGCTTTCTGCCAGAACAAGCCTCCATATAAGGGGAGTAAAAAGGTTACTGAAAAAACACCCCATATCTGACCGCCATAAACCAACAGGCTTTTTGGCGGATTGATGGATAATACCAGGGCTATGGTTCCGGCTACCAATATAAAAATCCGATTTAGATTGATGAATCTATCATCGTCCATATCAGCGCCTTTTAAATTCTTAAATATATCATAGGTGAACCCGCTGGCTAAAATGAGGAGCTGAGAATTGGCGGTAGAAACTGCCGCCGCCGTGATCCCAATCAAAATAAGTCCACTTAGTCGAGAATAGATGACTTTATTAATAATAAAAGGAAAGACCTCATCCACAGAATGAATGCTGTCAATGGACGGCTGCAGCACCCTTGACCCCATACCAATCACAAATATCCCTACATAGAGAATGGCTAAGATAAAGACGGAATAACAGATCATCTTTACAGCCGTTTTTTTATTCTTGGCAGATATAATCCTTATGGCATATTGGGGGTTGGCCGCCAATCCCAGTCCCCAGCCGCAAAACCCCGTTATGATCATCAAAGGTGGATACACCCCTTTAGAAAACGGGTCTAGGAGTGCTCCTTTTTCTGTGATAAATGGCGCATCCGGGAATGGTCTCGTCGATATAAATGCTGCCTGTTCATGTATATTGCCAATGCCCCCGGTATTCTTTAGAATCATGACCGCGGCCAATATGGTGCCGAGAACAATAAGGACAAAGTTTAGTCCATCTGTTTTGGTGACTGAGAACAAGCCTCCGAAGGTGGTATAGACAATAAACAAATATACCAGTATGATGGCTAAGGTATAGTTGATATCAAGAAGTTCGGACATGACAACCCCAAAGCCCCTGATTTGAATAATCGTATAAAGGGTGTAGCTAAGGATGATGATGCATCCTCCCATGGCCTGCAGCATCCTGCTGTCATAACGGATTCTGAAATACTCAGGTACCGTCAAGATATCATAAGCTTTCAATCTGGGAGCAATAGAGACCAAAAAAGCTGCACCGATAAACCAAGGCACCACGGCGTATAGTATGATAGCATATCCATAGGCATATATGGACCCGGACAGTCCTTGCATGGATGCGGCACTAAACCATGTGGCTGTAAAGGTAAAAATGCTGGGGATTAATCCTAAGCTGTTGCCAGCCACAAAAAAATCTCTCAGATCGTTGGTTTTTTTGAATCCACCTTTGCCGAACCACAGTAGAATAACGGTGTAAAGCGTAAAGTAGACTAGGTAGATAATGGCTTTATTCATCTTTATCCAACACCTTCTTATGTTTTAAGATAAGCGCTACGATAGAAGGCAGCAGCGCAGAGATAACGAAAGTCCCACCCACCATGAACCATGTTTTCATGGGTAGACCCATATACATCAGATCGTCTATCATCTATATTCCTCACTTTATTGATAAAATACGTCGTGTAAAACTCGTTCTGACATCTAGTATCCTGAAAATCTTAATGATGCTATACATTGGTAGATAGCATTCGTCATAAAAACATATTTTCCTGCATAAGGATACATGTTTTTACGGATAGGATAAAGCGGGCGAACACTGTTCGTCCCTACCGTTATGTTATCCATAGAAGTTTTGTGCAAGTTATTTCCTTAAAAAATTAAGGGATTAACCTTAGCTTAAGAAGGTTAATCCCTTTGAAATACACTTTTATGGCATTAATCTAGGAAAATAAGATCTTCAGGATTTGCGGTTAATTTGACGGTATTATCTTCTAGAAAAACGACATTATGGAAATGTGTAAAATGGCTATTGGAAAGAATAAAAACCGCTTCCGGATCAGTTTTTAAATATTCAATAAAACCACTCATGTCTCCGCCATTTTCTAAATAGCTCATAACTCTCCTAAATAACTTTGGTAAGATGATATGTTCCTCTTCTAAAGCTTGCCTTCCTGTCACCTCCACCCCAAGTGTTGTCTTATCTAAGGGCCAAAATCCTTTATTCTCTTCTCTGGCTTTATAAGCCGCTTTTGTCAACGCTTCTCTTAGATCATAAAAAAGCCCCTTATAGAATGTACAATATGCCAGACCTTCACGAACAAGCTTGTAGTTAATACTCTTTTTTATTAATTTGACATCCAAATAAACACTTTCCCCATCAGAAAAATTTACATTATTGGAAAAGACAAATGCCACCGGTCTTCTGTTTTGTTCTGTTGTGCGGGTTAATATATATCCTTCTGTACCATCATCCGCTCGTTCAACCCTACTTCGATTCCATACGATATTTTTAATATTTAATTGTTTTAGAAGGAAGTCCGTTGCTTTTTCTGCAAATTCTTTTGGTTGATGAAAGCCCTTATAATGGGTCTCCAGAGTATCAATACCTTCAAATCGTAATTGGACATGTTTCTTTGCATTTTGTTTTACGTGGGGCCCCTTAAGCAATCCCCAATTTTCTTCCCGTTGGGCCATAAATCTTATGGAATCACCATCGGGAGAATATCCGGTAACATGAAACGTTCCTTTGATTGCAATAAAAGACATCTCTATCACCCTCCTATTTTCAAAATAATTATCTGCTTGTTTTCTCTGCTATATTTATAGTATATTATCTATATAATACCATATTTTAATTTTTTTTCCATCAAAAGGAGGCGATTCACCATGAGGTATGATAAGATTGCTCCAGGATTGACCAATGCTCTAGAGGATTATAAAAGAGAAGGTGTAAGGGGACTGATCTCTCATGAAAGACGAATGGGTTTAATCGTCACAGAAGGCACCTCAAAGCCCCCAAGGGTTATCGTTCTTATTGATTGTGACGAAAATGCTTCCCTTGATCATCTTGCGGCCCATGGAATTCAAGTAAATCAACCAAAGGGCCAGATTCGTACGGCATTTTTACCCCTTGAAAAGCTGGATATATTATCTGAAGAGACGGCGATTCATCGTATCATTCCTTCTCATCCTTTAAAGCCTAAGATGGATACAGCACGAGACAAAGTACATCTTTTACCCCCTTCGCAAAGTCCTTGGACAGGAAAAAATGTCATTATCGGTATCATTGATAGTGGCATCGATGCGAAACATCCAGCCTTTGAAGGACGAATTCTAAAGATCTGGGATCAAGTCATATCCGGTCCTGGTGTAGCAGAGGGTAATTATGGTGTTGAGCTGACCGGATCATTGCTTGAAGTATCCAGAGACACAGATGGACATGGCACCCATGTGGCAGGGATTGCCGCCGGTAATGATGCGAAATATCCCGGTATAGCGCCGGAAGCAGAATTTGTTATCGTTAAGTCAGATTTACAAACCGGCCATATCATCGACGGACTGCACTACATTTTTAGAGTTGCTGAAGACCTTGGCCGTCCGGCAGTTATCAATCTGAGTCTTGGAGGGCATGCTGACCCCCATGACGGCAGCGACCCATTATCCATCACTATCGATACATTATCCGGCAAGGGACGCATTGTTTGCTGCGCTGCCGGTAATGAAGGGAATGATAATATTCACGCCCAAGCCCTTATTTCTGAGGGTAAGACTCATACCGTCCGTTTTCATGTGCCACCCTCTATGGATCCTGTTAGAACCATGGTATTAAATGGCTGGTATTCAGGAACGGATCAGATTGAGGTGGCCGTTCGGTCTCCCCGAGGATTTACCACACCTTTTCAAGGCCCTATAACCAGTGGTCTGCCTAGAAAAGAATACGATTTACCGGAAGGATTCGTGCGAATCGTTACACCAGGGCCGGACCTTGAAAATAATGATCATAACATTTGGATTGAAATCTATCCTTCGTCAAACACACCACAATCCATCACGTCTGGCAATTGGCATCTATTATTGCGTGGATTGTCTATTCAGAATGGTCGTGTAGATATTTGGACACTGGATGACAGCTACAGCGATGATGTGATTTTCACCGATAGCAATATGCAGGACAGCATGAAGATTGGTTCTCCCGGGGCAGCCCACAGAGCCGTCACAGTTGCTTCCTACACCACAAAGGTACAATGGACCGATAGCAGCGGAGAGACACGCAGCGCTTTTGCAGAGGATTTAGATGGGATTTCCAGCTTCAGCAGTGAAGGGCCTTTGCGTAACAGTGTAGAAAAACCGGATGTAGCAGCTCCCGGTGCATTTATTATTTCTGCACTATCGAAAGATTCTCCCGTCAACCCTGCATTCAAGGTTGATGATCATCATAGAGTTATGGCAGGAACCAGCATGGCAACACCTTTTATTTCCGGCGTCATTGCTTTATTGCTGGAAAAGGATCCGACAATGGGCCCGGAAGAAGTTAAGGCTTGGCTGAAAGAACGCAGTTCTATCCCTGGGCACCGGTCAGAAGGCTTTGATTCTAAATGGGGTTATGGGTTCATTGATTTAAATAATTTATAAAAGCTGTGATATAATAAATGAAAAAGTAAAGAGCGTGAGGGTTATATGGATTATTCCAAAGTAGATGCGGCACTTGCAGCCAAATTAGGTGATATTCACGATCAAAACGAAAAATGCCTGGTGGTTTTGATTAAAACCATACAGGTACCAAATGCTGCAGAAACGGCTTTTTTAGAAAGCTTGGGCATTAAGAAGATCTCACAGCATCAACAATTATTTACTGCAACGCTCTCTGCCAATAACATTGCAGATCTATCTGAAGAAACATGGGTCAAATATATTAAACGTTCCCATGAGTTGTATCTTATGGATCAAAAATAATATGCTTAAATTATTTAAAGGGCTGTATCAAAATGATCTTTTATATCATTTTGAGCAGCCCCTTTGTATTATCTTATCTTTCCAACGGTTATCCTGTTATACGTCTTTGTGTTTCATGCTTTAATGCTAAAAGCTGTTTTACATTATTTCCCACTACATCTTTCTTTACATCAATCATGAGCCACAGTGTGCCGTTGAAGGGTTTTGCTGTGTTTATTATTTCAAGAATTTCTGGCTCAAATTCCTCCGACATTGCTTTGATGATCGGTACCATACCTAATAGAATAACCACCAGCGCAACAAATCCTTCCTTTTCGGGGTATAGGGTACAAATGGACTTCCCGGATTTCTGATATTTTACATTCCATCCAGGCTTAGCTGAGCATTTGCTGTACATAATCTTGGGAGAAGCCTTGTATTGTTGTTGAATAAAAGAATTTATATCCTGCCATAAACCTCGTCCAGGCTCTTCTATATAATGAAGTATCTCTTCATATGATGGTGTACAGCCGGCATCCAAAACCAAATCTCTTTCATTCACCTAAAATCCTCTCCTTTGTAGGGTATTCTCACTTAACAGGGAATACCACCTTTGTTAACAGTTCACTTTCCGGTACATCCATGGGTGAATTATAATAAAACTCATAGGCTGTCCCTGTAGGCGTATAACCATTTTCATTGATCCACTGCATCATGGCATGATAAAGGGGCTCCATCTGATTGTAGGGTCCCTTATGCATACAGGACACCTGTTTCCCTGCAGGAATTTCACCGGACTTGATTTCTCCTTTTCCATCCAGAGGCTTTGAAACAAGGAATCCCATCTCTACATCCAGATCCTCCATATCCATGTTATAGTATGCTGCAAAAGCTGCTTCTAATGGGTTTTCACCTATTTCATTCAGATGCTGAATGATCATGTGATAGGCTTTACCCAGCTCCTGAGGCAGATTGCCCACAGAAGTCCTGGCACGCATTGAAAGTACAGGCTGCGCCTGCTGTACAGTTACTTCAAATTTGTAATTCATAATGTTGCCTCCTTTGGTTTTTCTTGATTATATCACTCCAAATAAGACAACTGTCTGTCATGTTTAAATAGGATTTTCCATAAATTTTTCCAAATATTTCTGTATAAATGATTTTCCTCTATTCTAGAATAAAGCGGGCATATGCAATCTTTTTTCCAGTAGCCGTTCTAAAGTTTTCCTCGATACATTCTTTTATTTTCTGCTGTTCTTTTTGTATATCCATAGCTGTTAAATTCTCTAACAAGTCTGCCTCCCATTGTATCTGGAAGTCCAGACCGTCAATTTTAGAAGGACTATGATGATTCCCAATAATATAGCATATTCTGTCTATATCTTTTGAAGGATAAGCTGTATTTTCAAGTATTTTTCTTGCTATGGGTGGGCCTTCTTTTTCTTGATATTTCCCTTCCATGGAGCCATATTTGATTTGCGCCTCTATAGCACCAATGTCATGGAGTATCGCAACCATGGATATTCGTTCTCGCTCCTCTTCCCTCACATGTTCTTCTTCCATGATGTCTTCAGCGTTTTTAAGAACTTTTAGGGTATGCTCTATTCCATAGGGGACATCCTTAAATACTTTTTTCATTTCTTCAATGACTTTTTCTTTTTTGTCCATTACCAAGCCTCCTAGTTTATATCATATGATTTCCATTTTTATCTAATTGTATCATAGTAATGTTTATTTGTGTGGAGATATATAAAGCAATGGCCAAATTCATGCTACACATTCGCTGCGCCACGGGGACGGTTTGAGACCACTGAAAAAGTACTTCATCGTCCAGGGCAACACATGGGGACAGGGCCCCAGTCCGGCAAAAAACACACCGGACAGTGGACCAGTCCCCAAGTCTTGCCCTTTCTGCTCAAATAACTTGACTTTTTCAGTTCCTTCGAACGGTTCCATCGTTTCTCCGGGTGGCTGTAGGCAGCCACCCCTACGGTGTTCGAACCGTCCTCATGGCTTCGCTGCATATACATTTACGCAACATAGAATTTCCAGTTTTGTTTCAATTAAAAACCCTGCTCTCATTGTTAACGCAAATGAGAGCAGGGTAAATACGCCATATGTCTTTCGTTTTTCCTTTGTCATTCTGCCTTCAGACATCTATTGATGTCTGAATAATAGAAGCCCTGATAGTCAAAGTCATACAGTTCCTCCACCTGTTCAAAATGCGGCACCTGACAGAAAAGCTCCTCATCAATAGCATCATAAGTCAAGAGAAACACAAAATTGTCAACCACATAGCATTCTTCACTTTCGATAAGCAGGGCTTCCGGTTTCACGAAAGGACTTTTGTCAACGATTTTATAATATACATAAAAATCCAATGCATATTCCTTTCTCTCCGTAAGCTTTGTTTCCACAGCTTGAATAAACTGCTGCAGCGGGTCGATCCTGTATTCCGTTCGAATACGCTGGTTTAAATCCATTTGATGAATAACAGGAGAAACATTTTTGGCAATGGTATCAATCAAAAGAATCTCTTCTTCCTTCAGACTGTCATTTGTTTCGAGTACAACCAAAAATCCCATGGGAGATGACGCTTCATGAAGGGAAGCTCTCTCGATGGATATGGGAGAAATAACCATACAATTGGAGTATCCTATTTGATCTATCATGGTCTCTTCAAAAAAGCGTTGTACCGCACCTTCATGAAAATCTAAAATCAGTTCTCCTTGCACTGCCCTTTCCCATCTATCATTCAAAACAAACTTCATTTCTGCATCTTCCAGTCCTATGGCATGCTGCACAACGTAATGATCTTGGCTGCGGTATGCAAAAAAGGCCTTTTTAATCCCAAAGTTTAGCGATAAAACTTTCAATGTCAAGGTAGATAATTCTTCAATGCTTGTACTTCGATTGATGTTGCGAATAATTTTATTCAAGGTGTTTAAGGTATCAAATTTTCGCTCTATACGCTCTTTTTGCGTAACCAGTTCTTTAAATAATAAGGCGTTGGAAATAGCAATGTGGGTAAAAGATGCCAAGGTTTCAACAAGCTCGAAGGTAGCTTCATCATAAAGCCTGTCATTGACGGCTTCGCTTAGGGTAACAACACCCAAAATCTCATCCTTTACCAGCAAGATAATATATTTAGCCTGTAAAAGCTCAAACTCTTCCCAGTTTTTAAAAATAGATTTTATAATTTCCTTATCCCTCTCAAACTCTAAAACAACGCGGTGGGATCGATACGTTCGTTTAAGGAGATGTAGTTCTGTAAAGAACGTGGTGTAGGTAGATACATTTCTATATCCTAATACTTTAATGCTTTTAGAGATGGGATCATAAACACCAAAAGAGGTAACCTTGCTGCAGGTGATTTCGCTAAATACATCGGTGGCCAGAGAATACAAAGAGCTTAAATTGACTTCAGAGAGCAGGGATTTTGCACTTTGGTTTATGGCAAATAAATTGAATATCTTCTGATCCAACTGCTTATTTTTTTGATGCAGCTCATGGATCTGTCTACTGTTTTCCAGAGAGTTTCTGAAAAGCTTTGTCAAAGCACTGGCAATCACCAAATCATCCTCATTAAGACTGCTAAGAATCTTGCCGTTTGAAATGATAAAGCCGTAAAGATAGTCATGAATCACCAGCGGAATCACCAGTTTCATTTGAAACTTTGTAATGACTTCTTCCGTGAAAAATATTTCAAATTTACCGGTAATAATATCACCATGAAAAACCGGCAGCTCTTCAAGAGATTGACTGTGGGGAATGATGTACTGCTCCATGGTATACAATCTACTGCATTTTTGGACAAAGGCATTACCCTCTCGGACAAACAATACAGCAGAATGCAGGGTTAGTATTTCATTTGTAAAGTCAAAGGCATAGCAGCCTAATTGATCTAAACTAAACCTTTGGGTAAAAAAATCTATGGCCTGAAGAAGTGCTTCATACCGATATATCTTGTGGGTGTTCCTTATATCCTCCAATTCTATCTCTCCTTTAGTCAAACATCAGCTTATTGTCTACTGCATAGAAAGAACCACTGGTAATTTCTTTAATGCGTTTCTGAATGTTTTTAATTTGTAGAAAGGTTTGCGGATATGCCTTTTCATAAATAGACACTTCGCCTTCACCTTTGGAGGAGAGAACTCTCGTCAGGTTTTTTCTTTGTTCCTCCAGCACATAGATTTGATCCAATATATCTTCATGAGCTTTGTGATAGCGGATATAATCCTCGGTGCTTTTTATTTCACCAGAATTTGTTAGCGTCGTTTCATATATTTTTAATTCCCGATCGTTTCGTTCCGCTTCCTCTAACAGCTGTTTATATGCAACCAACAGATCATCCAATTCCTTCTTAACAGCTTTTCTATCAAAGCCTTGTACTTGAATACTCGTTTTCTTTTCATAGACATTTCCTACTGTACGCAGCAGTACCTTAGATTTTGCCTGGATGTTCCCGCCAATGGTTCTGCCATTTTTAGCTTCAACCAGTATGCTGTCTGCTTCCAAATAACTATCCAAAGCATAATAGCCTATGCTGATAGAGTCCTGGGCTTTGATGATACAGGCATTTGCATACTTGACAAACACGCTCTGTCCTGCTTCAATGACGGCTTTTCCTTTACCGGAAACACCACCTTTAATATAGATATTGCCTTTCCTGGAAACAATCTTTTCCACAGCACCGATCCCCATATCCCCCAATATGGAAATATCCTTATCGGCGGTAACAGAAAATCCGTCCTCCACGATACCATGGATGGTAACATATCCCTGAAAATTGATATTTCCTGTTTCATAGCTAACATCCGTATGTATAATTAAATGATCAACAACACCGATTTTGCCTTCTTTGACTTGCAATGCACCATCGAACTTAGCCCGCATCAGAACTCTATCCCCTTCAGTGACACTGTCCACACTGTTGGCATCGAATCTCAAGTTCTTATCTTTTCCGGATTTTGGAGGCAAGACTTCTCCTTTGATGTTCATCCCCGGTTCTCCCGGACCCGGTAAAACCTTTTCTCCTAGCCAATCCCCTTTTTTTACATAGCGAAACAGATTCATTTCATAATAATCTGTACTTCCATCCTCTCTGATGGTGGGTTTCATCTCCGGCAGCTCCAGATAAATAACACTGGCATCCGTACCAGGTGCTGGAAGCTTACCTCTTGCTACAACAATATCCTTTTGTACTTCTAATTCTTTATTAATCACATCATATAAAATCCCATAGGTAATTTTTTTATCTTCCAATATCTTTAATACCTCATTTATGACCCCTACTTTATTAGCCTCAAATTCTTCTTTTGTCAAATTAATGTAGATTTTCCCTTCCAGATTATCAGGGGTAACATTAAGATCAAGCTTGGGTTTTAATCTGCCAAACTCAACGGCCCCGTTCGTTGGCTGCTCCAAAGCTTTTTTCAGCATAAGAAAATTACTTATGGCGATCCGGGGATACTTTTCAATAATTGCCTGGAAATCACGGATAGAAAAGCCTGGAGAAAAAGTATGTATCAATAATTTTTCATCCTTTTCTGTAATAGAAAAATACTCATTTTGAACGAGAACCATAGAATCACCCTTTTTATCATGTGGTTTACAGTATAAGTCTACTATATAGATGTAATCTGGAATTTAAAATCAAGTAAAATTTTTCGACATTAGGCGGTAAAATCCCTGCAAGTATCATAAGTCCCATGCAGGTTATTGAATTTTTAGGTAAAAAGCCCTATTCTCCTTGTAGATCAAGAGGAATAGGGCTGTTATATTTTAAACTTTCGTTTTTTATTACGCTATGGATATGGAACAGTAGAGATTGATTTTCCTTTAAATATGTTCTTTTGCGAAGGTTAGACTTCTATTTGGTTAGAAGTTAGAGGTTAGAAGTTTCAGGGTCGATCTTCTAAGCTTAAAGACTCAAAAGA
>JBMOKU010000013.1:0-19012 GCA_049324315.1 Bacillota bacterium | reverse complement strand
TGGATCTGATAACTTCCTTTGGTAAAGTTGACATAGAAAAACTCCTCTCTGGTTTGGTATTATTTTCTAATTCTTACCAGAAAGGAGCTTCTTATATCGTCCGCCCACAAAATATTTTACAGTCTCGATATTTGAGCAATTAAAAAGGGCCATACTTTAATTTAAAGTAGCCCTAATGCTACATATTTTATAATGAGTGTGCCTTACCCATTTTTTCTCTGCCATTCAACTCTTGAAATTGCCATTTCATATAAATTCCAATAATCGGTCGATGATTTTCGTGCATTCTCTAATAGTCTTTCTTTTGAAAATCCCGCACTTTCATAACATTTAATAGCACTCTGGTTAAAGTCAAATACGCCAAGTGTTATCTTTTCAAATTTCATATCTTCAAATCCGATTCTTAATACTTCTTTTAATACTTTTTTTCCGATTCCTTTCCCTCTATTTTTTTCTTCTCCAATTAGAAATCTACCTATTCTACCGATTTTATTGTTTTTATCCATTTCTCGCAGTTCAACGGTTCCAATGACTTGGTCTGTATTTACAAGTCGTATTTTATAGACAAAAATATTAGAATTGTCTTTTTTCACTTCATTTAAAAAGTAGCTTTCCACTTGTGCAAGTGTTAAGGGATAATTGTAAATAGGTCCAGCCCATAGTAATAAATCATCAGCAGATTTATTGGTATTCCATTCAATAATTTTTTTCAGATCTTCTTTTTCAAGTAAATCAAGTTTTATCATTTTAATCCCCCACATTTCCACTTTTCTTCACATTAAAAGCGTTATGAATCAAATCAGGTCATTGATAATATCAAGTGGTACGATACATTTATCTCTTACATCATTGATGATATTTCTAATCAATCTGCAATTCCGCAGCTCGTCATCCTTTAATTCAGAGATTTCTTCCATTGACAACCATTTTACATTAATGATTTCTTCATGATCGTATTGCAAATCTCCTCCAACTACTTCGCCAATAAAATTGAACAGTATTACTTGCGTATTCGTTTCGCTGAAAAAATTATATATTCCTGTAAGGCCTGAAACCGTAACTTTATAGCCCGTTTCTTCTTCAACTTCTCTAATGACAGCATCAACAATTTTCTCATTATTTTCTAACCTACCCGATGGGAGATTCCATAATCCGTATATATGATTTTTGCCTTCTTGAACCATTAGGACTTTATTGTTATTTAGAATCACACAGCTTACTACTATAATCACGGCTATGCCCCTTTCAGCTTTTGATTTTTAAGCAACTATATAATGATGCCATCGTAGGGAGCTCTATAAGCGGAACGCCACAGGGGGAGACTATTGAGAAAGTTACTCTTCGTCCAGACAATACATGGGGACAGGGCCTCAGTCCGGTAAAAAGTACACCGGACAGTGGACCAGTCCCCATGTATTGCCTCTGCTGCTCAAATAGCCTGAGTTTTTCAGTGACTTCCACAGTGGGCGTTCCAGAAAGATCCTTCACTTCATTCAGGATGACAGATACAGACGGGCAGGCGTGGAAACCTGCCCCTACGTGGCCATACACATCAATCAACGTAGGAGGCGGTTTCCATACCGCCCCGAGTTTTTAATATCGCATCATTCTACTGTTACGACATAAAGATTATATCATATATTCCCATATAATGTTAATTCTTATCTGACCCCCCTTGCTCTTCATCCCAATTCCTCATAAATATAAATGTGTTTTATAAATTTTCAATGTGACTTTAAGGTAAAATTCCCATATAAAACCTGTACACATAATGACACCCTGCAGCCAAACTTCTAATATTATGAATTGCAAATAGAAGATAGGGACTAGCTTGCCTTAACTTCTGTTTGTAATAAAATGATTAGGAGTGAAAATGAGAATGAGCACTGAAGTAAAATTCCCACAAGAGCGCCATGAGAAAGAACATCTGCCCGCAGCACAAACTCATGTTCATGAGTTTTTAGGCAGTACGAAATTTGCTGGTAAAATCACCCATAACCATCGTTTTGCAGGAGTAACAAGTGAAGCAATTCCAATTCCCGGAGGCGGTCATAGACATGCGCTGCTAACCAATACAGATTTTGCGATTGGTCACCTCCATGAGCTTGGTGCCGAAACCGGTCCTGCTATTGATGTTGGAAATGGAAAACATGTACACTTTGTCAAAGCACTGACCACTTTAAATCTAGGACATACACATGAAGTAGTTTTCGCTACGCTTATTGAAGATCCTACAAAATAATTACCATTAAACAATTAAGTAAGGCAATTTGCTTGTGATATATCTTTTAAAGCAAATTGCCTTACTTATTTTTCTTCATGTACCACGAGCATTTTGTGCAGTTTTATTTCCCACTCCTATAGTAACTGGTTCCTAGTTCTATTTCTACGCCAAGATTCTTATCTTTCACTTTTTCCAGGATCTCTCTTTTTCTACTATTAGGTTCGCTGGGATTTAGCGTCTTCATGATGCCGTCTGCAACAGTGTCAAACATATGATAGGGCATTCCTACGCCCATCTCTTCATCATTCCATTTTGCAGCAAATCTTGTATTTGCGCATAGCAGCGATACATTTAAATCATTGTATTCATAGGGTGTTACAGTACACTCTGAGCACAAGCCTTGATTGCCTGTAAGCTTAATATTTTTTGCTATTCCATAATGATAGGAATATCCTTGTACCACTCTCATTGCTTGGTAAGGATTTATGATCATGATAACTATGTCTGGATCATTTTCAAATTGCTCTAATGGTTGAACCACTACCCCATATATTTCGTGATTAAAATAGGTAACATTTTTTTGCACATTTTTTGCCGTTCCGATACTGTTATACATTCTAAATGAATGATAGAGTCTTCCAGATGCCACGTCATTATCTATATTCATTAACCCAAAAGCCCTGGCAGATGCTTTACAATAAAAGTTTTCAAAATTTGCTTTAAAAGGCTTTCCTTTTGATGCCAGCTTTACCGTATTGCAGTAGGACATTTTAAAATTAACCTGCTTTATATTAATGTCATTGAATTCTTCTTCCGTATAGATAAATTTAACACCTACAATGTTCCTTGAAAGCCCTAGAACAGATTTCAACCGATGAGCTTCTTCTCTTTTGTTCATTCTCTTCACTCTCCAAACATTTAAATTCTTTACCTTTAATTTTAATAGATAAGCATCAAAGAAAAGTCAAATTTTTGCCCGCAATCATAAAAGGCAGTACAAGCACATAGACATGAAATATCTATATGTTTATTTGGGTTTAATATAACTCAGTCGTGTCAATAATTAGGCTATATTCCAATAAAATTAAGGAGTTATATCATGGATAGTTTATATTATAATCGATCGTATCGTTCAGATGCCATTTTAATTTTTGTATTTGTCGCTATGTTAGCAGATTATATAATATCTTACTTGGGCATTAGTGTTCTAGGCTTTATTCAGGAAGCAAATCCTTTTATGCTTTCATTTATGGATCTGCCTTTCTATCAAGGGATCTTTTTCAGGGTCCTGTACGCTGTGTTCTTCCTTCTAATCATACGTTGGGCAGGTAACAAAATGAATAACAAGGGAAGATATCATAAAGTCCTTATTCTACTGTTAGCAATACAATCAATCCCTTTATCAGCCCATGCTATCTGGTTAGTAAATTACCTCTCCATGCAGCCTCACTAAATAATTATTTTATATATTAGGAGATAAATATGGGATGGTTTATTTTTTTCTGCACTGCATACGTAGTCCTGTTTATATCAGTTCCATTAAAGAAAGTGAAAAGCTACTGGTGTGCTGGCGTCATCTGCTTGATTGTACTTTTAATCATCGATAAAAAATTTACTGATTTGGGTGCGTATTCGTTTAATCATGGAAATTATTATATTGCCAACATACCCGTTCTTTATTGGACCAGCTTCTATGCTGCAGGAGTCCTTTCGGTTTATTATTTTCCAAAACAGAAAAAATGGCAATTGCCCTATATCCTATTTTTAGCCTCCATTTTTCTTGTATTAGAAACAGTCATGAATCGATTAGGGTATTTTCATTATCATCAATGGAGTCCCATTGACTCTTTTGTTTTAAATATATCTGGCATCAGTTTAGTACTGTGGTTTTCACAATTATGTGGCCTAATCAAAAATCAGGATTACTAAGAAGTACTTTAAAAAAAGAGCTGTGCTTTGCAACAAAGCATGCTCTTTATCATTTTATCTACAAACTTGTTTCATCCTTCTTCTCTTCCAAACACTTATAAGGATCAAGCTTTACCAGTTTCCAGCTGCCATTCGTATCTTTTTTATATTGCGCCATCTCAATATCCGTACCATTGGTCAGCTGATAAAACTCTATAAGATAATCGTTCCCATCTGTCCCCTTGAAATAAATATTTTTTACATATCCATTTTGCTCCGTTGGATATCTTTTTGCCACCAATGCACACCAATCACCATATCGGATATCCACAGATGCCTCTGCATTATGGGCCCAGCCATGATAAGGTGCACATAAGAAGTCTTCTCCGTAAAATTCCATGTTAGCAATTCTATATCCATTACGCTCTTCCATAATATCAATAAATCCGTAGTAGTAAGCAAAATATGTTACATTCTTTGATGAGCCTTCGATGGTTTCGATCTCCATAAAGTATCGAATATTATTAGGATTACTTTGATCATCTGGTGTCTTTCGCAATTTAATTAGGCTTGTATGGCCGATACCTTCAAAGGATTTCAGATAGTCCTGGTAGGTTACCCTTTTTTGATAATCAGGCGTTAAAAAAGCATAAGCAACGGGGAAAGGTAGCTTGGCATTCCCCACGGTTCCACAGCCGCCCATTTTGTCCTTTGTTAGATTTTCAGCATGTTCCAAGATACTAAAATAGTTGATGATGGTATCTTCCGGCGTTTTAAGCAGTGATTTTGGCAAGTTTATTTCCGAAGGCTCTTTTTCATGATACTTCCAAAAGAAATCGGTGTTAAATTCTCTATCATTGAGTATAGGCAGCTTTGATGGTCGGAAGTATTCGGGCATATCTGTTTGGTCTGTCTTCATATCATTTATTTCTAAGTCTTCAAATTGTTGATAAAACTGCCCTCCCATGACCATCTGCGTACTATGTCCACGATCATCATATACATATTGCCGCAAGAAGTAAAGCAGCGTAAAGCAAGCTATCAGGAAAATCATCTTTTTCTTATGATCAATCAAAAACCTCATTTATACCTCTCCCATTTCTCCATATTCTATTACAATATATTGAGAAATAAAAAGAAATAGAATGATGAAATTATTTGTACATTCATAATGATATTCACATAAAAACGATCTCCTCATATGTTATACTAAGATCGGATTTTGAGGTGATTTTATGGAATCGACCAGTAGGTTTGTAGATTATATGGTTCAACCCGGTGATACATTGTGGTCAATAGCCGTCAAATTTAATACCACGTTAGACGCTTTATCCGCTTTAAATCCTCATATCAATCCTTCCGTTCTATACGTTGGGCAAAGAATTCGCATACCCTCTAACGATACAAATAGAATGGATACGATCTGTTGGTATGATGATAAAAGATATTCTCCTGGTTCAGTCATTACGATTACTACCGATGGAGAAAAATTGAAATGCACTGACGACGGCACCTGGGCATCTTTGTAGCAAGTATTTTTACATGTATCTCACTCTAATTGAGTGGGATATTTTTCTACGGTTATCTGGTTTGTATCCCCAGCAAATCTTCCACAGCATTGTTCATATATTTATATGAATCGTATACCCCTTGATTATATATCTCGGGTGCCAGCTTATCCAACACAAAATCTAAGACCAATGAGGCGGCCAGCTCTCCTAGTTCCTCATTTCTTTCATGATAAAAATATTCCTGAATTTCCTTGATCATTGTTTCTTTTTTTTCCTTTGATAATTTGACTCGATTATTCATTTGCTTCTCTCCCTTACAAGTTCTCAATCGCTACAGCTCTTAGGGGTGATCCGTCTGCATGGATATTTTTCAGTGGCAATACGCTTAGCATGAAGTATTCTTCTTTGATTTCATCCACATTCGTTAGATTTTCTATGATTAACATATTCTTTTCCATAAGGGTTTTATGTACGTCAAAGGTTGTGGAATTCATATCATCGATGGATATGGCATCAATGCCTATTCCCTTTAGTGGAAAATCAGAAAGCCATTTTGCTGCTTCAACGGTTAAAGAAGGAAACCCTTCAAAATATTTTTGCTGTCCCCAATACTTACTCCATCCCGTTTTGATAATGACAAAGTCAACATTTTTTATCTTATCTTTGTATATCCTTATATCTTCCAATTCTATAGATGACTTATTACCATTTTCAAAATTAAGCACAATGGCCTTTCCCATGAAGTGTTCTATGGGAAGCTTGTCTATCGTAACCCCATCCTTCAACATATGGGCTGGCGCATCCATATGGGTCCCTGTATGGGAATACATGGTGATTTTTGTTTCTAGAAAACCATCCTTCTCCACAGTATTTGCAGTGTCAAGAATGGGTGGTTCAGTTCCCGGAAAAACAGGCATCCCAGGATAGATCATATGTGTTAAGTCCACAATACGCATCGTCATATCCCCTTTGCTTTCTAATGTTTTATTATTCCGTTATCTCCAGTCGATTTCCATCCGGGTCCAGGACACAGCTTTCATAGTATCCATCGCCCGTTGTCCTAGGTCCACTAACTACTCTATATCCTTTACTTCTCAATTCAGACGTTAATTCATCTACTTTTTCCTTGCTGCCCACGGAAAAAGCCAGGTGAATCAAGCCTAGATATTCATCAATTGTGCTGTTCATGTTTTCCGGTATGGAAGCCTTTTTCATAATCTCAAGCCTTGCTCCTGTATCAAAGGATATAAAATAGGATTCAAAGCCCTTTTTTTCATTCACATACTTTTCTCCTGCTTTACCGCCAAAATATTCTTCATAAAACTTTTTTAATCTCTCCAAATCCCTTGTCCATATGGCCACATGCTCGATTCTCATATTTATTCCCCCATTTTTATTTTATTCTATAAAGAATGTTGCATCAAAATCGCCAAGAAATAATCCATCTTGATTGGAATATACAAGATGACTTTCATAGATCTGTCCTGAGTCCATCACCTTTTTTATTCTCATATTGCATCTTGTTTCATCCATGTCAATAAACAGTTCAAATAGCTTCTTTCCTTTCAGGAAAAGTCCCTTCTTTCCATAAGCCTCCATATATATATGATCCTTTTCCGTCTCTATTATAGCGTATACGAAAGAAAAATCCCCTTGTTTAAGAAGGCCATCATCAAAGTATAGGGTATACTTATCTGTCCCCTGCCATTTCCCCTCCAAAGCATCTATCAAGTCCATCCCTTCCCTAGATTTTCTCATCTCTTCTTTTATGATGATCTCACCATCCGTTACTTCTTTGTATTGCATATGATCATAAAGTACTTGCAGTGACATGACTGTTTGCGGATCAACACCATACCATTTATCCTTGAAATATGCATTCGTTCCTATAAAACTAATCGTTCCCAGCTCTACGTCGTTTTTGTCCATACACCGGATTCGATATACAGGTTCAAATATCGATTGCTTTTCTTCCTGCTCCTGTAACGGCATTGTATTGATATGCTCAAGGACTGTCTGTATATCTTCTTTAGACGTTATTATTTTTCTGATAGTACCTTCCTCAAACATAATCTTTTGAACGGGCAGTCGAGAGAATCTCTCCGGTTTCAGCCCGAGCATACCACTGCATCCTTGCAGAAGTACCAATGAGCAAAGCAATATAAAAAGCAGTATACCTCTAAGACATACTTTCATCATGTCACCTCAAATCGTCTTCTAACAACTTCCATTGAAAATATAACCTCTTCAACAGAAAGCGCCGGTTGCTCCAGCGCGGTCCTATCTCCATCCTTTATGTCATAATATTCTATGCTCATATTGTTTTAAATATCATATTGTCAGTAATTTATCTTCTCCTTTTAGAATCTCCGTTAATCCCTGCCCCCAGTATTTCACTTCAATCCCTAGATCCTCTAACTCCTTTGTAACACCTAATTCATCAGAGCATTTTTTACAGGCACTGACATGTACACCTTTTTCCATCATCATCTGAATCAGTTCTCTCACTTTTTCATTTTCACTGGCAAGCTTTGTCGGTGCTCCCCATATAATGACCGTTATATGATCCCACCAACCATATACCAGTGAATTGACTGAATACATGAAAATCATTTTCTCAAAGGTTATTTCATCTGCATTGGTCCATAAAATAAATAGATTTTGCTGATTCATGACCACACCTCCTCCAGACCCGTAAACATAACCATTTGTACATCAATAATTAATAATGCTGTTTTACGATCCATTTCACTCTTCCTTTCCAATGATACAGTCTCTTTTTTTATTGTTGTCCATGACATTTTACCTCCGACTCTATCATAAACACCCTTTTTCTATATGTATGTCAGAAAACACTCACTCATCTTCCATTATACAGTATTTTTTATATATCTTCATATTTTTTCCTCTACTGGAATATAATAATATTTTAACTCTTTTTACCTGCAACTTTTCTAAGATCCGGCAGCCTGTATCATTCTTATACAAGAAAAAACCCCCTAATATTCTTGTTAGAATATCAAGGGATTTGGTTTTTACATAAAGATTTTCAGTAATGTACTTGCCAGTATCAGCATGAACGCACCGCCAATACGGGAGGAAATTTGTGCGAAGGGCATAAGGTTCATACGCTTGGCAGCTGACAGTACCGCTACGTCTCCTGTACCACCCATATTTGCCATACATAAGCCTGCGGTGATAGAAGCTTCCACCGGATAAAAACCTACTAGCTTTCCAACAAAGCCGGAACCTATCACAGCTCCGATTACAGTTACACCTACCAGCAGTACGTATTGGAAGGTGAAAGCATCAATTACCTGCTGTAAATTGGTATAAGCTACACCGATACCCACCAGCAATACACCCGTTAAATTTGTCATAACAAACTTGAACCACTGGGAAGCACCAAGTTCATACTTGGCTGGTAAAATTCCCAAAGCCTTTACCACAGCCACGGAAATAATCATCCAAGCGTAGGAATGGACTTGTGGGATGAATTTTTCCACAATACAGCCCCATGTATAGAAGGATGTAGCTATCAGCAAGCCAATTCCCATCAGTTTTAAATCAATACTTTCATTGCTTTCTTTTTCAGCAACGGCTTCAGCGCCATCTCTAAGCAGTTTCCCATCTCCTGATAATTTATCATTTCCTTTGCCAATACGATCCAATAGTCCTGCTATCACAATAGACAATGCATTACCTAAGGCAACAGCCGGTATCATGATAGAAAGCATTTCTGCAGGATCCTTGCTCAAGCTGGAACCGAATATTTTTGATAAAGGTACGGCACCGGCACCCATACCACCGCCCATGATAGGAACGCCAATATACAGGATAGCTTCTTTTGCGCCATATCCTATGGCAGCACCTACGAGACCTACTAGAGTCAGAGATACCAAAACGCCTCCGATAATTGCAGGAAGATACCTTACAGCTGCCCGGATCAACAGGTCTCTACTCATCCCAAGAATACTACCGGTAATTAATGCTGCAATATAAAAGTTTAAGAATCCTTGTGCTTTCATAAAATCTTTCATGGTTGTGATGGCTGCTTCAGGTAGAACGTTATAGGTAACCATAGCAGCAGAACCAAAAATGATGACAATCGGGCCGCCCCCAAGATAATCTTTAATAATAGGTAAACGATTTCCAATTTCATTAAGAATTGCGCCGATTATCAACATCAAAGCAAATGCACCTGTCATTTCTTCAGGTAGTACGCCCATAAAGGTTGCAGCTAATACCACAACGGTGAGTATAGCGAAGATTGATAAAGGCAACCCCATGATCTTGTATCCTTCTTTTTCCGTTGACAATGAAGTCATAACGTAAACCCTCCTTTTATTTTTTTTATATCACATAGGAAATTATGAGCATCTGGAAACGGCAAATGACTTCATAATTTCCTTTATGTGTCCTTAATAAAGCTTCCTTAAATCTTTAAATTTATATTCTAGCCACACCACTTTCTCTGGCAGCCTTGGCTACCTCTGCTGCTACTCTCTCTGCTACTCTCTTGTCTAATGCATTTGGAATTACGTAATCCTCTCTCAATTCGTCTTCTCCAATAATGCTGGCGATGGCATAGGCTGCAGCTACCTTCATCTCTTCGTTGATATCCTTTGCTCTTACATCCAGTGCCCCTCTAAAAATTCCCGGGAATGCCAAGACATTGTTTACCTGGTTGGCAAAATCTGAACGACCTGAGCCTACCACTCTGGCCCCTGCTTGGATGGCCAAATCCGGCATGATTTCCGGCACGGGATTTGCCATGGCAAAAACGATAGCATCTTGATTCATGGATTTTACCATTTCCTGGCTCACCACATTGGCTGCCGATACACCGATGAAAACATCTGCCCCTTTCATGGCATCCTTTAATAACCCCATTTTCATTTTCCTATTGGTCATCTTCGCCAGTTCTTCCTTATGGGGACTATTCCCCTGTGCACCTTCGTAAAGGATACCTTCCTTGTCGCAGACGATGATATTTTTTGCCCCTGCATTCAGAAGCATTTTTACGATGGATGAGCCGGCAGCTCCTGCACCGTTGACAACGATTTCCACTTCTTCAATCTTTTTATTCACCAGCTTTAATCCGTTAATTAGGCCTGCCGTAACAACAATAGCCGTTCCATGCTGATCATCGTGGAATACAGGAATATCCAGTTCCTTCTTTAGTCTCTCCTCAATCTCAAAGCATCTTGGTGCTCCGATATCCTCTAAATTGATACCACCAAAGGTCGGTGCGATCATTTTAACGGTTTTTACAATTTCATCAATATCCTTGGAGTCAATACAGATGGGGAAGGCATCAACGTCTGCAAAACCTTTAAATAGAATAGCCTTTCCTTCCATAACTGGCATAGCCGCCTTTGGTCCGATATCCCCCAAACCTAAAACAGCCGTCCCGTCAGTAACCACCGCTACCAGGTTTCCTTTGGATGTATACTTGTACACGTCGTTCTCGTTTTCATGGATTTTCTTGCATGGCTCTGCAACACCTGGGGTATAGGCAGTACTCAAATCATCTCTGGTATTTAAGGGTACCTTTGAAGTAACCTCGATCTTTCCTTTCATTTCCTCATGCATCACTAAGCTCTTCTCAGCAAAACTCATTACATCCACCCTTTCGTTATTCCTTTGTTATGCACTATCATAGTTCATCTTCAAAAAATAAAAAACATTTAGAAACTATCCTAAATGTTTAAAAAGTAAAAAATATATTGACAAATCCTTGACAAGGTTTTCCTAAAGACCGCACTTCCTCTACTTTATATATTTATATCGGTGGCTGGGTCTTCCGATGGAACCATATTCGACCTCCAGTTTTACTTCACCTATGGATTCCAGATATTCCAGATACCTTCTAACTGTTACCTTCGTAATCCCCAGTTTTTCCGCTACCTCTTCACTGGTCAGGAAACAATCATGATGATTCTCCATGAATTTGCGTATGCGGTTTAACGTATTGCTGTGGAGTCCTTTTTGTGTCATGCTCTCACGATTATAGTTTTTTCCCATGGTTATCTTGTCTATATCAGCTTGAGCCGCTACTTGCTGTTTTTTTAAGAGCCTAAATCTTCCTTGATAGCTCTCCAGTGCATTTTTAAGCCGCTCATATTCAAAGGGCTTTATCAGATAATCCACGGCACCCAAAGTTAAGGCTTCATCTACCTGCTGCGTCTCTCTAGCCGCAGTCACCATAATAACATCTGCCATGATTCCGCTTTTTCGCATGGCTTTCAGCATATCAATGCCATTCAACTTGGGCATGTAGATATCTACGATAACAAGATCAATCTTTATCCTCTTCATGATCTGCAGCGCTTCTTCTCCATTTACAGCAATTTCTCGAACCTCAAACCCATCTATGCTTTCCACGTATCGTTTGTTTATCTGTGCCACCATAGGATCATCTTCGACAATCAGTACCTTAATCATATCGTTCCTCCTTTGGCAATACCGCAGTAACCGTTGTTCCTTTTCCCACTTCCGATGCCACCTTAATGCTGCCCTTTAGATTCTCCACCGTTTCTTTGACCAGCGCCAGACCTACCCCTCTATCTCCCGGTTTCGTAGAATATCCCCTTTCAAAAATATGCTCCATCTCTTCTGATTTAATACCAATTCCAGTATCCTGAACTTCGATTTCAATACTGTCTTTTGTTTCTTCAATTCTTACAATCACTTTTTTCTCTTCCCAATTGTTCCCACTTACTGCTTCCAAGGCATTCTCAATAAAATTCCCGATAATGGTAATTAGAACGCTGCTGTTAACCTTCCCCTGCTGTCTCTCCAGGCAGGTCCTACCATCAATGGACATTTGGACGCCCATCTCTTTCGCTCTGCTGATCTTTCCCAACAGCAAACCTGCAATGGTCGCATCCTTTATCTTGTTCATGATTTTTGACAGGATTTGCTGCTGTTCATCGGTGACATTCAAAATGTACTTCTTTGCCTCGCTTAAATCGCCAACCTGGATTAATCCCAAGATTACATGAAGCTTGTTCATGAATTCATGGGTATTCGCCCGCAGCGCCTCAATGATCTGCTTTACACCGGTCATTTCTTCTGCCAGTTTGGTTACCATCGTTTTATCTCTAAAGGTGGCAATGGCGCCAACAATCTTGTCTCCGTTTTTTACAGGGACACGGTTTGTCACGATAAACGTGTTGTTGATTACCTGTTCCCGATCATATTGCGCTTCTCCTGACGCAAATACCTCTCCCAGCTTGCTGGTGGGAAAGATATCCTGTATATCTTTCCCCATAATTTCTTCCTTTTTATATTTAAGATCAAGTATTTCCACGGCAGAATCATTGATTAGTATAATTTCCTGCTGCTCATCAATGGCAATAATGCCTTCATGCATCGCTTCCAATAGTGCTTTTTTCTGAATGTAGAGCTTTGTAATCTCATCAGGTTCCAGTCCCAACAAGGCATTTTTTATGTTTCTTGCCAATAAAAAAGCGCCCATCATGCCAAGAAACAATGCGATAAGCGACGATGTAAACACCGCTTGGATTCCCTGCCGCTTGGCCCGTTCTATACTCTCTGTCATCTCAGCTGCCATAACAAATCCAATTTGTTGACCCCGTGTTCCGTAAATGGGCACAAAGGCACGGAGAGATTTCCCCAATGTACCAGTTGCTTCTGAGATATACGATTCACCTGTTTCTATCACCCTGTTTTCGTCTCCTCCCACAAACTTTTCTCCGATACGTTGAGGGTTAGGATGGGCATAACGAATTCCTTGCATATCTGCAACAACGATGATATGAATTTCCTTCAAAGATCCTAGCATACTTTCTACATAGGTTTGGATAATTCTGTCCGGATCCCTTCGCTCCATTTCCTGACGCAAATAGGGTGCATTGGCAACCGTCATCGCTGTATTCATGATATTTGTTTCAACTTTTTCCTGTACGTTTTTTACCGTCCACTTAACCATAAATAAGGCAACAAAAGATATAGATATGAAAATGACAAGACTGATAATGATGGTTATTTGGGTTTGAAGCTTCATCTTAGAAAATTTCATCATAATTCTCCTCGCATCTTTTCTGACGGCTGTTTTCATACTGACACCCTTATCACTCTACAAATAGCGCATATTCTTCCAAATGGTTATTCTTACGTAACGAATCATCAAATCAGCAAATATAGTTCTTTGGCTGCTTTTCCAAAAGTATACACGATAAATTGAAATATTACAAGAATAAAGCCTTTTACACGGTCATGCTTCATACTGTTTGTAAATCTTTTAACCAAAATACATTATTTTGTCCTTTTTTCGCCGTTAAGACTTCCTTATCAAAAAAACAAAACATCCTCATTTAGATGTTTCGTTCGTTGGCTGCTATTCTTTTTCTATAACAATTCTGCTCTCAAAAATGTTCTTCCGTTTAAACAACCATAAGCAGATGAAAAATCGCGATGCAAGATCAATGCTCATGACAACCCAAATCCCAGCTACGGGCAGCTTCAATAGATAGACTGCTATAAGGGTGAAAGGGACCCGTATGCCCCAAAGACCAATACCGGCTACTGTCATAGGTACCCTTGTGTGTCCTGCTCCTCGCATGACTCCATATAAAACTCCTGAAATATTTTGTGGCAGCTGCACCAAACCCATAAGAATCAAATAGACAGCCCCCAAGGCAATAACCTCTGAATTGTTTGTAAGAAGGGACATCATAGTTTTCGGAAGAAATACTAATATCCCTACACTTATACTGGTAATCACCACTGCACCTTTTATGATTTGCTTTAAATATTTTTTTGCCAGTTCTGGATCCTGTGCACCCAATGCCTGACCAACAAAGGTAGTTGCTGCGATGGCAAAGCCCAAAGCAGGCATATAAGAGATAGACTCTGCCTGCATCCCCAATTGATGGGCTGCAAAAGCTGTTTCACCATAGGTTAAGACAGCCCTCGTCAATATGATGGCTGCCAGCTGCCAGAATATTGACTCCATGGCAGAGGGCATTCCGACCCGATATACATCTTTTACCTGCTTCATATCTCTTTTAAAGAATCCTTTATTAAAATATGTACGCAATACACCTTTTTGGCAAAATAGAATATATATCCCCAACAGGGCTGCTATCCCCTGAGATACTGCCGTAGCAATTCCAGCCCCCCTTATCCCCATAGGTTGTAATCCAAGTTTCCCGAAAATCAATACGTACCCAACCAAGATATTGACAAAATTCATAATCAACGTAATAAACATGGGTGTCTTGGCATTTCCCATGCCCTGCAGTACGCCTCCTATTACCAGCATGATGGCTAGGAAAGGAAGTCCTAAGGATACCGTTTTCAAGTAAATCACAGCGTGGCGTAAAAGTTCTTCCTTAGGATTGAAGATCATCAGCAGTCGTGGGGCAAATAAATATATGACAGCTTGGAGAGCGATCACAACAGCGATAGTGGATAAGAGGGTCTGTTGTATAACGTGGAGCATTTTCTTATGATTTCCTGCTCCGTAGTATTGAGCCACATATACCGTTGCACCTGTGGTAATCCCTTTGAAGAGCGCCCATATGATCTGCGTGATCCGCATACTGATTCCCAGAGCACTGACCGCTAAAACATCGATCCTTCCAATCATCCCCATGGAAACAATGCCTGCCACCATCTGAAGCAGATTCTCAATGGTAATAGGTAATATCATGGACACGATTTTTTTGTTAATCTCCCGATTTGTCAACACTTTACTGTTGTCCGGCAATTCACACGTATTTTGCAAGCAGCACGCCCCCTAAGAGATGATATAGCACCCCGTTGGTAAAATTTCGACTCCAGAAATATTATAGCATCAAATTATTTTTCCAGAAATAGAAAATGAAAATTATGACAAAAAAGCCATATATCCTTTCAGATATATGGCTTTGATTCTGTTTATTACCTTACTGGGCACGCACCGTTTTCACAACCGTCACTACCCACGTCAATATCCGCTTCCTGCTTCTCATATTTGCCGATTAGGGAAGGTACAAAGGGTTTCATCTGCTGTACTCTCCGATTATAGGTCTCTTCATCAATAGCCTCATACGGAAGAAGCTTATAAAAATTATCTTCTAAGGATAGGAAGGATAATGCCACCACATCGTCCCAATGATCCCACACCCATTGCTCTACCTCTTCCCATTCGTGATTTCTTACGTGCACGGTGATGGAGCAGTTATGATCTACATATTCTTTCATGAACAAACGATAGTTTTCTAATTGTTCAATAGCTGTTACATCATACTTTGTCTTACCCTTTGGTGCCTTTACCGGGAATTCTACAACTTTGGTAGAACAAGTTTCCCATTCCTGTCCTACTTCGGGGAAAACAGGGTATTCCAGTTCTTCGCATACCTTTACCAATGGATCATCGGCACTAACCCGTATTCTGCGAATAAAATATGGTGCGTGGGAATAATGGACACCACTGGAAACCGTAGGCAGTTGGCTCAGTGTCCCTTCCGGTTTTACAGTTGTCACCAATAATGGTGGGTTCTCTCCGATTTCCCTAGCATAAACTTCCGCTTCTTTTTTGGCTGCCTCTCGCAGTTGATTTAAAAGCTTTTTTTCATCCTCTCTTGACATACCTGTGGCATTCACCATGTCCTGCCAGCCTGTTAAAGAACATCCTATAAGTTTATCCCGCTGCTGTATAACATCCCACTGATGGAGTTCCAGTTCTACGCAGGTCATGCGGTATCCTGCCCTTGCAGATAGCCGCTGGGCTTCCAGCAGCCCTTCTACATCTAAGGTGCCGTTGGACTTAGCAAAGGCAAATGCATTAATGGTTGTCAGATTACACAGTCCCTTTGAATCCAAAAGAATCTCACCGCAGGGATTCACACCATTCATATTTTTTCTTCGTTTTGATGCTGCCTCAGCATTTACCCAACCAGGCTCTCCTGAATATCTCATTTTTTCCAGCTGCCAATGCAGTTTCTCTCTGGACGGCTTTTTGGTATAGTAAATGGAGTTGTTACTCATCTGTCGATGTAGAATCTCTTTATCCACGATCCACTGTCCATCGATTTGCTTATAAAGATGGGACTTTGCTTCGATACTCTCATGATCCTCTGGATCTAACAGCACCATTTCTGCGGTCCGGCGAACTCCCCCCACCACAACATTTTCTCCGATGATATTGGCAATATCAAGACAGTCAATGGGTTTCAATTCAATCCTTTTTGACTCCTGGATAAAACCACTTTTTTTGATAACCTTATCAATTTTGTAGAACATATTCTTCAGGCTTGAATGTCCACTGGCAGTCCCACCAAAGGTCTTCAATTTTTCTCCCTTGGGCCTTACGTGGTCATAATCTACGATGATGGTTTTGACATTTCGATATTCATTGCTATACAGCAGCTTAAAGAAAAAATCCAATGCCTGGGTCCATCCTTCTTTGCTATCTCCTACCGTGATTTTTACTGTGTTGTTGTAGAAGAACTCAAGGCTGGTACTGTCTTCTCTTTCGTGGATTGCTATCGGTGTATAGTCTTTATGTATGACCTCATAGTCTGTTCGTATTTTAGGCAGCTTGTTAATATCCTCTGATAGTATCCTTAAGCCTACACCAGCCCCCACCATTAATAGATAGAATAAATCTTTAAAAGACTCGAAGCTATCAATAATTAAAAAAGCGCAATTGTAGTTTGCCATCGGATAATTTTTAGCTACAGGGGTATTCCCTACCCAAAAAGTCCTACCTGACAAAAACTGTCTCAGATTATAGACATTATCATATAATTTTTCGGCTTCTTCTTTCGTCGTAGGTACAAGACTGCAGTTGTATTCCACAGCTCTTCTAACTGTCTCCCACCAGTATTCTCTTCTTTGTTCCTCAGGTATCCATCTTGAATAGGTTCGATAATAAACGAAACTACCCAATTGTGCCATGGGAGAGTGCTTATGCTTGTATTGGCTGACAAAATCGTCTGAAAGGAGTCTGGTCTCTGTTTTCTTTTTGTGCTTTCTAATTTTATTATGCTCGTTTCGGTAGATGATATATTTTCTAGCTACATCCTTCCGATCACTTTCCATCAGCATATTTTCTACCATGTCTTGTATCTCTTCCACATGGATGGGCCTAATCTCATCCTTAATACTCTCCACGATTCGTTCTGTGATTTTTCTGCTCAGTATACTATCTATACCTAGTTTGGTCTCAGCCATAGCCTTTTCGATGGCATTTGTAATCTTGATACCATAAAAGTCTACATGCTTTCCATCCCGTTTTACAACCTTCATATCTAATTCCTCCATCTGTGTTCATTTTACTGTCTGTCTTAGGTGAAAAACTATATTTAGTATATGTTACATATGTGGTGTACAAAATATTGTACCACCAGTAGAATTAGATGTCAAAATGCTTAATAGGAATTTAGATGGAAAATTGCACCTTACCTTCGTCTTTCTTCTTCTTCCTTACATTTTTCTCCCATTCTTGCGATTTATCTACATAATTTATCCATAAAAAAAGATGGCCTCTGTAAGCCATCTATTTCAATATATTTAAGATCTCTCGAACAGTTTCTATCGCATATTCACCCTTGTTGTATTTCCTTTTTACCACAATAATATCGACTTGCTTTCCTTTAGCTACCACATCTTTTACTATTTGGGGCTGTTCTATAAAAGTTCCTATTTCCTCAAAGTTTCCATTCATAAATACAAATGTCGGAATTTTAGGTTTCCCATTTATTTTATAGTTTTCCATATAAGCTTCATTGCCTTCTCTCGGGACGATACGAATTTTAATATGTTGATTTAGGTCACTTATTTTCTGCAAAGCAGGTACATTAATCATACAATCGGGACACCATATTTCCGCAAAAACCAGAACATAAATATCCTTTGAGATTTCTTCAATCTCTTTAATCAACGATTCTTCAATCATAATGTTTTTATATATATCTAGAATTTTATCTTGATAAGCATCTTTATCAATAAATTCATGAAATGTGATACCTCTTAGAAATAACGCTTTCATATCCACCACGATTCCCCCCTTGTGGTTATCCTTCTACCACTTAGTATATAGTAGTTTCTGCATAGCTTGCAAAGAAATCTTTTCGCAATTTCTGCGTTTTATTTCATCATAATATATATATATGATACCGTATATATTCTTAGACGTGCAACTTGTTTTAAATGAATTCGTTTTACAATTGTTGGCTCGTTAATGTGTTTTTTCCAATAAAAAATGCAGAGAGTTAACTCTCTGCATTTTTATCTAGCAACGACCTACTCTCCCAGGCGGCTGCCCGCCAAGTACCATCGGCGATGATGAGCTTAACTGCCGTGTTCGGTATGGGAACGGGTGTATCCTCATCTCTATCGTCACTAAATAGGT
>JBMOKU010000012.1:0-19686 GCA_049324315.1 Bacillota bacterium | reverse complement strand
TTTCTCCATTCGGCTCTCCCACCAAGTGAGATGTTAAATCCCATGTTGCTTCTACAGCCTTTGAAATATCATCTGCATCCACTGCATCAATAACCGGCTGAAGAAAATTATACCGCTGGCTTTTCAAAGGATTTTTAAAGTCGATACACACTACCTCGAAACCCATTCTTTCAAGAAAAGGATAGGTATATTGGTAAAGCTCTCCCTTTGGATCAGTTAATACCATACTCTCTCCAGCTAATGCTAAAGTACCGATAGATTGAAGTACGACAGTCCTTGATTTACCACTTCTTGTAGCACCAATGCAAAGGGTGTGAACATCATCACCTTCAAAGTAGATTTTTTCATTACCCCTTTCTTTCTTTAGTCCTAGTACGACACCACCCTTCGACATATAGGCTTTTTCCTGGGCATTATTTTCTTTGGTTTCATTGGTAGTTTTTGAATCTGCTTTGGACTTAAGTGTTTTTGAAAAAGTTTCTTTTTTCTCATAAGCTCTATCTATACCTCCATTCTTTAAATCCTCATCCCCACTTTTAATGAGATTTTTGATAAGTGAATGATTTTTCTTTAATACATAAGTATTAAAGGCTCTGTCTTTCTCTTTATCAGTAAGCCACTCAGCCGAGCCAAATTGCTTTTGACCGGCTGGCACTGGTGTTGAGATGTTCGGTGTGATTGCTCTCAGGTTGCTCTGATATGGCTTACTGTTCATAGCAATCAAATAAATCGAAGCAAGCGCGACAAACCCTTCGAAGCATAAAAAAAGTGCCAGATGCTGTTGATCTGACACAATGCTTTTCATGCTCTCAGTAAATGGCACAAATTTAATTATCGTCATTTTTTTCAGTAAAAGATAATGTAAATTTGCAGAGAGAACTATATTTATTATTGTTCCTGCTACCAAGGTTATTAAAGAAAGCAATAGACTGATTTTACTATTCAATAAAATCACCTGTCCTATTCAAAATGATATTTAACGGTATAGGTGATATTAGATTTATTATACATGCAAGTATGGTTTGTATAGTAATAGAACTCTAATTTTGAGTACTTCCCTGCTGGGAGCGTTTTAGTCATGTATATTCCGTTTTTTGTTGTTCCATAATCAATCTGATCCCATTGGTTAGTTTGAATATTATATCCTTTAACTCTACCGTAATCGCTGCCGCTGTGACCAGAAACAGGTGGAACATTGAAAGTGTACTCCGTAATGGTTGCTCCTTCTAATCCATTTTCAATAATTGTTGAATTTGGTCCAGTTAATGTCATACCTCCACCATTTTCTGCATCTGCAACGAAGAATACAATGGCAGTCCAAGAAGATGTAGCACCTGCTTCATCGACTGCTTTTACTTTCACCACATTTTTTCCTAATGGATAAGTGGATATTTCTGAAGGTCTTCCTTCCCAAACATAGGTAAACATATCACCGTCAGGGTCACTTGATTGAGCAGTTATTTTTACCTGAGTACCTGGTGAAACACTATTTGTATCTGGAGTTCTTGTAATCACTGGCGTTGACGGCGGATTATTGACAACGTTAAACTGTATACTGCTCCTAACTGAATATGCTCCGTATTGATCCACAGCTCTCACTTCAACTGTATGTATTCCCGGCAAATAATAATTATCTGCTGCCTTACCATTAAACTCATAGGTAATAGCATCCCCATCAGGATCTACGGAATGTACATTTATAGTAACTAGAAATTTCCCATTTTTAATCTGCCTTGTGACATCAGCACTGATAGTTGGTTTTTCTGGAGCTCTATTAAGTATTTCGATGGAAGAAGTATTTACAAATGTTCTTCCTGTCGGGTCAGTAAGATGTACTTCTAATTCATAATGACCGGTGCTGCTAAAACTGATTTCACTTCCATTTTTAAAATCTCCAATAACATATGAAGCCGGCTCAACATATTGTCCCTCTTTTTTAAGTTTCAAGAGCTGACTCATGTTTTCAATTTCACCTGAAACAATGGTAACAGGAATTTTATCGCCTATATGGGCATTAACAGGAAGATCAATTTCAAATGTCGGCAATGGATAGGTTTTAAGGGAATCATCAAAGGTAAATATTCTACCTAAATCATTACTTGCTGATGCCAGTAGCTTAAACTCACCTTTATCTAGAAATCTAACTAATCCACCATCATTTGTAAGCGTTCCTTCAACATATTCAGAAAGCTGGACTGGCTTGCCATCCTTCTCCAAATTCCACGTTATATTTGAATCTTCAAGTTCCTCTGTTGTTATATGAACTTCGATAGAAGTGTCAGTGTGTGCATACTCCGGTAATTCAAAGCTTATAGACATGACTGGATATACTTTGATGTTATCTCTATACTCAAATGTTCTTCCCAGCTCATCTACTGTTTTAGCAATTAAAGTATACTCGCCTTTATCAAGAAATCTAATTGTGCCACCTGAATTTGAAAGGTTACCTTCAAGAGAACTATTGATATTTACTTGCTGCCCATCTTTCTCAAGAATCCACTCAATATTCAAGTTTCCAAGCTCTTTATGATTTACTGTGACTTCACATTCTTCATCTGTATGCGTTGCTGCCGGAAGATCAACTGCAATTCCTACCACTGGATAGACCTTAATACTGTCGCTATATTCAAAAACTCTTCCTAACTCATCAATCACCGTAGCCTTTAAAATATAATCGCCTTTCTCTTTAAATATAACTGCTCCACCATTGTTATCTAAGCTTCCGTCAATATAGTCTGACAGCGAAACCTGTTGCCCATCTTTTACGACTGACCATTGAATATCTAATCTGCCAAGTTCTTTCGCATTCACAGGCACTGTTACTGTTTCATCTGAATGAGCAGTTGATGGTAAATCAAAACTTGTTTCAACCACAGGAAATACTTTAATTGAATCTTGCTTTTTAAATACTCTTCCAGTTTCATCGGTAACATTAGCAGCTAGAACATATTCGCCTTTGTCAATAAATCGAATCCTACCACCATCATTAGTCAATGAACTTTCGATATAATCATTAAAGTTTACTGGTTCTCCTTCTTTTTCAAGAGTCCATTCAATGTTTAGACTTCCTAAGCCAGTTTCATTAACCGTTAGTTCTAATGAATCATCAGTATATGCTGTTCCAGGAATGTCGAATTCCGTCGATATTAAATGGTAAATCTTAATACTGTCTTTATGTTCAAATATTCTTCCTACTTCGTCTGATACACTGGCGATTAGAGTGTAATCTCCTTTTTCAAGGAACCTGATAACACCGCCCTCATTATTCAAACTTCCCTCGATATATTCCTCTAAAGCTACGCTTTGCCCATTCTTCTCAAGGGTCCATTGGATTAATGAATCACCTACTTCGATTGTACTCACGTCAACATGAACTTCAGTATCTATATATGCAATCTTTAATAGACCGAACTGAATATCCATGACTGGATAAACATCTATTGTTTGTGAATAAGCTGACTCTTGATTTCTCGCATTTCTAGCACTAACAACCAGTGAGTATATTCCTTTGTCTTTAAATTGAATTTGTCCAGCATCTCCTTCTGTCATAAGATCTGCATATTGATTCAAATCAACAGGACTCATAACATCATCTTCATTAGATTTTTCCAAAGACCAAGACAAACTTTTAGCGTTTCTTGCTGTCCAATCAAACTCAACCGTCTTATCGGTATGAGTATACTCCGGTAGTTTAAAATCAATCACCGCTTTGGGGGAAGAGGAAGAAGAGTTTTCTTTTTTTATTATATTGACTGCATCATCTCTTTTACTAAGCATTTTGACTGTTTCCGCCCGTGTCGCTGGATTATCAGGTCTGAATGTACCATCTTCATAGCCAGCAATGATTTCATATCTCTTTGCTAATAGCACGTACCCTTTATCCCCATCTTTGATTATATTGTCATCTTTAAATCCAGTACTGCTTTTTAAATTCTTTGCGACAAGGTCTTTTTCAAGGGATCTGATAATCATTTTAGCAATTTCTAATCTTGTTATTGCACCATTGACATCGTATCCGTTTTGATACTCAGATAAATCAATAATCCCATTATCAACGAGTGCTTCTAGAGAGTCTTTAGCCCAGGAGCTTTCGAATTCATTCATAATGATTCTATCTTTGTTATCAGTTGAATTTTTTAGTTTTAGTAACCGAAACATTAAACTTGCAAATTCTGCCCTAGATATATTTCTTTCCGGCTTAAATGTTCCATCCGGATATCCTTTAATAATTTCCTTTGCCGTAAAATCTCTGATATGATCCTCAGCCCAGTGTCCTTTTATATCTGGAAAGTCAAGTTTTATGTTCTGGGCAGCGAATACCTGAGTGCTTAAAGCTACTATAAGTAATATTGCTATGGTCATCCTCATTAATTTCATTAATCATTCATTCCTTTCATTTTTAATATTTTGGTAAAATAAAAAAAGCACTTCAAGTGCCAACAGCATTACGTTCAGTTTTATCTTTTACACAGTCTTTGATCATGCAATAAATCTTGTAATCTACATTTCCGTTTTCATCTCTTCCTTTTTCAAAATAGTGAAGAAGGTAAAGACAACTTAAACATTTAATATTGCTGCTTTTAAATGTCATTCCTGACATATATCCTCCCTCCTCACTAATGGTTAAATTTCAGCTTCATTTTCTTTGTCCCAATCAAGACCTTCTCCTTTCTGCTTTTCAATCAGTTTTTCCTTAAGTGCTTGTCCTTCTAGAGAAGTTAATGGGTATTCGGGTGATTTTGCATCCTGTTTTTCAGAAAGCAGCATGAGTGATGTTAAAAGAAGCTCCATCCTCTCTCTAAGGACCTTTTCATCCTGATATTTTTTGTTCATTTCAAAAGTCCTGAGTAAGTTCTCTTTTGAAAATTGTTCAGGCGGGTAAAGCTTTCTATTCCTGCATTTTTTACCCTCTGGCGTGATGAAGGTAATGTACTTTCGTTCGTCTGTCCAATTGACATCGTAACCAAGCTTTTGCATATTCTCTACGAACATTTCCTTGCCGGTAGAATGTTTCATGCAAGCCTTTACCGACAGATAAAGTTCATATTTCCAACTTCGTCCCTTTGCCCCGCTTCGGTACTCTCCTCTATTCTTGTACTTGCCTTTTTTGCCGTCTACAACAAGTAAACCATGAGCTCTGCATATCTCATCTGAATAATCCTTCATTATTTGCAATTGCTCCCTACTTTGTTTCCATTTCAGACCTGTTTCCGCATTAACAGTGTTGATGATAAAGTGGGTGTGAAGATGTTCTTTATCCGTATGTGTGGCATAAACCACTTGAAAGCCTTTAAACATCTCATGCTCCAGTAATTTTCCTGCAATTTCATTTATCATTTCAGGTGTCGCCTTCTCATATGGAGCAAAAGACTGAACGAAATGTATAAACTGCCTTCCGGTTTCTTTTTGAAAGTGTCTTTTGGTTAGGACAAATTCATGGTAGGCATTTTCTGGATCACAGTTGCTACCAGCAATTAAATATGGCTCAGTCTTCTTAAGATTTAAAATATATGATAAAGCTCTCTTCATCCCCTGGTACGTTTTGTTTTCTGCGTTAATGAAGTCAATGACTGCCATATTTCTGTCACCACCTTTTTAACTGGCAAAATATCCGGGCAGGTTATTTTACCTTGATGACAGAGCATAGCAATCTGATTGAGATTTACCCCTACCTTTGAAAGCTGGTGAGTAAATTTTTTTAGGTCTTCAAAAACAGCAATATCCTTTTCGAGAGCTGAAAAGGATAAATAACGACTGAGATTCATATTGGCTTTCTTGGCTTTTTTTATGATGATTTCATATTCTTCCGGTGTGACTCTGCATTTGATAATTTTTGTTTTATTAGCTATACCACCACCTCCCATAACCATATAATGAATTATTCCATTTCAAGTTCTTCTTCATCTTCTAGCCCATGCTGCCATTTGACCATAGCTTCAAAGGAATCAAATTCCTCAGTCCAGGCATCACCAGAAGAATTATCAATCCCTACATAGATACCTTTATCAATTAGATAAAACTTACCCAGAGGTTTTCTGGTGTCAATAATTTGACTGGCTTCTTTTGAAGTTATTTTTTTAATATCATCCATTGCTTCACCGTCCTTTCTTACTTTTGATAATTTAAAGGGGCATGGGGATTTCCCCATTTTCAAGGGTGCAGGTTCACCTGCCAAGTGCACTTTGTGCCACAAAGTGGAAGCTTGCCCTCCACCAAGCCTACGGCTTCGGTTTTGGTTTTTGGGTTATTGAAACAGAAATTCAAAACATTTCAATAGCAGCTTCATCTTCTCCATACTCATCAGCTTGTGTTTCTCCTACATGTAAAGCTTTTGATTCTTCAAGCAAGGATATCAGGTCCTCATTAAAATCTTTTCCTTTAGGTAGATGCCGCAGGATTTTATACTTATCCCTGTGCTTATCCCGTATCTGCTGACATGAAAAATGCCCTGCTTCGTCATTATCGAGGCAGAGCATTATATTTGATATATTCAGGTGTTCCTGTAGATAATAGTCAAGTGGTTTTATTGCAACACCACCAAGGGAAATACAAGGGTTATTAAAGTCTTTGACTTTATACTTTTTCAGCAATGTTAAGTAGCTCATGAGGTCAATGGGGCTTTCAAAAACGCAAAGGGTATCGCCGTCTCCTTCTACGCAAAAGGGATATGCTTTATCGGAATTTTTGACATCACATCTGAATGATTTTCCTGTTGTATTGGTGCTTCTGATACTGGCATATTTTGCTTCTCCTTTTTTATCATAGCCTACAAATACGCAGCTTTTATATTTGTTCTCATACACCTTCCCTTTTTTTACAAGGTCATATACAATTTCTTTCTCAATACCCCTTGTCTTTATGAGGTAGGCAAATATGTGCTTGTACGTCTTATTTTTCTCAGGAAGTATAAATTCTCCTTTTATCGGCTCATCTTCCGGCATTTTAGCAGCTACATAAGGCAAAGCATCAGGAGCAATTCCTATAAGTTGTTTGATTGCTTCCACCCACGTTTTACCTTCCATCTCCATGACAAATTGGATTGTTCCCCCGCCTTTACCCTGGGAAAACCAGTTCCACTTATGCCCGTCAGAATGAACATATAATCCCCCATACCCCTCAATTTTATATGCTTTTGCTGATACCTGTTTGATTGGATATCCGGCATCTCTGGCATAACTAATAATGTTGACACTATTGGCTTGTTCTATCTGTTCATCGGTAAACCTTAATGTTTCTCTTCCCATCACCTCACCACCTTTTTATTTACAGCTATAATTCCCATTCTTCATCTTCCACTTCGGACTGAGGGTCAAATTGCATTTCTTCTGACTTTTCTTCCACCGTTGATTTCCCATCTAGTAAAATTGGTTCATAATTGGCTCTATCCTTGCAGCTGTTAGGAATATATCCTCGCTCTGCCATTGAAGTATAGGATGCACCGGCTACAATAATATGATCCAGTATACTAATATCAAGGGGATGAAAAATATCAACCAGCCTTTGAGTTAATGCTTTATCCTCCACTGATGGATTAAGTCCCCCACCTGGATGGTTATGTGCTAGAACCATGGATTTACAATCAGAGGCGATAGCCGCTTTTAATATTTCCCTTGGAAAAACCGGCGCCTGCCCGACTGTGCCTTCGGAAATTGTTTTTGTTTCAATAATACTGTTACTGCTGTCCAAAAAAGCAATTATAAATCTCTCCTTATCTTTCATTCCGCTTAAAAGGGATGAAAAATACTGTCCTGAATGAGATGATGAAGTAAGTTTAATTTTATTCTCATTTTCATGCATTTTCAGCAGGTTATATGAAGAAATAAATTCATTAAGAAGCCCTATCTTTTCAAGCTGTTTCTCATTTGGCTCCATAACCTGTGGATGCTCTAAAATATTAAAGGGATTGTTTTCCTTTGCATACTGTTGAATCTTTTTAAGTGGTAATCCGGTCAACTTTGTAAGTCCCTTTAAAAAATTGGAGGTGTAACGCAGATCCTTGCTCATTACGCATCGCCTCCCTCTCCATCAAGATCCAGATCAGCTATATCTCCATCAAAAGCTTCAATAACTGCTCTTAAATCCTGAAGTTTACTTAGAACATCAACCGGTAAATCAAAGGATTCCAAATTGAGAAAAAAGGTTTTAATACCCACGCTTTGCATATAAGTGCTGACTTTTCTCTCAGTTTCAGTATCCAAATCAAGGAGCCACGTCATTACTTCTACTGTTTTTTGATATTCCATAGCTTTTTGATTCATTTGCCATTCCACCTTTCATCCAAAAATTAAAGAGCTCCTCTTTAGAAGCTCCATTGATAACACAAATTGGAATTAAACTGCTATTTCTTCCTCTTCTATTTCCATAACTTCTGCATCAATTTCCTCGTCGCTTGCTTCTCCCATACTATTTTCATCTACTATAATTTCACCTTTATCCTTGTCCATATCAAGCAGGGCATTTAATTCAAATTGCCTTGCAAGCTTGGCATTTAGTACATCTTCATATTCAAAGGGTTTTTCGTATTGGACTTGGGATTGCTCCATGTTTCTTTGGTATTCTTCAATCTTGTTTTCTAGCTTTGTCATGGAGGATTCGAGATTATTCAGGGCATTTTCAATTCTTATCATGTTCCCATGGGGACTGTCTCCAAGCTCTATGGAATACCTGCTGTTGCCATGAATAATAATGTCAAACTTATTAAAAAAGGCATATCGCTTTAAAAGTAGGTCAAAGCCTCTGTAGATGCCAATGTGCTGCTCCTTTTCTTTATCTGCCCTGGAGCAAAGAAGCGTAAGCATTGTGCCAGCTTTTTCCCTTTCATCAAAGAGTTTGCCGTTAATTATAATTTTAAAATCCTCTGTTTTGTTCATATCCCTTCTTTCAATATCCTTGATAATACATTCAAGCTTTTCTTCTGTTTCTTTAATCAACCTTGGATACCGGAAAGTAAAATTATCCTGCATTTTATAGCGTTGATTGTTATATTCGGACTTTAGCATCTTTAATCTGCTTACTTCATTGTCAATATCCATTTTTTCCTTAATCAACGGATTACCTGTTGCAAGTGCCTTAACCTCGGCAAAGGACAGGACAGTTTCATCAATATCCTCACAATTTCTTGCAATAGATTTTGAAGTCATAACCTGGGATATAAAACGCTGCTTCTGTTCAACAATCTGCCATAAATACGGATCAAAGGTATTCTTGGTAACATACCTGTAGATATTAACTTCGGCATTCATGTTGCCCTGCCGGAGTATCCTTCCTTCTCGCTGCTCGATATCGCTTGGACGGTATGGGCAGTCCAAGTGATGAAGTGCTACCAGCCTGTCTTGGATATTGGTTCCTGTACCCATTTTAGGCGTACTTCCTATAATAACCCTTTTTGTTCCTGCTCTTAAATCTGAAAACATCTGCTCTCTTTGTGCTTCATTACTCACATCATGGATAAAACATATTTCATCTGCCGGAACACCTTTTTTAATGAGCTCTTCTTTAACGTAGTCATAAATAGAAAAACGCCCATCTGTATTAGGCGTTCCTACATCACAAAACACAATCTGAGTTCCTTTTGTCCCTTCAGTGCTGATGTAATTTTCATAAATATTTTCTATACACTTATTCACTTTAGAGTCAGGATCATTTGGTGCATTAATATTAATTAACCTGGGGTCAGTACCCAGCAGTCTTGCTTCATTGGTAATTTTGAGCATATTATCTACACTTGGGTCTACCATGCCGTTTCGTATCCTTTCGGCACGTTCTACATAGCTTGCCATTTCCATCCTTGTAAACTCTGACGGCTCGGAAGATACAAGAGCATATTGATTGTCCTTGAGTTTGGGAACGGGAAGTTTAAGCATATCCGCTGTTTGCACATCTGCAATGTTTTTAAAAAGGGTCATCAATTCCGGCAGGTTGGTGAATTTTGCAAATCGGCTTCTAAACCTATAACCTGTACCTTCGGGGGCAAGTTCAAGAGACGATATTACCTCGCCAAACATGGCTGCCCAACTGTCAAAATGATGTATCCCTCGTCTTTCAAGTTCATGGTTTTGCAGATAACGCTGCATGACATACATTTCCGTCATACTGTTGGAGATTGGCGTTCCCGTTGCAAATATAACACCTCTGCCTTCATTGACTTCATGAATATATTGGGTTTTCATTAACATATCACTTGCTTTTTTGGCTCTTGTGTTGGAGATACCTGCTACATTGCGCATTTTGGAAAACACTGCACAGTTTTTATAATAATGGGCTTCATCCACAAACATGGTATCAATACCTAGTTCTTCAAAGTTAATAACATCATCCTTTTTTGACTCGTCCAGCAGTCGTTTAAGTTCACTCTCCAGGTTCTTTTTAAATTTTTCCATTTGTTTGATTGACCAATTCTCTCCCCGCTCTCTTTTCGTTTGTTCAATAGCATAAGTCATTTGGTCTATTTGTTCATTCAGCATCCGCTCTCTTCGCTCTTTTGAGATCGGTATTTTTTCAAACTGGGAATGACCGATAATAATCGCATCATAGGCCCCGGTAGCTATTCTTGAAACAAATCTCTGGCGGTTTTTCCTTTCAAAATCTTTCTTGGTGGTAACAAGGATATTGGCAGAGGGATATAACCGTAAAAACTCACTGCCCATCTGCTCGGTTAAATGATTAGGCACTACAAAAATACTTTTCTTGGCAAGGCCCAGCCTTTTAAGTTCCATGCTGCTGGATATCATCTCAAAACTTTTACCTGCACCAACACAGTGAGCAAGCAAGGTTGAACCGCCATATATAATTCGCGCAATGGCATCTATTTGGTGTTCTCTCAAAGTTATATCCGGATTCATTCCGGGGAATGTCAGGTGGCTTCCATCATATTCACGCAGCCGTATGTTGTTAAAGTTTTCATTATAAAAGTCAACATGTTTCTTGCGCCGGTCAGGGTCACGGAATATCCAGTTTTTAAATTCTTCTTTTAATCGGTTCTGCTTTTCTCTGGCCAGCATAGTTTCCTTTTGGTTGACCACGTACCTTATACTGTCACCATCTTCAATTCTATCTTTAACAGTAGATGTTCTTAAATTCAGACTGTCTTCAATAAGATAGTAGGCATTCATTCTGCTTGTACCAAAGGTTTCCCTTGCCATGACGGAATCTCCGTCTGCCCCTTTATTTTGAATATTCCATGAAGCATTGTAATTATTAAAGTGGACTTTTATTTCACTGTTTTCATATCTTGAACCGGAATTCTGATAATACCTTGGTGTATCTAAAGTTTCATAAATAAACTGCTCAATGTCGGCAGGCTCAATCCATGTAGCACCTAGCCTTACGTCTATTTCACTGGCTTCAAGATCTATGGGTTGTACCTTTTCTAATGCTTTGACATTTTGACTGAAAAGTTCAGGATTACTTTCTGCATAAACTTTAGCTATCTTTAGTTTCCTACGTACATTGCCGGATAGATATTCATCCTGGGTTTCCCAACCTTTTAGGTTATCTTGTTCATCATAATTTTCAGGATTTAAGAAAATCTGTCCGGTTAGTTCTTTTATAATATTTTCAGCAGTATTATCATAAAGCTCTGCCATAAAAGCAATATCCACTTTACCACGCTCATTCAATGATACGGTCAATGCCTCATTGGCAGTATCCACTTCAGTTATTTTTTCAAGGGGTCTTATGGTCTGTTTGGTAAACATATCTGCTTTGCTAACATTATTATTTTCATCAACAACTTCCAGAGAACATAAAAGAGGATAGTCATTATCATCCCGAAAAGCGGTATTGTTTCCTCTCGAGGTAATATAACCATACTTTCTTACAAAATGGTCATACTTCTCATTTAATATGGCCTGCTGCTCTTTTAATTGCTGCTGGGTACAACCTGCCGTCTGTATATCAATGATATTTCTTGTTATCTCTCTGATACTGCTAAGACCTTTGATGCGCTCCAGCGTTTTTCCGATTATATCAATTTTACGCATGACAGCATTTTCTCTGTAGTACAGTTCATCATTAATAAAGGTATAGGTATAGTTTCTGACATTAGAGTCAGCAGGAATTGTACTATTCTCTACTTCCATATCCATTTCATAATCAGTGATATTTGCCTTAAGCCGTGATACTGCATTATCCAGTGCATCTGGAAGGTCAAAGTTTTCCTCTTCATTTATAAGTGCTGTATATTTACTGCCCTCGCCAAACATTCTTTGGTCAAATATCATTTTGCCTAACATCATTTCAGGATGATTGAGAAAGTATTCGTTAACGGGAATTCCGTCTTCTGTTTGAGCCACATGTATCCAGTCCGGTTCATTAACAGATATCCATTCTCTTTTTTGCAGGAAAAGAATATCGGTGGTTACATCGGTATTGGCAATTTGTTTAAAAGCTGTATTGGGAAGTCTTATTGCACCAATTAAATCTGCTCTCTCCGCAATGTATTTGCGGACAGAATTATCAGTTTTATCCATTGTGCCTTTGCTGGTTACAAAGGCAACGATACCACCGGGTCGCACTTTATCAATTGCTTTGGCAATGAAATAATCGTGGATTAAAAAATTATATTTATTGAAACGTGGGTCATACAGTTTATAATCCCCAAAGGGTACATTACCAATGGCAACATCAAAAAAATTATCAGAGAAACTAGTATTCTCAAAGCCCTGTATTTTTATATCTGCTTTTTGATAAAGTTGTTTTGCAATACGACCTGAAATATCATCAAGCTCAATACCATAGAGTTTTGAAGAATTCATACTCTCTGGCAGCATGGAGAAAAAGTTCCCGATTCCCATGGATGGTTCAAGAATATTACCACCTTTAAAGCCAAATCTATCAAGTGCTTTATAGATGCTTTCAATAACTACATGGGAAGTATAATGAGCGTTGGGGGTAGATGCTCTTGCACTGTTATATTCCTCCGGTGTCAAAAGTGCTTTTAGTTCTGCATACTCGTTATTCCAACCGCCAGCATTGATATCAAAAGCCTGGGACATCCCACCCCAACCGACATACTTGGCGAGAATCTTCTGTTCCTCTGCTGTTGCCAGCCTATTTTCTACTTCAATAACCTTTAATGTGTGAATAGCTTCCACATTATTTCTAAATTTGGTTTTAAGCCCACCAATACCGATTTCATCTTTAACGGAATATTTGTAATTGATTAGTTCTTTTATAGGTGATTTCTTTCTGTCTTTTGTATCATTATCAGGCATTAAAAAAGAGCCACTAAATAGTGACTCCTGGGAGGTAATCTCTATATCGGTTTGTAAATTATCTCGTGTAGTATGATTTCCTCCGCTGTCTGTTTTATCTGCTCCCTGTGCCGGAAGCTCTCCATGGTATCCTTCGGATTGGGGATCGGATTGGTCTTTAGCATCTGCTCCGTGATTACTTCCAGTCTCTGATAAGCTTCCTCGTTCACCTGATGCATCTTCGGCATTAGCTCTCCCTTCGCCAAAAGTAAGCTGTACCGATTTGGATGGTTTTCTTTCAGATAGTTGAGTTTCATCTGACCGTATTTTCCTAATGGTTTCTTGTCCGCTTTCAGATCTGTCGATATTTCGATTTCTGGATAAAACCTCCCGTCCACTTCCTTGTAGCTCAAGTTCACTGCCTCTTTCATTTTTTTTCACGCTCCTTTGCTCTCGAATAATATGCTTAACTTCACTTTCAATCTCCCTGAGTATTTCCTGTGAGATATTACAAACAGTACTTCCCAATCTGAAAATCAGCGGCATGGTATTAAAATGACTTATTGTCTGAAATGCGTTTTCATCTTCATTATCAATACCACATCTTTGAAGTACCATGTACTTAACACTGTCGGTAGCCATCTGTTTAAACTGATTGATTACACCATCTATTGGTACATCTGCAAGCCATGTATTTTCAAAATCCAGCTCAAAGTCAATCAAGTTCTCTTCAAAACTGTCATTTATCGTCTGTGCTGTCATTTCAGAAATAAGCTCCTGAATATTTTCAAACTGCATCCCGTATTTTTCATTAAACTTATCAACTAATAGTGATGATAGTGTGTCATTCAGCTTCCACAATCTTGGGATAGTATGGGTAGCTCCGTTGGTGTCTTTTACATCAAATAGGTATTCAAGCTTTAGTTCCGGTTTAGTTGTATCAAAAACCGCAATACTGCGTGTTCCCCTATTAACATACCGTCCTATTTTTCTGTTCCAAATCTCCATATTGGCAACCATTGTAGCATCGGGTCTTTGGGCATAAATAAGGACTGCATTATCAAAAGTGTATTTATATATTCCTGCTGCAAATTTTAAAAAGTCTTTCCATTCTTGTTTACTGCTTGTAATAGTCTCGGTTATTGATTCATAGATTTCTTTAACTTGTTTCAGCCGTCTGCTCATGGATTGCCTCCTTTCCCGGCATCAGGGTTTCAAAATATAATGCTAATGCCTTGTCAATCACCTCCTCAATTTCTGCCTGATTTTGTTCCGGTTTAAAGTATTTAGATACGATTTTAGGCTTTAGCTTAAATACTGCAGGCTTTTTTGCTTTTTTCTTTTTATCTATTTCACCTGAAAGAATAGCTGTTATATTTTCCTCATCCAGCTTACCGTTTTTAGAATAAGTCCTTAATAGCTTCGCCTTATTCCAATCCACTTTATAATCTCCAGCTAAAATTGCTTCTTCGATCATATTCTGTTCTTTTACTTTTAAATAAGAAAGCTCAACTGCTGCTTTTATGATTATTTCATGTTCATCGACCATTTTCAGCAAAGGTGTTGTAAGATAATTTAATCTTCTATACTGCCTTACCATCTCACGTGAAATATTATTTCTTTCTCCTACCGCTTCGTCACTTCTCCACTTCGACAACTCAGTTGTCGAAGTGCTTTCATCCCTGTATTCATGCTGGTTTTCGCTATCATTTTCATCAAAAAACCAGCTTGTTTTTTTACCTTGACGCTTTAGTGCCTGCATTTCCATTTCAAAAGCTTTTGCTTTTTCGCTGGGTAGCATTTCATCAAGAGAACGCTGCATGAAGTTTGTTTCTGTAACTATCAATATTGCATCATCATCTGACAGATTATCATGGATAACAGCAGGTATTGTTGTAAGTCCCGCCAGCTTGGCTGCATTCACTCGATTGTGTCCAGATAGGATTTCATATACACCGCTCTCTTTTGTCCTAACTATAATGGGAATCATCACACCAAACTCTTTGATGCTTTCCACCATGTTATCCAATTGTTGGTCTTGGTAGAGTCTGAACGGATGATTCTCAAAAGGAACAAGTTTTGATAAATCTATCTCAGTTACACCTTTTTCTTGCTCTTTATACTCTTCCGGGTCATATCCCCCCAGCATATCTGCAAAAGTCTCCAGTTTCTTTTTACTCATAATGCAACAAACTCCTTTGCAAAGTCATTATAGGCAAGGGCTACTTTATTATCAGGCTTATATTCGATAATGCTCTTGCTGTTAAAATTAGCCTCCCCCACTTTTACCGACGAAGGAATTTTGCTATCAAATACTTTCAGGCTTTTCCCATATGCATCCTCAATAAGGGACAATATCTCTCTTGATATAATAGTTCGTTCCTTAAACATCGTGATAAGAATACCATCTATGACAATCTTAGGATTGAGCTTCTTTTTAACTCTGATAATTGTTCTTAACAGCAATTCCAGTCCTTTGGCTGAAAGATACTCAGGTGTTGCAGTAATTAAAACACTGTCACTCGCCGTAAGAGCATTAATAGTGAGCATTCCCAGGCTGGGCATGCAATCAATAATTACATAATCATAATCTTGTTTAACACTTTCAAGAACACTGCGAAGGATATTTTCTCTGCTCATAGTGTTTACCAAGTTGACTTCAACAGCAGATAGTTCAATAGAACAAGGAATTAAATCAATGCTGCCGTTAGAAATAATGTATTCTGATTTACCCGGCAGATTTTCTTCTTCAATAGCCGCCATCATTAAATGATAAATTGTCGTTTTCAGCTCATCCGGCTTGTCAACTCCAAAACACATAGTTAGATTGCTTTGTGGGTCAAAGTCGACCAGCAAAACTTTTTTCCCATTTTCCGCTAAAGAATAACTTAAATTTTGTGCCGTTGTGGTTTTCCCTACGCCCCCTTTTTGGTTGGCAATTGCTATGATTTTACAACTACTACTCATGTTTTTGCTCCTTTCTGTATTTCACATTATTTAGTTTGATTATACACTTATGAATTTATAATTTCAAGCACTTTTTACACTTGTACGTTTTATATTCTGAGTTGAATTGATACTTTACACTAAATAGTGTATATTATTGTGTAGGACGGTGATTAAAAATGAATCTAACTATGGGTGAAAAAATCCGTATTTTGATAAAAAGAAAAAAAGTAACGATATCGGAACTCGCTACTTTAATAGGTACTTCAAATCAGAATTTATCCAATAAGCTCTCAAGAGATAATTTCTCAGAACAAGAATTACATCAAATTGCTGAAGCTCTTGGGTGCAAATTTGAAGGATATTTTGTTTTTGAAGATGGGGAAAAGATTTAATTTTTTCTTTTTTGCTCAATTTTATTCTGTAAAGTTATTAATATGTCAAACTTCCTTTATTAAGATAGGTTAATTCCTCAAAGCTTGTATTTGCTAATGAAAGTTTGAACCACTTTATCAGCAAATGCTATTTATAAAATGAGCAATGTATTAAGTATTACTTCTGCATAAATATAACTGGGATATTTTTTCTAACAAAGTTCAATACGACGCTTATTCGTTGGAATACGCAACAAGAGTGTAGTAATTCACCCTTGTATAAAGTCTGAATTTAAGTGAATAATTTAGACACAAAAAGTTAAACAAAACTAAATATTCCAGCCAAGTTTGCTATTGACATTGAGCCTCTGTGTTATGATTTTTAGCCCTTGAGGCATCCTGATGAGAAGGGCATAGCAGTTTATCATGCCAGCCCTCAATGCAAATAGTTAGCTTCGCCAAACTCTACTACATTGCTTAAGCTGGTCTTCAAATTCTTGAGGAGTCATGCAATTTACGAAACTGTGTATTATTAAAAAGCTGACCTTAGTTTTGGATATCAGGTTAGAGATTAATCGGCGACACTAACATGAATCAGCAGAGAAATTATTAGTAAATATGTACAAAACCTATGAATTACTAACCATTTTCTAATTCTCAGACTTTTGCCAATTAAGGGGGTGAGTATAATCAGAGCAAGTGTTGTACATACCAACACACATGCAAAAGAACTCTCGTCAATTAGAAAATAACCGTGAACTAAACCTATGGCAGCCATTAAGAAGCCCAGATAGGGATGGATTTTGCTTAAGGGTCTTCTGATTTTTCTTAAGAAGTTTGATTTATTTTGAAAAATATATTGGTTGGCTAGTCTTAGACCCAGAATTGAGATAGTGAAGCCGCCTAAAATTAGGCTTGGCGCGCCTAAATCCTCGGCGAATTCAGAACCGAGATTTTCTCCGGTGTTTTCTTCATTTTCTTCCTCGTTTTCACTTTCTCTCTGCCAACTGCGCTCATCTTCTATTTCATAATTACTGTTTCTTCGTTGTTCATGTCTTTCTTCTTGGTCGTTATCTGCTAAAACAGCTGTATTAAGCATGAATAGAAAAGCAACTAAAATTAAAAATATTATTACATTGACTTTGTTATTCATAACAACTCTCCTTTTTAACAAGAAACTATATAAACTAAACAATGTTTTACTTTACTTTCAACTTTGCCCATTGTTCTACAAAAGAAATTAAATACCTTTAGACATTTTGACTAATCTTGTCGAATTAATACTTTTTTGTATCTAAAAACTTCTTTTTATGACATATCTTGTATGTCGCAGTTTTTACATTGTAAGTAGCAGCTAAAATAAGAAACATTATCAACAAATATGTATTTAAATACATAACGGTCAATATCATTCATTTTAGTAATGGCTCATTTTATAATTAGCAGACTGACTCAAAATTTGACTAGCAAACACAAAAGCTTGATCGATCTTATAACCAAACTTCTGAAGCCGCTGCTTACACATATCTCATTCAGCACTGTGTCCCAATTGTATAAATCATACGTAACGTCAATGGTATTTTCATGAACCTCTTTCGCCTTTCCATTTTCAATAACAAAATATCGATGAAAAAGTTCACTGTTTGCAGAGCGATTTTTATCTTTGTATAAGCCCAATTCACTCGGTTTATATATAAGTTCTAATCACCTTCCGTGCCCACAACTGAGAATATACAATAATCAATATAAGTCCCTAAACCATAAAAAACCGGTCTCAGTTATTAAAACCACCAACCGGTATATAACCAGCCTCATCCTAATTCTTTATTTAAAACAGGTAAAACTTTTTCTAAATATTCCTGCCAGTAGCCTTCGTTGTCTCCTTCCAAACTATTTAGCCAGAAATACATCATTAATACTTCCAACTCCTGCTTTCGGCCTTTTGTGAAAGATTTCTTTGGCATCTTTCTATATAGTGAATTAAGGTTAAATAGATTGCTCTTTTGCTTAATATCGTAATCATACTTTCTCCAAGTATATTGGCTCTTTTTTCTATGAGTGGCGGGCCATAGATCTTCATGATCATAAAAATAGTTGACCCAATTATCTGCAAAGGCTGCTACATTCACTTGATGCTTAGACCATGTATCTTCAATCCAATTATTAATGCCTTCAGAAATAAAAGGAATGTTAAACAACCAACTGCGTTGACTCTGTATTCGATGGTAATCTTTAATAAATAGGAATAGCAGTTCCGTCTGATCTTTAAGAAAAGGGTGTTTCTTTATTAGTTGTGAATAACAGTCATAGGATATACTTCTAAATTCTTTGTCTGTATTATATATTAAAAAGAACTCGTCCTGTTTTAAAATACTACCAATGCTTTTATTTAAGTGTTTGCCATGCTCTGCATATATTTTTACTAGCCAATCCCTTACCTCAGGCTCATACTCTTGTAATTGCTTACTATATTTTTCTAACTTCTCATTTTGTAAAACTGTTTTTTCTTCGGCCTCAGTTATATTTAAGTAATTATTAAAATACTCAAAAACATAGTTAACACATATTCTCATATTTTCAGCACGAGTATCTATGTCAAATTCATCAAGTCGATCTTCTTTTTTTCTACGGGCTATATATTCACTCTAGCCTTAGCAAACCTACCACCTCACTTTTGAAAAACTCCTTAACCACTATCCTTTTATTTATATTATCCCAATTATATTATGTTTATATAAATAAATCCATTGCTCATAAGCAAAAAGGCCAGTCAGGGTTCTTATAACCCCAACCGGCAACATACTTTCCACCACAATCGTTATTACGTCAAAAACCGTATCTCCGCAGACGAGGTCATATCCCGATTTTCACTTTTAGGCTGTCCATTAGTTGTTTATTCTCAAAATTCTGCTCATCTTTACTAAAAGTATAAAACCCGCAAAACAGCTTGAATACTAGGATTACAAGCATTTTTTGCGTTGTATTTGAACCACACACTCCACATGCCCCGTCTGAGGAAACATATCAACCGGCTGAACTTCCTTCGCCTCATACCCATGCTCTGTCAAATATTTCAAATCCCGAGCCAGGGTCCCGGGATTGCAGGAAACGTAAACCACCCTTCGGGGCTTTACTTCTGCAATTGCCTCCAAGGTTTCCGGTGCGCAGCCCTT
>JBMOKU010000011.1:0-19959 GCA_049324315.1 Bacillota bacterium | reverse complement strand
GTCCCGCGTTCGAGCCGCGGATGGGTCACCAACAAGGAGAGGTGTCCGAGCGGTTTAAGGAGCTGGTCTTGAAAACCAGTGACTCCGAAAGGGGCCGTGGGTTCGAATCCCACCCTCTCCGCCATAATGGAGAAGTACTCAAGTAGGCTGAAGAGGACGGTTTGCTAAACCGTTAGGCCGGGAAACTGGTGCGCGGGTTCGAATCCCGCCTTCTCCGCCACTTATTGGGGCCTTTAGCTCAGTTGGTTAGAGCGTCCGGCTCATAACCGGTAGGTCCGGGGTTCGAGTCCCTGAAGGCCCACCATTACAGGGGTATAGTTCAGTTGGTAGAACGACGGTCTCCAAAACCGTATGTCGTGGGTTCAAGTCCTGCTACCCCTGCCAATTAATTTAATCATTTTCATATCGGGGTGTAGCGCAGTTTGGTAGCGCATCTGGTTTGGGACCAGAGGGCCGCGGGTTCAAATCCTGCCACCCCGACCATTATGGGCTTATAGCTCAGGTGGTTAGAGCGCACGCCTGATAAGCGTGAGGTCGGAGGTTCGAGTCCTCCTAAGCCCACCATAACTCGCCCAGATAGCTCAGTCGGTAGAGCAGGGGACTGAAAATCCCCGTGTCGGTGGTTCGATTCCGCCTCTGGGCACCAAAAGAAAAAGTATCTCGTTGAACGAGATACTTTTTTGTTTTAGTTAAAAACTAGCGTGAATACTATAATTGTAGGGGCAGATGCCCTCGTTGTCCGCTTTATTCCGTTATAATACAAAATATGAGATACTTTTATTTGTGCTGAAGTATATATCTCATTAATGACTTTATAAACTCATAAAGAGATAGATGATTTACATCGTCATTAGATTGTATGATGTACGGACTTATTTCTTCAACGGATGTATTGCAATTGTTGAAAATTGGGAATTCCTGCTGATTAATGAATAAGCATGATTCTCCGGTCAACAGCTGACCAGTATACAGAGGAACTGTGAGGTCAAATGTATTGCTGTGGACATCATAAGAAAAATTGTATGACTGGTCATAGTGAATTTGATTGAAAGGCGCAAGCGAAAAGCAAGTGCCTGATGCATGAATCTTTTTCTTGCGAATTTTAATGTGATTTATGCTGCATAAGGTGCCTTCCTCTTTTACCATTATCGGTGCCTTCTGTAGTAAATTATTTAAAGGGATATACTCTAAAAAAGAAAGACATTTGCCCAGATAGTACAAATCATCATGATTATGTAGTAAAACTGCATGCTTAAGCCGTTCATCTTTGCTTCTTACATATTCTTCATATAAAAGGACACTTTCAGCACCAGAGATTGTATCTGTTCTTTGAATTCCTAAAAATTTTTCCAACGTCTTCAATTTGCAATCCGGCAGATTCAGAAGATCCCGATTACTTCTGACGGTTTTTAGCAAATCGAAACTTTTTCGCCGATCAATGACATATGGAATTTTATTTATTTCTAAGCGTTTATTTAAGAAAGGGATATCAAAAGTATTACCATTATAGGTAATGTATAAGTCATACCCCTCAATGATCTTGGAGAATTTTTGCAATAATTGGACTTCATCGGTTTTATTATTACAGAACAGTTGTGTGATAATGATTTGATCATTCTTTACAAATAACATACCGATCAATATGATTTTATCAATATTAGGATTTAGACCAGTGGTCTCAATATCGAAAATTAGAAAGTCAACATGATTATGAAGAAATTGAAAGTTTTTAGGTTGATGGAATGCTTCTTTTATGTAGTATTTTGCAACTTCCAATGGGCTACCTCCGTTCTCCCAGATAGTAAATATTATTATAACACATTCTTTAGTCTCCTTATATACTAACGTCATTCCTTTTTCATTTTTACTGAATATGATGGAAGTGAAAGGAGGCGATAGCATGGATTTTTTTGACAAGCTGACTTATAAAGTAACTGAGGGATCGAAAATATTATCTAAAAAAACAGACGAATTAATTGTGACAGCAGAAACGATGATGGATATTAAGAAAATACAGAGCGAGATCGAAGAAGCCAAAATTAGAATCGGTGATATTGTATATCGAAACTATCTAGGGCATAATGTCTCTCCAAAGGAAGTTAATGCTATTTGTAGAAAAATTGAAGGGCTGAATAGGGAATTAAATCATCTGGAATATGTTGTGAACCAAATGAAAGGGGTATCCTTTTGTAAGCATTGTAGTAAGAAACTGTCGAATGAAGAAAACTATTGCCCGGCTTGTGGCAGCAAAGTAGGACAATAGTCTGTTATATAACAAAACGAAAGATAGAAAGAAGGAAAATGACAAAATTTGTAGAATAAAATTAATATTATTCCGTATTAATAAAGTCTTTGAGTGTCTAATAGATAACATCTAGAAGGATGGTGCATAGGATGAGGCTAGTTAGAGTTGATGAATTACAAGAAGGTATGATTATAGCAGAAGATATTGTTGGTAAATATGATATCATGTTGTTAACTAGCGGAACAATTATTTCTTATAATCACATCGAAAATCTTAGAAAATTGGACATTAAATTTGTTTATGTCATGGAAAAAGAAATTGAAGATGAAGAAATAAAAAAAGATGATATTATTATTATCGATAGAGAAATCAATAAAGAATATAACAAGACGATGGATTCCTTTAAAAATGTATATAAGAGCTTTGGCAGTGGGAAAAAAATGGAAGTAGAAGTGGTGGAGCAAGCCATTACACCATTGATTGCTGAGGTCGTCAAGAACAACAATGTCCTTGGAAGACTTAGACAAATAGAAGTGAATGATGAATACACATATAAGCATTCTGTTGATGTGTGTATGCTGGCAACCATGATGGGAAAGTGGATGGGTTATTCAGAGGATGAGTTGAGAAAGCTATCAATGTCCGCTTTGCTCCATGATATTGGGAAAGCCAAGATTCCTATAGAAATTCTTAATAAACCTGACAAGTTGACGGTAGAAGAGTTTGAAATTATCAAAAAGCATACAGTTTATGGATATGAAATGGCTAAGTGTATGCCGAATATTCATTCAGACGTATTTTATGGTATTCTGCAGCATCATGAACGGATGGATGGAAGTGGGTATCCCTTTGGCGTAAAAGGGGATAAAATCCATGAGTACGCAAAGATTATCGGAATTGCAGATGTCTTTGATGCCATGACATCAAATCGTGTCTATAAGGAAAAGGAGTCACCCTTTAAAGTTGCCGAATTGATTGTCGAAAATAGTTTTGGAATATTAGACCCTGTAATAGCAAATGTTTTTTTATCCAATATATCAAAGTTCTATGTAGGTAATATTGTAAAGCTGAATACGGGACAAACAGGGGAAATCATTCTCGTAAATAGAGAATCACCTACAAGGCCATTGGTAAAAATAAACGAAGAATTTGTTGATTTATCAAAGGATTATCATTATGAAATTGTAGATGTCATAGCATAAAAAAAAGCAGGTTATTCCTGCTTTTTCCATTTGTAAAATCCTTTTTCAAACATTTCCATGATCGTATGTTGATCATTGGTAACACTTAGTGCAAGCATTAACTTGATTCGAGCTTTTTGACCAGGCATGCTGCCGCCAAAAATGACTCCCATATTTCTTAATGATCTTCCCGCTCCTTTGTATCCATAAGAATCTAAGACTCTGCCCTTGTGACATCTCGAAACCATGACTACGATAACATTGTGTTTGATTGCATATTCCACACCTTCTACCATATCAGGGGGGATATTTCCTCTACCCATAGCTTCTAGAACAATGCCTTTTGCACCGGTGTCAACACAATACTTTATAAGTCGAGAATCCATTCCAGCAGCACATTTGATCAAATCTACATTTGACTCAATTGTTTCTGTTTCAATATGATGATGCTTTGTAATATCCCGGTAGAAAATGACTTCATCATTATCGACAATACCTAGTGGGCCAAATTCTAAAGATTTGAAGGTATCTAAACTAAGTGTATGTGTTTTCGTTACCTCGCTGGCGGCATTCACTTCGTTATTCATTACAACCAGTACCCCTTTATGGACGGCCTGCTCTGAAACAGCAGTACATATGGCTGATGAAAGATTGCTAGGACCATCATAACCAAGCTCAGAGCTGCTGCGCATAGCACCAACAACAATGACTGGCTTATGTGTGCTAAGGTTCAGATCCAATAAGAAAGCGGTTTCCTCAAGGGAATCTGTACCATGGGTCACCACAACACCTGTGATATCGTCTCTTGAAACCAGATCTTTTACTACCTTTGACAAATCCATCATTCGCTCAGGTGACATGTGGGGGCTTGGAATGTTGTCAAAGTTAACGATTTCAATTTCTGCCAATCTGTCGATATTTGTAACCATGAGCATGATTTCATCGCTTGATAAGGCAGGTATAGCAGCTGCTAGCCTTGGATCAATCTTCATGGAGATTGTTCCCCCGGTAAACACGACAGCAACCCTTTTATTTTTCATCATAAAAAACCTCCTCTATCAAATAATGTCGCAAAATGTTCTCTTGTAGGAAAACTTGTTCACTATTCCGTTATAATAATATCAGATTGTAGATAATTATGCAACTTTCTTTAACAAGATAAAGATACAAAAAACAAAGATGCCGATCCTCGGGGATCGGCATCTTTGTTGGTTTACGTTCAAAAGGGGTATTGGGAATAGAGATTATATTATCGAGGTTACCAGGGGGATAACCACTAAAAAAATTATAACAAAATACGACAAATTTGACAAGTTGTTTCGACAAAATTTTTATATTTTTTTCTTTTCGCATAAAAAGATATCTTTATAAAATGCTTATTTTTTTTCTAAAAATGTAATATAATGTATCTGTGAGATGATACGGGAGGGATGAATATGGATAAAGAAAAAATCAATAAATTAATGAGCGCGCTGGAGAAAAACAAAATATCGGCTGTATTTGTTGAAACGGCTGATGATGCAAAAGCATATGTCTTAAAGTCTATTCCTCAAAATACTTCTGTTGGAATAGGTGGCTCTATGACAGTATACAATATGAATCTTCATCATGAAATAAGTGATAAAGGGAATCCGGTTCACTGGCACTGGCTTGAAACAACACCAGAAAAGAGAGCTGAAGCAATCGAAAAAGCCAATAGAGCGGACGTATACCTTACCAGTACAAATGCTATTACGATGCAGGGAGAAATCGTAAATATTGATGGGAATGGAAATCGTGTAACGGCAATGATCCATGGTCCTAAGAAAGTTATGATTTTATGTGGCATCAACAAAATTACAGATAATTTAATTACTGCTGTGGATCGTGTGAAAAACCAAGCCTGTCCTCCGAATGCAAAACGATTGAATAGAAAGACACCCTGTGCAGTGACGGGTGATTGCTCTGACTGTCGTTCAGAGGATAGAATGTGCAGTGTTACGACTATTATTCATCAAAAACCCGGACTAATTGATATGGAAGTTGTGCTCATTGGAGAGAATTTGGGATATTAAAAAAGTCTTCCGTTGAGAGATTTATAATTTTCTATATGTTTTAGGAGAAATTGAATATTTCATTTAAATAATGCACAGCCGTGCATTATTTTTTTCTTCTATGCGAAATAATAAGCACGAGAGGGAAAACTTTACAACCCGGCAATATTTAGATACAATATGGGAAGAAATAGACTATCCTATAGTAATGGAGAGATTGAATCATGAAAGCATATTTGGACAATAGTGCGACGACAAAGCCTCATAAAAGCGTCGTGGATATCATGGTACAGGCTATGACGGAGTTTTATGGAAATCCTTCTTCTCTACATCGCCTTGGCGTTGAAGCGGAAAAACGAATTAAGTCAGCGAGACGGCAAGTTGCAAAGGCGATGGGTTCAAAGGAGGACGAGATTGTATTTACTTCTGGAGGGACTGAATCAAATAATTTAGCCATTCTTGGTTCCGTAGAATCCTGCAAAAAAAAGGGGAATCACATTATCACTTCTAAGATCGAACATCCGTCAGTACTACAAGTTTTTAAAAATCTTGAAACAAAGGGGTTTGATGTGACTTATCTGGACGTTGATGAATATGGCACCATGGATATGGAACAATTCAAAAACAGTCTTTGTGATAAAACGATCCTTGTCAGCATTATGCATGTGAATAATGAAGCAGGCACAATTCAGCCTGTTCAAGAAATCAACAAATTGTTAAGAGGGCAAAAAGAAAAGCCTGTCCTACATGTGGATGCCATACAATCATTTTGCAAAATAAAGTTTTCACCAGAAAAACTAGGGGCAGATTTACTGTCAATCAGTGGGCATAAAATACATGGGCCTAAAGGTGTCGGTGCTTTGTACGTTCGAAAAGGGACGAAATTAACGCCGTTTCTATATGGGGGCAATCAAGAGACTGGAATGCGCTCTGGTACAGAGAATGTACCGGGTATTTTAGGTTTAGGAAAAGCAGCAGAAGAATCATCATCAAATTTAGAACAGAAAATAGACCATTTAAAGCTTTTGAAAAAAAGATTTACCGATTTGATTATAGGAGAAATAGAATCTGTCAAACTTAACGGATTTTTGGATGATAGAAGTGCGCCCCATATTGTTAATATCAGTTTTTTGGGAATTCGGGGAGAGGTATTGCTTCATACATTAGAACAGGATGAAATATTTGTCTCTACGGGATCAGCATGCTCATCCCGTAAAAATCTAAAGAGCCATGTCTTGCAAGCAATGAAACTATCAGACGAAGAAATCGAAGGTGCTGTCAGATTCAGCTTTTCTTATGAAAATACAATGGATGAAATAGATTTTGCGGCAGAACGCATTAAGCATCATGTCAAAGATTTAAGAAAGATTATGAAGAGGTGATGAAATGAAGAGAAAACTAATTGTTAGATACGGAGAAATTGCGTTAAAAGGGTTAAATAAGTCATATTTTATTGATAAATTGGTACAAAGAATTAAGACTTCTATAAAACCATTGGGCAGTCCTCCTGTAAAAGTAGGCAACGGTCTTATTTTTGTGGATATGGAAGGCTTTGATGAAGAGGCAATCATTGAAAATGTGAGAAAAGTATTCGGAATTGTATCTGTTAGTCCTGCATATGAATGTAATGCAGATATGGAGGACATTTACGCCCACGCAGTAAAACATACATTAGAAAGAATCGATGAAGATCAGATCAAGACTTTCAAGGTAGAAAGCAGAAGAGGAGACAAAAAATTCCCGTTGACTTCTCCGGAAATATGCCGACTGGTGGGGGGACATGTACTTTCTCATGTAACCGATCTTTCAGTTGATGTCCATCATCCCCAACTTACATTATATATCGATATTCGTGAGAAAGCTTATGTTTATTCAGAAAAAATTCCGGGGTTTGGTGGACTGCCGTTGGGAACAAATGGAAAATCACTTCTTTTATTATCAGGAGGGATTGATAGTCCAGTGGCTGGCTGGATGCTTGCTAAAAGAGGTGTAGAAATCGAAGCGATACATTATCACAGCTATCCTTTTACCAGTGAACGCGCCAAAGAGAAGGTGATAGATCTTGCAAGGATACTATCCCTTTACTGCGGAAAAATACGATTACATTCCGTAAATTTGCTGCCAATCCAGAAAGAGATTAATGAGAAATGTCCAGAAGAAGAGATGACGATTCTATCCAGGAGATTTATGATGAAGATAGGCGAACGTATAGCAAATATTAGACAATGCCATGCACTCATTACCGGTGAAAGTATAGGACAGGTGGCAAGTCAAACCATCCAGAGTCTTACAGTGACAAATGAAGCTGTTTCTATCCCGGTTTTTAGGCCACTCATTGCCATCGATAAGGTTGATATCATGGACATTGCCAAAAAAATAGGTACGTATGAAACTTCGATTTTACCCTTCGAAGATTGCTGTACGGTTTTCCTTCCAAAGCGCCCAATAACGAAGCCCAGGCTGGAAAAAATCCTGGCTTCAGAGAAACGGCTAGATGTTGAAAGATTAATACAGCGTGCTGTGGAAGACATGGAAATTATTGAGTATGAAGTTGAAGAATAAAGATTGCTATAAGGGGGGATTCATATGAAGAATTTTCTATTAAAATGGTTAGGTAGTGCTTTATCCATCTATATTACAGCATATCTTTTGGATGCAGTCCATGTGAAAGGTTTCGGAGCAGCATTGATTGCAGCTGTGATATTAGGGACCGCCAATATGATTATCAAACCCATATTAGTCATACTGACGCTTCCAATTAATATTATTTCCTTAGGTCTCTTTCTATTTGTTGTAAATGGCGTTGTTTTAAAAATCGCCGCTGCTGTGGTGCCAGGGTTTGAGGTTTATGGATTTTTTTCAGCTATCATCGCATCCATTGTGCTAAGTATTGTACATTATTTTATTGAAAAATTACTTGGTATTGAGAAGGAGTAGCGTAGAACTGCAGCCATATGTGCTGCAGTTCTCATTTTTTGACAAAAAAACTCTCTCTTCTTACAAAACTAGTCATTTTTCATCGAAGGAAAAGATTGTTTATTAAAGAATAATAACATGGAAGAATTAACAGAGGAGGGGTAAAATTGCAGATTAGCTTTGAAACAGTGGATAACAAACTATTCATTAAACTGGAAGGTGAATTGGATCATCATACTGCCGAGGAAATTCGGGAGGAGATTGATAGAGAAATTGAAGATAAAGGTGTACGAAATGTTATTTTTGACATGTCTGGGATGAGATTTATGGATAGCTCAGGCATTGGCGTTGTCATTGGAAGATACAAAAAAGTAAACAAATTTGGTGGACAAGTTGGTGTCATTAATATGAACAAAAGAATCGAGAAAATATTTGAAATGTCAGGATTGTTTAATATCGTTAAAAAATTTGACAATAAAAAGCAAGCAGTAGACAGTTTATAAAGGGGTGAATACACGTATGAAAAATTATATGAAGATAGAATTTTTAAGCAAATCTCAAAACGAGGCATTTGCAAGGGTTGTAGTGGCAGCATTTGCTGCACAATTAGATCCGACGATTGAGGAATTAGCTGATGTAAAGACTGCAGTTTCAGAAGCGGTGACAAATGCAATCATCCATGGATATGAGGATGAGATGGGCATGATTTGTATTACATGCTCTATAAATAATAATCAATTGGAAGTGATTATTGAGGACTGTGGAAAAGGAATAGAGGATGTAGAAACTGCACGGCAGCCCCTTTATACATCAAAACCCGAACTTGAAAGATCTGGCATGGGCTTCACGGTTATGGAAACTTTTATGGACCAGGTAGAAGTTGATTCCCAAAGTGGCTTAGGTACTAAAATATGCATGGTTAAGACTTTTCAAAGTAGATAGGATTAAGGGGTAGATGATATGAGTATGACCGCATTGAACGATGACAGCAATGAACTATTGGCCCATGAATATACGATAGAGTTAATCAAAAAAGCTCAATCAGGGGATAGAGAAGCGCAAGATATTCTAGTTCATCATAATCTTGGCTTAGTGAGGAGTGTTTTAAAAAGATTTTCAAACAGGGGTTATGATAAAGAAGATTTATATCAATTAGGCTGTATAGGATTAGTTAAGGCGATCGAAAAGTTTGACGCAAGCTACGAGGTACGCTTTTCTACATATGCAGTTCCAATGATTATTGGAGAAATAAAACGATTTTTAAGAGATGATGGAATTATTAAGGTAAGTCGATCTTTAAAACAAACTGCAGGAAGAGTCAAAGGCGCAAAAGAAATGCTTTTTAAACAATTAGGTCGTGAGCCTACCTTACATGAATTGTCGATAGAATTAGATATTTCTAAAGAAGAAATCGTAATGGCTCTAGACTCAAATATTCAGCCAGATTATTTGTATGATGTTATTCACCATGATGATGGAGCTCCTGTTCATTTGATTGATAAGATTAGTGAAAGCAGTACGGAAGATGATGGAGAGGTAATTGACAGGATCGCATTGCGTGAAGTCTTATCAAAATTGAAGCCTAGGGAGCGACAGATTATCGTTCTTAGATATTTTAAAGATAAAACACAGACAGAAATCGCACAAGTACTGGGAATTTCTCAAGTGCAGGTGTCAAGAATTGAAAAAAAAGTACTATCTCAGATGAGAGAATTACTAGGAAAGACATGATTTTCAAGCATGTCTTTTTTTTTGCCCTTTAACGAAGCAGAATTTTCACTGTCATTCTTGCCAATAATAACAATAAAGAATGGCTGAGGTGATGAAAGAATGTGCCGGAAAAAGTATGTTTTGATACTGATCCTGTTATTGTCAATGGCTATACTAACAACGCTGGTATTTTCAAGCTTCAAATCAAAAACAAACAAATATACACGGGCGAAGCTGGTGTTCGAAGACACATATATCAGATACTCTGTAAGGGATGTGAGACTGTGAGGCAGAATCACCATGCCTGCATTTATGGTTAGCTAAAATATAAAATTTGGATGTACTCTTGAGAAAAAGTATTCATATAATAAATAGCTTTTAGGAGGGATGAATATGGAAAAACAATTCTATCAAATAAATCATCGATCTCCCTTTCATTTTGACAATATGGAAGATCATAAAAAGCAGCATGAATTTGAAACAATATCCTATGGAACTGAACTGCCAATCAATAAAAGCCAGGAATTCGTTGAACAAGTAAAGCATTGAAAATGTGAAAATATTGAGGTGTGATGCGATGAACAATAAAAAACTTCAACGGGCAAATAAGGAACAGGAGTATCAAAAATATGTTGATAAGAAAGTACCAAAACCAACTTATGTAAAAAACTGTATATGGGCCTTCTTTGTAGGCGGCCTGATTTGTGTTTTCGGTCAGTTTGTTACAAACAGTTTAAAGGCAGCGGGCTTATCAAAAGACGAAGTATCTGCAGCTGCTGCAATTATCCTTGTTTTCACAGGAGCCTTTCTAACGGGATTGGGAATATATGATCAGATAGGGAAGCGGGCAGGTGCGGGATCCATTGTTCCTATTACAGGATTTGCAAACTCTATTGTTTCTCCTGCAATGGAGTTTAAAAGAGAGGGATACGTTTTGGGTGTAGGCGCTAAAATGTTTGTTATTGCAGGACCTGTTTTAGTGTACGGCTTCGGAAGCTCTATTATCGTAGGATTATTATACTTTTTTCTTGTGTCTCGCCAAGTCTAATAGCTATTTTAGAACGAGATGATTTTTTCAAGTACAAGGAAGCGGCGACGACGCATACTGGAAGGAGTCTGCTAGGAGCCACTGACGCAGTAATTGGAAAAATCAGCCGTTGTAAAATTGTGTTTTAGACTTGGTGTGACACTAAATAAATAGGAGGTGTGTTATCTTGGCGGTAAAGAAAATGGGAAAGCAGACTGTTCGATTTGATAATCCGCCTATTATCGCAGGAACTGCGACGACAGTTGGACCAAAAGAAGGACAAGGACCGCTATCTGATTATTTTGATACGATTCTACAGGATGACCTGTATGGTGAAAAAAGCTGGGAACTGGCAGAAAGTAAAATGCTTCGTGAAACCGTAAAAAGAGCGACTGAAAAAGCCAACATGACCTTATCTGAATTAGAATATATGCTTTCTGGTGATTTGCTCAATCAGCTAATGTCGGCCTCTTTTGCTGCTAGGGATTTGGGCATTCCATTTTTTGGACTATATGGAGCTTGTTCTACCATGGCGGAATCTCTTAGTCTAGGGGCAATGTTGATAGATGGTGGCTATGCGGATAGATTAGTAGCAGTAACTTCCAGTCATTTTAGTTCAGCTGAAAGACAATTTCGATTTCCACTGGAATTAGGGAATCAAAGACCACCAACGGCACAATGGACTGTAACCGGCTCAGGGGCTGCTATACTTGCTTCACGGGGTGATGGCCCGAGGATCACCCATGTGACAACTGGAAGAGTAATCGATTTGGGAATTAAAGATGCTAATAATATGGGGGCTGCAATGGCTCCAGCAGCAGCTGACACCATTGCCATGCATTTTATGGACACAGGCTTTGAGCCAGACAGTTATGACTTGATTGTAACCGGTGATCTAGGCAGCATAGGAAAAGAAATTACGGAAGAGATGGTTTTTGATAAAGGCTATAATATTTCAAAGGTTTATAATGATTGTGGCTTACTTATTTTTGATAACAAAATACAAGATACACATGCAGGGGGAAGTGGATGCGGCTGTTCCGCTTCTGTGTTTTGCGGATATATTTATCAACAAATGCTACAATCAAAGTTGAATAAAGTTTTACTAATTTCTACAGGGGCGTTATTATCGTCCACCAGCTCACAACAAGGACAATCCATTCCTGGAATTGCCCATGCTGTGACAATCTCAAATAGCATACAAAATTAGGAGGACATGCTATGGAATATGTAAGAGCATTTATTGTAGGCGGTATCATATGCGTTATTGGTCAATTGCTCATGGATGGAACAAAGCTTACGCCAGCTCATGTGTTAGTCTTGTTTGTAACATCTGGTGTTATTTTGACTGCATTTGGGATTTATGAACCGATTGTAGAATTTGGTGGCGCTGGGGCAACGGTACCTCTCCCTGGATTTGGTTATGCTTTGGCGAAGGGAGCGATTAAAGCTACAAAGGAAAGTGGCGTCATTGGTGCATTTACAGGGGGGGTACAAGCAACAGCAGGGGGCGTTGCAGGTGCGATCTTTTTTGGCTATTTAATGGCTATATTTTTTAGCTCTAAAACGAAAAAATAATATAATTAGCGAGGCGTTATTATGGCAGAGAAAAGAAATGTGATTTTAGTAACAGATGGCGATACCGTTGCACGAAGAGCTGTGGAACAAGCCGTCAATAATATAGGTGGGAGATGTATCTCTCGATCAGCTGGAAATCCAACGCCAATTAGCGGAAGTGAGATCATTGATTTGATTAAAACTGCAAAACATGATCCAGTGGTTGTCATGGTTGATGATAAAGGCTCCAGTCATACTGGAAAAGGGGAGACAGCATTATTTGAAATCGTCAAGCATCCGGATATCGACATTTTGGGCGTCATTGCGGTAGCGTCAAATACCCAAGGTGTAAATGGTATCAAGGTAGACTTTTCAATTACCTGTGATGGAAAAATTATTCAGGAGGCTGTGAATAAGGATGGATATCCTCAAAAAAGCCAGATACTCTATGGAGATACGGTCGATATCATCGATCAATGCAAAGTACCTTTAGTTGTAGGCATTGGTGATATTGGAAAGATGTATGGAAAAGATGATTGTGAAATTGGTGCTCCCATCATCACAAAAGCGATGGAAGAAATATTAGTCAGGAGTGGATTTACCCATGAAAATGAAAAAAAAACTGGAGGAAAACATAAGCATACTAAATGAAGAACTGGGTATTAAGAAAAGCTTTGATGTAGTTAACAGAGAAATCATCATCGGAGGAAAGCAGGCATCTTTGATTTTCATTGATGGATTTGCCAAAGATGATATCATGCTATTTATTATGAAGATCCTCCAAGAAGTGGAAAGATCAGAATTAGGTGTTGATATATTAAAGAAACTTATGCAAGAAAAAATACCTTACCTTGAAGTAGAAGCTGCTTCAGATTTTGAGCAGATTAAATTTATGGTACTTTCAGGGGCCTTAGCAATCCTGATTGATGATTGTGAAGAAGGTATTATACTGGATGTTCGGACTTATCCGGTACGCGGACCTCAAGAGCCTGATCTTGAAAGGGTAACGAGGGGGGCGAGGGATGGTTTTACCGAAACCATTGTGTTTAATACAGCCCTCATAAGAAGGCGTATAAGAGATCCCAAATTGAGATTTGAAATGACAAAGGTAGGGAAAAGATCTCAGACCGATATAGCGATAGGTTATATTGAGGATATCGCAAATCCTAAGCTGATTGAGGAGTTAAAAGATAAATTAGATGCAGTACAAACAGACTCTTTGGAAATGGCAGAAAAAAGTCTGGAAGAGTTTATATTGGGGAGAAATTGGAATCCCCTGCCCCAAGCCCGTTATACAGAAAGACCGGATGTGGCTGCGGCACATTTGCTGGAGGGACATATCGTTGTTATTGTAGATACTACACCAAGTGTAATGATTTTACCTGTGACAATTTTCCATTTCACCCAGCATGCAGAAGATTATTATCAAAACCCTGCTGTAGGAACCTATTTAAGATGGGTTAGGTTGTTTGGTATGCTGCTTTCCTTTGTTCTTCCGCCATTATGGCTGGTATTGGTATTTAATAAGGCCCAGCTGCCCGGTCCGTTACATTTTATTGGTCCCAAGAATACTGGTGAGATACCACTCTTTCTACAGTTTCTGATCTTGGAAATCGGTGTAGACATGCTGCGAATAGCTTCTATACATACCCCAAATGCTTTAACTACCTCATTGGGGATCATAGGTGGGTTAATACTTAGTGAATTTGCTGTTAAGGTAGGATGGTTTGTGTCAGAAACAGTTTTGTATATGGCAGTTGCCAGCATCGGTATGTTTGCTACACCCAGTATCGAATTTTCCATGGCCATTCGGATATTCAGAATCCTTTTATTAATCCTTACAGGCATTTTTAAGACAACGGGATTTGTCATAGGACTCATACTATTTGCACTGATACTACTTACAACGAAATCCTTTGGAGGAGTCAGCTATCTATGGCCATTGATTCCGTTTCATAAGCGGGGGATTGCTACAATTTTCTTCCGAAAACCTATCCCTGAGATTCGCTGGCGTCCTGATTTCCTAAATGTTATTGATAAAGATTCGAGCCCACCAAAACAGGATACACCGGAATAGAAAAAGCTTGCCGCTAAGCGGCAAGCTTTTGGTTAGTTCTGCATCGTATCAATGATATCATTGATGTCAGGGTCTTCCGTAATCGGTTCGTCACTTTGTCCAGATTCAGGATAAGGCTGTATGAAGTCAATCGGCAGATCTGGGAAAGTCTGTGTGAATTCATTGTGAACAGTACATGTGGTTGTTGGTGCTTCATAACTATAATCTTCAGGAACCAGATTACCGTGTTGTGAAGGATCATAAGGGACTAACCTTTGGGTATAAACTCTCTTCTCAACGAGGGTAGGTGGACAGTATGGTGTTGCTAACTGATTAGTAGACGTATCTACTTCAACCTCTACATGCACATCATCATATTCATTTGGTACTGTTCCTTTAATGAAGTATTCATTGCGGACAGTACCCCTAGGATCTCTAAAACTTAACTCAGTCGGTAATTTTCCAGACTTTGTATCTATTTGAGCAGAAACGATATTTTCTGGTTTTTCAAAGTTTCTTGGCGGCAGATCCTTATGAATTTCAGCCATAACCTCTTTCCATAATTGGGCACTGGCAGCACTGCCTTGATTAAGCTTCATCTGTATATCATTACCGATCCATACAGCTCCCACATAATAAGGGGAGAAGCCTGCAAACCAGGCATCATAATTATCCGATGTGGTACCGGTCTTACCGGCGACAGGAATATTAAGATGGTCCAAGCTTGCCCGCTGCCCTGTACCGCTGGTAATAACGCTGCGCATCATATCCGTGACAATAAATGCAGTCTCTGGGCTTACTACCATGTTCTTTAACGAAGTATTTTCTAAAATGATGTCACCATTTCGATCGGTAATTTTTGTAAATGACTTAGGTTTTACATAAACGCCTTTATTCGCTATGGTGCCATAACCGGCAGTTAATTCCAGGGGACTGATACCATTGGTCATTCCGCCTAAGGCCATGGAGGCCAAATTGATGTCGTTTTGACCACCTTTTTCGTCCACCGTGGTTATACCGAACTTCTTAAGATATTCTACAGATGTATTAACGCCAATTCTTTCAACGACACTTACTGCCACAACATTGGAAGAACGCTGAATACCTTCTCGTAATGTTGTCAGTCCTCGATATTTATGATCATAGTTATTTGGCCACAATTTTCCATTGCGATAATTAGGGATATCATCCACAACATCAGCTGCCGTCCAACCATTATCAATAGCTGGCGTATAAACGGACAAAGGTTTTATAGAAGATCCTGGCTGACGTGGATTTATGGCGCGGTTGTAAAGCTTCTGACCCTTTACATCCCTTCCTCCAACCAGTGCCTTTATTTCACCGTTGTGATAGTCTATAATGACCATGGCAGATTGAGGCTGTATCACGCCCTTGTCGCTAATGGAATAGTTTTCCTTTGCAATCAGAAGATTTTCATTTCCATCCTTTCTAAAAAAGGATGGATTTGCATCAAGGAAAGCACGACCGACAATCAAATTGCCGTCGTCGTTCATGGTCTTATATTCAGCGGGAATTCTAAGGGGACCGCCTTTCAGCATTAAATATTCTTTATCTTGGTTTTGAATATATGCATCTTTAACCAGGATCTGTGTTCCAACCCTCTCGCCATTGTCATACAAGGGCGCAAATGTAAGGCGTTTTCCTTTTAGTAATACTAAATTTCCGTTCTCATCATATTTGTAATCATTTTTCGGTATGACAAGTTCATTATTTCCATTAATAAGATTACTTTGTTTATATAGCAAGATGGATGATTTTCCGTTGTTTAGAATATTACCGCTGCCATCCTTTGGTGCAACTAAGTCAGGGAAATGTTTATTCTCCTGAAATGTTTTTTCAAGTACTTTTTGCATTTTTAAGTCCATTGTACTGTAAATGCGCAGACCTTGGTTGTACAGCATATCCAAAGCTTCTTCTTCCGTTTTACCCAGTTCAGTTTTTAAAGCTTGAACTACATCATGCTTGACTTGGTCGGCAAAGAAAGAAGATATATCTGCATTCTTGCTTTTGCCAGGTTTTAGGTGATCTTTCAAATCTTCATTGAGTGCTTGATTATATTCTTCCTCTGTAATCATGCCTTCGTTTTTCATGATGGATAATACAAGCTCTTGCCGTGGTTTATATCTGTCGTCGTATACAATCGTATAGATTTCATCACTATCATCGATAATATGATGCTTGCTGGGATCAACATCTTCTTTTTTCAGGGTTTTTAAAGGTGAATATTTTGCAGGATTACGGGCAATACCTGCAATCAAAGCAGATTCTGCTAAATCCAGTTCACTGACATCTTTTGAAAAATACGCAGAGGAAGCGGCTTGAATACCATTTGCTCCTCCACCCAAATAGATGGTATTTAAATAAGCTTCGAAAATCTGTTCTTTTGTCAAATGTTTTTCTAACTGCATGGCATAATAAGCCTCAATAATCTTTCGGCTATATTTTTTTTCTTGCGTTAAATATAATTCTCTCGTCAACTGTTGGGTAATCGTACTTCCACCTTGAGCAAGATAGCCTTTTTGTATATTGACAATAAATGATTTTACAATCCGTTTTGGATTAATACCATTATGCTCAAAAAAATCTTGATCCTCAATGGCGATAAAAGCATCCTTTAAGTCTTGAGGTATTTGATTGTAGTCCACACGTGTTCTTCGAATATCACTTTGTATCCTTTCAATTAAGTTACCTTCGTTATCAAAGATATAGGAGTTTTCATCAAGTAAAGCATAAATATTACTTGGGTCAATTGGTTTGGCACCTTTTATAATGGCAAAAACCAAACCGCCTACGACGCCAGTTCCTATGAAGGCTGATAACAAAATAATAACGAAAAGAACTCTTAAAATACTTGTTCTCTTTTTCTTTTTATCTTTAGTTTTAGGCTTTCTTTTTTGATCTTGATTTTCAGACAAGCAGATCCCCTCCTACGTAATAAGGAAAAAATATGATTTCAATTGCTGCATAGCTTAAATAATTATATCATATAACAAAAAAGATGTTAAATTATTTAATTTTCTGAAAGCCGGCAGTATAACTAGATAAAAACTTTTATGCGTTTATTATCAAATAATTTACCGACAAAGAAAAGTCCTTGATATTTATTTTGCTATATCAAGGACTTTCTATTTATGATTATTTAGTGAAGCAGTTCTACAGCCATGACGCCATCAATTTCCAATAGACATTCCACGATGGACTCTTTATGTAATCTTCTGGGTACAATGATTGAAAAATATATCTGGACCTTTTCCACATCAAGATCCTCCATTCGAATATTGGTAATGGAAATATTTCGGTTTCCTAATTCAGTGCCAATTTTTCCAATTTGTCCAGGTCTATTCATGCATTGAACTTTCAGATGCATCCCATTACTGCTGCTGATCATGAATTGTTCAAATCTTGAAAAAAGTATTAATGCCGTAAGAACAAATAAGGTTGTGACGATACTTCCTAGATAAAAGCCACTGCCAACGGCAATACCAATCCCTGCTACGGTCCATAGGCTTGCAGCAGTTGTAAGACCTTTTACGGTTGAGCCTTCTTTGATAATGGTTCCAGCTCCTAAGAAACCGATGCCACTGATGATCTGAGCACTCAATCTAGCTGGATCTAGTGTTGAGATATTTCTGTAGTGCTCTAACAAAAACAAGTTTGTCAGTGTAACCAAAGCCGAGGCAACGCTCACTAATATGTGGGTTCGAAAACCTGCAGGACGCTGTAGCGTTTCTCTCTCAAGTCCTACCAATCCTCCAAGGATACATGCCAAAGATAAACGAAGGATAATTTCAGGTGTTGTAGGCATATTGGAACCCTCCTTTTTTTCTATTATATTTATTATAGCAGGAAAGGAGAGAAAAATGCTCAGAAAATCATTTGTTGAACTGTATCTAATCTGTTACGAAAAGGACTTAATTGTCTTGTTGAAATATTACACAAAAAGTGTATAATTTAAGAAGAACATGAATTTATTGTATTTTTTTGGTCAACATAGGCTAAACTATTGCTTACGTTATTTTTTTGTATCTCTAGGATAACCTTTTCCTAAAAAATGTGAAAAAGGGGAGTGGATGAAATGCGAAAAATATTAGTAACCGGTGCTTTAGGTCAGATTGGTTCTGAACTTACCATGGCTTTGAGGAGTACCTATGGGGATAATCATGTAATTGCCAGCAGTAAGACGCGAGATGAGAACGTAAAAGTGATTGATGGAGGACCGTTTGAGATTGTAGATGTGACGAATGCTCAGCAGATTGCAGATGCTGTGAAAAAATATAAGGTAGATACAATTGTTCATTTGGCTGCTATTCTATCAGCTGTAGGAGAGGCAAACCCAGCTTTGGCTTGGGATGTGAATATAAATGGCTTGGTAAGTGTATTGGAAGTAGCAAGGGAATTAAACTGTTCTGTTTTTACACCTAGTTCTATCGCTGTATTTGGCCCGTCAACACCAAAGGATTTTACACCACAGGATACCATTCAACGGCCAACAACGATGTATGGGGTGACAAAAGTAGCAGGAGAGCTAATGTGTGACTATTATTATCAAAAATTCGGTGTAGATACCCGGGGCGTAAGATTTCCAGGCTTAATTTCTTATGAAACCCTTCCAGGCGGTGGAACCACTGATTATGCTGTACATATTTACTATGAGGCATTAAAGAAAGGAAAATATACATGCTATATCGATAAGGATACCAAAATGGACATGATGTATATGCCGGATGCATTAAGGGCAATCACAGATTTATTAGAAGCAGATCCTGCAAAACTGAAGCACAGGAATGCCTTTAATGTTACAGCCATGAGTTTTAATCCAGAAGAAATATACATGGAAATCAAAAAGCATGTTCCTGGCTTTATGATGGTTTATGATGTGGATCCTGTTAGGCAAGGCATTGCGGCATCGTGGCCAAATTCGCTGGATGATTCGGATGCCCGTGAAGAATGGGGTTGGAAACCATCCTATGATTTAAGTTCCATGACAGCTGATATGTTGGAAAAATTGAGAATAAAACTAGATAATCAAAAATAAAAGAGAATAGAAGAAATCGTTCAATTTATGGATCTGAACGATTTCTTTTCATTTTTGGTGCGTCCAGCGAAGCTGGACTACACTAGCGGGTGAAAGTCCCGTCCCAGTAATCGCCAGTGAGCTGGGTAGCCAATCTCGGTGCGTTGCAGTAATGCAGGGTGCTAAGCGAGAAGGTAAA
>JBMOKU010000010.1:0-20386 GCA_049324315.1 Bacillota bacterium | reverse complement strand
CCCTTTTGGTTATGGTTTCTTGTCAACTCCATTATACCAAATTAAGGGGGTTTTTGCTTTTTTATTCAATTAATACTTAATGACTTACATTTATTTACATCGTTTTTCAGTGGTCTCGGACTGGTCCGCTGTCCGGCGGTTTTTTTGCCGGACTGGGGCCCTGTCCTCATGTGTTGTCCTGGACGATGTAGTACTTTTTCAGTGGTCTCAAACTAATCCACTGTCCGGTGTGTTTTTTTCGGACTGGGGATCTGTCCTCTGTAATGCCTAATGTCGAAATAGATAAAATAAGCAGGAAGAATGTAAAAAAGCATTGTAAATAACCCTTCTATCATATACATTATATATATAATGATTAGGAGGGTTATGCTGTTATGTCGATAAGAATAATAACCGATAGTTCTTGCGATTTGCCTGAACACTTGCTTCAAAAGTATGATATCGGTGTAGCACCGCTGCACATCGAAATAGATGGTGAATATTTCAAGGATGGTGTCACGATTAGCCATCAGGAATTTTATGAAAAGTGCAGACAATCAAAGAACCTGCCGAAAACATCCCAGCCGTCACCGGGAGACGTGTTGAATCTAATTCAAGAAAGCCTGAAGGAATACAAGCATGTCCTTTCTGTTAATTTATCCTCTGTATTAAGTGGTACCTATCAAACCGTTAACATGATACGAAACAGTTTGGAGGAAAAGGTTACCACCTTTGATACACGAAATGGTTCGATGGGGGTGGGACTCCAGGTTTTAAAAGCATGTGAATTGGTAAAAAAAGGTCTGTCTATATCCGAGATTATTCATAAGTTGACGGAGTATCGAGACGGAATGGATACGCTGGTATACTTAGAAACCCTGGAAAATGCCGTAAAGGGTGGTAGGGTTAGTAAAGTTCAATATATTGCAGCCAGCATGATGAACATCAAACCGGTTGTTCATATTGATAAAGAGGACGGGTATGTTAAAGTGTTGGAGAAAGTACGGGGAGAAAAGAAAGCACTTCGATATATGATTAATAGGATTAAGGAGAAGAATATCGATTTTTCCCAGAGTGTGATTGGGATTACCCATACCGATTGTGCTGAAAGACTGGCGGAGTTTGTAAAAATGCTGAAGGAAGAGATCAATCCAAAAGAGATTATTATCAGCACCATGGGACCCACCATTGGTACCTATGCAGGTCTTGGAGCCTTATATATCAGCTATTAAATAGTATCGTACAGATCGTTAGATCATCACAGTTTTGTGGTGGTCTTTTTTGTTCTACCAAACATGAAATTGGCGTATTCTGCTTTGTGTGCCATATATTGAGGGTTTATCTCGTAGGCAGAACAAGGTATCCTTGTTATAGAGAGGGGAGAATGCATATGAGAAAAAAATTGATAACGACAGTGATTGCGTCGTTCTTAATGTTTTCCGTGGCATCACCGATATCTGTGCAAGCTGCGGGCAAAACTCACACGGTGGTTTCCGGCGATACGATGTGGAAAATAGCGGTAAGATATGAAGTCGGCGTATCTGAACTAATCAACGCAAATCCACAGCTGAAGAATCCTGATTTGATTTACCCTGGGATGAGTATTAATATACCCGACCAGCCTGTAGGAAGACAATATGAACTGGAAGTTGTAAGATTAGTAAACGTCGAGAGAAGTAAGGTAGGGCTGAAGCCCTTGAAAGAAAATTGGGAATTATCAAGAGTGGCGCGATATAAATCCATGGATATGCGAGACAAAGGATATTTTTCCCATACATCACCAACCTATGGTTCGCCTTTTGATATGATGAAAAGCTTTGGCTTGCAATATTCATATGCCGGAGAGAATATCGCCATGGGACAGAAGACACCGGCAGAAGTAGTAAAGGGATGGATGAATTCATCCGGGCATAGACAAAATATATTAAGTGAGAATTACACAGAGATTGGTGTGGGTTATGCAGTAAATTCCAAAGGAACTGCTTATTGGACCCAGATGTTTATGAAACCAAAGTATTAACAAGTTTGAAAATAGAAAAAGATATCCGAATGATCTATTCGGGTATCTTTTTGTTTTTCTGAAAAGATTTTTGATTTATAATAGTACTAGCATAAATATACAGATGGAGAGGTGAGAACATGACCAGTTTTCGTTTAGGTATCTGCCAAATGTTGGTAATGGATGAAAAAGAGCAGAATCTCGTTCGTGCTGAAAAAATGATCCGAGAAGCGGCAAGTCATGGCAGTAATATCATCGCACTGCCTGAAATGTTTAACTGTCCTTATGAGAATAAATACTTTCCCTTGTTTTCCGAAAGCTATGGGAAAGATACCACAAGGATGTTATCAAGCTTAGCGAAGGAATTGCATGTCTATATCATAGGTGGATCTATACCCGAGCAAGATGGAGAAGCTATTTATAATACTTCATATATTTTTAGCCCAGATGGGGAACTGCTTGGAAAGCATCGAAAAATGCATCTTTTCGACATTGATGTGGAAGGTGGTATTCGATTTAAAGAGTCAGATAGTTTAGGATACGGAACCGATATAACTGTGGTAGACACAAAATACTGTAAAGTTGGTGTTGCCATTTGTTATGATATGCGGTTTCCTGAACTCATGAGGCTTATGGCACTGGAAGGTGCACAGGTTATCATTGTTCCTGCTGCCTTTAATATGACAACGGGACCAGCCCATTGGGATCTTTTGATACGGGCCAGAGCGTTAGACAACCAAGTGTATTTTGCTGCGGCTTCTCCGGCAAGAAATATGGAGGCCTCTTATCATGCCTATGGGTATTCTGCCATAGCAGATCCATGGGGTACAATCACTGCCCAGGCTGATGAAAAAGAATGCATCCTCTATGGTGATATTGACCTGGCAAGGGTTGAAAAAATAAGAAAAGAATTGCCTTTATTACAGCATAGAAGAACAGATTTGTATGACCTAAGAGTTAGATGAATGAGAAGTACTTTAAAATTTAATTGAGTGAGGTGCAAGCTATGAATTTTCAAGAAATTATGCAGGAAGCGAAAAAAATATCAGGATTTAAATGCAGGGTGTGCCCTGAATGTAATGGAAAGGCATGTAGAGGAGAAATTCCAGGTGTAGGAGGTAAGGCATCCGGCGTTGGATTTATCCGAAATTTTGAAAAGCTTCAGGAAATTAAGGTACATATGGATACCATATATGATGCAAAACCTGTAGATACATCTGCAGCATTGTTTGGCAAGACTTTTCAATACCCTATATTTGCAGCACCTATTGGGGGATTGATTCCGTGCTATGGAGACAAACTAACGGATTATGAATATGCAAAGGCTATTGTTGAGGGATGTAAACAGGCAGGTTCCATCGGTTTTACAGGCGATGGTGTAAAAGACGAATTTTTTATGGACCCGGTAAAGGCCATAGAAGAAAGTGAAGGTATAGGTATCCCAACGATTAAACCGTGGCTTATCCCTGAAGTCATGAAGCGATTAAGAGCTGCTGAAGATGCCGGAGTTGCTGCAGTAGCTATGGATATTGATGCAGCAGGTCTTGCTATTTTGGCAATGGCAGGAAAACCGGTAAGTCCCAAGCCGGTTGCTGAGCTGAAGGAGATCATTGGCTCAACAAATCTTCCTTTTATTTTAAAAGGAATTATGACACCTAAGGGTGCGGAGAAAGCGCTGGAGGCAGGTGCCTATGGTATTGTCGTTTCTAATCACGGAGGAAGAGTACTGGATCATACTCCTGCAACCATTGAGATGCTGCCTGAGATCGTAAAAGCAGCGGGAGGAAAAATGAAGATACTGATCGACGGCGGATTTAGAAGCGGTTTAGATGTACTAAAAGCCCTTGCATTAGGTGCAGACGGCGTATTAATTGGAAGGCCTTATGCCATAGCAGCCTACGGCGGCGGTGCAGAAGGTGTAGCTGTATACACGAAAAAAATCGGGGAAGAATTGAAGGAAGCCATGATTATGACAGGATGTACCAGCTTGTCGGATATTTCCCAAGAAATATTGTATAGAGGTTAAAAAGAAAGCAGGAGCGGATTCCTTTTGATCTACTCCTGCTTTATATTGCATTTATTATTTTATTGTTGCCGCTATTTCATCTTCACTGATATTTTCATTGATGATTTTATCAATCTTACCATCCTTGATGGTTACCACGGTAGGTACAGTTTTAATACCCAGTCGGTTGGCAATACCGGCAGATTTATAAATGTCTACTTTCGTTACTCTGACCCGGCCTTTGTTGTCAGCTTCTAATTTTTCTATCAAAGGAAGGTATTCTCTACATTTAGGATCAACAGCATTGTATAGGTAGACCATGCCCGGTATTTCGTTTTGCATGATTTGATGATGGAAGATTTCACTTTCAGCTATGTATTTTTCAGCACCATAACCCGCTATGGCACCATCCCCTACGGCTGTAGCCACTTGCTTCAGAAATTTGTCCCGAACATCACCGGCAGCGAATACGCCTTCAATATTTGTTTCCATCTTTTCATTGGTGATAAGATATCCGCCTTTATTCATTTGGAGTATATCTTTAAAGATTTCCGTGTTTGGTAAATATCCAATGAATAAGAAACAAGAATCAACATCTACCGGGATGAGTTCATTGGTTTTAAGATTCTTTAGGATAACCTGTTTGAGACGCTCATCTCCTGTGAATTCATGGACAACGGTGTTCCAGATAAATTCCATTTTTGGATTGGAGAGGGCTTGCTCTTTGGCTATTTCGTTACAGTCCATCTTTCCAACATCGTGAAGGACAGAAACAATGACCTTCTTTGCAAATTTCGTAAGGAACATGCCTTCTTCAATGGCGGCATCCCCACTGCCAATAACCAAAACAGTCTTATCCGTATTTGCGGCAGCATCACAGGTGGCGCAGAAGGAGATTCCCTTATCATACAGGAAGTTTTCTTCTCCTTTAGCACCGGTCAATCGGGGTTTACCTCCGGATGCCACAATGACAACCTTTGCTTCATAGTTTGTTCGGAAGGTCTCTACAACTTTTGTTTCACCTTCCAGGGATACGGCTTTGACATCAGTCAGTTTAAATTTCACACCGAATTTTTTCGCTTGCTTATGGAAGAGTTCCATAAGGCCCAGCCCTGTTGCACCATCAGGGAAGCCGGGGTAATTCTCAATTTCATTGGTATATGTAGCCAAGCCTCCCACAAGAGATTTTTCTATCAGTAAAGTCTTTAGCCGGGCACGACCACAGTAGATTGCCGCGGTAAGTCCTGCAGCACCTCCACCGATAATCACCACGTCATACGTTTCCACTTTTTTTTCCATTTTTCATCCTCCTCGGATTACATGAAGTATTTTACCAGCAGCTTGCTGCCCACCATGGCACCTAGAAACAAAAATACTGCAAATACCCAACCGGATAAGGAAAGTGAGGATATGCCGCTAAATAGGGCACCTATATTACAGCCAAATCCGATTCTGGCACCATACCCCATGAGTAAACCGCCGATGATGGCTGCAAAAACCTGTTTTATGGATTTGATTTTCTTGATCTTGAATTGAGATGCCAATAAGGTTGCCAGTAACGCTCCAAAAATAACGCCAAGATTTCTTATGGAGCCCGGGTCCTTTAGAAAACCTGCTTCTAGTGTAGCCTGTGCCCCCTTGCTGCTGAAATAGTACCATTTATCTACATTGCCTCCAATGGCTTGATACAGCCATGCACCCCAGTTTGCCAAAGGGCCGCTTACACCCCAGGGGTCATCGGTTGTTACAAGGGTTACAATCTGAAAAAGTGATAATAGGACGGCACCGGTTACATAGGTCCAAGCATTTTTTATCCATAGTTGATAAAATTTGTTTTTATAAATGTCCAAGGTTTCACCTCCAAACCCGGCTATTTGGTTTTTTCAATAATAACTTCCCATTCACCATCATCGACTTCTTCGATCTCTACATTGTGACCTTCCTTACGGGCCCACTCCGGAACGTTTTTCATGGCACAGCTGTGGTCTATTTGAACGATCAGAACATCGCCAACTTCCAGTGTTTTCATTTTATTTTCTGCTTTTACCAAAGGTACCGGACAAGCTTCTCCTAAACAATCTAACATTACTTCTTTCATTATTATTTTCCCCCTTAGCATAATAGTTTTAAATTACTTGACGTGCTGCTTATTCGTGCAGTTCTTGCTTTCTGTTCTCCCATTTGTCAGCAAGGATATAGAGTCCTGCGATAAGCAATAACTGCACGATGATACCCCCAAACCAGCCGAAAACATCCGGTAGGAATATTTTTTGGCCTTTCAGAATGAAATTGAGTTTCCACCAGCCTAAATCATGGGCACCCCATAAAGAACCGATGACAAAGAAAAACAAGGATAAGATTTGCATTAAGAAACCTTCGCCCACACGCATCAATGTTCCTGAGGCACACCCACCAGCAATGACCATTCCAATACCGAACATGAAAGCACCGACTGCAGTAGCCAAGCTAACAGGCACGATATATCCTTGACCGGGTATCGGCAATCCTTTTACATAGTAACCGTATTTCACTGCCGTAAAAGCAATGGAGGTTATTGCAAAAGCAATTAAGACAGCCCTTGTGATGGTTGTACTTCCTGTGAGATAGGGATCTCTCATAGATGCTGTAAAACAGAATCTTGACTTTTGAAGAATTACCCCGAAGGCAGTTCCCAAAATCCAGAAGAGTCCCAGTTTGGCTGAGATGGATGTAAGATAGATTCCGAAAGCAATCATCCCTATCAAAAGAGCAATACCATAAGGAAGCTGTTTCTTTTTCGGCTTCTTATCAGCTCTAGCCCTTCCTCTTGATGAAGCACGACTACTCTCATTCGTTTCAGACATAGCACCACTCTCCTCAGTATCGATACATTTTTAACAATAAAGACTAATTTGATTATAGCATAGGTAAAAACCCAGGTATCATTTGATATGGTTATGTACTATAACGATAAGTTATGATATAAAAGTGGATATAAGAGCAGCTTATGGCAGAATATGTGTTATAATATTGATAGAAAAATAACAAGAAAGGGACATGTATGACATGAAAAGGGGGGAGAAGCTTGAGAATAGAATACCTTAAATACTTTAATGAAGTCGCCGCCACCAGGAGTATATCAAAAGTAGCCAATAATTTTCATATATCGCAGCCGGCACTGAGCCAGCAGATTCAGAAATTGGAAGAAATGCTGGGACATAAGCTGTTGATCAGAAGTAATAAAGGGGTGGAGTTGACAGAAGCCGGACATATTGTTGAGAAATATGCCAGAAATCTTATTAAAGCCTACGACAATATGCTTGAAGACCTTGAAGAAGTGAGTAAAAACCATAGTACCATTAGAATTGATTCTGTTTTGACACTGGGAACTTATGCCTTACCCTGTACTTTGTATAACGTAAAAGAAAAATATCCTGAAATATCATTTAGTCTTACAACCAATACCTGTGAGGATGTAGAAAGAAATGTATTAAATGGAGTTTGTGATATTGGATTTATTTATGGAAGGCCGGAAGAAAAAACCCTCCACTACACCAAAGTTGGCGTGGATAAACTCGTCGTAATTGCTACAGAGGATTATCCGATTCAACAGGATATCAACCTGAAAGAGCTGCTAACCCACCGACTAATTATGCTTCAAGAAAAGTTTCGTCAAAGAAAAGAGTTAAATTCCTATCTGCGCAACCTGGGATACAGCATAGACGGATGCAATGTATTTCTATGCCTGGATTCAACAGAATCTGTGAAATCTGCCGTGATTAAAGGCTATGGGTTATCCATCGTACCTTATATCTCCGTAAAGAAAGAATTATATACAAAACAACTAAAACAAATTCAAATAGTGGATTTTGATATGAGCTATGACATTTATCTGATTTATAGAAAAGATAAATATACCAGCAGCAACGTAAAGAATTTTATCAATTATCTTAAACAAATCGGAGAAAAGAGTTTTTGCTAGATTTTCGTAATGACAATTTCCCAAATGCCGTTCATAACCTCTTCACAAACGACATGAAGGGTACTTTTACTGAAGTGATCGATGATGGACTGCTGTACACAGCTGTGGTCTGTAACGACTTTGATGGAATCATTGGATTTCATCGTTCGTAAAGCATCCTTAATGCGTAAGACAGGTACAGGACATATTTCACCTAGACAGTCAATTATTTTCAAGATAATCGCCTCACTATTATAAAATTGTGAAAATTTTATCTTCTTGATGCTATTATATCAGTAATGGAATCTAGTTTACAGGATTATTTCATAGAGATTTTTGATGAACACCAAAGGGATGATAAGAATGACAGTTTATCTTGTTACGGGCGGAGCGGGTTTTATTGGCTCAAATTTTATTCAGTACCTATTTCATCATAAGAAAAATAGTAAGGTTATCAATGTCGATAAACTGACCTATGCAGGTAATTTAGCTAATTTGAAAACAGTCGAGGGGAATGAAGGCTATACATTTATACAAGAAGATATCTGTAATGGTAAACTGATGATGGAAATATTTAAAACCTATAGACCGGATATTGTCATTAATTTTGCTGCAGAATCCCATGTAGATCGAAGTATCGATGACAGCCATCTTTTTGTGGAAACAAATGTATTGGGGACACACAATCTGCTGCAGGCAGCCCTTCGATATCCGGTGAAAAAATACATACAAATATCCACGGATGAAGTATATGGTTCTCTGGAAGATGATGGATATTTTTCCGAGCAGTCCAATCTATCGCCCAATAATCCATATGCGGCCAGCAAAGCAGCCGGGGATATGCTGGTATATTCCTTTTATAAAACCTATGGTCTACCGGTGAATATTACAAGAAGCACGAATAACTATGGATCGAATCAACATGGAGAAAAACTCATTCCTCTAATCATAAGCCGCTGTCTAAAAGGGCAAAGATTTCCCCTCTATGGCGATGGAAGAAATGTCCGTGATTGGATCCATGTAAAAGATCACTGCCGTGCCATCGACCTTGTAGCAAATAGGGGAGTCGATGGAGAAATATACAATATCGGAGCCAATCAAGAAAGGGACAATATTCAGGTGGCAAAGCAGATTATTGATTTCCTGAAGGAATTGATAGAGGACGAATCAAAGAAGATAAAAATAACAGAAGAATTGATACAGTTTGTGGAAGATCGAAAAGGACATGACAGACGCTATGCTGTCGATGCAAGAAAATTAAAGAGTCGCCTAGGGTGGTCACCTACGTATACCTTTGAAGAAGGACTAAAAGAGACGATCCGGTGGTACCTTGACCATGGAAATCATGTAATAGAAAAATAACGGGGGCATGGATATGAAGGGTGTCGTATTAGCAGGTGGAAAGGGGACAAGATTATATCCTTTAACCCAAACAACCAATAAACACTTACTTCAAGTAGGTAAGGAACCAATGGTCTTTCACCCTATACGTCAATTGATTTCTGCAGGCATTGAAGATATTCTCATCATTACTTCCATGGAATATGTTGATGAGATGAAATGTTTACTGAAAGCGGAAAGAAACTGGCGCTGCCATTTTACCTTTAAGGTTCAAGGAGAAGCAAAGGGAATCGCCCATGGGCTGCTTCTGGCAGAGAAGTTTGCCTGTAATGACGCTATAACGGTGGTTTTAGGGGACAATATTGCTTCTCATACCATCAGGCCTTATGTTGAAAAATTCCATCAGCAGGAAAAAGGTGCAAAGGTCTTATTAAAAAAGGTAACGCAGCCTGAAAGATTCGGCGTAGCGATACTTAATAACAACAAAATTGTGGGGATCGAGGAGAAGCCTACACATACGTTAAGTCCATATGCTGTTACCGGTATCTATATGTATGACAAAAACGTTTTTGACATAATCCGGGAAACACAACCATCGCCACGGGGAGAATGGGAGATTTCGGAAGTAAACAATCTCTATATTCACCGGCAGGAATTAACCTATGATCTATTGGAGGGTGAATGGGTGGATGCTGGGACCTTTACGTCTTATCAATATGCTAATCAACTGTTATTCAGGATCAATAACGAAATCATAAGTGGTGAACGATGATGAACATACCTTTTCATATACCTTACCATACCGAAAAAGAAGCAGCCTTTGTGCATGAAGCCATAAAAAATGGATGTATCAGCGGAGACGGCTATTATACACAAATGGTGCAGCATTTTTTAGAAAAAGAATTTGGGGCAAAAAAAGTACTCATGACTACTTCTGCAACCCATGCCTTGGAAATGGCTGCTATACTTATTGACCTCAAGCCCGGAGATGAGGTGCTTATGCCATCCTATACCTTTCCCTCCACGGCCAATGCAGTGATGCTGCGGGGAGCCACACCTGTTTTTGTAGACATAAAAGATACGACCTTAACCATGGATTTAGATGATATGCTTGGAAAACTTACAAGCAGGACCAAAGCCATTATTCCCGTTCATTATGCCGGGATCGGGTGCGAAATGGATGAGATTATGAATATTGCCAGAGACTGGGGACTATACGTAATTGAAGATGCGGCACAGGCAGTCAATGCAAAATACAAAAATCAATATTTGGGCACATGGGGCCATATAGGGTGCTACAGCTTTCACGGGACCAAAAATTATACCAGTGGTGAAGGTGGTGCAATTCTTTTGAACTCCCAGGATGAAGAATTTCTGAATAGAGGAGAGGTCCTGTGGCAGAAGGGTACAAATCGCAAGGCTTTTATGAGAGGAGACGTTGAACAATACCAGTGGGTGGATATAGGGTCAAGTTATACCCCCTCGGATCTGCTAATGGCATTTCTGGCGGCACAGTTGGAAAATCTGGAAGACATAAGGAATTGCCGTCAGTGGATTCATCAGTATTATACGGAACAGTTAAAAAGTCTGGTAGAGGAAGAGTATATTAGAACCATTACCATTCCAGAGCCATGCCAGTCCAATTATCATCTCTATTACATACGATTTAAGAATGAAGCGACTCGGAATCGTGTTAAAGAAAAACTGGCATCAAAGGGGATAGCAGCAGCAACCCATTTTGTCCCACTCCACAGTTCGCCTATGGGGCAGAGATACGGTTATCATAGGTATGATCTGCCTGTGACGGAAAAAGTGAGTAAGACGCTCTTAAGATTACCCATGTATACCTCCATGACCGAAGAAGCTTTGGTGTATGTGGTGAAACAACTGGTCTCCAGCATAAAAGAAGGGGAGACGATATAGCATGTCCGCAGAGATATCTATTCTTGTACCTGTTTATAACAGTGAAAAAACGTTAGAGAAATTATATGTCCGAATATGCAGTGCTATGGATCAATTGCCAAGAAAAGCCTTTGAAATAATACTGATTGATGATGGCAGTGAAGATCAAAGCTATGAGGTATGTAAAGCATTGCATGAAAGAGATGAGAGAGTAAAAAGCATTCGGCTTTCCCGGAATTTTGGACAGCAAAATGCTTTGATGTGTGGTTTTCATTTTGCCCAGGGAGGGTTTGTTTTTACCATTGATGATGATCTGCAGCATCCTCCGGAGGAGATTCAAAAGCTATATGAAAAGCTGAACAAGGGCTATGACGTCGTTTTTGGTATTCCCGATGAAAAGAAACATCCCTTTTACAGAAATATCGGTACAAAGATGATAGACCGTTTGTTAAATCGGATATGTAAAAAACCGAAAGGGATAAAAGTCAGCAGCTTTCGAGGGCTCCGTAAAGATGTTGTCACGAAAATCGTTGAAGATAAAACATCCTTTGTCTATCTAGCACCAATGATTTTTAAAGTGACAAGAAATGCTGCTAATGTCTCTGTTGACCATGCTGCAAGGATATATGGAAAATCAAATTATTCATTTTTGAAGCTGGCTGTGTTGTATAGTAAGCTGGCCATCTATTATTCGTCTTTTTTCAAGTATCTGAACTGTTCATCCCATCCGCAGTTTGAAATTCGAGATAGGCAGCTATAAGGGGGAGAAATAGATATGAAATTATTGATTTTAGGCGGCAGTAACAGTCAGTTAAACGCAATTATCCATGCAAAACAGAAGGGACATACTGTTATTGTCTCAGATTATTTGGAAAATGCTCCAGGAAAAAAGCTGGCAGACTGCAGCGAAAATACAAGCACCTTTGACATAGAAGGAAATATTCAGATCGGGAAGAAATACAATATTGACGGTGTGATGACAGTAGGTACCGACCAGCCTATCTATACGGCTGCCAGGGTAGCTGAAGCCTTAGAACTGCCTACTTTTTTAGATGTAGATACAGCAAAGGCCGTTACCAACAAAAAGGTAATGAAAACCTGTTTTACGGAGTATCATATTCCCACTGTAAAATACAAATTTATCAAAGCTGACTTTGACGATCAGGATCTTGCAGAGCTTCGACTCCCCGTAGTCATAAAACCCTTGGACAGCCAAGGGCAGCGTGGGGTTTATAAGTTGGATACGATTGCAGATATACGAAAGAATTTTCAGGATGTTTTAAGCTATTCAAGAGAAGAAGAAATCTTAGTAGAGGAATTCTATGAGAGTGAAGAGATTACCGTGAACGGATGGGTAAAAAATGACGAGGTATTTGTCCTGTCCATTGTCGATCGGATTTCGTACAACAATTATCCCCATATCGGTGTCTGCATCGGTCATCATTTTCCTTCAAAATTCATGAAGGATTATTATGAAGAGATTGTAGACATCACCGAACAAATTGTAAAAGCTTTTAGGATCCATGAAGGCCCCATATATTTTCAAATGCTAATTGGTCAGGATGGCATCAAAGTAAATGAAATCGCTGCAAGAATCGGAGGGGCATATGAGGACGAATATCTCCCAAGGGTGACAGGTGTCAATATATTGGATATGGTGATCGATCATTCAGTCCAGAAAGAATATGATGGTTCTGCACTTGGAAAATTTGATCTCTATCGTACGGAGAAAAAAATATCTGTAGAAATGTATTTTGCCCGTCCTTGTACGATTCATGGGCTAAATGATATGAATAGGCTTCTCCAACTGCCCGGTGTCTTGCAAGCGCGGCATAATTTCTCCATAGGTCGTCAAATCAAAGAGATGACAAATGCTACCCAACGGGCAGGGTACATGATCATCGAAGGAAACAGCAGCGCGGAGCTGCAGCGAAATATTGCCCGGGCATATGATGTCTTAGGCATATATGACGACAGTGGAAAGAATATGATTATGCGATTTAATCAATATACCTTATAAATTTTAATCTTCCACGGTTTATCGTCCACATAGCGAACGATCCGCATGCCATATATAGGTGCCTGAAATTCATGAACCAATTCACAATGTTCATTCAGAAATGCCTGCATATCCTCATAATATAACAGATTTCCATAGATGCCGTTCCATATGGGGCGAGACCTATAAATAAAATCCATTTCTTCAGGATAAACGATATATTCGATATTATTTATGTGTATGTATTCGGAAAAGCTCATGCCATGATCCCTCAAGAAAGCCAGATTCCTATAATCGTGAAGCTTTCCGTTATTAAAATAGTACTCCGTGTTTAGATTGGCCAATACTTCTTTATCTTTATCCACTCCCTTTTCAATTCCCTGCAAATATCGTTGATAATGGTTATCCAGGTAAGGCTGCATCTGGATACCTGTGTTAGCCACAAGAAAAACCAGTAAAAAACCAAAAACAATGTTCTTATATGGCTTAGGTAAGCTTCCAAGGAGGCTGCCTATCAGGACATAGAATAAGGGAAAGATAAAAATGATGCTGGTTTGATTATACCTACCGATAAGGATAATACCTATATTGATACCAATAATGGAAAGGATGACAGCGGTTATGGACTGCCTGTCAGCATGATTTTTTGCAGCAAACAGCTTTAATATGACTAGTATCACTGAAACGAGAAAGAGTATAAATTGAAATTTTATATTGGGTGTATAATACGTTCCGCTGATACCATAAAACAATTTCAGATAAAAAAACTTTACTTGCTTGATCTTTGATGTGATGGGACTTAATACTTCAAACTCACTTTGACCATAGGATAAATAGTGTTGGATGAAGTGGGGATCAAAGGACTTGCTCAATAGGATAAAACCTAAAGCAAATAGTGCAACAGTAGATCCATAAAGCATCAAGTTTTTTATGGTAAGCTTCGAAGTACCATAAATATGAAACAGATATATACAGCCAATGGGAAGCGAAATGATGAAGCTGTTGGGATGAATACCGATACTGAGGCCAATGATGCTGCCCAGCAATATGTCACGAGAGAAGGTTGGGTTTTTAATGCCGGATAAAAAAAAGTATAGGCTGTAGATCAAAATCCATAACAAGATGATTTCCTGCCTGGCGAAATGAGAGGCATAGATGAACTGTATATCTACGGCGAAGAGCACGGTTGTCATCCAAGCTAAAGTGGTGGAGGAAAGTACCTTCTTTGAAAGCTTATGAAAATGGAACAGCGCCAGCATCCCAAAAATCAAGGAAATGAAACGCATATTGAATAGACTATATCCGAAAAAGCGGATAAAGAGTACTTGCAGGGAATGAAACAGTATTTTGATGGCATGGGGGTAGCGGGTTTTAAGGTCAAAAAAAGCCTCTGTACTTGCGTAGCTGCCGGTGTCTAGAATGTTTCTGGAAAGGCCGCTCAGCCATGATTCATCAGAATGCATAAAGGGAAAACGGGTCAGCGTCAGAACATGGAAAACAAAGTATATGAAGAATAACAGGTAGCCACAGTTTTTAAGTGAAAAATTTTCTCTCCGGAAGATTTTATGAAGCAAAGTATCCCGCCTCCTATGCCAAAACAAATAAACGAATGATAATATTATAACATATTGGAAAGAAGCTTTTAGAGAGAGTTAGAGATTTGTATTTGATTATTGGATACTACATTTAAAACTCTTATATCACGGTATCTTATAGATAAAGTATAATAAAATAAGGTATTGTGCATTATTTAACAATGACTATCAGAAATACGAGGGGGGCATTGCATGAAAAAAATATGGAAAGTACTTATATTTGCCTTGATTGTTTGTCAGATGATTTTTTCGGTGGGATGCAGTACCGTTGAGACCAGTACAGAAGAGCAAGGAAAATACATAATTGAAGCAAAAGAGGCCATTGATTTATTGGGTCAAGAGGGTGTAGTACTGGTTGATATGCAAACGCCTGAAGATTACGGGTCAGGGCACGTGAATGGAGCGGTAAACATCAGTCGAAGTGATATCGTCGTCGATATTCCTGTATCAAATATGCTGGCACCCAAAGGGCAGTTTGAGAAGGTTTTAGGAGCAAAGGGTATATCCAATGACAGCACGGTTGTCATATATGATAATGCGAATAATATGGATGCGTCCAGACTCTGGTGGACATTAATGGTATATGGACATGAAAATATAAAAGTTGTCAGCGGTGGGTGGAAGGCATTGAAGGAAGCTGGTGCTGAAATAACTATGGATGCAACACCAGTTGCCGCATCTCAATATACAGCAAAAGAAAAGAATACCGGTATGATTGCGACGATTGACGATGTAAAGAATCAAGTGAATGATCCTAAAAAGGATGTCATATTACTGGATACCCGCACACAGGAAGAATTTGATGAAGGTACCATTCCCGGATCCATTTTATTTGATTATATCGAGAATAATTATAAGGACGGAACGTTCAAGTCTATACAAAATGTTAAAATCCAGTACATAGAAAAAGGTATGACACCGGATAAAACAATCATTATGTATTGTAAGACCTCTATGAGAGGAGCACAAACTTATTTGGCCTTATACAATGCAGGATATAGAAATTTGAAGCTGTATGATGGCGCTTGGGTCGAGTGGTCAGCAAATTCTTCACTGCCGGTACAGGCTCCTGAGGGAAATAAAGTGGAATCCAATCAGCAAGATAATTCATAGAATAAAGCTAAAAAGCGGAGCATAAGCTTCGCTTTTAGTTTTTACCAGCGGTTATTATATCCATAATAAATACTTATACTACATAAACAAAACGTTTTATGCAATAAAGGGAAAGCTTGATATAATGAACATGACAAAAAAATAACAGATTATGCGAGGGGGAGAAGAAATGAAGAAGTTAGGTATTCATTTGCTAATTGTAACGTTAATACTAAGCTTGGTATTAGCACTAGGTGGATGTGCAACAAAGCCAGAGCCGGCTCAGGCACCTGTGGCGGAAGCACCTGCTCCTGCGGAAGAAACTCCTGCTGTCACACCTGCAGAAGAATCCAATGTTGTTGAAGAGGCAGCCAATGCATACTTTGCCAATATGCCGGAGGATATCTATAAAATCAGCGAAAAAGATTTTGCAGAAAAGGTAAAAGCAAATGAAGATATGTTTATTCTTGATATAAGACAACCAGATGTCTATGAGAAAGGACATGTTAAGGGTGCCGTAAATGCTCCATGGGGAACTGCCATCAGTGAGAATCTGGATAAACTACCGAAGGATAAGACGATTATGGTATACTGCTATACCGGACAGACAGCTGGTCAAACGGTGGTGCTGTTAAATATGGCAGGTTTCGATGCTAAATCTGTAAATCTAGGCTGGGATCTAGGGATTTCAAAGGTTGAAGGAATCGCAGATATTACTGAAACACAGGCAAATGAATTCCCTGCAGCTGCAACAGAGATTAATCCTGAAATGAAGGCTGCCATTGATGCATACTATAAAGGTTTAGCCGATGTAAAAGGAACAACTTATGCAAACTATAAAATAAGTGAAGATGATGCAAAAACCCTGGTAGATGGAAAAGATGACAGTGTGATATTCCTGTCTGTTAGAAAGTCTGAAGACTATGCCAAGGGTCATATTGAAGGCGCAATAAATATTCCTTTTGGAAAAGGAATGGAGCAGCAGTTTGGTACACTGCCAAAAGATAAGAAAATCATTGTATATTGCTATACCGGACAGACGGCAGGACAAACGGTAGCAGGTCTAAGAATGCTAGGCTATGATGCGGTTTCATTAAATGCTGGGATGGGTACAAAGGCAAATGAACCATCGGGTTGGATGAACAAAGGATTTGCTGTAGTACAATAGTGTTAACGAAAAATACGTACATATATAAAATGACAAGCCACTTCGATTGAGAAGTGGTTTGTTTTTGTGGAATGAATAATCGATAGAAAAAGTATAGGCTGAAGAAATATTAGTGCTGTGGTTTTTTATGATAGGCGAGTGTACGTTAAAGCGATAATGGACAGATAACCAACTTTGTCAGCCACTGGCGAACATATTAAAAAAACTTAATAATCCACCAATACAAGTCAATATAATCGCTAGAAAAATTACAAAAATTACTGAAGATTTCAAAAAATCGTCGAAATATTGAGAGGGATGTCGAATATACATATACTTAGTTATGTAGACGAAATGTCTTCACTTAATAGAAATGAAATCGTATTCCTACGATCTATTATGAATGTTAAAAATATGGAAGCGGTTTATTTCTATCTGGCATAATACATAGCTAAGGAGGTAGTAAGATGTCAAAAGAAAGCAGTTTAACGCAGGAATTTAAACCATTTATTTCTGCAGACAAAGTTTTACCAGAATTTACAGTAACATCATTAGTTTTAGGAATTCTGCTGGCAGTTGTTTTTGGTGCAGCCAATGCGTACCTAGGATTGAAAGTGGGTATGACCATAAGTGCATCAATTCCTGCAGCAGTAATTTCAATGGGTATTATCAGAGGTATACTTAAAAAAGAGTCCATATTGGAGAACAATATGGTACAGACAATAGGGTCAGCAGGAGAATCCCTTGCAGCAGGGGCAATATTTACATTGCCTGCACTTTTTATTTGGATGCAAGAATGGAATCTAGGGGCTCCAAATTTATTGTCAATAACGGCTATTGCTTTATGTGGGGGTATCCTGGGCGTACTTTTCATGGTACCTTTAAGAAAAGCTTTGATCGTAAAAGAACACGGTATCTTACCTTATCCGGAAGGAACCGCATGTGCGGAAGTACTGCTTGCCGGTGAAGAAGGCGGTGAAAAAGCAAAGCTTACTTTCACAGGGTTAGGACTAGGGGCATTATACAAGTTTATTGCAGATGGATTTAAATTATTCCCAAGTGAAATAGAAACAGCGATTCCTGGTTACAATGGTGCAGCTATCGGTGCAGATGTTCTCCCTGCGCTACTGGGGGTCGGATTTATTATCGGACCAAGAATCTCAGCGTACATGTTAGCTGGTGCTGTTCTTGGATGGTTTGGATTCATTCCGCTTATTGCAAACATCGGAAGCATGGGAAATGTTATTATGTATCCTGCATCTGCACCAATTAGTGAATTGGGATACTGGGGAATCTGGAATTATTATATCCGTTATGTAGGTGCTGGTGCTGTTGCATTCGGTGGTGTATTCAGCTTAATCAAATCTCTGCCATTAATCGTTCAGACTTTTAGAGATGCGATGAAAAACTACTCAGGCGGCGTTGGAAACGGAGATAGTGTAAGAACAGACCAAGATATGCCTATGAAACTTGTTTTAATCGGTTCCTTAGCAGTTGTTTTGGCAATGGCGATGTTACCGGTTATCCCTGTAGGTGTTACAGGAGCACTGCTTATCGCAATCTTTGGTTTCTTCTTTGCAACAGTTTCTTCAAGAATTGTTGGACTTGTAGGTAGTTCATCCAATCCTGTATCCGGTATGACAATTGCGACTCTAATCATTACAGCTATTGTCTTCAAAGCAACAGGGAATGACGGACAAACAGGTATGATTGCAACATTGACCGTTGGTGCTGTTATTTGTATTATCGCTGCTATGGCAGGGGATACTTCCCAGGACTTAAAAACCGGATTCTTAGTTGGTGCAACACCTAAGAAACAGCAGTACGGAGAAATTATTGGTGCAGTTGCAGCTGCCTTCGCTATCGGCCTTGTTTTAACATTACTGAACAAAGCATGGGGATTTGGGTCAGCTGAACTTCCTGCTCCACAAGCTACACTGATGAGACTGGTTATCGAAGGTGTAATGGGTGGTAACTTGCCATGGGCCCTTGTATTTACAGGTGTTGGTGTAGGGGTTACGGTAGAATTATTGGGATTGCCGGTTCTTCCGATTGCTATCGGTTTATATCTTCCAATTCACTTAAGTACACCGATTATGGTTGGTGGAGTTGTTAGAGGTATCTTAGACAAGAAATTGGAAAAAGCAGGCGGAGAAGATAAGCGCATCAAAGAAAAAATTGAATCCGGTATACTATTCGCGTCAGGTTTAATTGCCGGTGAAGGTTTAGTCGGTATATTACTGGCTGTGTTTGCAGTGTTTGGGGTAGAACTTGCTCTCGGAATTGATCTGGGACAAGCCGGTGCATTGGCATTCTTTGGTGTGTTGACATTTACACTGGTTAAGAACTCAATTCTTAGAAAAGTTGACTAAAGCATAGGATATCGATTCTATAGAAATAGTAGGAAAGATAATTTAATGGAAGGGAGGGTATTTCATATCCTCTCTTCAACATATAAAATAGAGGTGTAGTCATGGGGAATAAAATTAAAAAGGATGACAACTTTTTAGAACTGATACCGAAAATAAATACGGCACAAAGATGGGAAACCAATGACCAGGAACTTGTCCAAATTATTATACCTAGAGAAGGTATGATAGACAAAATTGTGAGGGTATTTTTCAAAACGCCAAAAGTTATGAGGATTGATCTTGATGCCCACGGAAGCTGTGTATGGAAGGCTATAGACGGAAAGCGAAACGTAGAAGAGATTGGGTGCATACTGAAATCAACATTTGGAGAAGCTGCAGAGCCGTTGTATGAGAGATTGGGTACGTATATTAATATCTTAAGAAATAACAAATTCATCATACTAGAGAAGGCAAGGGATTGATATGACTAGCTTTATCTTAAAAGTACTTCTTTTCGCCATAACGATTACGTTTTTACTGGCATGGGGATATGTAAAGCAGCAGAGAAAAAATGAGGAATTATTAAACGAATTATATAGAAAATGTGAAAATAAAATTGTAAAAGAGCTCCAAGCACAGGGAACCTTGACAGGTAAAGAAATTGAAGAAATTATCTATGGAACGAAAGCCTCTCTTTTTTGGAGTAAAAATAGATTACAGGTGACAGACGCAAAAATTGTCATGAAGAATTTGATGGCGGATATGATCAGGAAAGGAACCCTTATTGAAGAGGTGAATAAAGGTTCAAAAAAATATAAATTAATGCGTTGTGCTAGTTGATTTCAATTTGCTAGTGTTACGAGGCTTAGAGTTTGTAAGCTTGCTGCAGGTTGCATCAAAACTCGCTTTGCACATGTATAGTAAATCATGATTAGATGATTTGCTATGCATGGGGGAGTGCAGAGGGGATTCCCCTTTGCCGTTTTAGGAGGGTGCTCAGACTGCGAAGCAGTCGTCGAAGGGAACCTAGGGTTCC